>NZ_JBIVWS010000002.1:0-619969 GCF_044768905.1 Streptomyces sp. NPDC090994
CCCGCGGAGCGGGATATGCCCCGGCAAGCCGGGGCATAAAGCAGGAATTGCGCAAGCGCAATTCGGATTCCGGCGCAGGCGCCGGAATAGAATTCCGCAAGCGGAATTCAAAAGGCAGGGTAATTCGCGCAAGCGCGAATTGTGGGCACCCGCGCAAGCGCGGGTGCCTGGGCTGGCAGTAAGGGGAGGTGCATCACACGCGGACCTGTGTAGGGCTTGGGGTTACTACGCACCACCCCGGCAACGAGAGTGACGGACCATCGGCCTGACAGGGTGCCGGCCCAACCGCAGTGACGGGCTCCGCTGCGCTCCACCCGAACCTCTCCTCATCCTCGAAATCAGCCGCTCACGTTGACCAATCCCCCGTCAGTATACCCCATGAACCGTGTCAGCAGGGCGAGATTTGGCCAAGTATCAGCCTACAGGGGGAAGCTGTCGCATGGGTAATGCATCACTGATGCTGACTGTGTAGAGTCTGGGACCAGACACCACCACCCTGGCCCGCCACTCACCGCGCCGGACTCTCATTCCTGTTACAAGCCGCATTCCGCGAAAAGGAGAACACGGGAATGGCCGTGAAACTGCGTGAACACCAGATTGAGGCTGTAGCCGCCATCGTGCGCGGCCTCGATATCCCGCCGGGCGGCATTCCCTGGAATGGTCTGCGCGGACAGGTGCACGCCGCGTGTGGGACGGGAAAGACCATCATCGCGGCGGCCTCCGCAAAGCGGATTGTACCCAAGGGCCGCGTTCTCGTTGTGGTGCCGACCCTGGATCTCCTGGCGCAGACGGTGAAGGCGTGGAGCGGGGTCGGGCACAAGGGGCCGGCGGTCATGGTGTGTTCGCCGCTGGACGATCCGGAGCTGTGGCGCCTGGGGGTGCGGTCCACCACCAACCCGGTGCAGCTGGCGCTGTGGCACTCGGCAGGGCCGGTGACCATCTACGCCACCTACGCGTCGCTAGGCGTGCTGGTGGAGGCGTTCGAGGGTGCCTACGGTCAGAAGCTCGCCCCGGTGGACCTGGCGGTGGTGGATGAGGCGCACCGGACCAGTGGGTCGATGGGTAAGGCGTGGGCGGACATCCACGACCAGACGAAGATCCCGGCGCACCGCCGGCTGTATCTGACGGCGACGCCGCGGATCTGGGAGGAGCGGCTGAACCGCGAGGTCGCCGAGGGGGTGCGTGACCCGCTGCCGCGGGAGATGGCGGCCTCCATGGATGACGAGAAGGTCTTCGGGCCGGTCCTGTACAAGCTGTCGCTGGCGTCGGCGGTGTCGCGGAAGCTGTTGGCGCGGTACCAGATCATCGTCCTGGAGCTTCAGGACCCGGTCGTGACGCCCGAGCGGCTGATGGGCGAGGAGCGGCACACCGAGGAGGTGCGCGGGCAGCGCCTCGGTGCGCTCCAGGCCGCGCTGCTGCACACGATGGAGCAGCACAACCTCCAGACCTGCATCACCTTCCATCACCGGACCATAGAGGCACAGGCGTACGCGGAGGGCCTGGAGCGTGTGGCCAAGCGGCTGCACGCCGACCAGCCGGAGAAGTACCCGGCGGAGATCTGGGCGGACTGGCTGTGCGGCGAGCACGTCCCGGAGCGTCGGCGGGAGGTGCTGGGCAGGTTCGGTACCACCGCCCGGCGGGCCGTGCTCTCCAACTGCCGCGTCCTGGGCGAGGGCGTGGACATCCGGGCCGTGGACTCCGTGGCACTGTTGGACCCCAAGGGCGCGCCGCACGACATCGTGCAGGCGATCGGCCGCGCACTGCGTCAGAAGCCCGGAGAGGGAAAGCTCGCCTCTTTGATCGTGCCGGTATTTCTCCAGCCCGATGAATCGCCGGAGGATATGTTCACCTCGGGTTCATACCGACCTTTGGTGAAGGTATTGGAAGGTCTGCGGGCTCACGACGAAGAGGCAGTGGAGTTGCTGGCGATCCCGCAGGAGCCTCAGAAGGACGTCGTGCAGCCCTCCGAATCCATTGGTGTCGCGCCCGGTGATGGTGAGGAAGAAACCAGATTGCTGCTTCGTTTTGCGGCTCCGCGTGATCCGGTGATGGTCGCGAACTGGGTGTCCTTCAATGTGATCGACACGGAGCGGCAGGACTGGGCGCGCGGCTGGGCGAAGCTCAAGGAGTTCACGGAGCGTGAGGGTCATGCCCGAGTGCCGTACGGGCACAAGGAGGGCGCATTTCCGCTGGGGACGTGGGTGGCGGAACAGCGGCGGGCGTTCGGGGCCGGGCAGATGACCGGGCAGCGCGCCCGGCGGCTGGAGAAGCTCGGCATGGTGTGGTCCTTGGCCGATGAGCGGTTCCAGGAGAACCTGGAGGCCGCGAAGGCGTACTACGACCAGTACTGGACCCTCTGTGCTCCGAGGTCCGCAGTGGCTTTGTCCAGGCCGGTGGGACAGTGGTTGAGCAATTTGCGGCGTCCCGGCGCGTTGGACGGTCACCCGGAGTGGGAGGCCGCGCTTCTGGCCGTGGACGAGGACTGGAACCCGTCGTGGTCGGCGGAGTGGCAGCGGCACTACGCCGCCCTTCGCGAGCTGGTGTCCGACGAAGAGGGCCAGGCGGAAGTCCTGCCCGGATTCACGGTTCACGGTATGGACATCGGGAAGTGGCTGGCCCGGCAGCGGACGCCGAAGGTCTGGCAGGCCCTGACCGACGGACAGCGCGAGCGCCTGGAGCAGCTCGGCATCACACCGCTCGCCCCGGAAGCGGAGAGGCCCACAAGGGCTTCCACGACGTTCGAGCGGGGCGCGGCGGCCCTCGCGCAGTACAGAGCCCGCACAGGCTCTGTGAAGGTCCCCAGGGCCCACGTAGAGCTGCTGGAGGACGGGGTCGAAGTCCGGCTTGGAGTGTGGGTCATGAACCAGAAGAGCCGCCGCGCGAAGCTCACCACTGACAAACTCGCCGCGCTCGCCGCGCTAGGGCTGGAATGGGCCCTGGAAGGTTAAAGTCTGGGATAAGTTTGTGGTTAAGCAAGCTGGCCTGGAGTGAGGGTGCGGGGTCATGGCATCTGAGGAAGAGCTGTTCGCGTCCGTCGACGCTCTGTTGAATGAGGAGCCGCACCTGCCGCCTCCGGCGGAGCGCGCCCGGCTGCGTGAGGCGGCCGGCATCACCCAGGCCCGCCTCGCCACTGCGTTGAAGACCACGACCCAGTCGGTGAAGAACTGGGAGAACGGCCGCAGCGAGCCGAAGTCGCCGCGCCTGGATGCCTACCAGCGGCTGCTGAAGGGGTGGGCTGCGAAGTACCCCGCCCCCGGCGCGGCTCCGGCAGCCTCGGTTGCCGCGACGGCGCCCGCAGCGTCTACCGAGCTGGCCGCGTCCAGGGTGGAGACGGCAGATGCTCCGCAGGCTTCCGCCGTTCCGGCTGCGGCGCCGGCGCGCCCCGCTATCCGGCCCGCTGCGTCATCGCGGCGTCCGGCCACGAAGAAGGCGGCGAAGCCCGCGACCGACCCGCGGTTCCCGCACGGCCCGCTCGCGGTCCTGGACGGTGACGGCTGCGCGTACGGCGTCAGCGGCCTGGTGCTGGACTGCCCGGCGACCACGATCGTGGAGCTGGTGGAGTGGACGCTGCGCGAGTCCGGCCTCGGTGCGCCGAAGCTGAACCGCTATGGCAAGGACTCCGACCCGCTGATCGTCCTCACGGCGGCGGCCACCGTGAAGCTCGGGCTGCCCGAGCGTCTGGAGGGCCACGAGCAGCGCCGCTCCCTGCGCCTGCCGGAGGACCACCCCGTCGTCAAGCAGGTCGCGAAGGCCAAGTGGCAGCTCACCCAGCGCGGTTTCGGCCCATGGGCGCGGATCTACCGCAAGGCGCAGGGCCACGAGCGGCAGTGCGTGCAGCTGGCGATCCTGTCGTGGGACGCCCTCGATGAGCGGTCCTGGCCCGGCGTGGCGGAGATGGAACCGGCCGACATCGCCCGCGTCCTCGGGGTGTACGCCCAGCGGGTCATCACCCCGCGCGGGTCGACGGCCGTCTCGGGCCTGGAGCTGATGACGGCGCTGCGCCCGCCGACGAAGCCGGAGCGTGATCCGGAGACCGGGAACTGGATCTCCGGCCACAACCCCGGCAGCTTGGGGACGGAGCCGATGGACCCGGCGCCGCCGGAGGCCACCCCGGAACACCCCGTCGTCGTGCAGTCCGGCTGGACGGGCGGGTTCCTGAACGAGGAGGCGTACCAGTGGGTGCGGCCGGTGGACTCGCTCTCCGATGAGGAGTGCCTGATGCCCTTCGCGGTCGGCCTGGACCTCAACACCGCCTTCCTCGCCGCCGCGGCCCGCCTGGTCGTCGGTCTCAGCGCCCCGGACCACTTCGTCGGGCCGAAGTTCAACCCGAAGATCCCCGGCTCGTGGCTGGTCGACCTGTCCCACATCGAGCTGGACCCGCGCCTGCCCTCGCCGTTCACGCCGGACGGCTCCCGCCCGACGGGCCCGGCCTGGTACCAGACGCACACCGTCACCTACGCCCAGGAGCTCGGCTACGACGTCCACCCGATCGAGGCGTATCTGCGCCGGGAGACCGGCGCGTACCTGGACCCGTGGCACGACCGGCTCAAAACCGCGTACGTCGACACCCTCGCTGACCTCGGCGTCACCAAGGACCTGGACGACCGCCAGTTCCTTGCCGCGATGGAGCAGCACAAGCAGGTCGCCCCGGCTCTGGCCGCCGTCCTCGCGGCCATCAAGGCCACGGTGAAGGGCGGCGTCGGCAAGCTCCGCGAGCGCCCCCAGGGACGCCAGTACAAGGCGGGGGAGCGGTGGCCGGCCCTCGCCCGGCCGACGTGGCGCCCCGACATCCGGGCCGCCGTCATCAGCAAGGCCCGGGTCAACATGCACCGCAAGCTCAACAACATGGCCAAGATGACCGGGCTGTTCCCGCTCGCCGTGCTCTCCGACTGCGTCGTCTACCCCTCGCCGGGCGCCTCGCCGCTGGACTTCCTGCCGTATGCCGCCTCGGGCAAGCCGCAGCCCGGAGGGTTCCGCCTCGGGCCCACGCCCGGCCTGGCCAAGGTGGAAGGCGTCCAGGAGATGCTCTGGGCGATCGACCTCATGGAGAAGGGCCTCAACCCGGCCCGCCACATCAAGGGCGGCGACGCCGTCCTGGACGAAGGAGAGTAAGCCGTGTCCGGTGAGATCGACGACGCCATCGAACGCGCCGACCGGGAAGCCTTCACCCGCCAGCCGCCCAAGACACTCCAGGCACGCATCAACTTCCTGATCAAGCAGCTCAAGACGACCAAAGCCGTTGCCCAGGAGATCGGGGTCAGCCAGCGATCGGTGGAGCGCTACCGCAAGGGCGAACGCAAGCACCCGCCCCAGGCCATCGCCGAACGGATCGACGCCGCCGTACGGCAGCGGTGGCAGCCACAGGTCCGCAAACGCCGGCAGCGGCAAGCTGCCGCCACGACCGGGATCACAGTGGAGACCAGGGCCCGCTTCGGATACACCGCACCAGTCGGCACCACCGACGACGGACGCTTCCGACGCCTCACCGTCCACCTCCCACCCACCTACGCACAACGCCTCTTCGACGCCCGCCAGGCTGGAGCCAGCGACCAGGAGATGCGCGCGATCATCGCCGAGGGATTCAAGGAGATCTACTTCCAAGACGGCGGAAGCCGCGCCATGGGCCTCTCCGACGTCACCCTCAACGACATCGACTACCTCGACCTCGACTACTGACCTGGCGCTGGCCGCAGGCCCAGCACCTGTTTGTTGAGCCGAAGCACGCAGTTGTCACAAGCGACGGGATGGGAGGAAGCTGTTGCTGGCCTCGGGCGCCTTTCGGGTGGCTCCCCTGCAGGGTGAGATGACGCTGTCGTTCCTGGGGCGGATCGCGGACAGGTACGGCCTGACGGTGCGGAGTCTGCTGTCATCGGTTGCCGAAGTGGCCGGCCAGCAGGGCGTCGGCGGAGCTCTCCAGGACGACAGTGAGGTGTTCTTGAACGCCGCGGCCCGGGACCGGGTCGCGGCGTTGTGTCGTGTGCCGCAGGGAGGCTTGCGCCGCGCGTTGCCGGCCTGGACGCGGGAGGAGCCGCTGGGCCCCTCGAAGGAAAGGCCGGCGGCCCGGCTCCACAACGGGGTCGAGACGGTTGCCGCCTGGGGCCCGGCATGCCCGAGCTGTGTGGCCGCGCGGACCGGCCGCATTGCACCAGCCCGGGCGTACCTGGCGGCGCACCAGCGAGTCTGCCCACGCCATAAGTACTGGCTGATGAGCGTGCCTGACAGCGGGGGACGTGTCGTCGGGTTGGCCGGATGCCCGGAGGTGGCCCAGGCGCAGGAGGATCACCGCAGGCTGCTGCGCCGCTCCCCCGTCGCTGGTTCGGCGTTCGAGGTTGCTGAGGCGGTCACCGCCTGGTGGTGGGCGCAGAAGTGGCCCGAGGAGCGTCTGTGGCCGGTGCGGCTGGATGCGGTCATGCCCGCGGGCGAGGATCCTCAGCGGTGGCGGATTCTGGCGCGGGATCTGGTCACCTACCCAGAGACCGTCGCCCTCGCCACGCTTCTGGCCAGCCGGGCCTGGCGGCTCCGTGTCGCTGCTGACGGAGGTGGTCACCTCCCTTACCGGTTGGCTGATGTGCCGTGCGTGCCCAGCGAGCTGGGCCATCGCTTGCGGCGGCCGTGGCTCACCGAGCGTCTGGCCGCCTGCACCCACGGACCGCTGTTTGCCTGGACGTACCAGTGCATCCGCACCAACGGCGGCAGTGGAGACGACGAACAGCGGCTGTGGCAGGTGCCCTTGGCGCTCCGGCCCCAGCCTCTCACCGACGTTCTTGCGGGCCACCATCGTCGGCAGACTGCGGGCACAGAAGGTCTGCCGGCTCAGAAACGGCTGCGGGGCCACAGCGTGCACGCCGACGGGGCCTTCGCCGCCGGCCTGGCCCACGCGCGCACCTACGCCGCCCAGCACGGCCACCTCGCCACCCAACGCGACACCCGAGTCGGTTCCTTCGCCCTGGGGAAATGGGTGCACAACCAGCAGGCCCACGCCCTGGCCCTGCCCGAAGAAAAGGCCGCCGCCCTGAAGGAGGTGGATCCGTGGTGGAACATCCCCTGGTCGGTGAAGTGGCAGCGCTCCTACTACCGCGCCCGCGACCACGTCCAGCGCCACGGCCCCCTCAACGCCGCCGACGGCTTTGCCGACACCCACGTGCTGACCGGGGAGTGGCTGTACCTGCAGTGCACCGACTACAGCTCACTCCACCCCGAACAGCGCCGTCTGCTGGCCTACATCGGCCTCACGGCCCAGGCCGCCGACAGCGCACGCCCGCGCCGAACGAGCCGGACAGCGGGCATCGATAAGGCTGTTGCCTGTGCGCGCGCCTTCGTCGCCGAACACGGATGCCTGGCCCTGGCCACCAAAAGCATCTCTTACCAGGGGTTTTTGCTCGGGAAGTGGCTGACTGCCCAGCGTTGCCTCACCCGCCGCCAGGACGAACCAGCGCACCTTCAGGTGCTCGACGCGATCGACGTGTGGTGGAACCCGCCGTGGCCCTTGGCGTGGCAGCGCACCTGGCACCGGATCCGCGCTCATGCCCGAGACCGGCACCAGGGGGCTGCAGAAAGGGGCTGGCCGGAGGGCAGTGACGGCTGGGCCACGTGGCTGTCCGCACAGTGCACCGGCTACAAGCAGTTGCATCCGCTTCAGCAGCAGCTGCTGGCGGAGATCGGCATCACCGCCGAGACCGCCGCCCGCCCCCACGAGATCATCGCCCAGCTCTGCGGTACGGGCCCCGGGCTGGCCCACGCGAGCACGTACGCCGCCGCACACGGCCACCTCGCCACCCCTCTGAAAGCTTGTCCTGAGGGGTTTCCGCTGGGCCGGTGGCTGAGCGAACAACGCCACCAGGCGCGGGAGCACCATCGCAGGACAGGCGGGACATGGCCGGTCAGCACGCTCCTCACAGCGCTCGACCCATGGTGGAATCCGACCTGGCCCTTGGAGTGGCAGCGCATTTGGAGCCGCGTATGGCAGCGGTCACAGGCCCGGTACGCCGCCGACGGCGGTGGGACCGGCATTGCCGGCCTTGAGAAGGAGCTGGCCGACTGGCTGAAGCGTCAGTGCGCCGAATACGGCACACTCCACCCCGAACAGCACCGCCTCCTGACCAAGATCGGCATCACTGCCGAAACAGCCCGAGCCACCCAACCACCGGTTGACCGCACCGAGCCCGGTCTCCTGGACACTGCGCTCGCACAAGCTCGCGCCTACGCCGCCGAATACGGCCATATCGCCTCGCCCGCCAGCACCGTCCTCGACGGGTTCCCGCTGGGAAAGTGGCTGGCCTGGCAACGACGACGCGCCCGTCAGGACCGCCTCTCCCCCACCCGGGCCGAAGCCCTGACCATGATCGACCCGTGGTGGAACCCGCCCTGGCCACTGCAATGGCAACAGACCTACCACCGCCTCCGCACAGCAGCCACGGGCGCCGAGGGCGTAGCGACCACGAACCTCCCCCGAGGCCTGTGCCGCTGGATCCTTGTCCAGCAGGAGTCCTGGGAACATCTCCACCCCGGCCAGCAGGACCTCCTGACCGACCTCGGCATCACACCCCACGCTGCCGTAGACGCACGACCCGCCCCGACCACACGCTCCTACCCCGCCAGCCCCGGACTCCACCACGCACGCGCCTACGCCGCCCAGCACGGCCACCTCACCCCGGACAAGCACACCCGACAAGACGGCTTCCCCCTCGGCCAATGGCTGTGCCAGCAACGCCGCAAAGCCCGCGCCGGCACCCTCTCCACCACCACCGCAACCGCCTTCACCAGCCTGGACCCGTGGTGGAACCCGCCCTGGCCCTACACCTGGCACCGCACCTGGCAGCAATACCGCACCACGATCAGCAGGAACCAACCCCTCCCCGGCACACTCCAACGGTGGGCCAAAGCCCAACGCAGCCAATGGAGCACCCTCCACCCCGGCCAACAACAACTCCTCACCACTGCCAGCTTCACCGCAGGCTGGAGCAGTTCGGACATGAAATCCTGAAAATGACCAGCGACACCGGTTCGCTCGTTCGCGCCCTTTTGGCCTACTGCACAGGTTTACGATCTATACAGCAGACCGTGACCGACTGTTAGGTCGGCCGCATGGCTTGCTGCTGTCGGCACGAGTGAGGGGGCGCCTTGGCAACGCTGGGCCACATGAAGGAACGCACGGTTGGCTTCTACGAGGTGGTTGTCCTCAAGGACGGCGAAGCCCGACGAATCCCCGAGCTGATGGACTGGGACGGCGCACTCTCGGATCTCTCACGGGCACCTGTCGCAGCCCGGACCTTCGAAGCCGATTCACAGATGGTGGGCACCATCGCCACCTACGACATGCAGGACCATCTGCTCCTGCATCGTGTGAAGGACGCTGGCGAGTGGTTGTCTGTCATGAACTTCGACACAGGAACTCTGCGCGAGCTGGAACAGTCGGCGCAGGAGGGTTACCTGGACACGTCGGTGATCTGCTTCCTGCCCTTCGGCAACGTTGTGGGAATCATGCAGGGAGGTGTGTCGGCGCCGTCGCATAAGGCGTTGGAGACCTGGCTCAACGGGATCCAGATCTTCCCTGGCAGGCAGTTGCAGATCCGCCCAGTAGTGACGCATGCCGAGGTGGAAAAACTCAAGACCGCCTCTGGCGCGAGCCGGGTAGAAGTGAAGATCATGGCCAACAAGATGGGTGCGCTGAGGGAACGTCGCGGTGGGCTGGCCAGGACGCTCCGTGTAGCCGGGGAATCGTACGGGGAGATCAGTGTGACCATGATCATCTCTGTGCCCAAGAAGAAGGAGCTCAGGGAGCACCGTGAACATCTTCTTGCTGACCTGGAGGAGATCTCCGATGTGGTCACAGGAGCCGAGCGGGCCCGGGCCCGACTGGTCTTCTCCGAGCCGGGCGGGCCGGAGCAGACTCGGCTCGTCGAGCTAGTAGAACACAGCATTACGGCTAAAAAGCGCGTACCGGCTACAGATGGCGAAGGTAGGTCAATCCGGATCATGTCAGCGGTGGATGCCATCCTGGGAGCAGCGGCCGAACATGAGGACGCTTTGCGACTCGCAGTGGATGCCGGGGGTTCGTGACCTGGGCATAGACGAGGGGGGCCTGTGGAGGTACGCGACACCATCGCGGATCGGTGGGCAGAACATCTTTGGATCGACTACCTCGCAGCAGCGCTCGTCCTCTGCGCTCATATTTTGACGATCCGCACGACCGGGTCAGGAGACTGGCTGTCGTGGATCGACTCATCACAGCGAACTGACCTGTATGCCGCTGCTGCCGGTGTGGTGTCAGCAATCGGCGGGCTGAGTGCGATCGCGATCTCCATCTACACCGCGGCTAACGGAGAACGCCTACGCGCTGTCCGACGTCACCATCAGGTGGGTCTCCGGCGAAGCTGGCGCAGTCTGCTGTGCGGCACCGCGCTGGTATGCGCCCTGCTGCTGAGCGCACTCGCACTCGACAGAGACAAGGACCCCGCATCCGCACGGTTCATCTTCGAATTCGCCATGGCCTTCGCAGCACTACGCTTCTTCCGCCTCATCTGGCTGTTCGACAGGATGATGCGAGTATCAGACGCGGATTCAGCTGAGCCTGAGCCAGTAGTCACACCAGTACGGGACCTTGACTGGCTGCGTCGACACCAGAACACATCGTGAACAAGATGCTCGCTGCTGCACTGCCCAGCTGGCCTGTGGCCCTGGGCTGGGCAGCAGGACCTCATGGGCTCCATCCTGGACAACCCCGTAGGTGAGCCCGTGTAGTCGGCCATCGCCGTACCTGGGACGGTCCAGACGGCCTCCTGGTCTTGAGGCGGCCACCGCTTCGACGAGTCCTATACGTCGTCGAAGGTGGGCTGGCTCCATGGCTGGTCGGGGGGTGGACCCTGGGCGCCGAGGAGCTGGGTGATCTTCTCGGCTTCGTCGCTCGAGAGATCGGAGAGCAGGCGGGCCGTGGTGCCGAGGAGGGTGTCCAGCGGTACCTGGGTACGTGCGCCGCGGGCGCTGGCGATTTTGATGCCGAACAGGCACTGGAGGGTCTCGCCGGAGGGGATGCGGGCATCGGCCTCGATGACTCCCTCAGCCTGTCCCAGCGCGTCACTGATGCCGTCGAGTTGGGTGTCGTGGGAGATGTCGTCCCCGGGGCCGCCGTATCCGACGTGGCGGTCCGTGACGACCATGCGAAGAGAGGTCAGCGGGATGCCGAAGCGGTCGGCCCTGTTCCGCACCTCGTCGAGGCGGGGCAGGTCGTGCTCCTGTCCCTGCGGGAGCTGGCGCCGGGATTGGGCAACGAGCACATGGAACCGCGGGGTCTGCAGGATCAGCTGGCCGGCCTTCACCGCCCAGCGCCACGGGCTGATGTCTGCGTCTGCCGCGCCGGGCACGATCATGCAGACGCGGCTGGTCCAGAGCCGGATCGCCTCACGCATCAGGTGCTGAAGGTTGCCGGTGCCGGCGGCCGGGGTGCGCAGCAGGATTGAGAGGCTGATCATGCGGACGACCCGGTTCCAGAACGCGGCGTCGGCGATGTCTTCGGATTCCAGCAGGTACATCAGGGCCGTCTCGTCGAGATGGCCGACGCCTCGCTGGGGTGCGGGGAAGCTGGCGAGTGTGGATCCGCCGCCTTGCCAGAGCGCGGCGAGGAAGGCTGACATCCGGTCGGCGACGTCGGTGGTCATCCGTGCGGTGAGGGCGTCGACTGCGTCGCGGGTGGGAACGCGTTCTCCCGCACGGGCGGCCTCGGCTCCCTGAACGACCGTGTTCAGGAACTCCTCCGTCGCCGCCTTGTCGAGGGTGCCGCGGCCTCCTTCTAGGACGGAGCGGGACACCAGATGGGGGATGCCGGGAGAGTCGTCGGCCGGCTGGAGTGCGCCGAGCGCGCAAGCGTCGAGGAGGAGCGCGGTGCTGCTGCCGGGCAGCGGGGGGAGATCTTCTTGTTGCCGGGCGCTGGGCAGCTGGCCGAGAGCCAGGAGCACCGGTCGGTCGTCACGGGGAAGGCGGTGGAGGTCGTCCTCGAGTTCGCGCTGGTCCGATGTGGTGCGCAGATAGATGAACCGGCGCGGTGTGCGGGGTCTGCCGGGCCATTCGAGGACCATGTCGGGGACGTGGGTGTGGTTGAAGAACTCGGTCTTGGTGACGGTGGCACCGGGGTCCATGCGGCGCAGGTGGCGGGCGACGATGTCTTTGACCCGGGTGAACATGATCCGGTCGTCGGGCTCGTCCATGGCCTGGGAGATCGACTGTTCGACGATGTTCACCACGAGCCCTCTCTGCGGGTGAGTTCGGCGGCGACAATGGCGGCCCAGTCCTTGAGCGGCAGGAGAGTTTCCTGCTTGTCCGAGAGCACGATCAACCACAGGCGTGCGGCGACCGACCGGACGAGTTCAGCGTCCAGGAGTTTCCGGGCTTCCTCGGCGTCGCTGGTGCCGAAAACACGGCTGCTGTGCTGAAGGACCGCGGTCTCCACCTGATCAGGTGAGTTGAGGGTGGACCAGGAGTTCGCCCGGAACGGGGCCCAGGTGATCCACATGAAGTGATCGCTGAGGTGGTGCTGGGCCTGGGCAGCTACGTAGCATTTGGCGAGGAACTCGTCGAACTGCGTTCCCTGATCGCTCGGCTGTGTGTAGTTCTTGACCTCCGCGCAGAACATGTCGTTCTGGTAGGGGTCACCGCGCATGGCGCCTCCCAGATCGAAGGAGAACGTCCGGCCTCCGTACGGCCAGGACAGTGTCAGCCGACGGCCGCAGGACTCCGAGTCCGTGTTCGCGTACGCGCCGAAGATGCGCATCGTGCCCTCGAGCCACTGCTTGGCTCTGCGGGCTCCCGAGAAGCCCTTCACCTGAGCGTCTTCGCCAACCACCACAGGCGTAGCTTAGTGCGATCGGATCATCACGGTGCGCTCGAATGGCCGAATGCCCGGCACACCGACGCCTGCCGGCTCCAGGAAAGGGAGACACACGGCCTCGGGAAGTAAGCAGACGACGGGCCGAGGACCGGACGGCTACTGCGAAAACGCCCGCCCGGATCGGCGAACACGAGACCGTAGTGGAGTGACCCATCATCCAGGCCTCCTGCGCACAGCTCCCCTGCAGGGAGAGACCACCTCGTCGCTGATCTGCCGCATCGCGAGCCGTTACGGGATGGAAGCGAAGGTGCTGCGGTCGTACTGGCAGTGGCGCAACTACCCGCCGGGACACGACGGCGGGGGCGCGCGGGCCGACGCCGAGGTGCTGCTGAACGCAGCCGGATGGCAGCATCTGGCAAGCCTGTGCGGCGTCGAGGAAGACGTCCTGGCGCGGGCGCTGCCGTCCTGGGGGCAGGAGGACGCCAAGCTGTCGGCCGGAAAGAACGGGGTGCCGGCGGCTGCGTGGCGGACCGGGGGCGCGGTCGCCGGACCGGTCGCCTTCGGCTGCCGCCTGTGCGCGGCCCGGCGCACAGGGACGGCCGTGCGGGTGGTGCGGTACGCGCCGCGATGGGAGCGGGCGTGTGTCCGGCACGGGCGGTGGCTGCTGGACGCGGACGCCGGCCAGCCCCTCGAGCACCTCGACCTGCGCGGCGTGCCGGAGGTAACCGCGGCGCAGCGGCGGTGGGTCAGGGTGGCGCGGCGGGCAGCACGGGCTGGAGTAGAGCCGGAGAGGGTGTTCGCTCTGGCTTATGCGGTGGTGGTCCGGTGGTGGGAACAGGCCCTGCACTGGGAGCGCGAGACGGTCTGGCCGCGGCGGCTGCATCAGGTCGCGGGCGGCAACGCCGGGACGGACCTGGAGCGGTGGCGGATCGTGGGCCGGGACGCGGTCGTCTTCCCCGAGGTCGTGGCCGTGGCCGAAGCGCTGCTGGACCCTGCCATGGCCGAGCTGGCGTGGCGCGCAAGCGGCGGGACGCGGCCTCGGCCACGGGGCGGGGACGACCCGTTCTGCCACCGGTTGGGCGAGCGGGTGGACCGGGACTGGCTGGGGCCGCTGATCGCGGCCGACTACGGCGGCCCGCTGAGCGGCTGGAGGGGCTCGATCGTGCGCGCCCGCCGTGTCGGCGGACCGCCGGGATGGCGGGACGATCCGTGGCACCTGAAGCGGGAGCAGCAGCCCGCAACGATGGCCGGCCAGCTGCGCGTCCTGGCGGCGGAGACACAGGCGGGCGGCTCGGGCACCCGGTGGCGTGCCACCGTTTCCGCCGAACACCGTTTCCACATCACGCAGTTGCTCGACGAGGCACGGGAGGGGCTGGTGCAGTTGCGCGGCGTGCAGAGCGGCACCACCGCCGAGGTGGCCCGCACGCTGCTGGAGCACCTCAGCCAGAGTGCCGATCTGATCGACCGGGCCGTGCTGCATACCGCCGCCGCAGCCGTCACTGCCGGGGTGGCGCTGGAGGAAGTAGCCCAGTGGTCCCGCCTGCCCGCCGAAGAGCTGTCACAGATACTCGCCGCAGGCCGTAGCGAAGACTGACGCTCCCTGCGGCGGCCGGGCAACGGCCCTGGCACCACGGTCCGCTCTGGGTTCGGCGGGTGGTGCCGAAGGAGGGCGGCCAGGCAGCCGGAAAGTGCAGGACTTCGCACTGACACCAGTGTGTCCGGGTGGCATCTTGACCCCCTGCGACCCCAACGGGCGTACTGAGCACCACGGTTGGGGTTACCGGCCGGTTCGCCTGCGCGGCAGGGCAGGCATGGCGTTATGTGGAGTTCGTGATCACCGACAGCAGCCAGGACGGCACGCAGGCCGGCTTACCCGCCGTCGCGGGCAATACCTGCCGGGTTCCGGAGCCGGGCACGGTGGAGGCGGAGTTCGCCGGGGCAGACGGCACGCTGGTGCAGCGCCGCTGGGTGGAGGCGGCCGTGGCGGTCAGGTTCGAGCAGATGGCGCCGGTGGCGGCGTTCCCGGTGGTGCCGGGGCGGCGGTGGGGGCCGGGCTGGTGGTGGTCGGCCACGACCGGGCGGCATGTGATGCACGGATCGCAGGCGATGTGCATGCAGCTGATGATCCTGGACCGCGATCCGCAAGTGGTGGCGCTGTCGGCGCGGCCGGTGCGGCTGATCTGGCGGGATCCGGACAGCCGGCGGACGCTGACGTGGGTGCCGCAACTGTTCGCCCGCTACGCCGACGGCCGCGCCCTGCTCGCCGACTGCCCCGCCACGACGGCTCCCGCCGCCGGCCGGGCCGAGCGCGCCGCCGCGGCGCTTGAAGCGGCTTGTGCGGCGGTGGGGTTCACCTACCGGCGCCTGGCGCCGCCCGAGACAGTGGTGGCGGCGAACGTGCGGTGGCTGGCCGGCTACCGCCATCCCCGCCACCGCGACGCCGGCGGCCTTGAGCAGGCGGTGCTCAAGGCGTTCGCCGCCGAACGGCCGCTGATGGCCGGGGCCGCGGCGGCGGGCGAGGTCCTCACCGCTCTGCCGGTGCTCTACCACGCGCTGTGGAGCGGACGGCTGGCCGCGGACCTGACACGGCCGCTGGGCGAGCACATCCTGGTTGCGCCCGGTCCGGCCGCAGGCAACGGGAGACGGCGGGAGCAGCAGGAGAGTTGAGCAAGCACGTGGTGACCGCTCCTGGTGGGCGGTGTGTTGAGGTGGGCGCTCAGGTCACGTTCGAGGGCCGCACCTGGCAGGTGACCGGCTTGATCGACGGGCGGGTGCACCTGGCCGCCAAGGACGGGGCCACCGGGTGTGTGCTGGCCGCCCATCTGGTGTCCGCGCCCGGCTTCTCGTGACCGGTCCCGCGGCCACGGAGCCGCCGGCCCCGGCGCTGTGGGAGACGGTGCCGCTGGCCGCGCAGGAACGGGCCCTGGCCTGGCTGCGGCACATCCGCGAGGTCGAGACCGGGCTGCCCGGCGGCCCGGCAAGCGGCGGCGCGCCCCAGCCCGAATACGACCCGCAGCGCTTCACCCTCGCCGAGCGGGAAGAGGTCAAGGCACGTGAACTGGCCGCGCTGGGCTGGACCAGGGCCAGCCGGACCACGGTGCAGCGGATGCGGCTGGTCTACCAGCGGCAGGGGCTGTGGGGACTGGTCGACAAGCGCCACCTGCGCACCGGATCGGCGACCGGGCGTACTGACGAGCGGGTGGTGGCCGCCGTGCTGGAGGCCTTGCGCCGGCGCCGCGGCCGGTCGAAGACCACCACCGGGCAGGTCATCGAGCTGGCCGAGCAGATCGTGGCGGACACCTACGGGCCGGGCCGGGTGAAGCTGCCCGGCCGCTCGTCGCTGTACCGGCTGGTGAAGGCGCTGGCGGATCCGGCCGAGCCGCCGGGCAGTGCGGCGCGCACCGCCACCGGCCCGGCCCGCTCGGGCGGCCCGCCGCCTGCGCTGCGGCCCGCCGAGCGGGTCCACATCGCCACCGCCCGCCTGGGTCTGCGGGCGGTGGGCGAGGACGGGGGTGTGATGCCGGTGGCGGTGACGGCGGCACTGGACTCGGCGAGCGGCTGTGTGCTGGCCGCCGTACTGCATCCGCAGCAGGACGGGCCGGTTCAGTTGTCGGTGCTGTTGGCCGAGATGGCCGTGCCCAGGCCGCAGCGCCCGGGCTGGCCGGCCCTGCTGGAGCAGGCCCATGCGGGCGGGCCTGCCCGGCGGCTGGTGTCACTGCCCGCACGGATCGAGGCTGCGGCGGCGCGTCCGGCGGCCGTGCCCGAGACGCTCGTCGTCGACCAGTCCACAGCCGCCGTCACCTCCGCTGTCCTGGCCGTGTGCGAGGGCCTGGGCATCAGCCTGGAGCCTGCCCCGCTGCGGACGGCGGGCGCAAAGCGCGGTGCCGTGCGCACGCTGGAGGTCCTCGCAGGCCTGTTCGCGCGGTACGCCACCACGGCGGAAGAGGCATGCGGAGCGGGAGAGGCGGTCGGGGCGTACTGGAGCATGCCGCAGCTGCAGGACCTGCTGGACGAGTGGATCACCGTCAAGTGGCACCAGCGCCCCCAAGAGCAGCTACGCCATCCGCTGCTGCCCCGGGCGGGGCTCGCCCCCCAGGAGATGTGGGAGGTGCTGCTGGGCGTGACCGGGATGGTGCCGCTGCCGCTGGCCGGGCAGCACTACGGCGAACTGCTGCCGGCGCGCCGGTGCGCCCTCACCGATTCCGGAATCCGGCTGGGCGGGCGCCTCTACAACGATGCGTGTCTGGACGAACACCGCGGCCGCGGCCAGCGGTGGGAGGTCCACCACCATCCCCACGACCCGCGGCAGGTCTTCATCCGGCTGCCAGACGGCCTGCTCCACGCGGTCGGGTGGACGCAGGGCGAGCACACCCTGCGCCCGTTCGACGAGATGGTCCGGCGCCGCACCGGCGGCGCCCTTGCGCTCCGCGGCGCGGGCGCACAGCCGGTCAGCGAGACGACCGGCGGCTCCGGTGAGGCAGGGCGCACCGCAGACGTCGCGGCCCTGGAGGGGATCGCCGGTGCCATGACGGTGCACGACGCTGATGGCGGCGGTGCCGGTGGGCACATAGCCCGGGATACCGCCGGGTGCGGGGTGTACGACCCGCAGGCGGAGGCCGAGCTGTGGTGAGCGCACACGGCGGCCGCCCGGTGGCCGGCGCCCGGCACCGGCAGGTCAAGCTGGGGGCGTACGTGACGTTCGAAGGCCGCACCTGGCAGGTGGCCGCCGTGGCCGGGGCCTCGGTACGCCTCATCGACACCTGCGGTCAGACCGCCTCCGTGCTCGCCTCCTTCCTGTTCGCCGACCCCACCTTCGCCGTGGTGGACTCCCCCGCCGCGGCCGTGCCGCCGTGGGGGCTGCTGGAGTCGGTGCCCGAACGGGAACGCGAGCGGGCCCTGGCCTGGCAGCGGCACATCCGCGAGGTCGAGACCGGGCTGCCCGGCGGACCGGCAGACGGTGGGACGCCCCGGCCCGAATACGACCCGGCCCGGCAGTCGATGGCCGAGCGGGAACAGGCCAAGGCCGACGAACTCGCCCGGCTGGGCTGGCCCCAGGTCAGCCGGGCCACCGTGCGCCGCATGCGCGCCCGCTACCACGCGAACGGCCTGCTCGAGCTGATCCCCCGCCGCAAACCCTCGCGTGCGACAGGACGGGCCGATGAGCGAGTGGTGGCCGCCGTGCTGGAGGCGCTGCGCCGCCAGCGCAGCCGCTCGAAGGGCACACTGAAAGGGCTGCGGGAGCTGACCGGGCAGATCCTGGCCGACACCCACGGGCCGGGCGCGGTCGAGTTGCCGCCGCCGTCGACGTTCAACCGACTGGTGCGCGTGCTCGCCGATCCGCTGGAGCATCCCGGACGGCCAGCCCGCACCGCCACCACCACACCGGTACGGCCCTACACGCCGACGGTGGCGCTGCGGCCGGGCGAGCTGGTGCAGGTCGACACCACCCGCCTCGACGTGATGGCCATCGGCGAGGACGGGAAGCCGGTGCGCCCAGAGATGACGATCGCTCTCGATGTGGCGACCCGCTCGGTAGTGGCGGCCGTGCTGCGCGAGGAGGGCACCAAGGCCGTGGACGCCGCCCTGCTGCTGGCAGAGATGGCCGTGCCCCATCCCGCACGGCCCGGCTGGCCCGACCACCTGCGCCTGTCCCACGCCGCCGTCCCCTACGACCGGCTCCTCGCCCTCGACGCGCGGCTGAAGCAGGCGGCGGCGCGGCCGGTGGTGGTGCCGGAGACGATCGTCATCGACCGCGGGGCCATCTTCGTCTCCGCCGCTTTCCTCGCCGCCTGCGAGACCCTGGGAGTGAGCGTGCAGCCGACGCCGCCCCGCTCGCCGGCTGCCAAAGGCGCCGTCGAGCGGACCTTCGGCAGTATCAACACGCTCGTCGCCCAGCACATCGCCGGCTACACCGGCTCCCACATCCTTGAGCGCGGCAAGGCGGCGGAAGACGAAGCGCGGTTCACCGTGGCCCAGTTGCAGGAACTGCTCGATGAGTGGATCACCGCCCGCTGGCAGCACCGCCCCCACGAAGGACTGCGCCATCCCATCCTGCCGAAGAAGGCCCTCACCCCGAACGAGATGTGGGGCGCGCTGCTGGGCGCGTCCGGGTACGTGCCGCTGCCGCTGACCGGCGCCGACTACCTGGAACTGCTGCCCGTGCGCTTCCACCCCATAACCGGCCGCGGCATCCGCATCAACCACCGCACCTACGACCACGCCTGCCTCAATGAACACCGCGGCCGCCCCTCCCCCACCGGGCAACCCGGCGGCAAGTGGGAGGTCCACCTCAACCCGCACGACGTGCGGCAGATCTACATCCGGCTGACCGACGGGCACCTGCACGAAATCCCGTGGATCCACCGCGACCACGTCCACGCCCCCATGGGCGAGACCGCCTGGCGTCACATCCGCGCCGCCCTGGGCCGGCGCGGCGACCGCGAGGCACACGAGGCAGCCCTCGCCGACGCCGCCGACCAGGTCCTGCGCCGCGCCCGGCCCACCACTGCGGCACAACCAGCACCGCCCAAGACGACGCCGGGCACGCACACCGCAAAGGCAGCCCTCCAGGCAGCGGGCGACCAACCAGCGACGAGCCTTTACGAGGCCGAGGCTGAGGACAGCATCGACGCACTGGAAGCCCGAGCCCGGGCCGAGGCCCATGCCGACGTCGGCGCCGACGAGCCCGGCGCGCACCCGCTGCCGGTGACCGGCGCACTCACGCTGTACGACGCCGACCAGGAGGCCGAACTGTGGTGACCCGTACCGATCCCCCCGCCCCCAGTGACAGGGAGGCAGCCGCGGGGGCGGTGACGACGTTCGACGCCTTCGCCCGCTTCGCCGCCACCGCGCCCCCGACGCCACCAAAGCCGGGCCAGGCACCACGGCCGTTGGAGGAACGCCTGGCCTACCACTCGCAGTTCGTCACCGTGCGCACCCCGGCCATCGAGACACTGGCCCGCCAGGTCCGCACGCTGATGATCCTCGGCCGGCATCAGCAAGTGACCGCACGTCCGTCCCTGATCGTCACCGGGCCGGCCACCACCGGCAAGACCACCGCACTGCTGCAGGTCGGCCGGACCTGCCACCTCGCCCACACCCGCCGCGCCGCCCCGGGCGACGACAGTGTGCCGGTGGCGTATGTGCTGGTCCCGCCGGGTGCCACCGCCAAGACCCTGGCCGGGGAGTTCGCCCGCTACCTCGGCATCCCCATCACCTCACGCATGACCACCGCGCAGATCACCACCGCCGTCTGCCACACCTACACCGCGGCCGGGGTCAAGCTCGTACTGATCGACGAGATCCACCGGCTCAACCCCCGCACGTCCACCGGCGCGGAAGCCGCCGACTGGCTCAAAGACCTCACCGAACGCGTGCCCGCCACCTTCGTCTACGCCGGCATCGACGTCACCACCAGCGCCGTCTTCACCGGCGTACGCGGAGCGCAACTCGCCGGACGAGCCTCCCTGATCGACTGCGGGGCACTACCCGCCCGCGCCGGCGACCGAGAGCCGTTCCGCGAACTGATCACCGCCCTGGAACAAGCCCTCGACCTCACCGCGCACCGACCGGGCAGCCTCCCCAGACTCGCGCCCTACCTCCACGAACGGACCGGCGGACGCATCGGCAGCCTGGCCCGCCTGATCCGACAAGCCGCCATCGAAGCCATCCTCGACAGCAGCGAACGCATCACCAAAACACTGCTGGACTCCATCGCGCTGGACCACCTCGCCGAAGAGCACTACCGGCCCCGCACCCCCGGACGCCGCGCCCAGCCCGGCACCCGGTGAACGCCCACACCGCGAACCGCCCCGCCGTGCGAGCCGGCATCATGTGGCCCACCCCGCCCGGCGCACTGCACGTGAGGCCACTGCCCCGCGAGAGCGCCGCCTCCTACCTCACCCGCCTCGCAGCCGCCTACCACCTCAGTGCCGCCCAACTCCTCGACGGCCTGCACATCACCGCCACCGGCACCCCCGCGGCCCCGCCCGCCACCGAAATCCACCTCAGCAACGAAGCCGCCCGCCGCCTGTCCGACTTCACCCGCATCCCGCCCGCACACCTCGCACGCGCCCTGCCCCGCCGGCCCCCGCCCGCCGCCATCGGCACGGCCCACGCCGCCGCCGCCCGCTGGCAGCCCGCCCCGCCCGCCCTACAGCCGCTGCCGGCCTGCACCACCTGCACCATCCGCCGCAGCCCGCACCAAGCCCACCCCGCATGGGTCCACCCGGCACCAGACCTGCCCAGAATCATGATCTGCACCCGCCACCAACAGGCCGCCAGCGACCCCAGACACCCCACGCCCCTCGACATCCGCCCCGTCCCCGAACTCACGCGGACCCACCTCGGCGTCCGCCGCCGCCCCACAGCGACCTCCCTGACCTGGGCATCGACGATCACCACCCGCTGGTACGACCACCACCAACACCTGCACGAACGCTGGCACACACGCCTGAGCCGGCTCACCACCGCCAACCCCCACATCCCCCCAGGCCCGGCCTCCCCCACCCTGACCTGCCGGAACCTGATCACCTACCCCGAAACCCTCACCCTCGCCGCGGCCCTCGACCACTGCCCCCGCGCCCTCACACACGCACCCAGCACAGCGCCTTCCTCTACGACCTGGCCAACCGCCTGAACCTGCCTCGCCTCGCGCCCGCCGACCACGACCTGCTCTGGCAACGCCTCACCACCCGCTGAAACACGCTCCGGCGGAGCGCCAACCCCGTCACATCGCCCGACAACTCCCGTACCTATAGGCGCGCCAACCACCCTGCGCAAAAACCGCTGCCCCACCCAGCACACTGCGCAACACCAAACACCCAGCTCAGCCCACGTATCGTCCAGCGCCGGACACTGGGCTTCGCGTAGACCTCCCCCACGAAACGAACACACCGCTCAATACACCTGAGCAACACCAGGCCACAACCAAGATCAATAAGCAGACGCGTCAGCTACGCCACAGCAGGGCACCTCGCCGCTGATGCTCATGGCGAAGGCCCGGGACAGGGAACCGGGGAACGTCCGCCGCTGCTGCGAGCCGTCCCCCGGGGCGATCGCCGGGCTCGCCAGGCTGCCGGCATCCGGGGCAGCACGCGGTGACGACGCTCACCGCGTGCCGATGCCGTAAGTGGTGCCGCCGGCGACGGCCTGGAGTTTGTCCGGGTTGGCCACGTTGTGGATGGCGGTGGTACGGCCGTCGGCGTCGAAGTCGAAGGTGACGGTGGCGATCACGCGTTGCGGCCCGCTGAACACCATGCCCGGCCCGCCGTTGATGTCGGCGAGTCCGGCGTTCATGTCGGCGGGCTCGACGCCCTGGTAGGTGACGGTGCCGATGGCCGCGAACCAGGCGGCCACCGTGGCCGCGCCCGTGACCGGGCGCAGGGCCTGACGGATCTTGCCCCCGCCGTCGGTCCACAGGGTGACGTCCGGGGAGAGCAGTTCCATCAGGGTGTTGACGTCCCCGCCGGTCGCGGCGGCGAGGAAACGCTCGGTGGTCTCGCGCTGCCGCGCCCGGTCCGCGGCAAAACGCGGCCGCCGGGCCCGCACGTGCTCGCGGGCCCGGTGCGCGGCCTGCCGCACCGCGGCTTCGGAACGCTCCACCGCCCCGGCGATCTCGGCGTGGCTGCAGCCGAGGACTTCCCTCAGCACGAACACCGCGCGCTGCAGCGGGCTGAGCGTCTCCAGCACCACCAGCATGGCCATCGACACCGACTCGGCTTCCGTGACGGCCTCGGAGGCGTCCCCGCCGGTGAGGATGGGCTCCGGCAGCCACGGACCCACGTAGGTCTCCCGCTTGTGCCGGGTGGAGCGCAGCTGTTCCAGTGCCAGGTTCGACACGATCCGCGTCAGGTACGCCTTGGGGTCGGCCACCTGTGAGCGGTCTGCGGCGGACCACGTGATCCAGGCATCCTGGACCACGTCCTCGGCGTCGGCCGCGGTGCCCAGGAGGCGGTAGGCCACAGAGAACAGCAGCCGCCGGTGCTCGTGGAAGGCCCGCTGGCCGGGGTGGGCGGTCAGGTCGGTCACCGGGCCTGCCGGACCCGGGTGAAGCGGCCCCCGCGGGGCCAGAACGCGCCCGAGGCGGGCATCTTCTTCATACGGCCGTAGGCCGGCCAAGGTGAGGCAGTCACCGTCTCCTTGTACCGGACGGCCGTGCGTCCGGTCAGGCAGATCCGGCGCGGGCTGTCGTCGGGGCGGGTGAACCGCACCACCGCGTCGTCGCGCCCCAGGCTCACCGGCGTGTGGTAGTAGCCGAAGCGGAACGGCTTGGGCTGCTTGCCCTTGAGTACACGGGTGATCGACAGGGCGGCGTGCACCCCGGCCGGCATGCCGCCCTGGCAGGTGCCGTGCATGACGCCGTAGCCCTGGCGGATCGCGGCCGCGTCGCCGACCGTGTACACGTCGGGGTGGGACACCGAGCGCAGCGCGGCGTCGGTGACGATGCGTCCGCGGTCATCGACGGCCAGCCCGGCGGCGGCCGCCAGCGGCGACACGCGCGTGCCGCTCGTCCACAGGACCGCGTCGGCGGCGATGCTCTCCCCGCCCGCCGGTTCGACCGTGCCGGGCAGCACCCTGGCCAGCTCGGCCCCGGCGCGCGCCCGGACGCCCAGCCGGTCGAGCGCGGCCCGCACGTACGCCTTGGTCTTCGGGTTCAGGGCCGCGCCGGGCTCGGCCCGGCCCGGCAGCACGGCGTTCAGCTCCGAATGCCGCTCGGCGATCTCCGCGGCCGACTCGATGCCGGTCAGCCCGTTGCCGGCGACCACCACGGTGCCGCTGCCGAGCCGGCCCAGCCGGTCGGCCAGCAGTTCGGCGTCCTGCGCACTGCTGAGGGTGTACGCGTGGTCCTCGGCCCCCGGCACCGCGGATGTGTCGGCCACCCCGCCCAGCCCGTACACCAGCGTGTCGTAGTGCAGGACCCGGTCGTCGTCGGTCCGCACGGTCCTGGCGTCCGCGTCCACCGCGGTGACCCGGCCGCGCACGAACCGCGCGTGCGTGCCCTCCAGCATCTTCGGGATGCTCAGTTCGGCGAGCCGCCGGCCGGTCGCTGTCATGTGCAGCCGCATACGCTCGGTGAACCGTTCCCGCGCGTTCACCACGGTCACCTGTACGCCCTCGTGCCGGCCGACCCGGGCCGCGAGCTGGACGGCCGCCGCCATGCCCGTGTATCCCGCCCCCAGGACCACCACGCGGTGCGCGGTCACCGTGCTGGTGGTCTCCTGCCCTGCGCTCATCGCTTTCCTCCTCGGCTCGCTTACCGACGCCCGCCGGACGGGAGCAGGCGGCCCGGACGTGACACGAACCGGCTGTGATGCGCGGCACACCCGCAACCCGGGCCCGCCGGGAGACGACCGAAGGCCGCGAGCCGTCATGACTCGGCGGCCGTGAAGACTGTCAGCAGCCCTCTCGCGGCAGAGGCCGGCAGGAAGTCCCCGGTCAAGAGACGACGGCCAGGACAAGCCCGGGACGCCGCTCAGAGCCGTCGGCGGCGTCCTTGTCGTGCAGAGGGCGCGATCCGCCAGGCAGTCGCGGCCGGTCCGCCACGTGGTCCCGCGGCGGGGCAGGCCTGCCCGGGTGCGTGCAGGGCTGTGCCGGGAACGCTGGAACCGCAGGCAGACCGCGTGATCCGGCGTCTGATGTCATCTGCTCACCGTTGCTCCAGGTGACAGGTCAGGGGCGGGGGCGAACGGTGTGGGCGGCCGGGGAGATCCACGCGGGCACGTCGAGCGTGACCGGTGCGCTCCGGCTGCTCACGGATCCCTGGGACGGGCGCCGGACGCGGTATTGCGAGGAAGCCGACGTCCCGCAGCTGGACGTGGCCGGCAGCGGACGGCGGCACGGTGGCGCGTGTGCGGAGGCACTGCCGCCCCAGGGAACTCCCGACAGCCGTACGCGGCGGCAGCTGCCCCGGACACCGCCGCAGCCTGCCTGACCATCCAGTTGGCGGGCCGGCCGGCCCGCCAACTGGATGCGGGCAGAACACAAACGGATCCTCCCCGCTCATCCACCTCGGTCTCGCAGAGACCAGACGCCTGGTCACCCGCCTCGCCGACCACCGCCCCGCCCCGCCCCGGCCGGCCACATCCTCCACTGGCCGGCCACATCCTCCACCGGTTTCGGCATGGCGCCGCAGGCAGCAGCACCGCACTGCGGCCAGCCCCTGCGAATGACGCGGACACAGCCCATGGCGACCAGCCACCGGTCACGGCGGACACCGTTGCCCTTCATCCCTGCACAGCCACCTCGCTCCCCGCCTCCCCCGTCGTCGTACCAGCCGTGGAAGACCGGGCGTCATACCGGCGCAGCGCCGGGATGGTGCAGGCCAGGATCACCGCACCCACGACACAGCAGACGCCGCCGCTGACCACCCCGATCACGGGGGAGGTGGCCTGGGCCACCGCGCCTGCCCGCAGTTCACCGAGCCGCGGGCCGGCCGCGCTGACCACGAAGTCCAGGCCGCTGAGCCTGCCTCGCAGGTGGTCGGGTGTGCTGACCTGGAGAATTGTCGTGCGGAAGACATCGCTGACGACATCGCACGCACCCGCCGCCGTCAGCATCAGCAGCGCCGCCCACAGGGCGGTGCTGAGCCCGAAGCCCGTCAGGACCAGGCCCCAGAGCACGCCCGCTGCCATCATCGCCCTGCCCTGGCGGCGGGTACGGCCCAGCCACCCGGAGAACACCGAGGCCAGGATGCCTCCCACGGCCGGGGCGGCGTAGAGCATGCCCAGCGTTTGCGAGCCGCCGTCGAAGCGGGTCTCGGCGAGCGCGGGGAAGAGCGCTCGTGGCGCGCCGAGCACCATCGCGTTCAGGTCGACCAGGAACACGGCGGCGATCAGCGGATGCCGGCGGGCGAACCGCAGGCCGTCCACCACCGCGGCCGCACCGGGGCCTTGGCCACCGCCCTCGGGAGGCATCGCACCGAGCCGGAGCACGGCGTACAGGCCGGTGAGAAACGTGACGGCGTCCAGCGCGTAGGCCGCTTCGAGGCCGGCGGCCGCGATGACGGCACCGGCCACCAGCGGTCCGACGGTCATACTGGCCTGGAAGGAAAGCTGGGACAGCGCGCCGGCGGCGGGCAGGTGTTCGGCAGGCAACAGCCGGGGGACGAAGGCCCGCCGGGCGGGCTGGTCGAGGGCGAACAGACAGGAGTGCAGGGCCGAGAGCGTGTACAGGAGCGGCAGGCTGCGCAGGTCCAGCATCGCCTGCGCGGCCAGCAGGAGAGCGACGGCCGTGAGACCGCTGCTGGTGATCAGGACGAGCTTGCGCCGGTCGAAGGCATCCGCCAGCGTGCTGCCCAGCACCCCCAGGACCACCAGGGGGACGAAAGTGGTCAGGCCGAGCGCGCCGACGGCCAGCGTGGAGTGCGTGAGGGAGTACACCTGGAAGGGCAGTGCCACGGCCGTCATCTGGCTGCCGACCGCCGAGAGCGACTGCCCGGCCCACAGCCGGCGGTACTCGGGAGACACCCTCAGCGGGCGGATGTCGGCCAGTAAGCGTCGGCGGGGCGACCGCTTCGAAGGTTTCGTTTCGTCCACTTCTGCTCCGTCACTCTGGCGTACACGCGGCTTCCGGAGCGGCTCAGGCACTCGGCAGCGCGCCGCTGGTGCCGCCCTCCGGTCCCACGATCGGGGCGGCACCCGCCATCGCGCGCTGGATCAGCCTCTCACCCGGCCCATTATCGAGTACGTAGTTGTGCAGCAGCCGCACGTTGTCCCAGACGGCGATGTCGCCCTGGTCCCACTTCCAGCGGACGGTGCGTTCGGGGACCAGGGTGTGGGCGAGGAACAGGTCCAGCAGCGTGTCACTCTCCAGCTGGGAGAATCCCTCGATGCCGGTGACGCAGTTCGGGTTGAGGACGAGGGACCTGCGGCCGGTTCGCGGGGCGACGGCCACCAGGGGGTGGGCGACGACGGGCAGAGCCAGCAGCCGGTCCCTGCTCTCCTGGTCACGGCCGGGGAGCAGCCAGTCCGCGTAGAGCATCTTCGCGTCGTGCCGGCAGCTCAGCCGGGAGGCGAGGTCTTGCAGGGGACGGGACAGGCCGCCGTACGCGCCGGAAAGGTCCGCGAAGAGGGTGTCCCCGCCGAACGGCTGCACGGTCACGGCCTGGAGCAGCGAATAGACCGGGACGTCACGGACGAAGGTGCAGTCCACGTGCCAGTTGGTGGCGTGCCGGTTGTAGCGGTCACGGCAGCGGATGTCATCCGCGCTCACTCCGCCGGTCTGGTTGGCCAGCACGTGCGGATGGCCGGCGAGCCCGGGCTTGAGGGGGTGGGCGGGTTGCAGGGGGCCGAGCAGGGAGGCGAAGCGGGTCAGGTCCGCCGGGTCCGTCGACTGGCCGCGCAAGAACAGCACTCCGTGCTCCTCGACGAGCCGGGCGACCGCGTCGGCCGTCGCGCCGTCCGCCGCGCGGACATCCACACCGGCGACCTCGGCGCCGATGCTGCCGGTGAGCCGCCTGACCCGCAGGCCGGTTCCATCTGCGATGGTGCTCCGCCTCATCCGTGAACTCCTCTCAGCACGGCGTTCTCCATGGCGCCCTGCCCGTAGACACTGACCACACCGCTCTGCCCCGAGGGGAAATAGCGGGCGTAACAGCCACCCGGCCGGCCACCGAACACCATGGGGCTCAGGACGGGGGCGACAGCGACCCGTTCGGCGCGGGTCCCGGACGCGTCGCACATCTCCAGCTCGTACGGCACCGACTCGGTGTACTCCTGGACGATCGTGTCCCCCTCGCACAGGGCCCGCTCCACCTCGGCCGCCCACTGCACGGGAGTACTCAGCCGGCCGATGAGGACCTCACGGCCCATCATGCCGATGGCCTTCTTCAGCACGAAGCGTTCCCGGGCGGACACGACAAGTTCGGGCAAGCCGGCCCGGCGACCACGCCAGTGCGCCTCGGTGTCTGCCACAACTCTGCTCCAGGGAACGTACCGCCTGGTCAGCGCCCGGTCCGCCTCGGACATCCACGGCAGCCCCTCGGAGAGCCAGGCCAGCACCTTCTTGTTGGCGAGCAGATAGCTGCTCTGCGGCGGAAGCAGGAGACATCCCGCGTCCAGCACCGCGCGCACCGGTTCCAGCGACTGCCCGCGGCCGGTCCAGTCAGCGGTGGCGAAGTAACGCAGACCGACCGGGAAATCCAGCCGCTCGGGCAGGCCGAGACCGTGCGGCAGCCGGTCCGGATCGAAGAACTCGGCGCGCAGACCCCGGCGCCGCAGCACATCGACCTCGATGTCGTAATAACGCGAGGTGGCCGCCCGGTCCTGTTCGTACGGACTGCCCACCAAGGCGACCGCACGCGGCACCCCGAGGTCCCGGCAGACCTGGTCGAAAAAAGCGGCCCGCGCCTCCAGCGGATCGTGACCGGTGAACGGAGCGCCCTGGCCACCGCCGTACACCTCGGTCCAGACGCGAGACAGCAGGTGGGTCTCGGCGGGGCCGCCGAACGCGCCGCTCACGTTGAACTCGATGAACCGCGGGCCGTGCGGGCCGATGATCACGTCCGGGCGGGCCATCACGGCGCAGTAGCGCTCCTCGAACGGGTCGTCGTCGGTGAAGAGCGGGTAGTCGTCGCCGTCGGGTGCGAGTCCGAGCTCCGCCAGTCTCCCGGCCCACGTCGGCGCCGATTCCAGCACCGCACGTCGCAGCAGTGCCAGAAGCCTGGAGGCGGCGGTGAACAGTTCGTCGTACACAGGCCCGGGAAGGATGAACGGCTCCAGAGGCGCTCGCTCGGTGTCGATGCGGGTGCCGCAGTCACGCAATTCGTGCCGGAGCGTGCGCAGCACCTCGGACACCGGGTGGCGGCGTACCAGGGCGGGGCGGCCGGTACCGGGCCGTGCGGGTGGCCGTCCCGTCACCGGAACTCCCCCCGCCGGGCCGGCCGGGCGGTGGGCATGCCGGCGAGGAACTGGTCGAGATCGACGAACAACGGCTCGGCCAAGCCCGGGGTCCGCCAGCGCAGCCCGGTCCGGGGCGGACGGCCGTGGTCGTGGAAGTAGACGGGCCGCAACCGTCCCCGGCCGTCGACGCAGACCGGTGGATTGCTCACCAGGAAGTCGCGCAGCGGCGCGCTGTCGCGGCACGCCCGGAGCCAGACCCGTTGTCCGCCCCAGTGGTTGGCGGGGAGCGAGACCTCGGGGTGGATCTTCCGCTTGAACTGGAAGGTGCCCTTGCTGAGGAAGGGTTCGCAGCCGCCCAGGTCCACGATGTCCGCGCGGTGGCGGGCCGCCCAGTCGAGCACTTCGATGTACAGGGCCATCCAGACGCCGGAGCGGTAGTGGGCGGTGTCGCCGTCGAGCACTCCGGCCAGCCGGATCACCAGCTTGCGCCGGGCCGGCTCCCATTTGCACAGCATGCCCGCCACGCGTGTGCCGGACTCGCGCAGGAAGAGAAGGGCTCCCCCGCGGAAAATGCAGGAGTAGGCACTGCGGCGGGGTTCGGAGCGGGCCGCTGCACCGTGCCTGTGATCCATGGTGGGCCGGTGCATGCGGTCGTAGAAGAAGTCGAAGTCGGCCGTGCTGGTGGCGCGTTCCAGCGTCCATGAACGGCGGGTGCGCTGACGGCGGTAGTACCCGCGGTCCTTCGCCGACACGCGCTCAAGCGGTGGGGTGCCCCCGCCGAGAGGGACCTGGAGCGAGAGGCGCAGCGGCAACAGCAGCGCGTGGCGGCTCGGCAGACGCCGCGCCCTGGCCGCGGTGCACGCGACCACCAGCAGATCGGGAAGGCCGGCGCCGCCCTCGGCAGCGGTGGTCCGCCGGACGGCGGGACCCACGTGCACCGCACGCCGCTCCTCCAGGAACGGCAGGGTCAGCCCGACGCTCTCCGCCGAACCCCGGCAGCCGACGCTCAGCTCCCCCTCGGCCGTATGGGAGACGACGCCGGTCAGGCGCCCCCCGCGCAGCGCGCCGACGGCACGGTGGGCGCCGAGGACAACCCGTCCGTCACCGTTGCGCCAGCGGTAACCGAGCCCGTCCCACAGGACACTCAAGGTCATCGTTCCTCCAGCCGGAGCGGTGTGCCCTGCCCGTCACGTCCTGCCGCCCGCCGGCGCAGCCGGTCGCGCAGGGCCTTCACTTCCGCCTGTGCCTCGTCGAGCGCGGTGGCGGCGAAGCCCTCCGCGAGGGCGGGGGCGTGCGTGGTGACGGCGGCCCGAACCGGTCCGGTGAAACGGACGCGGCCGTCGTGGACGGTCACTCCGTCACCGGCCCCTACGCGGTGGTTCCACTCGGTGGCTTCCCGCTCGGTGAGGCCCGGCGGAAGGTCGAGCGTCACCGTCCCGCCGCCGGTCACCACGGGGTAGCCGCCGGGCAGTCCGTGCGGGCCGGGGAGCGAGGTGTGCAGCCCGCAGCCGTGCGCCAGCGAGTCGATCAGGAGAGCCGCGGTGTGTCCGGTGACGAGGTTCAGCCGCTCCCGATCGGTGGTGCGCTGCCGCGTCAGCAGCGCGGTCACATCGATGAGGGGTGCCCCGTCGAGCCAGGCCCGCGCTTCGTCGGCGGGGGCGGCGGGTGCGTGCAGGTGAACGTGGTGGGCGAGGACCTTGAGCCGGGGAGTGGGGCCGAGGCCGAGGGCGTGGCCCAGGGATGCCGCCACCAGGCCGGCGTTGCCGATGCCGCAGAGCACCGGGAGGTCCAGTGCCTTCAACACGGGGTTCACCGCGTCGGGGAAACAGGCATTGATCAGCAAAGTGTTGGGGGCCGCATCGGCTACGGCGCGAGCGGCCCACACCGGGATCTCGGCCTGCAGGGGCAGGGTGAGACCGAACCCCGCCTCGGCGATCAGGTCGGTCCAGCCACTGGGGTGCCGGGTGCGTTCCCACGGCGACTGGGAGGAAGCGCACACGAGAAGCAGCCGGGGGCGGGTGCGCACCAGCAGTTCCTCCAAAGCGCGGCTGCCCGGATCGGTACCCGCCGCGTCGAAACGGACAGGTGCACCCGACAGCAGAGCTCTGCTCCCGGCCAGGTAGGCGACCTCACCGGCCGCCCGCGCGTCGCGGCCGACGACGGTCACCCACAGCGGCCCCGACCGGAGGCCGGCCAGCGAGCAGCACACCGAGCGGGCCAGGGACCCGGTGCCCAGCACGACCAGGTGGGGCGCGCCGCTCAACGCTTCCACACCACGGCGGCCACGTCCTCGACCGACCGCACCACGTGACAGTCGGCCGCACCGACAGCGTCGTAATCACCGCGCGCGTACGTGCCGCTGCCGTGCACGACGACAGGGCCGTCGTCCACGAGACCACGGTCGATGGCGTTGAGGACACCCGTCAGTGCCATGACGAGCGACCACTCGGTGAGCGTGCGCGGGTCGTCGGGGAGCCGGGCCGCGGTGCCGGCGAGCAGCCCGGAGATCAGGGGGTAACGCTCCAGGCACTCCTGCAGCGAGACCACGATGCCTGCCCCACCATGCCGGCCGATCAGCTCGTTCATGGCCGGGGAGGTCGCGGGCCGGTGGGTGTAGAAGGTCGGGTCCAGCACTTCGTCGAGCCGGTGAACGGTCCGCGGGAAGGCGGGGTCCGCGTGCTGGACGTGGAGCCCGGTGGCCGGGTCCAGGGTGTAGCGGGGCAGGTGGGACCGGTCGAAGCTGCCGTACTTCCAGCTGAGCACCATGTCGGGGGTGTTGAGGTGCTGCACGAGGAGGGAGGCGGGGCGGTTCTCGGGCGAGGAGTCGCCGGACTCCTCCAGGACGGTACGGCCCCGGTGGTAGCCGAGCAGCCCGAAGGCGCTGGAGACGGCGTGCGCGTGCAGCCTCTTGGGGCCGTGGTCGCAGGGGGCGACACGGTTCTCGAAGAAGGCCCGGGCGGCGTCGGCCACCAGGTAGTTCTCGAGTTCCAAGGAGAACCACAGCCGTCCGCCGGTCTCCCGCGCCCAGGCCCGCGCGTGGGCGTCGGCGAAGGCGCGGGCGAGAGGCTTGACGTCCTCGGGCCGCTTGGAGTCGAGGAGCAGCAGGGGGTTGAGGGCCTTGAGCCGGCTGTCCGCGGACAGCCGGGAGCGGCGCAGCTTGGCGCGGCTGGACAAGGGAGCGAGCGTCGTGATCCGCAGTTCGTGCGGTTCGGCCAGTCCGGCTTCCAGCGCCCGCAGGACGGCGTCGCGCAGCGCGGTGCCCTTGTTCCCGGAGGTCGGGGTGCAGAGCATGACGGGCGTGCCGGTGCGCCGGATGTGTTCGACGGCCCGCGCGACGATGAGGAGGGAGGCGAACGTCTTCGTCGTCCCGGTCGCCGGGTTGCCGGTGAGGTCCAGGAGGGTGAGCGGGCGGCCTCGGTAGTCTCCGAGGGGCTGCCAGCGGGCCGTGGCCGCGGAGTAGTACGCGCGGGTGGCAGGGTCGAGCGCGGGGAAGGCGAACGCCGGGCGGAAGGCCTCGGGCTCGGGGCAGGGGCCCTGGTCGGTGACACAGGCGGCCACCACCTCGGGCAGGCGCTCGTAGTGATCGAGTATCAGGTTTCCCGTCGCGGCCTCGGTGCCGGCTGCGGCGGTGAGTGGGGGCGACGTCATCGTCGGGGTCCTCCCCTGCTTGGTGGTCATCCCTTGACGCCGACGACGAGCGCGTGCTCGTACGGCAGCCCGGTGTACGAACGGACGCTGCGGCAGCCGACCTCCGTGAGCCACTGCTCGTAGTCCTTGGGCGGATAGGCCATGCCCTCGCCGCTCGCCAGGACGTTGAGGAAGAGCGAGAGCCGAGCGGAGAGCAGTCCGCTGTTCTCGTCGTCGGGGGCGCACATGTTGTAGAGGAAGATCTTCCCGCCCGGGGGCAGCGCCTTGTATGCCTTCGTCAGCAGTTTGACGTTGTGCTCGGGGGAGAAGACCTCCATGGAGTGGCTGAACAGGATGCCGTCGAAGCCGCTGGGGAAGTCGTCCTCGAAGATGTCGCCGGGGTGGGTCAGCACGCGCCCCTTGACATCGTCCGGGAGCCCGTTCTCCGCGTGCCGGCACACGCTGGGCATGTCGAAGATGGTCACCGTGGCGTGCGTGTGCCGCCGGACGAACTTGATCGCGGTCGTGCCGTCGCCACCGCCGACGTCGAGCAGTCGGCCGACCTCGGCGAGTTCGGCGTTGTCCAGGAGGGCGTGGGCGAACAGATGGGTGAACGGCCCGATGGAGTCGTGATAGCTCGCCACCAGTTCCGGTTCGTTCGCCAGCCGGTCGTAGAGCGTGTTTCCCGGCTCGGGATAGGAAGCGAGCGCTGCCTCGTTCGTTCCGGTCCGCAGGGCGTCGGTCAGATGAGGGAAGGCCGGATACTGAAACCTTCGCCAACCGAGGAGTGTGTCCCGCCATCCCTCGGGGCGGTCCGTCACCAAATGCTCCTCGGCGACCTGCGAGTTCACATATCCGCCGTCGCGCCGCTCCACCAGCTCGGTGGCGCACAGCGCGAGCATCAGCACACGCAGCTTGTGCGGCTCGATTCCCACGTGCCGGCGCAGTTCCTCGAACGTGGCGCCCGGGTGGCGCGATACGAACGGGAGGACATCGAGCTCCAGAGCCGTGATGACGGCATTGAAAAGAGCCGGTCCATTGACGATGAGCTGGAATCTCTCGTATACGCGGTCGAATTCCTGCGAATCGCCCATCAGTTATGTGTCCCCTTCCAAGGGTGCGACTGATGTTGATATCGGCAAGACCACGGGAGGCTAACACGCCATCTCAGACAAGGTCAACGCGCTCAACCGCCGCGAAAGTTGACCAGATCCCAGGTTTCATGACCGGAATCAATCCACCACAGAACCGGCCGGTGCTTGAATCAAGCCATTCTCCAGGACTCCCTGATCCATAGGGATGACAGGGTTGACACCGAGATCAACACCCCTTGAGCATGAGGAAATAGCGCGAAGCCTGCGACTCATCTTGGTTTGTTCCGACGCTCGATGCGAGGAGCACGCGTGACAGCTTCCGAAGAAGACTGCAAAACCACCATTTCCCTTGTGCAGCAGGGCGTCTGGGAAATGCCACTGGAGTCAATGCCGCTGGCTTCCGGGTATCTTAAGTCGACCCTCATGGCCGACGAAGAAATCAGCCCCCACGTGGAAGTCTCCATCAAGAACTTCCGGGGCGGTACCACGAATGCGGCCATGGGCAACGAACTGTTCGGCGCCGGCCCGCCGGACATTCTTGCCTTCTCTGTACTGGGGTGGAACTACCAGTCTTTCGGTGCTCTCGCCGCCACCTTCAAGCAACTGAACCCGGCCGGCCTCGTCGTATTCGGCGGCACGCACGTGGCCAACCAGGCAGCCCGCGTCTTCCGCATGTTTCCAGAGGTGGACGTGGTGGTCAACGGCGAGGGTGAGCTGACGTTCAGAGAGCTGGTCAGGGCTTGTCTGGCGGGCGTGGGCCGGCCTGCCCTCGGCTCGGTCGCCGGGATCTCCTACCGTGGGCCGGACGGCGAGGCCGTCACCACCGAGGAGCGCCCGCGCCTCGACGACCTCGAGCAGATCCCCTCGCCCTTCCTCACCGGGGCGCTGGAACTGACCGATGAGAACGGCGAGTTCCGGTACGACGTGGCCCTGATGGAGACCAACCGCGGCTGTCCCTACAAGTGCGCCTTCTGCTACTGGGGCGGCGCCGTCGGCCAGAAGGTGCGCGCCTTCTCCCAGGAGCGGCTCCGCCGCGAGTTGGAGCTGTTCGCCAAGCTCAAGGTGCACACCATCGTGGCCTGCGACGCCAACTTCGGGCTGCTGCCCAGCGACCTGGAGTTCGTCGAGGCGCTGATCGAGACCCGGGACACCTACGGCTTCCCGCGGGCCCTGGAGACCTCCTGGGCCAAGAACAAGTCCAGGACGTTCTTCAAGATCGTCCAGCGGATGAAGGAGGCCGGCATGCACAGCTCCTTCACGCTGGCCCTCCAGACGCTCAGCGACAGCGCGCTGGAGACCATGAACAGGCGCAACATGAAGGTCAACGAGTGGGAGGACCTGGCGGCCTGGCTCGACCGGGAGGGCCTGGACTGCTACGCTGAGCTGATCTGGGGTGCCCCCGGGGAGACCGTGGAGTCCTTCATGGAGGGCTACGACCGCCTCGCCCGGCGCGTGTCGAGGATCGCCGTCTACCCCATTCTGCTGCTCCCCAACACCGACTACATGGAGAAGAAGGAACTCTTCGGGATCACGGCGGTCCGCGGAGACCACGACGACTTCGAGTACGTGCTCGCGCACGACACCATGACCTTCGCCGACAACCAGTACATGCAGCGGTTCCTCTTCTGGGCCCGGGTCGTCGCCGAGAACGCGGTATTCCGCTACATCTGGGGCCCGCTCCGGCACTTCGCCGGCCTGACCCAGTCGCGGGTGCTGATCAACCTGGGCGACTGGCTGGCGGAGATCGACGATCCGGCGGCGGTGCCGTTACGGGAGTTCTGCGCGACCGCTGCGGGAGGCACCGAATCCTTCGGCGCGGCGATCAGTTACTTCTACACCGATCCGGAGGCCGCGCGCCTGCTGCACCGGTGGTGGGACGAGTCGATCGGCCCCCTCGTCCCCGAGCGGTTCCGGCCGGTCCTCGACGAGGTGTTCCGCTACGACCTGCTCACCCAGCCCGTCTTCCGCCCGGAGCAGTCCGCAGCCGCGCACGAGGGACTGGAGGTCGAGGAGATCCGCGACGAGAGGTACTACGTACGCAGGGACGTCCGTCTGGCCTACGACGTGCCCGGCATCGTCGCCGCTCTCCGCGCGGACAGGGAACCGGACCTCTCCCCCTCGCCGCGCGTCCTCGACCTCTACTACCGGACCGGCTCGGAGTCCGCCGTCACGTCGACCAACCACGAGATCGTCATCCACTTCATGGGGACGACGAAGGAGCATCTCCTCGCCAACGCCAACGCGGGCGGCCCGGCGGCCGACGCGGCCGGCGACGCGGGCGGCATCCGGGGCGGCTGCGGCTGACCTCGGGCACACCGAAGCGTCTCCACGGAGGGAACGCCTTTGACACGGCTACTCATCGGCAACGACTTCAACGAAGACCTCTTCACCCGGATCGCCGCCTCCTGGTCGGTGCAGCGGCTGGCGTGGTTCGCCCAGGACGGCGATGTCCTCGTCCTCCCCGTCCGCCCCGAGGAGGAATTCCTCGCCTACGTCACCTCGCTCACCGGCACCCGGCGCTCGGCCATCGAGGTGGTCGTCCCAGCGGCCGGGCGTGCCGGGGAGGACCTGCTGACCGCCGACCGGCTGTCGGCCCCGGCCTTCCTCACCGCACTGCGCCGGGCGCTGGCGGGCCGTCCCGTCACGGACGTCCTCGCTCTGTGGCCGGACACCTCGGTGGCCGCGCTGGCCCGCGCGCTCGGTGCCGAGCACGCGGTCCCGGGCCTCGGCTTCGCCGCCCAGAGCGGTGGTGCCCTGGTCAACAGCAAGGCGGTGTTCCGGGCGGTGGCGGCGGGCGTCGGCGTGCCGATCCCCGAGGGCGCGGTCTGCGCCACCCGGGAACGCGCCGAGTCCGCGATCACGGAACTGCTCGACTCGAACACGCCGGTCGTCGTCAAGCAGGACTACTCGCTCGGCGGCAAGGGCAATGAGATCCTCAGCCGCGTTCCCGGCATCCAGCCCGTCGGCGCCCGCCGGACCCTGACGCTCACGGATACGTCCAAGGTGCGGGGCTATCTCGACGAGCGGTGGGCGGAACTGAGCCGGAACAGTCGCGACCCGGTCGTCGTCGAACGCTATTACCCGGACAGCACCTCTCTGTTCGCCGAGTACCTGATCACTGACGACGGCGTCGAGTCCGGCGGCACCGGCGAGATGATCATGGCGCCGCTGGCCAAGGCGCAAGTGGTGCCCGCACAGGGACTCAAACCGGACGCCGCCGCCGGACTCGCCGAGCACGGACGGAGGCTGTGCGTCCCGCTGCACGCCATGGGGTATCGCGGACGCCTCAGCGCGGACGCCGTCCTGACCCGTGACAGCGAGCTGTTCTTCACCGAGTACAACGGCCGTGTCACCATGTCGACCCACACCTACGCCGTCATCGGCGCCCGGCTGGCCGGCCTGGACCACGCGGACGACCGGGTCGTCGTCGAGCGCATCTGGCCTGACGGCTGGTCCGCCCGTTCCTTCGCCTCCGCCGTCTCGGCGCTCACCGACGCCGGCCTCGCCTACGACCCGTCGACCCGTACCGGGGTCATCTTCAGCAGTGCCCTCGATCTGAGAGACCACTCGATTATGCAGTGCGTGATCGCCGAGGACCTGACGCGCGCGGCCGCCTACGAGCACCGGCTCAAGGAGCTGTTCGGTCCCGGTGGCACCGCCTCACGCACCGACTCCACCGGCAAGGAGAACGCAGCATGCGGTTGAACAGCTTCGACGAATGGTCCCCGCTCAAGGAGATTGTCGTCGGATCGGCCGTGAACTACACGTCGCACGAACGGGAGTTGTCGTTCGACCTGTTCTTCCACGACAACATCACCCGATCCGAGTGGTACTACCCGCGCCTCAGCGCCGGCGGCTCCCCCGACGGGGCCGACCGGGGCGCCGCGGCGGACCGCTCCCCCATCAAGCAGCGGTACGTGGATGAACTCATCGAGGACGTCGAAGGCATCGTCGCCACCCTGGAGTCCCTGTCGGTGAAGGTGCACCGGCCGATGGACGTCGACGCGTCCACCACGGAGGTACGCACCCCGGCCTGGTCGGCGGCCGTCGTCCCCCCGTTGAACATCCGGGACAACACCCTGGTCCTCGGGGACGAGATCATCGAGACGCCGCCCATGATCCGCTCCCGCTACTTCGAGACCCAGTTCCTCACCCCGGTCTTCGCCGAGTACTTCCGGCAGGGCGCCCGGTGGACCGTCATGCCCCGGCCGCTGATGACGGACGCCTCCTTCGACCTGTCGTACGCCCGGACCAGCAACGTGGGCGGCCCCACGGAACCGATCGAGGACCCGCAGGCCTCCGTGTACGACGTGGGCTTCGAGATGATGTTCGACGCGGCACAGTGCCTGCGGCTGGGCCAGGACGTCATCGTGAACATCTCCACGGCCAACCATGCCATGGCCTGTGACTGGCTGGAGCGGCATCTGGAGGGCCGATTCCGCATCCACCGAGTGCACCGGCTCAGCGACAGCCACATCGACAGCATGGTGCTGGCATTGCGACCCGGCACGCTGCTGGTGCGCAACAAGGAAGTGCTGGATTTCCTCCCGGAGGCGCTGCGGAGCTGGGACCTGATCGTGGCGCCGCCCCCCGGGAAGAACAACTTCCCGCAGTACGAGGACGACGATCTGGTGCTCACCAGCCCGTTCATCGACCTCAACGTCCTGTCGGTCGATCCCTCGACGGTGCTGGTCAACAGTGCCTGCCCGGAACTCGTGCGGACCCTGGAGCAGAACCGGTTCACCGTCGTCCCGGTACGTCACCGCCATCGACGGCTTTTCGGAGGCGGCTTCCACTGCTTCACGCTCGACACGGTCCGCGACGGCGGTCCCGAAGACTACCTCGGTCTCGGCTGACATCGAGGAGAGGAGCGGACCATGACCCGGACCAGCGGCTCCCTCCCACGGATCGTATCGGTGGGGACCGCCGTGCCGTCGGCCTCGTACACACAGGAGGAGCTGCTCTCGGTCTTCGGGATCACCGATCCCAGGATCCGGTCCGTCTTCCTGAACAGCGCGATCGAGCGCCGCCACCTCACCCTGCCGCCCCGCGGCCCGGACGGCACACCGCGGACGGAGACGCAGGGTGATCTGCTCCGCAAGCACTCCTCCAGCGGGCTCGTCATCGGCCGCGAGGCGATCGAGGCGTGTCTGAAACGGCTCGACGCGGATCCGGACGAGGTGGCGTTCCTGTGCTGCGTCTCGTCGACCGGGCTCCTCACGCCCGGGTTCAGCGCGCTGCTGATCAGGGACATGGGGCTGCGGCCCTCGTGCGGCCGGCTGGATGTGGTCGGCATGGGCTGCAACGCCGGCCTCAACGCGCTCGCCGCGGTGACCGGCTGGGCGAGCGCACACCCCGGACGGCTCGCCCTCGTGGTGAGCATCGAGGTCTGTTCGGCCGCGTACGTCTTCGACGGCACCATGCGCACCTCCGTCGTCAACAGCCTCTTCGGGGACGGCGCGGCAGCCGCCGCGGTGGTCGCGCAGGCGCCGGGGCACGGAGCGAGCGCCTGCTCGCAGCCGCCGTACTCCGGCGAAGGCCCCGCGGTGCTCGGCTACGCGAGCCGCATCATCCCCGAGGCCATCGAGGCGATGCGCTACGACTGGGACGAGGACCACGGACGGTTCTCTTTCTTCCTCGACCCGGAGATCCCGTACGTGGTCGGGGCGCACGTGGAGGAGACGGTCAGCCGTCTGCTCGGCGACGTCGGCCTGCACCGCTCGGACATCGTGCACTGGCTGGTCCATTCGGGCGGCAAGAAGGTCATCGACGCGGTCCGCGTGAACCTCGGCCTCACCCGCCACGACCTGCGCCACACCCTGTCGGTGCTGAGGGACTACGGGAACCTCTCCAGCGGCGCTTTCCTGTTCTCCTTCCGGCAGCTGTGGGAGGAGGGAACCGTTCGGCCCGGTGACCACGGCGTGATGATGACCATGGGCCCCGGCTCGACGATCGAGACCGCACTGCTGCGCTGGTGAGACGCGCACCGCCGCCGCGGCCCCGTGGCCGCGGCGAGCACGGGGGCGCGGGATTGGGGAAGTGTGAACGAGCATGTCACCCGGGACGTCGCCGAGTTCATCGACGGGCTCGGGCTGATTCTGACGGTCGACGGAACCCGCCCTCTCGATGAGTTGACGGCGGCGGTGACCTCGGTGTGCGCCCGGGCGGAGGCAGACGGCGGTCGCAACGTGGTCGTCCTGCGCCTGCGGTCGGCCCCGCCCGACCGGTCCTGGCCGGGCCGGGTGCGCATCGGGGAGGTGAACCGGTGGGAGCGCGCGGTCCGCAGGGTCGAACGGCTGGCGGCGGTGACGGTCGCGGTGCCGGAGGGAGTGTGCGGCGGTCCCGCACTGGATCTGCTGCTCACCACCGACTTCCGAATCGCCTCGCCCGACTTCCGGTTGCTGCTGCCGGTCAACGACGAACACTTCTGGCCAGGCATGGCGGTCCACCGGCTGGTCGGCCAGCTGGGAGCCGCCCAGGCCCGCCGGCTGGTGCTGTGGGGACATGAGATCACCGCGGATCAGGCCGTGTCCCTCGGCCTGGTGAACGAGATCGGGCACGACCTGGAGGAGGCGCTGCGCGCGGCCGTCGTGATGCTCGGCCGTCTCAGCGGGGCCGAGGTCGCGATACGGCGCAGCCTGATCCTGGAGGCCTCCGCCACCCCCTACGAAGAGGCCATCGGCTCGCATCTGGCGGCCTGTGACCGCGAGTTGCGCCGACTGGCCCGCGACGAGGAGTCCGCCACATGGTCATGACACCCGACGGAACGGCCGCCGGAGCCGTCCCACCGCCCGCAGCGCCCCCGCTGGCCGGCATCCTCGACAAGGACGCCTCGGTGCTGGCGGAGGAGGCGGAGCGCGGTGAACGGATCCTGGCGCGCCTGCCGGCCCCGGTGGACCGTGACGCCGGGCAGCGGGACCTGGCGGCGACCGTGTTCGGCTCCTGCCGGCAGACCCGCGAGCAGTTCATGCGCCGTCACGCGGACGCGGTCTACGACGCCTTGACGGACGGCTGCGCACGTCGGCTCCGGCTGACGGAGCTGGTGTTCGCCGCCGCCGAGCGCTTCCCCGGCCTGGTGCCCGACCGGAGGCAGATGAACGAGGAGGGCGCCCGAGTCCAGGCCCACAAGGAAGGCAGGGAGATCGACCAGGGGATCTTCCTCCGCGGCATCCTCCGCTCCCCGACGGCCGGGGCGCATCTGACGGACACCATGCTGATGGCCTCGCCCCGCGCGCTCGCCCTCGTCGACCGCTACCGCCGTGACGGACGGGTCGATCTGGGACCGGTCCTGCTGGAACGCCGCGCCGCGGCCGGACACCTCACCGTGCGCAACCCGCACTGTCTCAACGCCGAGGACAACGCGCTGATCGACGCGATGGAGACGGCCGTCGACCTGGTCCTCCTGGACGACCGGACCCACGTAGGCGTCCTCCGGGGCGATGTGATGACCCACCCCCGTTACGCCGGCCGGCGTGTCTTCAGCGCCGGGATCAATCTGTCGGACCTGCGCGACGGCCGGATCTCGTTCATCGAGTTCCTGGTGCGCAGGGAACTGACCTACCTGAGCAAGATTCTCCGTGGTCTGCTGCTTCCGCCCGCCGAAGCCACCTTCGAGGCGCCGTCCGTGCAGAAGCCGTGGGTGGCGGCGGTCGACTCGTTCGCCATCGGCGGCGGGATGCAACTGCTGCTGGTCTTCGACCGGGTCATCGCCGCCGACGACGCCTACTTCAGCCTCCCGGCCGCTCAGGAGGGCATCGTGCCCGGTGCGGGCAACCTGCGGCTCGGCCGGATGACCGGTTCCCGGCTGGCCCGCCGGGTCATCCTCTCCGGCAGGAGGATCCGGGCGACCGACCCGGAGTCGGGCCTCGTCTGCGACGACGTGGTGGCCGTGGACGCCATGGACGACGCCGTCGAGGCCGCCGTGCGAGAACTGGACAACCCCGCCGTGGTCGCCAACCGTGCGATGCTCGCCCTCGCTGAGGAGCCGGCGGACCAGTTCCGCGTCTATATGGCCGAGTTCGCCTTCACCCAGGCGTGCAGGCTGTACGGCGAGGACGTCATCGGCAAGGTGGACCGGGCCTGGTCCCGCTCGGCCGCCCGGAGGCGGCCTCCTTCCTGAGGAACCCGGCGAGCCGGGCCACCCCTTCCTCGATCCGGTCCGGCTCCAGGTAACTGCACGACAGCCGCAACTCGTTGTCGCCCCTGCCGCTCGCGTAGAACTGCGACATCGGCGTCCACAGGATGCCGTGCTCCGACGCGGAGATCTCCAGCAGGGCGGCGTCGGCCGGCACCGGAAGCCGCATCCGCACGAAGAAACCCCCGGCCGGACGCGACCAGCTCACTCCCGGCGGCAGCCCGGCGTCGGGCGAGAGATGCCGGTCCAGCGCGTCCAGCAACAGCGCGAGGTTGCGGCGGTACAGCTCGGACTTGCGCTGCGCGAGGGCCTTCAGCGATCCGCCGTGTTCCAGAAGCATGCCGCCCACCACGGCCTGGCAGATCGGCGAGGTGTTGACGGTCACCATGCTCTTGCTCACCGCCAGTTCGTCCGCGAGCAGCCGCCGACCGCCGTCGCCGGTGCGGATCACCTGGTCCGCGATCACGTAGCCGACCCGGGCGCCCGGCAGACACACCTTGGCGAAGGTGCCCAGATGTACCACCCGGCCCTCGGTGTCCAGTGCCTTCAGCGGCGGAATCTCCTCCCCCGGCGGTGCGGTGAAGCCGTAGGCCCCGTCCTCCAGCAGCAGCAGGTCCTCCTGTTCGGCCAGGGCCAGCAGGCGCCGACGGGCGGCGAGACTGGTCAGGCTTCCCGACGGATTGGAGTAGTCCGGGGAGAGGTAGACAGCCCGTATCCGCTCGCCCTGGGACCGCGCGGCGCGGCACTGTTCCCGCAGCGCGTCGATGTCGACGCCGTCCTCGGTCTCGTCCACGGAGACCACGTCGACGTTCAGCAACCGGGCGGCGCCGCGCATGCCGACGAAGCACGGGTCGACGACGGCCAGCCGGTCCCCCGGCCTGGCGCACAGCGCATGCACCGTGAGCAGCATCGCCTCCTGCGCGCCCACCGTGACGACCACGGCCTCCGGCCCGGCGTCGATGCCGTGGTCGCGGCGGAGCGCGTCTGCCACGAGTTCGTTGATCAGCCCCCGGCTGGGTCCGTACTCGTACAGCAGGCGCCGGGCCTGGTCCCGGCTCAGGGAGCGCTCAGCGACCTGGTGGGCGATCCATGTGCCGACGTGACGGGACACGTCGAGGTCATCGAGGAAGGCGAGATGCGGGGCGCCGGGCGCGAACGAGATCGCGTCGGGGTACCGGCTCATGATCTCGTTGAGGAAACTGATCGAACCGAGCACCGGATCACCGAACGCGCTGTGCAGCTCCCCCTGTCGCAGCTCGAACACGATCCCCCCTTGTCCGGCTCATGGGTCACTCCCTACCCTCGCACAGCCTCGGACAAGCGCGGCGGGCAGCGGGCTCCGCCTTCCCGAAGCGCACTCCCCCGCCGGTGCTGTCGCCGCCGCCGGCGCGATCAGCTCGCCGGCGTTGCCGCGGATGACGGCCGGCCGGTGGTCCAGCGGCGACGTCACCGACGTGACGTACTCCGCGACAACCGGCTGCGACGGGATGTCCCGCCGGTGCCTCCGGACGCGGGACCAGCCGGTCAGTCCGTCCGGGACGGCGGCCGCCGCACTTCGAAGTCGCTGATCCGGAAGTGGCTCCAGGTGGTCCTGAAGGCGAAGTGGCCGGCCGTGTAGGGCTCGGGGTCCTGGAAGTCGAAGACGAGACGGCCGTTGTTCCACCACCGGACCGTCGATCCGTCGGAGTCGATCCGGACGTGGTGCGGCTGGTTCGGCACGAGCAGCGGCGCGGTGTAGTCGTAGACCAGCGGGCGGACTCCTGCCTCGCCGACGTACCTGCGCAGCCGGGTGGTGGTGTTGGTGTTGGCGCCGTAGCCGGCGTAGTACGTCCTCAGCCGGTCGTACTCCTCCAGGGCGCCGCCCCGGCGCGTGGCGAAGAGGTGGTGCGGGGAGCGGGTGTCGGTGGCGTTCCAGAAGTTGTTCAGGTCGGAGACGCGGTCGTTGGCGCCGCCCGCCGCGACCGGGGTGGCGGTGTACCGCAGGACGTACGGCCCTTGGAGGCGCTGCCTGAACCACACCGTCGCGCCGCTCGGGACGTCGATCTCCAGGACGCCGCGGGAGGCGGTGACGGTGCCGCCGTCCTGCAGTTCGACGGCCCACTTGCGCAGGCCGTGCCGGAAGTCGTCATGGGCGACGAGACGGCTGCCGCCGCGGTGGCGGACCGAGGACGCCTGTGCGGCACCGGCGGGGACGACGGCGGCCAGGGCGGCACCGGCCGCCAGCGCGGTGAAGGCCCTGCGCGTGGTGGGCGCGGAGGAGGTGGTGGGAACGGAAGACGTGCTGCTCATGGGGGAGGGCTCCTCGAAGGGGTGGCGGGCAACGGCTTGGGCAACGGCGCTCGGTGTTCGGTCAGTAGTCGGTGGCGGTGACGCGGCCGGGACGCCGCCGTGCCGGGTCCGTCTCTGGATCCGGACGGCGAGGAGCGCGCCCTCGTCCTCAGCTCGCGAACGGCACCTGCGCCGTCTGCTCCGGCCGGGGGTGGTGCGGGTGGCGCCACAGGCCCTGTGCGGCGAGCCGCGGCAGCACCCCCTCCCCGAACCAGTACGCCTCCTCCAGGTGCGGATAGCCGGAGAGCACGAACTCGTCGATGCCGAGGGCGTGGTACTCCCGGATCCGTTCGGCGACCTCGTCGTGGCCGCCGACCAGTGCGGTGCCCGCGCCGCCGCGGACCAGTCCGATGCCGGCCCAGAGGTTGGGGTGGATCTCCAGGCCGTCCCGGCTGCCGCCGTGCAGGGCGAGCATGCGCCGCTGCCCCTCGGACTCGCTGCGGGCCAGCCCGGCCTGCACGGACCGCACCGTCTCCGGGTCGAAACCCGCCAGCAGACGGTCGGCCTCGGCCCACGCCTGGGCGGAGGTGTCGCGGGTGATGACGTGCAGGCGGATGCCGAACCGGACGGTACGGCCCTCCTTCGCGGCCAGCTCCCGGATCCAGGCGATCTTCCCGGCGACCTGGGCGGGCGGCTCGCCCCAGGTGAGGTACACGTCGGCGTGCCGGGCGGCGACCTCGCCCGCCACCGGAGAGGAACCGCCGAAGTACACCTGCGGCACCGGGTCGGGCACCCGCGCCAGCCTGGCGTCCTCCACCCTCAGGTGCTCCCCGGCCAGGTCGACCGTCCCGCCCTGCCACAACGCCCTGACGATGTGCAGGAATTCGCCGGTACGGCGGTACCGGGCGTCCTTGTCGAGGAAGTCGCCGTAGGCGCGCTGCTCATGGCTCTCGCCGCCGGTGACGACGTTGAGCAGGAGCCGTCCGCCGGTCTGCCGCTGGAAGGTGGCGGCCATCTGGGCGGCGAGCGTCGGTGCGACGAAGCCGGGGCGGAAGGCGACCAGGAACTTCAGGCGCTCACTGTGCTGGGCGACCATCGCCGTGGTCAGCCACGCGTCCTCGCACCAGGCACCGGTGGGGGTGAGCGCTCCGACGAAGCCCAGGTCCTCGGCCGCGCGGGCGATCTGGCTCAGGTAGGCCACCGTCGGCGGCCGGTCCCGCCCCGACGCGGTGGCCGGGGTGCCGTGGCCGCCGCCGACGACATGGCGGCTGTCGCCGTTGGTGGGGAGGAACCAGTGGAAAGTGAGGGACACGGGGTCTCCGATCTCGGGGGCTCGCGGTTCAGCCGTTCGCTAGAGCAGGCCGTGGCGTGGCGGTCGGGTGCCGCTGAGCACGTATCTGCCGATGTGCTGGATCTTCCAGCGAGCCGGGTCGTGCAGGGTGTGGGTGCGGGCGTCGCGCCAGTGGCGGTGGAGGTTGAGGGAGTCCAGGGCGGAGCGGGTGCCGGCCACGTCGAACAGGGCGTCGGCCACCTCCACCGCGGTGTGGGCCGCGTGGGCCTTCGCGGTGGCCACGGCGATCGACGCCTCGGCCGCGGAGTCGTCGGTGAGACCGGCGCGGGCCGTGTCCACCGTGCGGGCGGCTTCGCGCAGCAGCGCCTCGGACGCCCTCACCCGCACCGCCAGTTCACCGAACCGCTGGATGAGCAGGGGGTCCTCGGCCGCCGTCTCGGCGCCGCTCTCGAACCAGGGGCGGCTTCTGGTGCGGACGAACGCGGCGGCTTCGGCCAGGGCGCCGCCGGCGATCCCGGTGTCGATGGCGGCGTGCAGCAACTGGGCGACGGCCCCGTGGAGCTGGGGTCCGCGGAAGGTCAGGTGGTGGGGCAGGACCCGGTCGGCCGGTACGGGCACGGCGTCGAGCCGGACGGTGCCGCTGGCCGTGGTGCGCTGGCCCATGCCGTCCCAGTCGTCGATCACGGTGAGGCCGGGGGCGTCCCGCGGGACGTACGCCACGTGCAGTTCGTCGTCGTCGGCGCGGGCGAGGACCGGGATCCAGTCGGCGAACAGCGCGCCGGTGGCGTAGTGCTTGACGCCGGTGAGGGTGTAGGAGCCGTCGGGGCGGGGGGCGAGGCGGGTGCGGATGTCCTGGACGTGCCGGGTGCCCGCCTCGGACTGGGCGTTGCCGAAGCGGCGTCCGGCGAGGACCTCGGCGAAGAAGAACTTCCGCTGGTCCGGGGTGCCCTGGCGGCGGATCACGTTGACGTAGACGAAGTGGCTCTGCGGGATCTGGGCGAGGCTGGCGTCGGCCGAGGCCAGCAGCCGGAAGATCTCGGCGAGGGTGAGCGTGCCGACGTCGGCGCCGCCGTGCTCGGCGGGCACGGTGACGGCGAGCAGTCCCGACGCGGACAGCTTCGCCACCTCCGCGTGCGGCAGCCGGCGTCCGGTGTCCCGGGCGGAGGCACCGGCGCGGAACTCCTCGGCCAGGGCCGCGGCGACGGCGAGGGCCTCGGCGTCGCCGGCGATCACGTGCGCGGCCACGGTGCTCAGCCCGCCGCGGCCAGGACGGGGCCGCGGTCCAGCGCCGTCGCGAACTGGTCGACCACCCGGGTCAGGGCCTCGGCGGCACCGGCGGCGACGGCGAGGGAGCCGTCGTCGCGGACGGTGAGGTCCGTGTCGAGGGTGAACCAGCCCTGCACGATGTGGGCCGCGCCCATCGAGCTGAGGACCGGGCGGAGGGCGTAGTCGATGGCCAGGACGTGGGCCGTCGATCCGCCGGTGGCCAGCGGCAGCACGGTCTTCCCGGCGAGGGCGTACTGCGGGAGCAGGTCCAGCAGGGCCTTGAGGACGCCGGAGTACGACGCCTTGTAGACGGGGGTGGCGACGACGACACCGTCGGCACCGGCGAACAGTTCGGTGGCCTCGGCGATGGCGGGGTGCCGGAAGTCGGCACCGAGCAGGGCCTCGGCGGGCACGGTGCGGATGTCCAGCGGGATCACCTCGTGGCCCTGTGCGCGGAGCCGTTCGTCGAGGTGGCGCAGGAGGCGGTCGGTGCGGGAGGAGGCGGAGGGACTGCCGGAGACGGACAGGACGGTGGCCATGGGTCCTCTTTCGGGGAGGCGGGGCGCCCGCGTGCGGCGGGCGCCCCGGGGCGGGTCAGGAGTACCAGGTGGGTTCGGGCAGTTCGCCTTCGAGCACCCAGCGGCCGACCTCGCGGCGCTTGTAGGCGACCGGGTCGTGCAGGGTGTGGGTGCGTACGTTGCGCCAGAAGCGGTCCAGTCCCTCGGCGGTGGTGGTGGCGCGGGCGCCGGTCACCTCGAAGATGCGGCTGGTGACCTCCAGGGCGACGTCGGTGGCGCGGGCCTTGACCGCGGCGACCCGCACCTCGAAGTCGCCGCGGGCCTGCTCGGTGACGGCGTCGGGGTCGTCGTGCAGCTTCTGGCCCTCGGCGGCGACGGCGTCGGCGAGCGCCTCGGCCGCCCAGAGCTTCGCGGTGAGGTCGCCGTAGGTGTCGATGACGTACGGCTCGTCGACCGCCCGTTCGTGGCCGCCGTGCAGCCAGGGCCGGGTCTTGCCGCGGGTGTAGGTGGCCGCCGTCTCCAGCGCGCCGCCGGCGATGCCGAGGTAGAAGTTGACGAAGACCAACTGGATGGTGGGGACGTTGAGGGTGTTGTAGGTGCGCGCCTGGAACCGCTTGTCGACGTAGCCGGCCGCCGAGGACCACGGGGTGCGTACCCCGTCGATGGTGACGCTGCCGCTCTCGGTGAGCCGCTGGCCGATGTTGTCCCAGTCGTCGTGGAAGGTCAGGCCCTCGCTGTCGGAGGGCACGATCGCGAAGACGTGCTGGTCGGTGCCGGCCAGGACGCCTTCGAGGACGGTGACGTCGGAGACCTTGCTGCCGGTGGAGAAGGTCTTGCGGCCGGTGAAGACGAGGTCGTCGCCGTCCTCGGTGACGACGACGTCGTGGTCGCGCGGGTTGACGGCGCCGCCGAAGAACCAGCGGTTGCGCGCCGCCTCGGCCTCGACGTGCTCCCACTGCTCGCGGGTGCCGACCAGGCGGGCGGCCCAGTTCCACAGGTAGTGGTAGCCGAGGAGCTGGCCGATGGAGCCGTCGGCCTTGGCGACCTCGCGGACGACCCGGTAGGCGGTGGGCCAGTCCTGGCCGGCGCCGCCGTGCTCGACGGGGCCGAGCAGGGTGACCAGGCCCGCGTCCTTGAGGAGCCGTACCTCGGCGTACGGGGTGGCTCCGGCGCGGTCGCGGGCGGCGGCGTCGGTGGCGAGGACCGCCGCGACCTCGGCGGCGCGGTCGATCCAGTCCTGGGCGGTCGTCGGGGCGGGGCGGTTTTCCCAGGTGGTGGCCGTGGTGGTGCTCATGCGGGTGACCTCTTTCGCGGCAGTGCGGAGCGGTGTGGGGGTTGCGTCCGGGGAGGGCAGGCGGGTGTCAGGCGTGCGCGGGGGCGGGGCGGGGCTCGTCCTCGGGGAGCTGTGCCTCCAGTTCGCGGACCAGGGGCAGCACGCGCTCGCCGAAGTAGGCGACCTCCTCGTGGTAGTGCAGGAAGCCGAGGAGCAGGAGGTCGACGCCGAGGCGGCGGTAGGCGACGACGCGTTCCGCGATCTGTTCGGGGGTGCCGATCAGGCCGGTGCGGAAGCCGTCGTTGTACTGGACGAGGTCCTCGAAGGCGGAGTCCTGCCACATGCCCTTGCCGTCGGCGGTGGACCGGCCCGCCTGCCGTACGGCAGCGCCGAAGCCCTCGACGGCCTCGGAATCGGCCTTGGCGACGATCTCCCGGAGGGTGTCGCGGGCCTCGGCCTCGGTGTCGCGGGCGATGAGGAAGCCGTTGAGGCCGAACCGGGGCGCCGTGCGGCCCGCCCGGTCCGCCGCGGCGCGGACGTCCGCGATCTGCTCGGTCACGCCGTCGAAGTCCTTGCCGTTGGAGAAGTACCAGTCGGAGACGCGGCCGGCCATCTCACGGGCGGCGGTGGAGTTGCCGCCCTGGAAGATCTCGGGGTGGGGGCGCCCGGGTGTGCTGAGCGGCTTGGGCTTGAGCGAGAAGTCACGCAACCGGTAGAAGTCGCCGGCGAGCCGGGTGCGGTCCTCGGTCCACATCTGGCGCAGGGCGCGGATGAACTCCTCGGAGCGGCGGTAGCGCTCGTCGTGCTCCAGCCAGGGCTCGCCGAGGGCGGTGAACTCGTCCTTGAACCAGCCGCTGACGACGTTGACGGCGAACCGGCCGCCGGACAGGTGGTCGGCGGTGGCGCCCAGTTTGGCGAGGACGCCCGGGTGCCACAGGCCGGGGTGGACGGCGGCGATCACCTTCAGGCGCTCGGTGGCGAGCAGCAGGGCGAGACTGAAGCTGGTCGACTCGTGCTGGAACTCGGCACCGTAGCTGGCCATGTAGCGGACCTGACTGAGCGCGTACTCGAAGCCGTTGTTCTCGGCGAGGACGGCGAGTTCGCGGTTGTATGCGTACCCCCAGTCCGTGCGCTGTTCGATCTTGCTGGTGACCAGTCCCCCACTGACATTGGGAACCCAATAGGCGAATTTCACGGGCTCGGGCATGCGGAACTCCTGTTGCTGAGTGGGCAATTCTTTCGGGCCGCCTCATGACGCCGTACGAGGCCACATGACGCCGCACGACGCTGTATGACGCCTCAAGACGCCACATGACGCGCCTTCGCGCGGATCAGACCGCACGGCGGGAATGCGGCAGCGGCCTGTGTGACGACAGGCGTGGCGTGGAAAGGAAGCGGCGGATCGCGGTAATTCAGGCCGCTGAGCAACAGGAGGCGCTGGAGACGCGCGCGAGGTCGACATGGCGTCGCCGCGTGAGGTCCAGTCGCATCTTCATACGGTCGATCGTGGCAGTCACCGGTCGGGGCCGTCAAGGGAAACCCGACCGGTTCCGCGGCCCGGACCACTGGATTTCACGAAGGTGTGACAGGGAAACCCTTGAACGGGTGCGCCCGCGCGGAGAATTCTGCTGTCGTGCGAACGGAACAGCTGGAATACATCGCCGCGGTCACCCGGCTCGGCTCGTTGCGCCGGGCCGCGGAGGAACTGCGCCTCTCCCAGCCCGCGTTGAGCGAAACCGTCCGGAACCTGGAACGCGAACTCGGTGTCGCCCTGCTGGAACGCAAACGCTCCGGGGCGACGATGAGCGCGGAGGGCCGGGAACTGCTGCCGCACATCGTCGGCGTACTGGAGGCCGTGGACCGGCTGCGGTCCGCGGCGGGCGAGCAGCACCGGGTCAGCCGCATGGTGCGGGTGGGCACGGTGAACGCGGCGACCGTGCCGCTGCTCGTTCCGGTGGTACGCGCCTTCCGTGCCGCGCACCCCCGCACCCAGGTGGAGGTGGTCGCCGCACAGCAGACGGAGATCCACCGGGCCCTGACCGAGGGCGGCTTCGACCTCGGCCTGGTGAACCACCTGGAGGGCGACGACACACCGGCCGCGCTGGAGTCGACACCGCTCCTGCGCGGCCGGCCGGTGGTGTGCGTACGGCCCGACAGCCCGCTCGCCTCCCGGGCCGCGGTGAGCGTGGACGACCTGCTGGACCAGCCCTTGATCGCGATGCGCTCCGGTTACCTCATGCACCGGTACGTGCACCGGCTGCTGGACGGCCGGACCCCGTCCTTCTCGTACTCCACGGACGGTGCGGAGATGGGCAAGCTGATGGTGGCGGAGGGACTCGGGGCCACGGTCCTGCCGGATTTCAGCGTCGTCGGGGACCCGCTGGAGCGGCTGGGCGCGATCACCTACCGGCCGCTGGCGGACGCCGGGACGCGGGTACTGCTGATGCTGCAACGGCGCCGGTCCGTGTCCGTGCCCCGGGCGGCGCGCGGACTGCGGGAGGAGTTCGTGCGCCGGGCCGGGGAACTGGGCGGGACACTGAGCCCGTCGGAGCGACGGCCGCCGGGGGCGGGCTGACCCCCTCCCCCGGCGGCGAGGAACCCGCGCGGGGCGCGGTCAGGAGACGGCGCCCTCGGTCCAGGCGCGTGCGAAGATCTCGTCGACGGTCTCCTCGACGGTCTGCCCGGAGGTGTCGAGCCACAGCCCGATGCGGGGTGTGCTGTCCCGCAGGACCTTGTCCATGGTGGCGGGCTGCCAGTCGGGTCCGTAGCCGGTCTTGGCGCGCTGTGCCTCGCGCCGGGCCACGACCTCGGGGTCGGGGGCCAGCATGACCACGGCGAGCGGGCGGCTGCGGATCAGGCGGGGCATGTCGGCCAGGTACTCGCCGAGGAAGAGGTCCTGGACGACGGCCGTGAAGCCGGCCTCGACGTAGGCGTCCGCGGCGGTGGCTGCCAGACGGTAGCGCAGCCGCACCTGGGCGACGGCCTCCGGCGGGGCGTCGGCGGTCATGGGCGCCTGGCCGTTCACGATCATGCGGCGGAAGGTGTCGCCGCGCACGTGCGCCGAGCGGGGCAGGCGCTCGGCGAGGGCCTGGGCGACGGTGGACTTGCCGGAGGCGGAGATGCCCGAGATGACGATGACGCCGGGGGTGCCGCCGACGGGGGCGGAGGCGGGGCTGGTGATGTCGGTCATGGGCGGAAGGGAGGTCCTTGCTCGTGCTCGCTGCTGCCATGGATCAGCCCCTCCCGGTGGTGTGGTGCACCGGCACGGGTGCGAGGGGCCTGGCGCGGGGGTCCGGGCGGCTGGCTGGGCCCGGCGTTCAGGATGTCGGGCGTCCGGGAGGCGTTCAACTGATCTTGTCCAGATGAGATGTCGTCTCGTACGCTACCCGCCGCTTTGGGCGCGCAGGGTGGAGGGGGTCCCGGGGACCGGCAGGTTCACCCGTCCGGCACGCGGTACTGCCTCTCTTCGTCACGGCGTCCGGTCGAGACCGCCCGGGAGCGGCGCGGCGATAGGCTGCGTCGGTGCGTACGGTCGAGCTCTTGTTGGACGATGCGGCAGACCAGGTGGTCCGGGACGCCTGGCGGCGGCTCGCGGACGCGGGCCTGCCCAGTCAGGCGCGGCACCGCTCGCCGGCCAACAGGCCGCACCTCACCCTGGCCGCCTGTCCGGAGCTGACCGCTCCGATCCGGTGGGAGCTGGCCGGGGTGGCCGCCGCCCTGCCCCTGCCGGTGCGGTTCACCGGCGTGGTCCGCTTCGAGCGGCCGACCTCGGTGCTGGCCTGGGCACTCGACCTCGATCCCGCCCTGGCCGGTCTGCACGAGCGGGTGTGGGACGCGGTGGTCTCGGACAGTCCGCCCGCGTCCCTCAACCCGTTCCACGACCCCGCGCGCTGGAGTCCGCACATCACCCTCGGCCGTTCCCGGCGGGCCGGTGCCTTCGCCGGCCGGTGGGTCCCCGGACTGCTGCCGGCGCCGCCGTTGCCGGCCCGGCTGACCACCCTGCGCAGCTACGACACCGAGACGGGCACCGTCGAGGTGCTGCGGCCCCTTCCCACCGGCGGCGGTCCCTGACAGCCGCCGGCGCCGATCTCGCCCGTCCAGGTCTACAGCTCGATGTCGACGTGTTCCACGTCGGTGAATTCCACGCCGAGGCCGGGGGCGCGGGTGTTGGCGGCGCGGAAGTACATCTCGGCGAGGCCGTCGGCGGCGATGCGCTGGAGTTGTTGTTCGGTGGCGCCGGTGTCCCGGGCCTGGAAGAGGCGGTCGGCCCACTGGGGGGTGAGGGCCTGGGTGATGTCGCGGACGCGGGCGTCGTCGGTGGTGCCGGGTGCGGCGGTGAAGCCGAAGCGGGCCCGGGTGGAGACGACCAGGCCGTCGGTGGTGACCGCCTTCTTCTTGGCCCGCGCCCGGATCTGCGGCTGCCAACGGCGTCTGACCTCGCGTTCCATGCGGTCGCGCAGGTCGGGGCGGGGGTGCTTGAGCTGTCCCTTGACGTAGCGTTCGACGGTGCGCTGGGAGACGCCGAGGAGTCGCGCGGTGGCCCGGGTGCCCTTGAGCTGTCGGACCAGGTATCTCATCTGTGCCGGGGCGCTTTTGGGGAGGGGACGGGTGAACGTGCCTTCCAGGGCGCGGTCCAGGCCGTCGCCGATGGGGTCGGCCATGGCTCGTTACTCCCCTTCTCCGGCTGCCGGGTCGGTTTTGTGTAGGTTCGCACCGCCAGTGTCACTCCGGACCGCGATGACCTGCTGCTTGTGCTGGCGTCTCATCAGATGTCCCGCGGTTTCCGTCTCAGTTCGGTGGCATTTCCTCACGCGGCTTCGCCCTGCTGGGCTTCGTCGGGATTCCAGGTCTGGTCGAACCAGGCGATGAAGTCCTTCACGGTTCCGATGCGAGCGATTCTCTCGTGGATGGCCCGCTGGTCGTGACCGGGGAGGAAGTCGCCTCGGCTGATGGATTTGCCGCATCCGCAGTTGCACTCGCGGTTGCCCAGGGGGGAGTCGAAGTAGGTGATGGGGTTCTGCTGAGCGCCGTTAGGAGCCGGCTTGCCGACGTAGTGGTCGTGGACGGGGTGCCCGGGGCCGAGGATGCGGCCTTCGAAGGCCCGTCGCCCGCCAGGGACGTCGATGATCCGCTCGATCTCCATGGCCTGGCGGATGATCCCGCCGCCGTTGACGACCGCGAACCGCTCTCGTTCGACGCGTGATCCAGGCGTGACCCAGACACCGCGGGCGATGTCGTGGAGCTGTTTGCCGGAAAGCCCGTCGCTCCAGCCGATCTGCGAGCGCTGGAGGGGATCGCTGTTCGGGTCGACGTTCTTCTTCTTGCCGAGGGTGATCTGAATCATCGCGCTTCCCTGTGAGGCCGCCTCGGATGGTTGGGAGATCCGAGGTGGCCTGTTCAGGATAGACCATGCACCCCCGCTATAACGGGGTGTTGTTGGCCGCCTTTCCGAGAGTCGATGGGTTCCTCCCTGGGCGGCGACCGGGCAGGTCGTGCCGCCGGCTCAGGTAGCTGATCATTCCGAGTGAGAAGCCGGTCTCCTCTGCGAGTTCGCGGCAGGTGCGTCCAGCGACGCGTTGGTCGCGGAGCCAGTCGAGATCGATCTGGCGCCAGCGGGTCGCTTTGCCGTCGCGCTTCATGCCGTATTCGCGGACGAGGACCTTGATGGCTTCCTCGTTCACGCCAGCGTGCTCCGCGATCCACTTCAGCGTGCGGTATTCGTCGAGGTAGAAGCGTGCGAATTTGTCCCTGGGGAGCGCTGCACGAGCCCGTCGAACAGTGGCTCCTCTCTCCCACTTCGCGCTCTTCGCCTCTGCGGGAGGGGCTGGCTGCTCCTGCAGGACGAAGCGGACGGCATCATGGCTGACGCCGAGGCGGCGGGCGGCCTGTGCTGTTGTCAGGCGTTCGTCCCTGATGAGCCGGTGAAGCATGTCGGGGTCGATGTCCCGCAGGTCGCAGCCGGGCACCTTGAGATCGCGGACGATGTCTGTCGGGGGCTGCCAGGAGACAGGTTCGTCGCGGATTCCCTGCCGGATGAGGAACTCGGCTGCGTGTTCCTCGAGTTGGCTCATCAGCGCCGGGGTGAGATCTGTTTCGAAGGTCCGTAGCATGGTCCGCAGTTCCGTGGTGCTGGGCGCGTAGGCGGCCGGGGCGAGGGTTGCGGGGAGTCCGCTGAGCCGTTCGAACAGCAGCGCTCGGGCGAACTGGTGGCGCCGTACTCCGCCGGCTTCGAAGTCGATGTCCCGGCAGAGCTGCGTCCAGGTGTCCAGCGGCAGCAGGTCGCGGTAGTCGACCGTGCGGCGACGGGTGTAGTCGATCGGTGATCCTTCCTGGTCAAGGTAGTTCGCCAACGCGAGCAGGCCGAGGCTGATGCCGTGGAAGTGGCCCCGCTTCGTGAGCCGGAAGGTCATGTGAGATCCCAGCCGGTCCTCCACCGGTGCACGAAGGAGGCGGGCCCTCGTGGTGAAGTCCCCCGTGCCTCCGACCAGCAGCAGGTAGCACGACAGGGCCGGGCGGATCGTGCGAGAGAGAGCCCCGTCCAGGGGGCTGAGCCGGGCGGACCAGGCGGGCCAGAGCTGCGTCGGAGTCCTGCGGGCCCGCTCAGCGACCCGCGTTGCCGCCGAGCGGCCGGGCCTGCGGGGCAACCGGTCCGCAGTGCGGTAACGCAGCTGATCAGGGCCTCCCAGACGCGGTGCGAGCGTGGCGAGATGGATCGCGTCGAAGACCGAACTGGTGTGGGCCCACCGGAGCCCGACCTTGAGCGGAATGCTGCCGTCAGTGTCGCTGATCAGGTCACGAAGGGCGGCTCCGGCCGCGTGGACGTCGCTCTGCTGGAGAACGTGCAGGGCCGCGCTGGTGGCGAGTGCGGCGGTCGCGGCCCGCCTCGGAGCGAGGCGTCCCGGACGGGTCTCCTCGACAGGGTCGAAGGACCGCCGTTTCTCGGGCAACGGCTGCTGGTGCAGTGCCAGGATCTCCGGTGGGACGAAGCCCGCCAGCCGGCCGGTGTCGGGGACCCGGCGAAGCAGGATGCAGGCCAGCGCCCGAAGGTCCCCGAACAGCGCAAGACTGGGCTGGGGGTGGTCCTGGTAACGCCGAAGCCTACCTGCCCACTGGAGATCGCCTTCTCGATGAGGTTCTGGGCCACGATCACCGATCCCTGAGCGGCGAGCGTGAGCGTGGACACCTCCTCGAACGGCTGCCCGCAGCGAGCCGGCGGAGCACCGATCTCCGAAGGACTGTGGCAACGGCCCGGAGCGAGCGGGTGCCGGGTGGTCGCCGGGAAGTGCCGCGGCATGCGGCTGCAGCGCGGGCAGGCATCCACCAACAGCAGTCGGTGATCGAGGCAGACGAAGGACCAGCCGAGCCTCCAACTCAGTCGCCATCTGCCGCCGCTCGCGGCCAGGCAGGCCGGGCAGTAGCGCGACCCGCGGGCCCGCCCCCAGACATGCCTCGCCTCCACCCTTCGGCGCTGTGCATCGACCAGGTGAGCCCGGCCGTCGTAGCGGGCCAGAGTCATGGCGTGTGCCTGCGTCGGGGTAGGGCCGGCTGACCATGCGATGGCTGCCGCCTGGTCCGCGTCGAGAAGGTAACCAGGCGTCTCAGGATGCCCGAGTCCACCGGCCGGGCGAATCCGCGGGGCAGCACGCCCATCGAGGCCAGGACGTCACCGGTGGTCGTCCCCAGCCGGTGGGCGATCGCCTCCCACCAGGAGTCGAGTGCCTCGCCCGGCTGCGGGGCGAGTCGGATCGGCAGGGTCCGCGCGTGCGTCACCGGCGAGCCGCCTTCTGGCGGGTCCGTCGGGAGCGTTGCCCCTTCAGGAGATTGCGTACGTCGTCCTGGGCCAAATGTGCCGCCTGGTCGATCTTGACGCGGCTCAGAAGTTCCTCGTCCAGACGCTCGGCGCCGGTGCGGATCGCCCGCTGGCAGCCGCGGTTGATGAGGGTCATCAGCGAGCCGATGTGGCCACTGGAGCGGATGAACAGGTAGTCGGACAGGTCGTCGGCTAGCATGCCCCGGTAGATGCCGCGCAGGACCAGGCGCTTTTCCAGGGCCAGCAGCAGCCGGCGCCACTGGCTGCGGCCCTGGTCGGTGGCCAGTTCGAAGGACCCCATGTCCAGGCGGGTCGTGCGCCGGCCCGTTTGAGCCAGGACCGCGTTGTCGTAGGACTCGCCCTCGGAGAACAGTCCGCGCTTGGCCAGGCCGACCCCGACGAACAGCAACGTGACCGGGAACTCGTTCGCGACGTACTTGAAGTGGTTGCTCACTTCAACGCCACCGGCCGCCCGCCAGCGGAGGAAGTGCAGGTCGTCCACGATCAGCAGCTTCACATCGCAGGAGAGCACGCAGTCTAAGGGCTGTCCCGTAACTGGGGCTTCGGACAGGTGTCAGGCGCTCGGGTTCCTCCACAGATGTCGCTCGTCCAGGGTCCCGAACCACACCTCGCCGCGTGCAAGGTCGACGAGAATGGGCCAGCAGTCCAACAGCTGCTCTCTCGCATCACGCGAGGCGAGGTACTGCACAGAGTTGTAGGGCACGATCAGCAACCCGTTGCTCGCACGAACCCGCTCTGCGTCGATAGCGAGAGGCGGCTCATCATCGCGCTGGCTGTCCGCGAGAAACGCCATCGCGAGTTGCAGAGCCTCATCCTGCTCCATGGTCCGTCTCCAGTCCGTCGGCTCGAAGGAGGAACCCTAACCGGCCTGAGATGATCTTGGTGTGGCTGGTGTGATCACGGCGTCGGAGCCTTCCTGGATAGCCCCCTTCACCGGGCTCAACCCACGGCAGTTCGGCAAGCTGGTGACAGTGCTGCGACGCGCAGGTGCGGACGCGGCCCGCAAGGGCCGGCCGTGGAGGCTCCCGCTGGAGGACCGGGCCCTGCTGGTCGCGGCGTACTGGCGGACGAACCTCACGATGCGGCAGATCGCGCCGCTGTTCGGGGTGTCGAAGTCGACGGCGGACCGCATCATCGATCACCTCGGACCGAAGCTCGCTCTCCAGCCCCGCAAGCGGTTCGCGAGGGACACTGTGCTCGTCGTGGACGGCACCCTGGTACCCACCCGCGACCACACGATCGCCGAGCGGTCGAAGAACTACAGGTACTCCACCAACCACCAGGTCGTCGTCGACGCCAACACCCGCATGGTCGTCGTGGTCGGCCAGCCGCTGGCCGGGAACCGCAACGACTGCAAGGCGTGGGCGGAGTCCGGCGCCAAGACCGCGGTCGGCAAGACCCTCACGATCGCCGATGGCGGCTACCCGGCACCGGACTCGTCATCCCGCACCGCCGCGAGCGCGGCCAGACTGAACTTCCGGCCTGGAAAGAGGAACACAACCGCTCCCACAAGCAAGTCCGGGCTCGCGTCGAGCACGTCTTCGCCCGGATGAAGACCTGGAAGATCCTGCGCGACTGCCGCCTCAAAGGAGACGGCGTCCACCACGCCATGCTCGGCATCGCACGGATGCACAACCTCGCCCTCGCCGGATAGGCCAGTGGGCCGCACGGCGGCCCACCATGCGGAGACGACTCGGAGATCATTTACGGGACAGCCCTTAGGGCTCGCTGGGCGAACTGCGCGGTGGTGCCGGTGGTGTGGCCGGGGTGGCCGAAGAACTCCAGCATCGCCCGGTTGAAGTCCTTCATCCCGGTGTTCCCGGTCAGGCCCACCCGGCAGACGGGGAGCCGTTCGTGCCCGCCGGCGGTGAACGCGCCGCCCTCGGCGATCTCCCGGTGGTGGAAGTCCCGGGCGAAGGCCAGCACCGCGGTCGTCTTGCCAAGTCCGGGGAAGGCGTCCACCGCGACGGCGCCCTTGGCCTGGTCGCCGTCCTGCTGGTTGCTGTCGAGGATGTCCCACAAGTCCTCGTGCAGTTCGGCCAGCTGCGGGGTCCGCAGAGGTCCGAGGTTCGCGTGCCAGATCCGCCGGGCCTGGTCGTACTCCGCTTTCGCGCGCTCGCCCAGTGCCACGTACTCGCTGCGGGGCAGCAGTTCCGGCTGGACGCGCGGTGCGGCCTGCGCGAACGCCGCCCAGCCCTCCTTGCGCGAGAGCGTCAGCGCATCCAGCCGGTGGGAGTCTCCCGGCGTCCAGGTGTCTTCGCTGTTCACGCGTCCTCCAGAGCGTCGGTGTAGAAGTCGCTGTCGTCTTCGAACTCCACGAGTTCGGCCTCGTCATCTGCGTCGTCGTCGCCCGTTTCCTGTGCGGCCTCGGACGCGAGTTGTGGTTCTGCCGCGTCCGGCAAGTCCATGAGGCGTCTCACGCTCGGCAGTGTCGCGACGCTCTCTTCGGGCTCAGGGAGGTCCAAGGCCGCCTGTTCCCGGGCGAGCCGCAGCGCCATGCGACGCTCGACGAGCGTGGTGCCCAGGCCGAGGTTCCAGCGTTCGAACAGGTCCCGGATCGCGGCCTTGTCGTCCGGGAACCGGTCGCGGGACGCGGCCAGGCGGCGGGCGAACTGCAGTGCCTCCTCGCTCACCGGCATGTCCCGCCCCGGTGCATGTTCCCAGGCCAGCGCATGCCACCTGCGGTCGGCGGGATCGCGGAAGTAGACCGTGTTGATGTCGTCCGGGTTCACCGCGATGGGCCACTTGCCGTCCCGCTCGCCGCTGAGCAGACCGCGGTAGGGGTCCAGGGCGGCGCCGTTGTAGCGGCGGGCGTCCAGGTCAATGCCGTAGTGCTGGATCTTGCGCCGTTCCACCCGCAGGAACTCAAACGCAAGGTCCGGATCGCGCGGCACCGCGATATAGCCGGCCCTGTTCAGGCCGTGCTCGAACATCGCCGCGGGCGACATCCGCAGCCCCGGCACGCCCGGGTCGACCAGAGAAGTGTGCGGCCTCACGTGATACACGCAGGCCACCCACTCGCGGATGATCGCCTCAAGTTCGTGGAGGAAGAAGAACGCCTCTCCCTCCGGGCGCTCGCCGCGCGAGTGCAGATCGGGCCCCTTGTAGCCGGGCAGGCCCTGCAGCAGATCCTCACGCAGGGTCAGAAAGAATATCTCCAGCGGGCCCTTGTCCCGGCCCGTCCGCAGCCGGGCCGGCTGAACCGAGATCCCCAACCGGCGGCAGACGCTGGTCAGATGCTCCGAGACGAACACCTTGCCGTGGTCGACCAGCACCGTCTCCGGCACCAGCGCGGGCGACGCCGCCGAACGCATCGGCCCCTCCAGCGTCGTGGCCTCCACCAGGCCCGACCTCGGGATGCCGTGCTCGGGCCAGACCGCGTGCGCCGGCCAGTCCTCCCCGGCGGACCGGGGACGGAACGCCTGGTAGAGGGCGACGCTGGCGTCGACGGCCTTCGTCGATACTGGGGTGATCCTGATCCCGCAGACGCAGCGGGTGTACCAGTCCATCGCAACGGTCAGCTCCGCCTGCAGCCACTGCAGCGTGACCGGGTCCAGGGCGAACACGTCGAGGCGGTTGGTGTCCATCAGCAGGTACTCACCCGGCCGGGTCGGCCGCAGCTTCCCATAGACCCCGCCGGGCCGGGAGGCGATGTCCCGGTTCCGCTTCGTGCTCAGCCGGAACGTCGGATGACGCCGCTCCAGGTCCTCCAGGAGACGGTAGACCGTCGCCCGGCTGGGCAGGTCCTCCTCCTCGAACCCCCGGGCCAGCAGCCGGGCCCGGGTCCGCTCGATGACCATCTTGCGCGACGGCTTGGACTGGCCCGTGTGCTCGACCATCACCTCCAGTGCCGCCTCCGACCACACCTCCGCGTTCCGGTGCCCGGACCGCGGCCCGCTGCGGGCCGGCACCAGTCCCGCCTCGCCGTCCTGGCGGAAGGCAGCCGCCCACCGCTTGACCGTGCGCGCGGCCACCCCCAGCTCGGCCGCCTTCGCCGCGTACCGGCTCTCCATCGGCTCGCTCGCCGTGTAGGCGGCGCGGGGCTCCCCCACGGCCACCAGTTCCTCGCTCCCGCTGCGGAACCCAGTGAGCACCTCCCTCACGTGGGCAGCCCGCTCCAGCACCAGTTCCCGCTCCCCGGCGTCCAGGCGGGCCAGCACGACCGCAGCCGTCTCCTGCGGGTCGTCGGAGGCAGGGCCTGGCCCGTCCGGGATGATGCGGGCCCGGTCGGTGAGCAGCAGCTCCTTGACGGCCAGGCGCAGCAGTCGTCCCCGGCCGTCCTTGAGGACCACCTCACCGCCCGCCTGCGTGCTGGCGAGCTCGACCACCTCGACGATCTCGCCGTCGTAGGAGAAGCGACTCCCTACTCCCACGCGCACCGCGGCCCGGCTCACGACGCCGCCCTCAGCACGCTGCGGGCGCTCAGCGGGACGCCCAGGTCGGTCAGCCACTGCTGTTTCCACAGCAGATGCAGGATGGCGGCCCGCACCAGCGGAGCCGGACGGTCCGGCAGGCAGGCGAACGCCTCTCCCAACGTGTCCCCGTCCGCGACCCGGTCGCGGACTTCGTCGAGGATGACCGGATCGAAAAGCCGCTCCGACGGCTCCTCGTCCACCGCCTCGTCGTGTATCTCCTCGGACGCGTCCGCTTCGAACAGCCAGTCGCGGCGGTAGCCCGCGAGGAACCGGACGTTGGCCATCTCGGCGTCCGGCGGTTCACTCCACACCTCGTAGCGCCAGCCGCGGGACTCGACCACCTCGCGGGTCCAGGCGAAGGTGAACGCGTGCTCTGGCCGAGCCACCCGGTGGCGCGGCTTGACGTCAACGACCAACGGACCCGTGGTGGTGGCCATCAGGTAGTCCGGGATGTGCCGACGCAGCGCGCCGTCCACTTCGGCCCTCAGTAAGAAGGGCTGGGCCACGATCGCCGTCACGTCCCGGTCGAAGTCGGCGTAGAGCAGCCGCGCGAGCTCCAGCCGCGACTCGTAGATCACGTGATCCGACTGCGTACTCGACCAGTACGAACCCGAATAGTGCTTCTGCCCCATGTACCAGCGGAACGTCCGCCACGGCTCAGCCGCGTACAGCATCTCCAACGGCACCGACTCCCAGGCGAGGCCCTCGGACACCTCGTCCACGCCAAGCCGAACGCAGACCTCCACGTGCATGAACCGCCCCCATCGCAGCCAACTTCCTTGATCGCGAAGACAGTCACACGAACACGAGAGAACCGGACGGTTGATCGAGAGGCATATCACTCGAAGGGGTGAACGCGTTGAACCTGGACCCCTCGAAGGGTGTCGTAGTGGCATCGCTAGCAGGCATTGACGTGAAAGAGCTGTCGCAACGTCAGGTCCGCTTCTATTCTCGTGTCCTTGACGATGCGGCTCTCAGACACGGTGGTTGGGATTGGACGCGGAACTTCTGGCCCTAGCGAACACCGCTGGAACCACCCTTGTGGGGCTCCTAGCGACCGACGCGTGGGACCGGGCAAAGTCGGCTGTCGGCTCTCTGTGGCGGCGAGCTCGCCCCGAGCACGCCGAAGTTGTGGAAGCTGAGCTGGTCCAGGCACACGACGAGATCGTGTCTGCCCGGGCCGCTGGGAATGACTCGATGGAAAGGGAGTTGGTCACCGAGTGGCAGCTGAAGCTACGGCGCCTGCTCGCGGCTGATCCTGCCATCGCAACGGAACTCCGTCGGCTGCTGGAGGATGAGCTTGCCCCCGCGCTCGCGGAAGGCGGGCAGACATGGTCCGGTTCGGTGACCATGACCGGCACCGCGTCCGACCACGGGAAGGTCTACCAACTGGGTCAGGGCAACCTGAACATCACCGAGTCATGAGTGACGACGATCAGCCGCGCTTCGCTGGGGACACCAACCTGCACGCCGACGCCTCCGGGCACGGCCGCGTGTACCAGGTCGCCCAAGGCAACATGTACATCGGCGTCGATGACATGGCCAAAACCAGGGAGATCCTGTCCCTTCCCATCGCCGAGGCGGCGCGGCGTCTGTCCGAAATGCCGGCGAACGAGGCGGTTACCGTCCTGGCGGCCATGGACCCGCCCGCCGCAAGTAATCGTCTGAGCGCCATGCCCCCGGACCGGGCCGCGTATGTGCTGACCAATATGGATGAAGTGGCTGCAGGCGTTCGCCTAGCCCACATGATCAGTACTTCTGCTGCCGAGGTTGTGCGGCAGATGCCAACTGATAGGGCACGTCTCCTGTTGACAGCGCTGCCCTACGAAAATTTGGCGAACATCCTCGGTACGGAACACTTCCTCGCGCTGCTTCCCCTTCTGCCGGCCGCCACGGCAGCCCATGCAATCTCAGATAACGAACCTCCTGTAATTGCACAGGTCATCCAGGCGCTGCCCGAGGAACTCCGTTTCGCGACGTGGCAGGCTCTTCCCGACCGCAGCAAGGCTGCTCAGGTCCTCCGGCTAATGCCGCAGGACTGGCTCAGGTCGATTACTGCCCACTTCCCACCTGACCAGGCCGCCAGGCTGTGCGCAGTACTCGATCACACTCAGGCGGCAGCTGTGATGTGCAGCCTCCCCAATGCGACCGAAGTGCTGTCGCATTACTGGGTACAGGTTGAGGCCAATGGAGGGGGGCGCCTCATTGGATTCATGATTGACGAATTGGAGGCGGATCTCTTGGGCAGCGTGCTGAGACTCTTGCCGCCGAGTAACGCCCAGCGGCTGCTGACAATGGGCTACAGCGACACCAGTGATGACTACTGGACTGTGCGGATGCGCAATGAGCGCATCGGCAAGGCACTGATGGGCCTGACCGACGAGCTGGCCCGCTGGCTCGTAACCACGCTGCCCCCTAAGGCTGCTGCCGAGGTCATGGAGAACCGACAAAGCGCCTTGAAGGCTCAGCTTCCGGATCCACACATCGGAGCCACTGCGGCGATGCTGTCATGGCCAGACGAGCAGCTCCGGGCTGCCTTGGCGCAGTGGCCGGATGAACAGGTACAGGCGCTACTGGCGATGGTGCACCCCGGCCGTGGGGCACAACTGCTCGCCAACACCTCTGGACGGAGGCTCCGCGCGCTGGCCTGGACCATGCCAGGTGACCAATTCGATAAACTGGTCGCAGTCATGCCCGCGCGGCAAGCCAGGCAAGTGATGACCTGGACCCACCCATGGCTCACATGGGCTATTCTCCAGGGCCCTCTCAATGAGACCAAGCAGGCCCTGTATGAAAAACTCCCGCCAATACGGCGATGGGCCTGGCGCACCTGGGCAATGGCCCTCATGGAGAGCCTTCACGAACGCCGCAACAAAGATCAATCGTGCTTTCAGTGAATCTATCGCTCCTCGGCAACATTGAGGCTAGTGAGCGCCATTGCACGGAATCTTCATAGGGCCTCCTATCGCTCGGACGGATTGCACCGGCGATCTGTTCAGGAGGCCCTATCTGCGTGCCCTGCTGCCGAAAGGCCGGCCGTGCCGGTCTCAAGCGGCGGGCATCGCCTCTCAACTCCTCGTCACATATGTCACTTAGATGACACCATCAGAGAGAACATGGCGCGGAATCTGAGAACCTACATTTTGATGAGGTTGGCGAGGTTGAAGACGCCGCCCGCCTTCTCGAACTGTTCCTCGGCCCACAGGACGGTCCGGGTGCCCTGGTGTTTGACCATTCCGGGTGAGACGCCGAGGCGGAAGGTGCCGGGTACCGGTCTGCCCTCGGGGGTGTGCGGCAGGACATCGAGGGGGGGGACGGGCCGTGGGAAGGGTAGACGATGGCGTCGGTGCCGATCGCGACCGGGTAGAGGCCGGCCGCCGCGGCCGTCTTCATCAGTTTGCGGTGGATACCGACGCGCTGGTTGGCCAGGACGGCGGCGCGGATGTCCGGGCGCCAGGTCTCGCGGGCGAGGGCGGGCCACGGCTCGTAGTAGGGCACCTGGCCCCGGTTGCGCTGGCGGAGTGCGCCGATGCCGCCCTTCGCGGTCGCCTTGATCGCGCCGGCCAGCAGGGCCATCGTCGGGTCGGCCTGCTGGGAGCGGGCCATCGCGTCCAGGAACTCCTGGCCGGTCATGCCGGTGGTGACGCCGAGGTCGGCCATGGTCGCCACGTAGGCGTCGCGCAGGCGTTTGTACCAGCCGTCCAGGTAGCGGCCGGTGCGGGTGCGCACGTACGCCTCCAGCGGGGCGACGTCGAAGCCGAGTTCCCGCGCGTAGGCGACGGTCGGGGTGGCGTACCAGGCGGGGCCGGTCGGGCGGGCCCCGTCGGGGGTGAACGGGTTCGGCAGCCGGCCGGCGTCGACCGGACGGCCGCCGGTGTCCGCGCGGGAGAGGTCGACATGGCTCAGGTCGACCAGCCAGGAGCCGGGCAGCGCGGGGTCGAAGGACGGGCCGCCGGTCAGGTGAGTGGGGCCGTTCAGGCCGATGGTGAGGCCGTTGGCGGCGGCGGCGAAGGACATGTTGATGTCGACCGCGACCAGGTAGCGGTGCGCGCACTCCTCGTCGGTCAGCGGCCGGCACCAGTCGTAGGGCTCCTCCATCAGCATCTCGGCCGGGGTGCGCAGGTGGTGCCGGGCGAACTTGCCCTTGAGGACGGGGTGTTCGTCGGGCACCTCGCACTCCACCACGTCGTGGACCTGCGTGAGGGCGTCGTCGTTGAGGGCTTGCTTGAACTCTCCGGTCGCCGGGTCCTTCTCCGCGCGGGTCGGCGGGCGCAGCGCGGTCATAAGCTCCAGGCCGGTGACGGCCGCGGTGCCGCGCGGGGTCATCACGCGCTCGGCGTAGGCGCCGAGGTAGCGGGCGAGGTCGGCCGGGTGCATCGTCGGCAGGACCGGGGCGTCCTTGCGGTCCCATTCGCGGACGTCCAGCGCGTTCCAGGCGGGGACGCAGAGCTGGACGCAGTTGCGCCGGGCGCCTTCGGCCGGGCGGTAGATCCGGGCCCACGGACCGAAACCGCGCCGGGTGAGCTGCCAGCCGGCCCTGGTGAGCTGCCGGACCGCCTTGTGGCTGTCGGGGAGGCGGCCGGCGCGGCGTTCCTCGTCCGAGAGGGCGGTGGGCAGGCCGTAGCGTTCCAGCGCGGCCGGGGTGAGGACGAGGACCGGGTCGGCGTCGCGGCCGTTGCGGTGCAGGCGGGGCTGGCCGAGCCTCGCCTCCGTCAGCGTCCAGTCGACCAGGGCGGGAGGGTCTTGGCGGGCACGTCCAGGACCAGGCCGGCGACGCAGTACGCCGACACGTGCCCGTCCGCGCAGTCGACGACCGCGAGCGGGCCGTTCTCGAAGCGGGGGTCGGACGCCGCAGGGGTGGCGGGGCGCTTCGCGGCCTTCCCCGTCGCCTTCCCCGTGGCCTTCTGCGTCGCCTTCTGCGTCGGCGCCCTGGGCGGCGTCGCGGGCCTGGGCGCGGGCGCGGGCCTGGGCGCGGGCGCGGTCCTGGGCGCGGGCGCGGTCGTTTCCCTCGTCTCGGGGCGTGCGGGTGTCTGCGGTGCGGGCGCGGTCGCCGGTGTGCCGGCCGGGAGCGGGGCGGTGGGTGCCGGGGCCGGGAACCGGGCGGCGAGTCCTTCGAGCAGCCGGGCGTAGGCGGCGCGCTTGGGCGGGCGGGGCTCGGTGCGGCCGGCCTCCCAGTTCCCTACCGCCTCCCGGCGGGTGCCCAGGGCCTTGGCGATCTGGTCCTGGCTCAGGCCGGCGGCCTCGCGCAGCCGTTTGCGCTCCGCCGGGGGCGGAAGCTCGTCCTGGGCGACTTGCTCCAGCAGCGCGTCGACGGCGCCGAACAGCTGATCCTCAGTGGGCACAGGGGTAACCTCCGTGCGGCATCGTAACGGAGACAGGGCCTGTGACGCGCATCGGATCGCTCATGAATCGCGCCCTTTCCGCGGGTGGTGGTCGGGGTGGACATCGCCGGACGCGGTACAGCCGGAGCCTCAGGCACGGGGACGGTGCTCCGCGGGCGGTGGAATGACGTCCGGGGCGGCTTCTGATCCTGGTGATCGTGCCGGCCGTGCAGCAGCAACTGCCGCAGGCTCTGGAGGCCAACAGTTGTGAGCACGGCACCTCCCCGCCCGCCCGGCCGCGGCGGACTCTTCCTGGGCTCCTCCACGGTCCCGGAACCGTCGGAGGCAGGCGCGGCCTGCGCCACGTGCGGCAGCGGGGAGCCGTGTGTGGGGGTGGAGACAACGTGGCGGCAGCGGCAACGACCGCGACTCGTGCTTACGTGCGCTGCCCGTCCTTACGTGCGCTGCCCGTCCCCGAGCGACACGCACGGGATGATGGACCGCCGTGTACGGACCGGCCCCGGTCAGCAGGGGGTCACTTCCATGGCGACGGTGACGGTGATGGCGGCCCGAGGAGTGAGGGGCACGGGGGGAGTGCCTCGGCGCTCACCACGGAGACGTCCATCTGCAATCACCCCCGCGACGACGAGGTCCCGATCGGTGCGGCACTTGACGTGGAACCTGCCCGGCGTTCACACGGTCACCGGCGGGGTTCCTCCGCCGCCGGGACCTGACCGCGGCGTTGCTCCGGCCGGGTGACACCCGGAGCGCGGTCCCGCGCCCGGACGGGAATGCTGGCGTCATGGCACCCTTCCTGACACGGCGGCTCACCGCCGCGCTGCTCGTCTGGCTCGCCGTCCTGCCCGGGACGGCCGTGGCCGGCGGCGGGTCCGGGGAGGCGGACGGGTCTCCCACGGCCGCCGGAGACCCGCTGCCGGCGTTGGCGGAGGCCGCCCGTCCGCTGCGTACCACCGACCCCTCGGGTCCTTACGAGGACCTGCGCCCCTTCGGGACGGCGGTCGGTGACGCGGTGCTGGTCGGCGTCGGCGAAGCCGCCCACGGCTCCCGCGACTTCGCCGCCCTCAGGCACCGGGTGTTCCGGTACCTGGTCGAGGAGAAGGGCTTCCGCTCCTTCGTCCTGGAGGCCAACTGGAGCGCCGGCGCGCGCCTCGACCACTACCTGCTCACCGGGCGCGGCGACCCGGTCCGGATCATGTCCGAGGAGTTCCAGAACGCCTTCCTGCTGCTGCACAGCCAGGAGTACCTGGACATGATCCGCTGGATGCGCGCGTACAACGTCGCCCACCCGGACGACCCGGTCCGCTTCGCCGGCGACGACAACGGCTACGCCGGGCCGGAGTTGTACGACCGGGTCGTCGGACACGTCCGGCGCGACCACCCCGACCTGCTGCCCGCCGTCACCGAGCTGTACCGGGGGCTGCGCCCCGCCCTGCCGGTCGGCGAGTGGATCCGCGCCACGATGACCGCGCCCCTGGAGGAGCGCCGGGCGCGGGCCGAGCGCACCGGGCGGGTCCTCGCGCTGCTGCGCGCCCGCGAGCCCGCCGGGACGGACGAGGACCACGCCTGGGCGGTCCAGCACGCCGCCGTCATCGACCAGGTGGCGCGGCTGTACTCCTTCGACCTCGCGGATCCGCAGGCCGCGCCGGCGGCCATGGTCTACCGCGACACCGTCATGGCGGAGAACACCCTGTGGTGGCAGCGCCGCACCGGCGACCGGACGGTGCTCGGCGGGCACAACAGCCACCTGTACACCAGCAGTTCCACCCCCGACCTCCCCGTCACCCAGGGAGAGGTGCTGCGGCGGCGGCTGGGCGACGGCTACCTGGCGGTGGGGCTCTCCTTCGGCCGGGGCGCCGTGCACGCCACGGAGAAGGGGTTGCAGAACCCGACCGACGACGACGTCAGACGGTTCGAGGTGGCGCCTCCGCTGCCCGGCTCGGTCGAGCACACCCTGGACCGGGTGAGTCACCGGAGCTGGTACTTCGACCTGCGCACCGCGCCGCCCGCCGCCCGCGCCTGGCTGGACGTCACCCGGCCCAAGCGGGAGATCGGCACGGACTTCCCCCCGCCCGGCGATCAGGTCCGTCCGCTGAGGTCGGCGGATCTGATGGTGCACCTGCGCGAGATCCGGCCGAGCCGGAGGCTCGACCGCGAGACGGCCGGGGCCGGACAGCGGCCCCGCGCGTCCGAGGCGGGCGCCGACCCGCTGCCCGCCCTGCGCAGGGCCGCCCGCCCGCTGCGCACCGTGGAGCCCACCGGCCCCTTCGACGACCTGCGCCCCCTCGGGATGACGGTGGGCGACGCCCGGCTGGTCGGCGTCGGGCAGGCCGCCCACGGCGGCCACGAGTTCCTCGCCCTCCAGCACCGGGTGTTCCGGTACCTGGTCGAGGAGAAGGGCTTCCGCTCCTTCGTGCTCGAAGCTCCCTGGAGCGCCGGGCTCCGGCTGAACGATCACCTGCTCACCGGAGGCGGCGACCCGGCCCGGATCATGGCCGAGGAGTTCCACAACGCCTACCTGTTCATGCACACCGGCGAGGTCCTGGACGTGATCCGGTGGATGCGCGCGTACAACGTCGCCCACCCCGACGACCCGGTCGGGTTCGCCGGCAACGACAGCAGTTACGCGGGCCCCGAGCTGTACGACCGGGTCGTCGGACACGTCCGGCGCGCCCACCCCGACCTGCTGCCCACCGTCACCGAGCTGTACCGGGGCCTGCGCCCCGCCCGGCCCGCCGGCGAGTACATGGTGGACTACATCACGGAGCCCCTGGCCGTACGGCGGGAGAAGGCCGAGCGCACCGGGCGCGTCCTCGCGCTGCTGCGCGCTCGCGAGCCCGCCGGGACGGACGAGGACCACGCCTGGGCGGTCCAGCACGCCGCCGCCGTCGACCAGGTCGCCCGCCAGTACGCCTTCGACTACGACGATCCGGGGCAGGAGCGCGAGGCCATGGCCTACCGCGACACCGTCATGGTGGACAACACCCTGTGGTGGCTCCGGAGAACCGGCGACCGGACCGTGCTGGCCGCCCACAACGGTCACGTCTACCTGGAGGGCTTCGACCCGGGCTACCCGGTCATCCAGGGCGGTCTGCTCCGCCGCGCGCTCGGGGACGGCTACCGGGCCGTGGGTCTGGCCTTCGGCCGCGGCTCCTTCCACGCCACCGACCGGGGCGTCTCCGATCCCCGTGACGAGGACGTCAAGCGGTTCGAGGTGGGGCCCGCCGCGCCCGGCTCGGTCGAGCACACCCTGGACCGGGTCAGTCACCGGGACTGGTACGTCGACCTGCGCACCGCGCCGCCCGCCGCCCGCGCCTGGCTGGACGTCACCCGGCCCAAACGAGAGATCGGCACGCACTGGCCCCGGGACCTGGACCGGGTCGACCTGCTCCGGTCGGCGGACGCGATGGTGTACCTGCACGAGATCCGGCCGAGCCGCCTGCTTCCGCGCGGCTGACCCCTCGGCCGGGTGCCGGCCGCTCCTCTGCCGCGGCGCAGGAGCCGGTCCACGGGATCGCTCCCCGTCTGTGGGCCGGCGCCGGCCCCCTCGGCCGCGGCACCGCGTGTCCGTCCTCGGTTCCCGGGGTCACGGTCGGGCGGTGCCGGTGGTGGCGAAGCGCTGGCGATAGGCGGTGGGGGTGATGCCCAGGTGACGGACGAAGACACGGCGGAGGGTCTCGTCGCTGCCGAACCCGCTGTGCCGGGCTGCCGAGGTGACGCTGTGTCCGTCGAGGAGGAGCTGTTGGGCGTGGTCGAGACGGACCCGTTCGACCCAGCGGGCGGGGGTGGTGCCCAGTTCGGTGTGGAACAGCCGGGTCAGGTGGCGGGGACTGACGGCCGCGGCGCGGGCCATGGACGGCAGGCCGTGATCGGCGGCCGGGTCGGCCAGCACGGAATTGATCAGGGTGCGCAGCAGGTCGTTGCGGGCGGGTGGCGTGGTGGCCGTGGTGAATTGCGCCTGTCCGCCCGGACGCCGCAGGAAGACCACCAGTTCACGTGCGATGCGGCGGGCCGCGTCGGCTCCGTGGTCGTCCTCGACGAGGGCCAGGGTCAGGTCGATGCCCGCGCTGATACCGGCGGAGGTGATGTACCGCCCGTCCCGGACATGGATCGCGTCCGGCTCGACGTGTACCCGGGGGTGACGGCGTGCGAGTGTGCCGGCATGCCGCCAGTGGGTGGTCGCCCGGCGTCCGTCGAGCAGGCCGAGGCCGGCCAGGGCGAAAGCACCGGTGCACACCGAGGCGACCCGCGTCGCGCGCGGGGCCACGGCGCTGATCGCCGCCAGCAGCTCCGCGTCCACCGGCCGCTCCGCCAGGCGGTCCCCTCCGGCCACGAGCAGGGTGTCGATCGGGCCGGCTCCGGTCGCCGTCACGGTGCCGCTCAGCGGCATTCCGGTCGAGGTGGTGACCTCCCCTCCGTGCGGGGAGATCAGGATCAGGTCGTAGGGGTGGCCGAGTCGGCCCGCTTGGTGCAGGACCTCCGCGGGGCCGCTGACGTCCAGCAGGGTCACACCGTCGAACACCACGAAGCCCACGCGGTGCGTCATGTCTGAATCTGTGGTTTGTTCGTCAGAAAGGACATGGCGCCAGGATACGCGCCCCGGCCACCCTGGGAGTCGAACCGTCGGACGAGGGAACGGAGAGGGAACATGAACGAGACGATCGCGGACGTGCGGATCCCGGACAGCGCTCTGGCGCGGGAGGCGACCGAACTGGTCCGTGAGGCAGCCTCACCGCTGCTGTTCGACCACTCCCGGCGCGTCTTCCTGTGGGGTTCGCTGCGCGGCCGCGAACTGGGGCTCCGGTTCGATCCGGAGCTGCTGTACGTCGGAGCGATGTTCCACGACCTGGGGCTGACCGAACGGTTCCGCCGTACCGATCAGCGTTTCGAGATCGACGGCGCCGACGAGGCGCGGCGGTTCCTGCACGCCCACGGTGTCACCGGGGAGGCGGCCGACCGGGTCTGGACGGCGATCGCCCTGCACACCACACCGGAGATCCCGCTGCACATGGCCCCCGAGGTGGCCCTGGTCACCCGGGGAGTGGAACTGGACGTGCTGGGCATCGGCTACCACGCCGTCTCCGACGAGCAGCGCGCCGCCGTGGTGGACGCCCATCCCCGCCCGGACTTCAAGAACGGGATCCTGGCCGCGTTCACCGAGGGCATCAAGGACCGCCCCGACACGACGTTCGGCAACGTCAAGGCCGACGTGCTCGCCCACTGCGTACCCGGATTCGTCCGCGGCGACTTCGTCGAGGTCATCAAGGACTCGGCCTGGCCCGAATAGCCCGGACCCGCGACCGGCGAAAACCGGCCCGGGCACGGCGGCGCCCCGGCACCTCCTCGGAACGTGCGGTCAAGCCGCAGAGCCGGGGCCGGGCGGGAGGTGCACGGTCATGATCAGGTGGCATGTCCCGGAGCCCGAGCCGCGGTAGGTGTGGGGGGCGTCGCCGTCGAACGCCGCGGTCTGCCCGGCCTCGACCGCGTGCTCGGTGCCGTCGACGACGAGCACCATCCGCCCCGCGGTGACGCTGACGGTCTCCACGACGCCGCTCTGGTGCGGGTGGCTGGGGTACTCCTCGCCCGGTTCCAGCCTCCAGCGCCAGACCTCGACCGGGGCCGGTCCCGACGTGGTCAGCATGAGGCGGGCCTCGCCGCCCTTCTCCCCGGCCCACAAGGGCATGACGGCGTCGGCGGCCACGACCCGGACCCGACCTTCGGCCGGCCCCTCCATCAGCGCGGACACCGAGACGCCGAGGGTGTCGGCGAGGCGGACCAGGGTGGCGAAGTTCGGGTTTCCCTGGGCCTTCTCCAGGCCGACCAGGGCACCCTTGCTGACCTTGGCGCGGCGGCCGAGTTCGTCCAGGGACAGTCCGGCGCGGGTACGGGCCGCGCGGACGTTGTGCGCGAGCGTCCGCAGTGCCGCCTCGGTCTCGGCCATCGCTGTCACCCCTCCAGGCAGTAGTTCAGTGCATTGCACCACACGGTCGTTCGGTTGACGACTCTCGGTCGATGCGTTGTACGGTGTGGTCGTTCCATTGATAGTAAGGGATGTACCCGTGATCGCTCTGCTGCTGGCCCTGGGCAGCTCCCTGGCCTACGGATGCGCTGACTTCCTCGGCGGTCTCGGTGCCCGCAAGGCCCACGTCCTGCGCACCGTGATGATCGCCGCCCCGGCCTCGCTCACCGTCGAGCTGGTGCTGTGGCCGTTCCTCGGCGCCTCCTTCGTCCCGGCCACCCTGGCCTGGGGCGCCGCCTCGGGCGTCGCGTCGGCCGCCGCGTTCGCGCTGCTCTACCGCACGCTCGCGATCGGCCCGATGAACGTCCTGTCCCCGGTCACCGCGCTGGTCTCGGCGATGCTGCCGGTGGGCGTGGGGCTGGTGCAGGGCGAGCACTTGGGCCCGGCCGGGCTGATCGGCCTGCCGTTGGCGCTGACGGCCGTGGTGCTGGTCAGCGCCGGACACGGCGCCGGCAGCGCCCGGCCGTCGCGGACCGCGCTGTCGCTGGCTCTCGGTGCCGGGGCCGCCATCGCCCTGCAACTGGTCTTCCTGCACCAGGCGCCGTCCGACAGCGGTGTCGGGCCGCTGATCGTCGGCCGCGCCGTGTCCTCCGCGGTCACGCTGGCCGCGGCCGGCCTGATGTTCCGGCGGCTGGGACCGGAGAAACCGGCGTACGCGATGTCGGCGACGGCCGGTGTGCTGGACTCCGTGGCAAACCTGCTGTTCCTGCTCGCCGCCCGCAGCGGCGACCTGGCCGTCGTCGCCGTGATCACCGCCCTGTACCCGGCCGGCACCGTCCTGCTCGCCCGCGGTGTCCTCGCCGAGCGGATCCACCGGGGCCAGCTGATCGGCCTGGGCACCGCCGCCGTCGCCGTCAGCCTCCTCGCCCTCACCTGACCCCGCCGTTCCAGCCCGCCCCACCCACTGACCGAATCGGACACATGATGACCACTTTCCGTATCAGCCCCGCTGTCGCCGACGCCTTCCCCGATACGCTCATCGCGGTCGTCGCCGCCGCCGGCCTGCGCGGCGGCGAGCCCTGGCCCGCCGCCACCGCCGCCCTGGACGACCTGGAGGCCCGGCTCGCGGACGGCGCCTGGCAGCCCGCCGACGAGAGCGACCCGAGGATCGAGGCGTGGCATGCCGCCTACCGCTCCTTCGGCACCAACCCCCGCCGCGTACGGCCCAGTGTCGACGCCCTGGGCCGCCGCATGGCCAAGAAGGGCACCCTGCCCCGGATCAACCCGGCCGTCGACTCGTACAACGCGGTCTCCGTCCGGCACGGCCTGCCCGCCGGCGCCTTCGACCTCGACCACGTCACCGGCGACGTCGAGATCCGCCACGCCGACGGCAGCGAGACCTTCACCCCGCTCGGCGAGCCGGACACCGTCGAGAACCCCAAGCCCGGCGAGATCGTCTACACCGACAGCACGGACGTACTCACCCGGCACTGGAACCACCGCGACGCCCACCGCACCCGCGTCACCGAGGACTCCACCCGCGTCGCCTTCGTCCTGGAGACCGTCGCCGCCAGCCGCGACGGGCACCTGCTCAGGACGGCGGCCGACGACCTGCGGAGCCTGCTCCGGCAGCACTGCGCCCACAGCACCGTGCACTACCTCGGCCCGGCACACCCCGACACCACCGTCTGACCGCCACCGGCTCGGTCCGCCTGCCCGCACCAGGCACTCGGCGGCGGTGAGGCCGTGACCCACCGCCGCTGGAGGATCACCCGCGCCGCCCCTCGGAGGTCTGTCTTGTTCACCGGTCTGAGCGCTTTCCCGCTCACCCCCGTTCCGGGCCACGGCAGCGTCGACGAGAGGGGGTTCGCCACGCTGGTCGACCGGCTCGCCACCGCCGGGGCCGACTCCATCGGGGCGCTGGGCTCCACCGGCTCCTGCGCCTACCTGACCTGTGAGGAACGGGCCCGCGTCGCCCGCGTCGTGGTCGAGCACGCCGACGGAGTGCCGGTCGTCGTCGGCATCGGGGCACTGCGCACCCGCCAGGTGCTCCAGGCCGCCGAGGACGCGCAGAAGGCCTGGGCCTCCGGTGTACAGCTGGCCCCGGTGTCCTACCAGCCGCTGACCGACGACGACGTCTTCGGACTGTTCGAGGAGGTCACCGCCAACCTGTCGGTCCCGTTGGTGATCTACGACAACCCCGGCACCACGCACTTCACCTTCACCTTCACCTTCACCTTCACCGACGAGCTGTACACCCGCCTGGCCCGGCTGCCGCGGGTGGCGTCCATCAAGATTCCCGCGCTCCCCGCCGACCCGGCGGAGGCCCGGACGCGTGTCGAGCACCTGCGCCGGCTCCTGCCCGGCACGGATCCCTGCGGGTCGTCGCGGCGGCCGCCGCACACCTCGCCGCGGTCGTCGAACAGCTCGGGCTCCGGACCTGACACGCCATTTGGTGCAGGGGGTGACGGCCGGTTCGGTGAAGCGAAGCAGGGGCAACACCGGCCGAGGCGCTGTGCACGGGGAGACCAGAGTCGGTGCGCACGCACGCAAAACCGGTTCCGAGGCGTCCCTAAGGTGGGCATTGCCCGGCGGAGGTCCGTTTCCGGTGGGCCCGCCGCGCCGGAACCACCGGCATCCGGCACGCACACGATGTACTCAGGAGTCCGCATGTCTCACACCTTCGAGCCGGTCGAGCCGGTGCTGGAGTCGGCCGCGGCCGCGTTCGCCGAGGCCACGGCCAACCCCCCGTACCTGTTCGACCTGCCGCCGGCCGAGGGCCGCAAGGCGGTGGACGAGGTGCAGTCCGGTGACATCGCCAAGCCGGCGGTGGACGAGGAGTGGATCACCGTCGAGGGCGGCCCCACCGGCTCCGTACGGGCCCGCATCGTCCGCCCCGCCGGCGCCGGGGGCACCCTCCCGGTGATCCTCTACATCCACGGCGCCGGCTGGGTCTTCGGCAACGCCCACACCCACGACCGCCTGGTCCGCGAACTCGCCGTCGGCGCCGGGGCGGCCGTCGTCTTCCCCGAGTACGACCTCTCGCCCGAGGCCCGCTACCCGGTCGCCATCGAGCAGAACTACGCCGTCGCCCGCTGGATCGTCACCGAAGGCGCCGCCCACGACCTGGACGCCGCCCGCCTCGCGGTGGCCGGCGACTCCGTCGGCGGCAACATGAGCGCCGCCCTCACCCTGATGGCCAAGGAACGCGGCGACGTCCCGCTCGTCCAGCAGGTGCTGTTCTACCCGGTGACCGACGCGAGCTTCGACACCGGCTCCTACCACCAGTTCGCCACCGGCTACTTCCTGCGCCGCGACGGCATGCAGTGGTTCTGGGACCAGTACACGACCGACGAGGCCGAACGCGCCCAGATCACCGCCTCCCCGCTGCGCGCCACCACCGAGCAGCTCACCGGCCTGCCCCCGGCCCTGGTCATCACCGCCGAGGCCGACGTCCTGCGCGACGAGGGCGAGGCCTACGCGGCCAAGCTGCGCGAGGCCGGCGTGCCCGTCACCGCCCTCCGTGTCGAGGGGGTCATCCACGACTTCGTGATGCTCAATGCCCTGCGCGAGACCCAGGGTGCCGAAGCCGCCATCACCATCGCGACCCGCACCCTGCACTCCGCGCTGCACACCCGGTGACCTCGGGCGCGTCCGTCACGGAACGCCGTGCGCACAGCGGGTGACGCACGCGCCGAAGGCGGCCGGCCAGGTGGCCGGCCGCCTTCGGTATGACACCGCTCCGGGGCCCGTGAGCGACCGGCGTGGCCACGCACCGCGAGGCGCTCACCGCCTCCTTCGACCCACCGCACATGGAGACCCAGTGACGACACCCGACGGCATCTCCCCCGACGTCCCGCCCAGCGGCCCCGGCTGCGCCGAGTGCGACACCACCGGTGGCTGGTGGTTCCACCTGCGCCGCTGCGCGAGCTGCGGCCACGTCGGCTGTTGCGACGATTCCCCGTCCCGGCACGCGACCCTGCACGCCCGGACCAGCGGTCACCCGTTCATCCAGAGCTTCGAACCCGGCGAGGACTGGTTCTGGGACTACGGAACGTCCACCTTGTACGAGACGGGACCGCGCCTGGCGCCGCCGCACAGTCACCCGGCCGCCCCGCCGGTCCCGGGACCGGCGGGGCGGGTGCCGGCCGACTGGGCCGACCGTCTGGGCTGATCGGGCCCGTCGGCGGCACGGCGGGTCCGCCGCGCCACCTCTCTCAGGGGCGCGGGATGTTGCGCAGGTTGGTGCGGGCGAGGTGGATCATGCGTCCGACCCCGCCGGTGAGGACGCTGCGGCCCGCGGACAGGGCGAAGCCGCTGACCTGTTCCGCGGTGGTCCGGGGGCGCCGGCGGCAGCGCGTCCCACACCAGGGGCGGCAGCCGGGACCGGCGCCGGGCATCACTCACCAGGCGTACCGCATGTGCGGCGGCAACGTCGGCACACCTCGTCGGCCGCGTTCGGCGCTGGTCGCGCACCGGATGGGCATCGCCGGACTCCGCGGCCGCCTCGGTCATCACACGTTCCCGTCGATTCGTTGTCAGGGCAGCCCCGGCCGGGTCGCCACCGCGTACAGCCGGAGCCAGGTCGAGTACGGGGACGACGGGCCGGGCGGCCCCGGCGTGTACCGCGGCCTCGTCGGGTCCACGGTAGGACGCGGTGCGGCGGGCCACATGAGTCCACCGTCTGATGCCACCGTGCCGGGATACGACCACAGGAGGAGTCCCCCTGCCTCCCGCGGTCGCAGCAGCGGCCGCTGACGTGGTGTGCGCGATCGCGACTCCGGTCGCACGGGCGGTACGTCTTGTCGCGGCTCCGGTCGCATCGGGGATGTGCGTCCGGTTGCGACCGCGGTCGCGCGCGATGGCGGCCGTGGGCCGATGCGGCACGGGGTGCTCCGCGCCGAGCATGGCCGGGTGAACGAGATCATCACGGGACTTCGGATGTCCCCGTCGGAAATACTCGCCTTGCTGGGTGCCGTCGCGCTGGTGGTGGCGCGCTGGCTTCCCCCGCCGCCCGCCCACGCGTCACGTTCGCGGCGGGAGCGGTTCTCGTACTGTCCGCGACGGTGCTGTGCGTGGCGGGGATCCGCTGGCAGATGCTGCCGGTCCTGGCAGGGGCGGCCACCGTGTTGCCGTTCGCCGTCGTGCCTCTGCTGCGGCGGCGTACCGGCCGGCCGACGAGGCGGGCCCGCTGGTGGACGGCGTTGCCGGGATCGGTGGCCTGCGTCGGCCTGATGGCCGCGGGCCCGCTGGCCCGCTGGCCCGCTGGCCCGCTGGCCCGCTGGCCGCGTGGGCCTTTCCCGTGCCCGTGTTTCCCGAACCGTCGGGCCGCTTCGCGGTCGGCACCCGTGTGGTGCAGTGGGCCGACCCGCGCCGCCCCGAGACCGCCACTGCCGACCCGCACGACCGGCGCACGGTCGTGGTCCAGCTCTGGTACCCCGCGCGGCGGAGCCCCGCGGGCGCTCAGCGGGCCCCGTACCTCGGGCGCACGGAGCACGAGGCGCGCATCGTCTCCGAAGCCCTCGGCCGCTATTCCGGGCTGCCCGGCTTCCTCCTCGACGGCGTCATGCGTGCCCACACCCACGCGGTCTTCGACGCCCCGGTGGCCGGCGGGGGCGGACGGTTCCCGGTCGTGCTGTTCTCCCCGGGGCGGGGAGGCGTGCGCACCCAGAACACCGCCTGGGCGGAGGAACTGGCCAGTCACGGCTATGTGGTCGCCGCCCTCGACCACCCCTACGACTCCGCCGCAGTCGTCCTCGCCGACGGCCGAACGATCGACACCGAGGTCGCCTCCACCGGCGACGACGAGGAGGACAATGAACGGGCCGTCGAGACGGCGGTGGTCCGGGCCGCCGACCTCGGCTTCGTCCTCACTCAGCTGGGCCGTCTGGACCGGGGCAGGATCGCGGGCCCGCTGACCGGACGCCTGGACACCGGCCGAGCGGCGGTGACCGGACACTCCCTGGGCGGCGCCGCCGCCCTGCGGGCAGCCCGCCAGCACCGCCGGTTCGACGCCGTCATCGATCTGGACGGCTACCCCCGCGACCCCGGCCCGCGTGCCTTCCACCAGCCCGTACTCGCGCTCACCCAGGCCATCGGCCCGGACACCGACGCGTTACCTGCCCCGCCTCGCCGAGGTACTCGGACTCAGCACCGCGACGAGCTACCGGCTCACCCTCCCCGGTGCCGCACACCTCACCTTCATGGACGCCCCCCTGTACCTGCCGCCGGTGCCCTCGCTCCTCGGGTCCCTCGGCCGTACCGAGGGCGCGCGCGTCGTCGTCGCGACCAGGCACGGTCGTTGCCCTCCCCGCCGGAGTGCCGTACACGGTGTGTGTTCCCGTCGCGTACGGCACAGTTCAGGGACGCCTCACCGTGCGGACGTCGCCTGTGGCCGGCCTCCGTGGGTCCCGGCCGCTCGGTCACCTCCGTCGCCGGGCCGGTGTCAGGTCCGGGCCCTTCCGGTTCGGATGAGTCCTCCGCTGGAGTGAACCCTGGCGCAAGCCGCCCCGGCCGCCGCCGTCACCCCGTATCAGTAGAGCGTGATGACCAACCTGATGCGTGCCGCGGCCGCCGCCGCCCTCACGCTTGCGCCCCTGGCCGTTCCGGCGTCCGCCTCCGGCGACCCCCACTCGACGCACATCGCGATCGACTGCCCCTCCGGTTACGTCTGCGTCTACCCCGAGATCAACTTCGGCGGGCAGCCCTGGGTGCGCCGTGCCGTCGACGGCAGCGTGAAGGACCTGCCCTCGTCGATCCGCAACCGTGGCAGTTCCATCCGCAACAACTCCGACCGCACCGCCCGCGTCTACGAGAGGCGTGACTACGCCGGCCGGTGGGTGTGCGTCACCCGCAGCGGCGGCTCCATCCACGACCTGCGCGGCTACAACCTCAACGACCAGACCCGCTCCCTGAAGATCAACCGGAACAACTGCGGCTGATCCCGCGCTGTCCCGTTCTGTCGGCGGGCAGGCGACGTGACCCTCCGGGTGGTCGTGGCAGCACGGCGCCCCGGGCTCGGTCCGGCCTGCCCGGCCCGACGGCGCACCGGTCCGGGTGCGCCCGGACCACCGGCCCGCCCCAGGGCAGGCGCCGACGCCGCCCGGCCGAGCGGACGGCTCCTGGTCGGCCGAGCGGCCGAACGCCGGTCGCGCTGCGGCTCGGCCGTCCCGTTTGCGGGACGCGCCGGACGGGTGAAGAGTGGATCCGTATCGACCTCCGGCATTCTTCTGGCTCCGACATCTTCCGGAGCCGGCCGGCAACGGTCGTTTTCCCCACGGACGACACCTCGGCGTCGAGCGCATCGGGACCCGCCATGGCCAGAACTCCCCGGACTCCCCGGAGACACATCGTTCACGCGGCCAATGCGTCCCTTCTCGCCGCGGCGCTCGCGCTGCCGGCCGGTCCGACGATTTCCTCGGCGCACGCTCAGAGCGTGAACGGTGACCGAGCCGGGGCAGCGGCTCGGACCACGGACCCTCCGGAGCCTCCTCCCTCCGAGCCGAGCGGTCCGGCGGAAGGCGAAACGACCCCTCCCCCACCGCCGGACTCCGATCCGGCCGGTCCGACGGACACCACGACGCCTCCCTCCTCACCGGGCGAGACGCCCGGCGCCACTGAACCGCCTGACCCCGGCGACACGGACGGACAGGTGTCCGAACCCCCGCCGGAGCAGGAAGGGGACATCGACGAGGCGACGACGGCCCTGGACGAGGAGAAGGAGCGAGTCCCCGAAGCACTCGTGCCGGCCGTGGAAACACTGATCACCCTCGTCGGCGCGGTCGAGGACCCCGAGACGATGCCGCAGGACAGACAGGGAGTCGTCGAGAGTGCGAAGAACATGTCCACCGCGCTGGCAGCCATCAACGACCCGAAGACCCCTCCCGAGTTGCGTGAGGAACTGACCACGATCGTGGAGCAGGTGACTTCGGCGCTCAAGACGGTCAGCGAGCCCCGAGTGCCGGCCGAGAAGAGGTCCACGCTCATCCTGGTGGTCAAACGGGCCACCTCCACCCTGGACATCATCTGCGACCCCAAGACACCGCAAGGCCTGCGTGGTGAGATGGTCACGTCAACGACGAACACGGTCTACGCTGTCGAGCAGAGCAACGGGCCGGAGACCGAATCCACCCTCATGCTGCTGGGGTCTTCCGCGGACATCATGCACGACTCGAAGACGCCGTCGAGGGAACGAGAACAGCTCTCGGACATCACTCAGTTGGTCAGTTCGCTGCTGAGGAAGATCAGCGACCCCGGGACATCGCAGGAGGAGCGGTCGGAGACCGCGAAAGAGCTGGACGAGAAATCCGCCCGCATGAAGAAAGAACAGGAACGAGCTGCCTCCGCCCAGGAACGCCCGAAGGAATCCCTCGGCAAGGCCGCCGCGTTCTGCAGCAGCGCCGTTTTCGAGTCCGTGCCCGAGTCCGACCTCGTGCACGGGCTGAAGGAACTGGTTCCCGCGCAGTGGGAGGAGGAGGGGGTCAAGGACTTCTGGAAGGCGGAGGAAAAGAGCAACGACACGCTCGACGTCCTCGCCCAGCTGAGGAACAACGAGCACACCCACGGCCCGTTCAAGGTCGTACCGCTCATCACCGAACTCGCGGAACTCGTGCCGCACGACAGGCTGTTCGGGACCCTGGGGGCCGCGGCCCTGTCCTGCGAGCAGACTGCCACGTACCTGGAGGAGAGGTTCGGGGTCATGGTGGGCAGTTGGCTCACGAAGGGCGGTGGGTGACCGGTCAGCCGGCAGACCTCAGCAGTTCGGCCACGGCGATCTCCGCATCAGCCCGGGCCCCCGCAGCTCCATATCTCTCCAGTTCCCTTCTTTCTTCGGCATAGTCACCGAGCACGGAGAAACTGAAAGGGAAGGAAGATATCGAAGAGATGAACCGGCCCCTGGGGGACCAGACAGCAGTCACATAACGCGGCTTGCGCGTGACGTTGATGAGATTGTTGTTGTGCCGTACCCTTGCACGGTATATGAGCTGGCTGCCGCACATCGCCGGGTCGCAATAATAGGATCGATCACGTTCATTCCACGACGGATGAGCGGACCTGAACTCCTGCACATCGATCTTCCCGCGGTCCTTCCTCATGTAGGAGATCTGCAACTCGACACTCACGGTGTCGTATTCGACAGCCCGGGGAAGCTGGAACACACGCGTCAGAGCGTACTCCTGCCCGACGTCGAGCGAATTACCGGACTCGGAGAACCTTCCACTGCTTATGGTGGTGTAGGCGAGCCGGTCGACATAGAGTTCGGCCTCCCCTTCGCGCGTCCCCTGTTTCCCGACGCTCTCCCGCCACTCGGCCATCAGGTCTTCCTCCCCCAAGGAATACAAGGCTCCCCTGCCGCGGACCGTGTAGATGTCATTGAGGATGTACACCGGGACTCCTCCGGTGTTCTTCACATGCAGTGTCAGTGGTACGTGCACGAAGGGAAGCCTGCTGTCCTCCCGGGCCTTCCCGAACTCTGCCTTCAGGGTGAAGTGCATGGGGGCGGCCGCAGGCTGGTACATAGTGGAGTAGGCCAGGCTGACAGCCGTCAGAAGCGCTGTGACAACCACCCCGGCCGCGAACTTCCTGGGCTGCGGCACCCCTTTCCACGATGTGTGGCGCACCAGAATCCAGAGTGCCCATATGGACCAGCAGAAGGCCGGCAGACAGACCAGCAGATGGCGCGTGTACTCCTTCTCCTCGAACCAGAGGAGAAGGAGGAGGCCGTCAGTGGCCAGTACAGTGAACGCGCCGAGCAGGACAATCGCCCCGGATGCCTTGAACTGCTGCCTTCCCCAGTGGTCGAGCGCCGATATCGCCGAGATCCCGAGCAGCACGCCCGAGAGGACGAACAGCACTCCGGTGATCCGTTGCGCGAACGTCAGGGCACCCGAAGCGTCCGGCCATCCGATGACCACGTTGAAGACCATGGATACGAGCAGCCCGGCCACCATGAGTGACATGGTCGAGCGCCGTCTCCAGGGTCGGTCGGGCCAGTCTCCGCTGTCACCCCCGCGCCAATGCACGGATGCCGGATCGTCCAGGTCGACGTACTCCGCGCAACCCCGGCGGCGGAGCACTCTGGCCAGCTCGGCCCGTGACCATGCGCTGCCGGCCAGCTGTCCGTCGATGGTGACGCGGCGAAGACCACGGCTGTCCGGCGGCTCCACGACGACCCATGGACGGATGTTCATGACCACAGAGTCGAACGTGGTCCGGCACCGTGCACGCGGAGCTACCCCGTTCGCCGTCACGCACCGGGGTCCGCGGCCCGTCCCACCAGGCGTGACACAGTTCACCGCGAAAGCGGCTCGATCTTGGAATGTCCGTTGCCTCGTCACCGCTGCACACCGAGGGGCTCGGGCCGGTCAGGTGCGCCGGATGGCGGCGGCGCTTGACACAACCGCCCGCGCCTCCGTCCCCGTACCGCACATCCTCGAAAGGTCGCCCGCACCATGCCCCTGGCCCTGCTGGCCCTCGCCGTCGTCGCGTTCGGCATCGGCACGACCGAGTTCGCCACGATGGGGCTGCTGCCCCAGATAGCCGACGGCGTCGGTGTCTCCGTACCACAGGCCGGCAACCTCGTCTCGGCCTACGCGCTCGGTGTCGTCGTGGGTGCCCCCGTCCTCACGGGCATCGGAGCGCGCATACCGCACAAGCGGCTGCTGCTGCTCCTGACCGGACTGTTCGTGGTCGGCAACGTCGCCTCCGCGGTCGCTCCGGGCTTCGGCTCGCTCTTCGCCGCCCGGTTCCTGGCGGGGCTGCCGCACGGCGCGCTCTTCGGTGTCGGCGCCGTGGTGGCCTCCCGGCTGGTGGCGCCCGAACGCGCGGCACGGGCCGTCTCCAAGATGTTCCTGGGACTCACCGTCGCCAACATCGTCGGCGTCCCGGCCGGCACGGCCCTCGGCCAGCAGCTGGGCTGGCGGTTCGCGTACGGGGCGGTCGCGGTCATCGGCCTGGTCGCCCTGGCCTCGCTGGCCCTCTTCGTTCCGCACCAGCCGCGCGGCGGGCAGTCCGGCATCCGGCACGAGCTGCGGGCGATGGGCAACCGGCAGGTCGCGATCGGCCTGGCCACGGCCGTCGTGGGATTCGGCGGGTTCTTCGCCGTGTACAGCTATCTCGTGCCCATGCTGACCAACCTGACGGGCATCTCCGACTCCTCGACCACCCTGGTCCTCGCCCTCTACGGCGTCGGGATGACGCTCGGCACACTGATCGCGGGCCCGTTCACCGACCGCGCGCTGCGGCCGACCCTGTACGTGGGGCTCGTCCTGCTCGCCGCCGCGCTGGTGACGTTCTACTTCACCGTGCACAGCACGGTGCCCGCGCTCCTGACCATCGCCTTCCTCGGGGCGATGGGATCCTTCATCACGACGCCCGTGCAGATGCTCCTCATGGCCAAGGCCAAGGACGCTCCGACGATGGCGGCGGCCTCCAACCACTCCGCCTTCAACCTGGCCAACGCGGGCGGTGCGTGGCTCGGCGGCCTGACCATCTCGGCCGGCTGGGGCTGGGCCTCACCCAACCTGGTCGGCGCGGCACTCGCCCTGGCGGGCCTCGGACTCGCCTTCACCGGGGGCCTCATCGACCGGGGCGGCAGGCGCTCCGACGTGATCTCCGCTCCCGGCCAGGAGACGTCGACCGCGGCCGGAGACACCTCGGCCCAACGGCGCGAGCAGGAGCCGGCTGCCTCGCTCCTGCCTTCCGCCGCCCCTGGTGAGCGCGGCTAGCAGCCCGTACTCGCACCGAAAAGCACCCTCACTGGCCGCGCGCCGGCCTCGCGCAAGGTGATACCCGCGAGGCCGGCGGCCATGGTTCACGTCGCCTGGTCATGAGGGTCCGGGGAGACGCCCCGGAAGAGGTTGGCGATCAGCTGATCCACGAACTCCGCGGTCAGCGGTCGGGCGGGCATCAGCAGCCGGTGGTAGACGGCGCCCCAGAGCTGATCGACGATCGACTCCAGGTCGGCTTCCGCCCGGATCTGGCCGGCCTGCCGCGCGCTCGCCAGACGTTCGACGGCGAGGCGGCGGCGGTGTGTGACGTAATGCGTCGAGAGCGCCTCCGCCAGATCGGGGTCGCCCTGCGCGGCCCCGATGATCCCGGCGATGACGGCGCCGTTGCGGTTCAGGAGGTCGACGAACACACGCAGCTGCGTGGTGAGGTCGCGCCTGATGTCGCCCGTGTCGGGGAAGGCGAGGGTGGCCTGGAAGGCGTTGAAGTAGGCGTCGAAGGCCAGGGCCCCGGGGGAGGGCCACCACTTGTAGAGGGTCATCTTGCTGACACCCGCGCGGGCGGCGACCTTCGAGAAGGTCAAGGCGTGGACTCCTTCGGCGAGCAGCAGTTCGGCCGCCGCGGTCAGCGTCGCACGGCGGACGTCCTCCGCCCGGCGGCGGCCACGCCCCGGTTTGAGCCGCCCGGGTCCCTCGGCCTCTGTTCGCTCCACGTGTCCGTCTCCTCCTGCTGCGCGGTCGGCCGGCCTGGTCGGCGCGGCTCCGTGACTCATTATATGGACGCGAGGGCCATATAGATATGGACGACCGGTCTACATATTGCTAATGTACTCATCGTCCACAAAGCCGGTGGACGATGACGAGAGGAAGGTCGCCATGACCACCACGGAGCAGTCCGCCACCCGTACGGCGATCGTGACCGGGGGCTCGGGCGGAATCGGCGGCGCCGTCGCCACCGAGCTGGCCGCGCGGGGCACGGCGGCCGTCGTGCACTACTCCGGCAGCGCCCAGCGCGCCGAGAAGGTCGTCGCGTCGATCCAGGAGGCCGGCGGCTCGGCCGTCGCCCTGCCCGGCGACGTCGCCGACGAGACGGCGATGACGGCGCTGTTCGACGCCACCGAGGAGCGCTTCGGCGGCGTCGACGTCGTGGTGAACACCGCCGGGATCATGCGGCTCGCGCCGGTGGCGGAGATGGACCTGGACACCTTCGACCGGATGCACCGGGTCAACGTGCGCGGCACGTTCGTCGTCTCCCAGCTCGCGGCCCGGCGCCTGCGCCCCGGCGGCGCGCTGGTCAACTTCTCCACTTCCGTCACCCGGCTCCAGCAGCCCGCCTACGCCGCCTACGCGGCGACCAAGGGCGCGGTCGAGGCGATGACCCTGGTCCTCGCCCGCGAGCTGCGCGGCCGGGACGTCACCGTCAACGCCGTGGCGCCCGGGCCGACGGCCACCCCGCTCTTCCTCGAGGGCAAGAGCGAGCAGGTGGTCGACCGGCTCGCCGCGCTCTCACCCCTGGAGCGGCTCGGCACGCCGGAGGACATCGCGCGCGCCGTCGCCTTCCTGGCCGGCCCCGACGGCCGGTGGGTCAACGGTCAGGTCCTGTTCGCCAACGGCGGCGTCGCCTGACCTCGGGCCGCCCCCTCCACCCCGTGGCCCGCCCGGCCCGGGCCCCCCACGGCAGGACAGGCCATTGCCAAGCCTATTGAAAACGATTATCGTCCCTGCCTGTGTCCGAGGGGGCATGAACATGACTTAGAGGGGTCTCCCTTGCGTACCCACAGACGTCTGCTCACCGTCACCGGCCTCGCGGCCGCCGCGCTCGCCACAGCCGGTCTGAACACCTCCGCCTTCGCAGCCACCACTCTGACCAGCGGACATGTCGACGTCCTCGACGCCGAGTGGGACGGCGCCGAGCTTCACCTCCATGTCCACGACGAGGAGAACGACACCGAGTACGAGCCCGCGGACGTGACGCTGTCCGTGCCGGACGCCGCCAAGGTCACCAACCCCGGCTACGGCTTCCTCGGCTCCGGCAGCCAGATCTGGCTGCTGCCCGACACCGAGGCCGAGGCGGACGCCGCCGGCGTGCTGTTCGCCGGCGTCTCCACCGAGCACCTCACCACCGGCGTCTTCACCGGCGACAGCGTCGCCTATCAGCTGCTGAGCGCCACCCGCGACGGGGCCGCCACCGACGACTTCAGCGTCTACACGGGCAGCGGTGTGCGCTGGTACGACAGCGACACGGCCACCGGCTCCTACAAGTCCCGTACGTTCGCGGTCGGTGCCCACAACCACGCCAACTGGGCCTTCGAGGAGGCCGGTACCTACCGGCTCACCTTCCGGGTGCAGGGCACGGCCGGTGGCGTGACCGAGTCCGCCACCGAGACGTACACGGTGGTCGTCGGCTCGTGACCCCGGCCCTGGCGCGTGACGGACGCGCTCTCACAGGTGCGGCGCTGACCGTGGCGGCCGCGGTGTTCCTGGGCGCGGCAGGGCTGGTCGCCGGCGGTGGCGGGGACGCCCGCGCCGCCGGCGGTGCCGTCGTCCTGGACGAAGGCGAACTCGACCTCACGCCCCGGCTCGTCGACGGCGCGCTCCAGTTGCAGGTCGACGACCGCGGCAGCGGTACGACGGTCGTGCGGGAGCCGTCCGACGTCGTCCTGCACGCGGTGCCGTCCACCTTGCAGTACACCGTCGATCCCCTGGCCACGGCGCTGGGCACCAGCACCCTGGACAGCTGGCAGCTCAACGGCTGGGAGGCGGGGAACATCTTCGCCCCGGAGCCGGGCTGGAACGGCACGGAGGCGGGCGGTGACACCGAGGTCGCGTTGTCCGGCTTCGACGGGCCCGGGGACTTCGGCATGGCCTCGTACACCCGCGGCATGGACGACGTGAACGCCCCGGCGGTCCCGTACCTCGGTACCGCGGCTTCCGTCCAGCGCTCCTTCACCCTGCCCGGTGACGCGGAACGCGCCCTGCCCACCTGGCAGTTCACCGCGGAGGGCGTCTACCGGCTGACGTTCACGGTGCGGGCCGGCGGTTCGGCCGACACCGAGACGCTGGCCGTGGTCGTCGGTGACGACGTCGACCCGGCGGACGTCCTGCCCGGCGACGGCTCCACGCCCGCCCCCTCCCCCACTCCCCCGCCGAGCACGAGCACACCCCCCACGGCTCCCTCCTCGCACGTCATCGACAACGGGCACCTGGACCTGGCCGCGCGTCCGGTCGACGGGGGCATGCAGTTCCAGGTGAAGGAGGGGAGTTCGCAGGCGTACGAGTGGCACGAGCCCGGCGCGGTCGTGCTGCACGTGAGGCCGCAGGCCCGGCGGAAGATCACGGAGGGGTACGAGTTCCTCGGCGCGGTCGGCGACGCGGTGTGGTGGCTGCCCATCCAGCAGGTCGACGGTCTGGTCTGGCCGGGTTTCAGCACGGACCAGTTCAAGAGTTCCGAGGTCGACGGACGGGTCACCTTCTCGCTCGACGCCGTGCGGGGGCCGGGCGCGGTGAGCGTCTTCACGGAGGGCTCGGTCGGCTCGGTGACCACGCACGCGCACAGCGGGGACGGGCTGCCGGACAGCTTCGGCCTGTCGGTTCCCACCCACCGGCACACCGTGTGGGCGTTCGCCGCGGAAGGCGTCTACCGCACCACCTTCACGGTGAGTGCCACGCTCGCCGACGGCACGCGGGTGTCCGACACGGAGACCCTCGCCTGGGTGGTGGGGGACGACGTGGACCCGGCGACCGTCGTACCCGGCGCGGGCGAGGAGCCCACGGCGACACCGACGACCACGCCGGACCCGACGTCCACCGCGACGTCCACCGCGGCACCGAGCGGTTCGCCGGCTCCGCCGTCGTCCGTGCCGGACGCACCGGACACGGCCGGCACCACCGGCCCGACGGGCTCGGTGGCCGACACCCCGGGTACGGCGGGCGGTTCGTCGTCCGGGAGCGACGGCACGACGGTGACCGGCGGACTCGCCGCCACCGGCACGCGGGTCGCGGTGATCGCCGGGGCCGCCGGGGCCGCCCTGGTCCTGGGCGGCGGCGCGCTGCTCCTCGTACGCCGTCGGCGCACCGCTCCCTGAGAACGCACGCGGCACACGTCCTGTCCCAGTAAAGGAGGAGCCCCATGCGGGGCCACCCGAGACGTACCACCCTCACCGCCGCGTTGCTCGCGGCGACCGCCCTGCTCACCGGATGCGGCCGGCTCGGCGAGGACAGCGGTTCCGACGCGGAGCTGGCGGTCTCGACGACCACCGCGATCCTCGCCGACCTGGTGGGCCGGGTCGGCGGTGACCGCGTCGACGTCACGTCGATCGTGCCGCGCAACGGCGACCCCCACTCGTACGAGCCGAGCCCCGGGGACGCCACCGCGGTCACCCGGGCCGATGTCGTCTTCAGCAACGGCCTGCTGCTCGAAGAGCCCGGCATCATGAAGATGGTCCACACCAACGCCGGGAAATCCGCCCCGAAGATCGAGCTGGGCGAGCGGCTGGAGGAGTACGGCGGCACCGTCATCGAGCTGGAGGAGGACCTCGGGCTCGACGTGCTCTGGCTCGGCTGGGCCGTCGAGGGCGAGGTCGCCGGCCCGGGGTCCCAGGTCCGTACGACGACCACCGAGTTGGAGGGCCCCGGCGACCTGCGGGTGTACCTCACCGACACGCTCGGCAGGCCCAAGGTGTACGTGGACTCCTCCGACGGGTTCGACGACGCCGACTCCTTCACCCTGCCACCCGAGGCGCACACCCACGTCAACTGGGCGTTCAGCGAACCCGGCGTCTACCGGCTCACCGTCGAGGGACGGACGGAGACCCTCGACGGAGGCGGCGAGGAGATCGGCAGCGGCACCTTCACCTTCACCGTCGGGGACGACGCCGAGCCGCCCGCCGGGACCGAGGTCCTCGACAGCGGGCACGCCGACGTCGCCCTCGACGCGGAGACCGGCGAGGTGTACGTCCGCGCCGACGGCGCCGGCGGTGAGACCAGGCGCGTCGCAGCCGAGGACGTCGTGCTCCATGTACCCGACCGGGCCCGGGAGTCGGTGCCCGAGGAGAAGCCGTACGCCTTCCTCGGTGCCCCCGGCGACGACCTGTGGGTGCTGCCGCAGGCGGTGCTGGGCCAGCACGTGCACGGCGACCTGGACCCGCACACGTGGGAGGACGTCGCCAACGCCGAGGCGTACGTCCGCCGGATCGAGGCCGAGCTGGTCAGAGCCGACCCGGAGGGCAGGGCGACGTACGAGAAGAACGCCGCCGCGTACCTCAGGACGCTCGGCGCGCTCGACGAGGAGGTCGCCCGGACGCTGGCCACGGTGCCGGAGGAGAACCGGAAGCTCGTCACCACGCACGACGCCTTCGGCTACCTCGCCAAGGCGTACGGCATGGAGGTGGTGGGCTTCGTCGTCCCCGTGCCGAACCAGGAGCCCAGCGCCGCCGAGGTGGAGAAGCTCGGCGACACCATCCGCGACAAGCGGGTGCCCTCGGTCTTCCTGGAACCGAACCTGGCGGCCCGCGCCGACGTGCTGCGCAGGGTCGCCGAGGACCAGCGGGTCGGCGTCTGCACGCTGTACGGCGACTCGTTCGACGACAAGATCCACGACTACGTCTCGATGATGCGGCACAACGCGAAGGAACTCGCGAAGTGCCTGGGGGGATCGGCCTGATGAACAGCATGCGCGCGAACCGGCGGATCGCCGTGGCGGTGGTCCTCGCGGCCACCGTGACGCAGGGCGGGTTCGCCGTCGCGGACGACGTGACCGGCGCCGGCGCGGGACTCGGCCGGATCGCCTGGCGGGACGGCACACTGACGCTGGACCCGGCGGACGCCTCGCACCGGGTCCGGGTCGGCCGGGCCGGGACCCTCGACGGCTCGGCGCCGGGCTGGGACACCACCGGGGTGCCCGAGGGCGCGGTCGCCGGGGACACCGTGCGGTGGTCTCTGGCCGGGCTGGAGGGTCCGGGCGAGGTGAAGGTGTTCGCCGGGGACGCCGACGCGCCGGTCTTCGACAGCGGTGACGCGCGGCCGGACGTACGGGAACTGCCCGTCGGCGCGCGCGAGCAGACCCGGTGGGAGTTCAGCGAGGAAGGCACCTACCAGGTCATCTTCGAGGCGGACGCCACCGCGGCCGACGGACGTGACCTCTCGGTGGGCACCGTGTACACGGTGACGGTGGGAGACACGTCCCCGGCCGGGGACGCGACGGCCGGGCGGGCCACGGAGCCGGTGGAGGTGCCCGCCGCCGGGGATTCCGCGTCCGCGGACGCCGCCGAGGGGACCGGGACCGCAACGGCACGGGTGCCTGAGGCCGCGGCGCGGACGGCCGGGACCGGGACGGCCGGCTCCCTCGCCGCCGCCGACGACGCGGGTGAGGTCGTGTCCGACCGGACGGTGCTCGACGAGGGGCACGTCGACTTCGCCGCGCGGGTCGTCGGCGGGAAGCTGCGGATCCACCTCAAGGACGGCACGGTCGCGGGGCGGACCGTCTGGCGCGAGCCGTCCTCCGTCGTCCTGCACGTCAAGCCCGCGGCGAAGAACTCCATCCCGGACAACGACCAGTTCGCTTTCCTGGGCAAGGCCGGCGACCCGGTGTGGCTGCTCGACCAGGTGCAGCAGGACGGCCTGCTGTGGCCCGGCTGGTCGACCGACAACATCGCGGCCGGAGCGACCGAGGGAGGCGTGACGTTCTCGCTCACCGCGGTCGACGGCCCCGGCACCTACGCGCTCTACACCTACGACGCCATGTCGGGCGCGAACGTCCTGTTCGACAGCGGGGACGGGACGCCGGACTCCTTCGACGTCGCGCGGAACACGCACGCGCACGGCGGCTGGGCGTTCACCGCGCAGGGCACCTACCGGCTGACGTTCAAGATGAGCGGGAAGCTCGCCGGCGGCAAGGCCGTCAGTGACACCGAGACGGTGACCTTCGTGGTCGGGGACGCCGATCCCTCGACGGTGTCCCCGGGCGACGGCTCGGACCAGGGCTCCGACGGCGCCTCTGATTCGGCGGGTTCCTCGGAGGCGTCCGGCTCCGGCTCCGGGTCGGACGCCTCGGACGCCTCGGGCGGCTCGGCGTCGGACGGGTCCGGTGGGTCGATGGCCTCCACCGGCGCCGGCGGAACCGTGCTCGCCGGCACGGCGGCCGCCGCCCTCACCGTGGCGGGTGCCCTGTCCTTCCTGGCCGCCCGGCGCAGAAGGACCACCCGTGGCTGACGGCACGGACCCGCTGCTGCGGGTCACCGGCGCGACGGTGGTCCTCGGCGGACGCACCGTCCTGGAGCGGGCCGACCTGTCGGTGGGCGCGGGGGAACTGGTCGGGCTCATCGGCCCCAACGGCGCGGGCAAGACGACGCTGCTGCGCGCCGCGCTCGGCCTCGTGCCGCTGGCCGCCGGGGAGGTCGCCGTGGAGGGCCGGACCGGGCGCCGGGCCGGGCAGGGCGTCGGCTACGTGCCGCAGCGGCACGAGTTCGCCTGGGACTTCCCCATCGACATCGCCGGCGCGGTCCTGACCGGCCGTACCCGGCGGATCGGCTGGCTGCGCCGGCCGGGCCCAGCGGACCGGGCGGCGGTGGACGAGGCGCTGGAGCTGACCGGGCTCACCGGTCTGCGGCGCCGTCCGGTGGGCGAGCTGTCCGGCGGTCAGCGGCAACGGGTCCTGGTGGCCCGGGCGCTCGCGGCCGGGCCCCGCGTCCTGCTCCTGGACGAACCGTTCACCGGGGTCGACGTCCCCACTCAGGAACTGTTGAACGAGCTGTTCGGCCGGCTGGCCGCGGAAGGCAGAGGGCTGCTGATGACCACGCACGACCTGGCGGCGGCCGCCCGCACCTGCGGCCGGGTGGCCCTGCTCAACCGCACCGTGGTCGCCGACGGCGGGCCGGAACTCCTCGCCGACCCGGACCAGATGCTGCGGGCCTTCGGCCTGGACCGTGCGATCGGCACGGTGACCGCGCCGTGAACGCTCTCGCCGGCTTCCTCACGGACCCCTGGCAACTTCCCTTCATGCAGCGGGCCTTCGCCGTGGCGGCGGTCATCGGCGCGGTGTGCGGCGTGGTCGGGGTCCACGTCGTGCTGCGCGGCATGGCGTTCATCGGTGACGCCGTCGCCCACTCCGCCTTCCCGGGCGTGGCGCTGGCCTACGCCTTCGAGGGCAACCTGCTGCTCGGCGGGGCCGCGGCCGGGATCACCACGGCCGTGCTGATCGCGTTCGTCTCGCAGAACCGGCGGCTGAAGGAGGACACCGTCATCGGCGTCTTCTTCGCCTTCGCGTTCGGGCTCGGCATCGTCCTGGTCTCCACCCGCGACAGCTGGACGACGGACCTGTCGTCGTTCCTGTTCGGGCAGGTACTGGCGGTCAGCGCCGGGGACGTGTGGACCGTGGCCGTCGTCGGGGCCGTACTGGTCCTGGTCGTCCTGGCGATCGGCAAGGAACTCGTCACCGTCAGTCTCGACCGCGAGACGGCCCGGTGCGCGGGCCTGCCGGTGTTCCGCCTCGACCTCACCCTGTACGTCCTCGTCACCACGACGATCGTGATGTCCCTGGAGGCGGTCGGCAACATCCTCGTCCTCGCGCTGCTCATCACCCCCGCCGCCACGGCCCGCATGCTGACCGAGCGGCTGTGGGCCATGACCCTGCTCGCCTCGTCCGTCGGGTGCCTGGGGAGCATCGCCGGGCTCTACGTCTCGTACGTGTACGACCTGGCGGCGGGCGGGTCGGTGGTCGTGGTGCTGACCGGGCTGTTCGTCCTCACCTGGTGTCTGGCGCCGCGCCACGGGCTGCTGGCGAAGCTGGTCCGGCGGCCGGAGGGCACGGCGCCGGCCGTGGCCGGCCGCTGAGTCCCGTCCGACGGGGGCGCCGGTGACAGCGAGCCCCGCCGGCCTGCCGGCCGGCGGGGCCTCGTGCTGCGGTCCTGCCGCGGCGATCAGGCGGGGGTGATGTTCTCCGCCTGCGGGCCCTTCTGGCCCTGCGTGATGTCGAAGGTGACGGCCTGGCCTTCCTGGAGCTCACGGAAGCCCGTGGCGTTGATGTTGGAGTAGTGCGCGAAGACGTCGGGGCCGCCTCCGTCCTGGGCGATGAAGCCGAAGCCCTTTTCCGCGTTGAACCACTTGACGGTGCCGCTGGCCATGTTGGTGCCTTCCGATCGGTGACGGGTCCGCACGGTGCGTTCCCGGAGGTGGTCGTCCTGGTCCTCGGGCACACAGCAGAACGCCCGCGCCAGGCGCGGGCTGGTACGGCGAACCACGACATCTGCTGCTGACGCTACACGGCGGCACGGTGCCCTGCCAACGGGGAACGCCATTGTCACCAGCCGTAGTTACACCTGGTCACGAGGGCTCGTTCCGGGCGACGCGGGCGAAACCGGGTGGCGCGCGGTACCGCGCCCCCTCGGCGTCGCCGCCGTGCGCGCCCCTCCGGCGCGGGTCAGGACGTCGCCGGCCCGCCCATCACGTCGGCCACCGTGCCCAGGTCCGCGTCCGGTTCGGCGGCCCGGGCGAGGGACCAGAAGAGCAGGGCGACGCCCGTCGCGCCGGGGTCGGGGGCGCCGAGGGCGCGTTCACCGAGGTAGGAGGCGCGACCGCGGCGGGCCTTGATGCCGGCGGTGGCGCGTGCTCCGGCGAGGGCGGCCCGGGCCGTGTCGGCGAACCCCGCGCCGGCGGCGAGGGCGTCGCGGGCGGGGGCGAGCGCGTCGACCATGGTGCGGTCGCCGGGCTCGGCCTCGCCGACGCGCTGGATGGCGGCGAGGCCCTCGCGCACGCCCTCCGCCCAGCCCTCACGGCCGTCCCCGTGGGCGGCGAGCGCCCGGCCGATCTCCTGGAACAGCAGGCCGATCAGCGGGCCGCTGGTGCCGCCGACCTCGTCGAGGAAGACGCCGGCGGCGACGGTGAACGGGGCGTCGGCGGGGCGTGCGTCGAGGGCGGCCACCACGCCGTCGAGGCCGCCGCGGAGGTTGTCGCCGAAGTCTCCGTCGCCGGAGAGCTGGTCGAGGGCGGTCAGCGCGTCGTGGGCGGTGCGGGCGGCCTCCGCGTAGGTGCGCAGGACCTTTTCCTGGTCGGCGGTCGTGGTCATCGGGCGGTCTCCGAAACGGGGAAGGCGGGGGTCAGGGCGGGCGCGTGCCACCAGTCGAGCCAGTTGTCGCGCAGCGCGGTCACGGTCACCGAGAACCCGCTCATGTCGAGCGCGGGCACGAAGGTGCCGACGAGTTGCCCGGCGACGCTCACACCGCGCTCGCCGAGGACGTGGCGGACCCGGTCGTGGACGGCGTACAGCTCCAGCAGGGTGGTCGCGCCCAGGCCGTTGACCAGCAGCAGTACGGTGTCCGGGGCGCCGTCCGGGAGCGCGGCGAGGACCTGCTCGGTCATGCGGTCGACGAGGTCGGCGAAGTCGGGGCGGGGCACGGTGCGGGCGGCTCGTTCGCCGTGGATGCCGACGCCGTACTCGATCTCCCCGTCGGCGAGTTCGAAGGCCTCGCCGCCGCGGCCGGGGGCGGTCTGGGCGCGGGCGGCGACGGCGATGCTGCGCGAGGCGGCCGCGAACCGGGCGCCCGCCTCGGCCAGTTCGTCCAGCCCGAGGCCCGCGTCGGCGGCGCCGCCGAGGAGCTTCTCCACGACGACCGTGGCGCCGGTGCCGCGGCGGCCGGTCGCCGTCTCCGTGTCGTCGGTGGCGAGGTCGTCGTCGACCAGGACGCGGCGTACGGGGATGCCGTCGGCGCGCAGGCGTTCGGCGGCGATGCCGAAGTTGATGCGGTCGCCGGTGTAGTTCTTGACCACGTGCAGCACGCCGTCCGGGCCGGCGACGGCGCGGGACGCCTCGTAGACCTGACGGTTGTGCGGGGAGGCGAAGACGCGGCCCGGTACGGCGGCGTCGAGCATGCCGCGGCCGACGAACCCGCTGTGCAGGGGTTCGTGTCCGGAGCCGCCGCCGGACAGCAGGCCGACCCGGCGGCCGGGGTGGCGGTCGCGGGCGGTGACGTAGAGCGGGTCCTCGTGGAGGCGGACGAGGCCGGGGTGGGCGAGCGCGAAGCCGCGCAGGGCGGCGTCCACGGGCGCGTCGGCCGGCAGGAAGAGACGGTTCACGGCGTTGCGTTCCTTTCGGGGGTGCGCCCGGCCACGGTATCCGCCCGGTCCGGGCCGGCCTCACCCCGGCCCGGCCGTGTCGTGGCGGGCGCGGCGGGAGGCCACGGCGGCGCCCGGGGTGGCGCCTACCCGTCCGTCCGGTGGGTGACACGGATCTTCGACTGGCCGTGGCCGAGTTCCTCCCAGTCGTCCATGAAGCGGGCCGCCAGGCCGTGGTCGGCGGCCAGGGCGGTCAGCGTCCCGGTGCGGTAGTAGAAGTCCTCCCGCAGGACGTGGTGTTCCTCGCCCTCCGTGCGGTCGAAGGTGAAGTCGAACCAGCCGCCGGGCGCCAGGACGCGGCCGATGTGGGCGAAGCACTCCTCGATCACCGGCAGCGGCGAGTGGGAGAACACGCTGTGCGCGTGCACCACGTCGAACCGGCCCTCCGGCAGGAAACCCAGGGTCAGGTCGCGTACCGGGGTCAGCGTCGGCAGCCGGTCCTGGAGTCCCTGGTCGCGGAGGGTGTCCTGCGCGGCGAACAGGATGTCGGGCGAGATGTCCACGCCGTAGTAGTGGCCGGGGTTCAGGTACTCGATGAACCGCCAGCCCGCGCGCAGGTTGCCGCAGCCGATCTCCAGCATCCGGTGCTCCGGGCGCAGTCCGTGGCCCAGCAGGTAGTCGAACTGCATCGCCCCGAGCGCCAGCCAGCGTTCGCGGCTGCGGCTGCCGACGGCGGCGTCCGGGTCGCGGCGGGTGTCCGAGCGCATGACCGCGCGGTAGTAGGCGACGTGGTCCGGCGAGCGGTGGCGCAGCCAGGCGTCGCGGGCGGTGCGGCGCAGGTGCCGGGGTATCCGGGCGGGGTGGCGCAGCGCGTAGGAGAGGCGGTGGCCGAGGGCGGCGCGGTTGGCGGTGAGGTTCTTGGGCATGGCGGTGCTCGTTCTCCGTAGGGTTCCCCGGGGTGCGGCCGGGGCCGGTCCCGGCAGTCTCGCGGGCGGGGCGGTCGGGGTCGTCCCACGTCCAGTCATCCCCGGGGGGCCGCGGGGGGCCATGCCATGTCGGCCGTTCGGATGATGTGCCTCGCGGGGCCGGCGTGTATACGTGGTGGGGCAGGCACGGGCGAGGCGATGGGAACGCGGGCGGTGGAGCGAGACGGCACGGAGCCGGACCCCGACGCGCGCTGGCTGACGGCGGCCGTGCACACCGCCTTCGTCCTGCTGCTGGGCGGCGCGGTGGCCCGTCTGCTGACCCACGGTCCCGCCGACGGCGTGCGCACCGGAGGGGTCCTCGCCCTGTTCCTGGCCTTCGGGCCCCTCTACCTGTTCGGGCAGGTGCGGGCGCCCGCGCCCCGGCCCGGCGAGCGGCCCGCCGGCCGGTACCTGCTGTGGCTGGGGGCGGTGCTCGCGCTCTGGCTGGCGCTGCTCGCCCTGGAGCCCAGTGCCACCTGGTGCACCATGCCGCTGCTGTTCACCGGGCCGCACCGGCTGCCGGTACGGCTGGCGGTGCCGCTCGCCGCCGTACTCGTCGTCCTCGTCGTCGTCACCGAGGTGCGGATCGCCGAGGGCGGGTTCAATCCGAACCTGGTGATCGCCCCGGTCGCCGTCGGCGTCGTCGCCACGGCCGTCCTGGTGCACAGCCGGCGGCTGACCGCCCGGCAGCGGGTGCTCATCGGCGACCTGGTGCGCGCCCGCGACGAGCTGGCCGCCACCGAGCGGCGCGCGGGCGTGCTGGCCGAGCGCCAGCGGCTGTCGGCGGACATCCACGACATCCTCGCCCAGAGCCTGTCCAGCCAGCAGATGCTGCTCCAGGCCGCGCAGCGGCACTGGCACACCGCCCCGGACACCGCGTACGGGCATGTCCGGGACGCCGCCGCGAGCGCGGACCGGGCGCTCGCCGAGGTCCGCCGGTTCGTCCGCGACCTGACACCGCTCGACCTGGCGGAGAGCTCGCTGGTGCAGGCGCTGCGCGACCTCGCCGCACGGGACGGCGGGGCTCCGGGGCCGGCCGTCGAGTTCCGCCTGGACACCGCGGACGGCGCGCCGGGGGCCACCGGTCCGCCGACCGGGCAGGCCGAGGCCGCGCTGCTGCGGGTGACGCAGCAGGCCCTGGCCAACGCGCGGGAGCACGCCGGGGCCACCCGGGCCGTGGTCACCCTCACCTGTCTGGAGGACCGGATCACCGTGGACATCGCCGACGACGGACGTGGCTTCGACCCGCGTGCCCTCGGCCCGGGCCGGCCGGCCCGTCGCGACCGGGCCGCCGGCCGCGGCCACGGTCTCGCGCTGATGCGGATGCGGGCCCGGCAGGCGGGCGGCACGCTCACCGTCGAGTCCGCGCCCGGTGAGGGGACGGTGGTGACGATGTCCGTGCCGCTCGCGGCGGACGGCGCCGGGACGGGGGCGCCATGACCGTGCGGGTGCTGCTCTGCGACGACCACGCCGTCGTCCGCGCCGGACTGCGCGCCCTGCTGTCCAGCACCGAGGGGATCGACGTCGTCGGGGAGGCCGGCAGCGGCGAGGAGGCCCTCGGCATGGTGGCGGGGCTGCGGCCGGACGTGGTGCTGATGGACCTGCACCTGGGCGCCGGCCTGGACGGGGTGACCGCGACCCGCCGGCTGACCTCGGCGGACGGCGGTCATGTGCCGCGCGTGCTGGTCCTGACGATGTTCGACACCGACGCCGACATCGCCCGGGCCGTCGCCGCGGGCGCCACCGGGTACCTCCTCAAGGCGGAGCCGCCGGAGCGGCTGTTCGCGGCGGTCCGGGACGCCGCGGCCGGACGCGCCGTGCTGTCGGGGTCGGTCGCCGACCGGGTGGTCTCCCGTCTGCGCGCCCCCGGCCCCGGCCTGACCCCGCGCGAGCGCGACGTCCTCGGCCATCTCGTCCAGGGGCTCGGCAACCGGGAGATCGCCCGGACCCTGTTCCTGAGCGAGGCCACGGTCAAGACCCATCTGAGCCGTGTCTACGCCAAGCTGGGCGTGCGCACCCGGGCCGGCGCCGTGGCCGCGGCGGCCCGCCACCGGCTGCTGCCGTGACCGGCGCCTCCGGTCGGCCGCAGCGGTCAGGCCGGGCCCCGGGAGCCGGGCTGGTGGGCGGCGAAGTAGGCGGCGGTGGACGGGTCGAGGGCCTGGACGTCGACGGGGGTGCCTCCCGAGCGCAGTGACGTGGTGGCGGCCAGTCCCGCGGCGACCGCCTCGCGGGCGGCGACCGGCGAGGTGTCGGTGGCTCCGCCGCGGGCGGCGAACCGCAGGAACTCCGCGACGATGGCCCCGTCCGCGCCGCCGTGCTCCCCGCTGCCCTCCTCGGCGACGGTCAGGTGCAGGTCGGCGTCGGGCCGGTAGCCGGAGCGCCGCCGGTTCCAGACCTTGATCACCGGGTCGTCGCCCTCAATGCCGTCGCCGAAGTTCTCCAGGCGGCCTTCGTCGCCGATGACCGTGTAGTTGCGCCAGTAGTCGGGGGTGAAGTGGCACTGCTGGTAGCTGGCGAGCACCCCGTTGTCGAGGCGGGTGAGCATCATGCTGATGTCCTCCACGTCGATGACGGGGTTGAGGTCGCGCAGGGCGGACGGCGGCCATACGCCGGCGTCGAACCAGTCCTGGACGCGCTGTGCTCCCTGCGGCCGGGTGCGCCGGTGCGGGTTGCCGCCGTGGACGGCGAGGTCGCCCAGCGCGGTCACCGAGCGGGAGTAGCCGCCCGCCAGCCAGTGGATGGCGTCGAGGTCGTGCGCCCCCTTCTGCAGCAGCAGGCTTCCGGTGCGGGCGCGTTCGGCGTGCCAGTCCTTGAAGTAGTAGTCGCCGCCGTGGCCGACGAAGTGCCGGCACCACACCGCGCGCACCTGGCCGACGGCGCCCTCGTCGATGAGGCGCCGCATGCGCCGCAGGACCGGCAGGTGGCGCAGGTTGTGCCCGACGTACAGGCGGGTGCGGGTGCGGGCGGCGGTGGTCAGGACGCGGTCGCAGTCGGCGAGGTCGACCGTCAGGGGTTTCTCGACGAACACGGCGACGCCTGCTTCGAGGAAGAAGAGGGCCGGCGCGGTGTGCGCGTCGTCGGGGGTGAGGACGAACACCGCGTCGAGGCCGTCGGCAAGCATGTCCTCGTACCGCTCGTGGACGTGGACACCGTCCCCGAAGAGCTTGTGCGCGTCGTCCCGGCCGCGCCGGGCCGGGTCGGCGCAGGAGACCACCCGGGCGGTTCCCGGGCGGTCGGCGAGGGTGGCCAGCTGGGCGCGCTGGCCGACGCCGACGACGCCGACGCGCAGCTCGGACGCGGCTGGGGCTTCCGACATGGTCATCCCTTCTGCGGACAGGGCGATCACGTCTGACGATAGATGCTTGAAAGTGCTCGATCAATGGCCGTAACGAGCACGTGTGCGCAGAGGTGCCCGTGGTGGCGGGGCAGTCGATCGCCTGCCCCGCCCCGGGGCGTCAGCTCACCGCGAGGGTGAAGACGTGCAGGTTCGCGTTGTCGGGCAGTCGTACGCCGCTCACCCGCTTGCCGTCCGGCGCGGTGAACGGCTCGGTGGCGAACACGTACGTCGCCACCGGGTCCCTGTCCGCGCCCGCGACGTTGCGGTAGGCGGTCTTGGCGACGGTCCGGTTGCCGTACTGGACGGTGCCGCCCCCGCCGCCGACGGTCCAGTCGGTGAAGGCGAGGTCGACGGTGGCGGTGGTGCCGTCGGTGTAGGTGACGGTGGCCGCGGACCTCTGGTTGCCGTTGACGGCGCTGCCGATGAACGACAACCGGGCCGCCGGGTCGGTGAGTTCGATGGTCTGGCCGGTGGCGGAGGCGTTGTCCGGGCGGCCCGACGGGGAGTCCGGCCAGGTGAAGGCGAGGCCGTCGACCGTGCCCCGCTCCCCCGGGGTCAGGCCCGCCGCCGCCAGTGCCTGGCGCGAGTAGCTCCAGCCGCCGCCGTCGTAGTCGGCCTCGTCGTGTGCGCCCTCGTCGTCGGAGACACCGGTGTTGTCGTAGGCGGCGAGGAGGGTGCCGGGGGCGGCGACGGTGAGGGAGACGGGCTGCTCGTAGGAGCTGTCGCCGGAGGTGACGGTGACCTGCACGTCGTAGAAGCCCTGGGCGGTGCCGTCGGCGGCGGTGAGTGCGATCTGCTGGGCGCCGTCCATGACGGTGCCCTCGGCGGGGCTCGCCGTGATGCCGTCGGGGGTGGCGACCCGGAAGCGCACGTCGGGGCCCTCACCGCCGCTGACCGCGAGGGCGCGGATGCCGACCGTGGTGCTGTCACCGGGGGCGAGGGTCGCGGCGGTGGGTCCGACGCCGATCTGGTAGGGCTGCTCGCCGTCGCGGAAGGACGGCGGGGCCTGGTCGGCTCCCCAGGCGGTGTCGGGGGTGGCGGAGAGGGTGTAGTCGAGCCGGCCGCCGTGTTCGACGACGGAGGCGGGGAGCCACGGGCGGTCGCTGGTGCGGCCGTCGACCTTCAGGGAGTGGATGTACGGCGCGCCGGCCGCCGCGCCCCGCGCCCGGACGGAGATGTCCTTGCCGCCCGGCCGGTCGATCTCCACCCGGGGGAACAGCGGCGAGGCGAGGGCGAGTTCGGCGCGGGAGGGCACCTGCGGGTACATGCCGAGCGCGGAGAAGACGTACCAGGACGACATCGCGCCGAGGTCGTCGTTGCCCGGGATGCCGCCCGGCTCGGTCGACCAGAGTGCGCTCATCGCCGCGCGGACGGTCTCCTGCGCCTTGTACGGGGCGCCCGCGTAGTCGTACAGGTAGGGCACGTTGATCGACGGCTCGTTGTCCATGCCGGACTTGTCGCCACCGCCGCCGCTGAAGACCCAGTCGCCGTCGGCGTCGTGGAAGAAGGTGTCCAGTCGCTCCAGCGCCTCTTCGGTACCGCCCATGGCCGCGAACAGGCCGGCCGGATTGTGCTGGACCATCCAGCTGTACTGGGCCGCCGTGCCCTCCACGAAGCCGTTGCCGGTGGCGGGGGTGAAGCCGGTGACCCAGCTGCCGTCGGCCTTGCGGTTGGCGATGTACCCGCCGGTGGGGTCGGCGGCGATGTTGAAGTTGTTCTGCCAGTACTGGGAGCGGGTGGCGAAGGTCTTCGCGGTGTCCTCCTGCCCGGCCTCGGAGGCGAGCTGGGACAGGGCGAAGTCGGCGCCGGACATCTCCAGTGTCTCGGCGGCGCCGCCCCAGGCGTTGGATACGGACGGCATGTAGTGCAGTTTCAGGTACTTGTCGAGGGAGGGGCGCTGGCCGACCGACAGCACGGGTTTCCCGGCGGGTGAGAGGTCCTGTTCGGTGGGTACGGTGGCCGCCTCGACGAGGGACTTCAGCGCGCCCTTCAGGTCGAAGCCGGTGCCGCCGAAGGCGTGGATGCCGGCCAGGGCGATGGGCGACGGGTCGCCGTTCATGACGTGGGTGCCGCTCGCCCCGTGCAGCCAGCGGTCCCAGATCCCGCCGTTCTGCCCGGCGAACTCGTACAGCGACTGGGCGATGTCGGAGCCCACGCGCGGGTCGAGCAGGGTCAGCAACTGGACCTGGCCGCGGTAGACGTCCCAGCCGGAGAAGGTGCCGTACTGGGCCTGGTGACGGCGGCCGACGCGGTGCACCTTGCCGTCGGGGCCGCGGTAGCGGCGGTCGGTGTCGCTGATGACGTTGGGGTGGAACAGGGCGTGGTAGAGCGCGGTGTAGAAGGTGGTGCGCTCCTCGTCGGTGCCGCCGCCGACCCGGATCGCGTCGAGGCGCTCCCGCCAGGCGTCGTGGGCGGCCTGCTCGACCGAGGCGAAGGAGCGGCGGGGCGGGTTCTCCGTCCTGAGGTTGGCCTCGGCGCCGGCCTGGTCGACGTAGGAGATGCCGACCTTGACGCCCACCGGTCCGGTGCCCGGCGCGAACTCGACGTAGCCGCCCGCGCCCTTGCCGGCGACGGGCCGGCCGCCGTTCGCGAAGCCGCCGGTGCCACCGGAGGCGGTGGTGGAACCGGGGTTCAGCCGGTCGTCCTGCCAGGTGCCGGTGGCCTTGAAGGCGCGGTCGAAGGTGGCGGTGAAGTACAGGGTGTAGTAGGCGCGCCGGCCCTCGGGGTCGAGGTAGCCGCAGAAGTTGCCGGAGGTGACGGAGCCGGAGATGGTCCGGGTCTCCGGATCGATCCGCACCGTGGAGTCGGTGGAGCCGACCTCGGAGTTGGCGGTGCGCACCAGGAGGCTGGCGGGCTTGCCGGCCGGGTAGGTGAACCGGGCGGAGCCGGTACGGGCGGTGGCGGTGAGGTCGGCCGTGACGCCGGAGGCGAGGCCCACCGTGTAGTGGCCGGGCTCGGCCGTCTCGTCGTCGTGGCTGAAGTCGGCGGCGTAGACCGCGTCCTCGGTGTCGCTCGCCGGGGACGAGGTGACCTCGCCGGCGTAGGGGAAGAACGGGATGTCGCCGCTGCCGCCCGCGCAGCCGGTGCCGGACATGTGGGTCAGGCTGAAGCCGCGGATACGGGTGGCGTCGTAGTGGTAGCCGCCGGGGGCGACGGTTCTGGTGGCGTCGCCCTTGGTGTTCTCCGGGCTCCAGGAGAGCATGCCGAAGGGGACGACGGCTCCCGGGAAGACGTTGCCGGCGTTGGCGGTGCCGATCAGGGGGTCGACGTAGGCGGTGGGGTCCTTGACGAGGGCGGTGTCGGGCGGGGCGGCCGGGGCCGCCAGGGCGGGGGTGGCACCGCCGACCGCGAGCGCCGCGGCCAGCAGCAGGGACATCGGACGGAAACGCATGACGCGGCCCCTCCTTCGGACGGGTCGCGCACCACGGGTCGCACAAGCCGCAGGGACAGTAGCGTGCGCGGGCGGTGCGGCGGAAGGGTGCGTCGGCCGGTGGGGTGGGGCGTGCCACGGGTGGAGAGCGGAGCATCGTTCGGAGGGAGTGGATCAGCGGCGCGCGGCCGGCCCGTGGGGTTGACATCGTTGTCCGTACGCGCGGTAGTCTCGGCGGACCATTACGACAACGTTGTCGCACCGTGATGTCGCCACAAGCCGTTCACCGTGCGGGGCGGTTCACCCCGTCGGCCCCGTGAGACAGCGAGGGCCGCACTCCTCAATGAGGGTGCGGCCCGTCCTCGTGCGGGCCTCTCCACGCTCCGTCAGGCAGCGCGCCGGAACCGGGCGCCGCGGGGGCGGGCGGGCAGGCCGAGGAGTTCGTGCAGCGCGCGACCGTCCTCCGCCCAGCGCCGCAGTCTCTGCCGGTCGACCCAGTGGACGCCGTGCCGGTCGCCCCAGGCCATGGCGTCGCGGGTGAACGACCCGTTGGTGACGACGACGGCGTGGTCCGCGCCGTGGGCGGGCCCGGCCGTCCCCTTCACCGCGTACATCACCGACGAGCCGACCTTCCCGGCGACCCGCGTGTGCTTGGCCTGCACGACGATCCGGCCGCGCACCGCGTGGTCACCGATGACGTCGGCGGCCTGGTCGCCGCCGCCTCCCACCCGCCGGGCCGGCCAGCCGTCACGGACGAGGAGGTCCCGCAGCGCGTACTCGAAGTCCCGGTCGTCCATGGCGTCGACCTCGGCGAGCGTGAGGCGCAACGCGGCCAGCCGCGCCCTGTCCCGGCGCCGGCCCGCGACGGCCCGACGGATCCGCCACGCCACTGCCGCCCCCGCCGACACAACGAGGAGCAGCAGCACCGGCCACACCTCGGCCAGAGCCTCGACGGCCACGCCGACCGCCCGGACCACCAGCACCACGGCGGCCAGCGCCACGACGGCGGCCGAGGCCGACTCGACCGGGCCGCGCGGGAGGCACGGACGAATCGGGCGGCCCGGACGTGCTGGGCGCCTCACCGGCACCGCCGCCTCACCGGCCCTCGGCCGGTGCGCTGACGGCCGGGTTCGGATCCTGCGAAGTGGCGGGCGCGGCCTCTTGGAAGCCGAACAGCTGCCCCCACAGCCAGACCCCCGCCAGCAGGCCGGCGATCGTCCATCCGCTCATCCGCTTGGCGCTCCGAGGCCTCGGATTGCGGCGGATGTGCGCGCGTACGGTGTGGAACCCGTCCGGTACCTTCGCCATGCTTCCCCTCCCGATCGCGGCCGCCGGGCGCGGCCCACCTTGAGGAAGGGGTCTAGCAGCGGGCACTGACAACACCTCGGGGTGCCGCCACCGGACGGGCAGCCATCCGGACACGGTCCAGGGGCCGCCGCGCCGGGCCCGGGAGGGCCGGGGCACGGTGGCCGGGAGGGACATCGTCCGAGGTCGGCGGCGTGCGACCGGTTGCGCGTCACCCGCATGAACGGGATGCTTCACGGCAAAGGCCGCCTCGCGGGAAATGGCCGGATACGGCGGGCGTGTTCGACAGCCGTCCGGACCCGGCGGGCGACGACGCCGACGGCGCCGGACGGGTCCGCCGGCGTCGTATCCGGGGCGCGGCGGGCGAAAGGCGGTAGGAGCCGGCCAGTTCCCGCACCTCCGCCGACAGGACCACGCCGTCCGCCCGCAGGTGCTTGCCGACCAGGGTCAGGATGCTCTCGGCCAGGTGCCCCTTCAGCGCCTCGGACCGCCCCGGCTTGAGACCGACCTCCACGTGCACGAAGGCGGCCCCCGCCCCCGACCCGTCACCGACGTACGTCTCGGCCGGACGCACCAGCGTCTTGCACACGCCCGCCGATCCGCTCTCCTCCAGGACGAGCGGGTGCAGTTCCCTGACCAGGGCCGCACGGTCGAAGACGTCGGCCAGGTGTGCGGAGTAGTCGATGGTGAGGTGGGGCATGGAGGGCCTTTCACGCGACCTGGTTTCTACAGGCAACTATTTTCTCGCACCGCGAGACACGTCCTCCCACCGGCCACTTCAGTCACCTCACGTCAACAGCGCGCCGGACTGGTCACCCGTACGAGATTCGGCGCGGGACGGCCGGGCCGGCCGCGTCACCGGGGTGCCTCCCAGGGGTGACGCGGTGGCGCGGACACCGGGGGGCCTGCCTGCCGGCCACCCTGCCGTGATCGGCCGGTTCCAGACCGTAACGTGACTGCGGCACACTGCTCTGCCGCGCAGCGACGAGATCACCGCGTGCGGCGGCAACGCGAGGGAAGGGGACGAGGATGGAGCTGGAGGCCCACACGGCGGCGGGCGGGCCGGTCGAGAGGGTGCCGGGGCGGGCCTGGCTGGTACGCCTCGATCCCGTCGGTCGCGGCAGCACGGCGGTGCGGTTCTCCTGCGCCCGTCCGGCGTGCCCGGCCCGGCGTCTGCCCTCCGCCGCGGCCGGCCGGTCCTTCGCCGTCGCGCACCTCACCGCGCATCTGCGGGCCGCCGCCGGCCCGCGGGGCGAGGCGTACTGCGCGTGCCGGGCCGACGGGTGTCCCGGACACGGCGACACCGCCGCCGGTGGCCGGCAGGCCGGCGCCGCGGCGTGGCGGTGCGGCGGCGGGGTCGTGTTCGCGGTCGTCGCGGACCGGGCCGGGCGCTGGTGGCAGGCGTTCGAGTGCTGTGCGCGCTGCGCGGCCGCTCGTCCCGGCGCCCGGGTCGTGGCCACCGCCCCGGTGCCGACCGGCCCGATGACGCCCCCGGCCGGCGCCCGGCCCGCCCGGGCCTCGGTGGGGCCGAGCTTCTCCCACGCTCCCGCGCCCCCGAGCGAGCCCGGCGGTACCTCGCGAACGGATGGCGCTCGGGCCGGACTGCCCGCCCCGCGTCCTTCCGGGAACCGGCCGTACGGCAAGCAAGGGAAGATCGCGCAGCGCATCGTGCCGCACCATCTGCGGCCGACCAGTCTGCGCGACGAACTGATCGAGCTGGGCAACCAGTTCCGCGCCTACCAGAAGCGCGCCGAGCCCGACCTGTCGCTCCTCGCCGACCTGCACGCCCGCAAGGCCCGCGCCTTCCACGAGTGGGCCGACGTCGTCGGCGACGTCCAGTTGCGCGCGGACGCGGTGCGGGCGGAACAGGCCGCGGCCACCGCCCGCAGTCAGCACCAGCAGCGCACCGGGCACACCGTCGACGGCCAGGAACCCGCCGTTCCGCGCGTGCTGTCCGGACCGCAGCTGTGGGAGCACGCCCGTACCGTCCTCGCCTACGCGCGCGACCACGCGCCGCTGCCCGGTCCGGAGGCCCGCCTGCTCACCTTGCTGCTCGTCCTGCGGACCGCCCGCACCGGTGCCGGCAATCTGACCGGGCAGGATCTGACCGCGCTGCACCTGGAGGAACCCGAACAGCTCATCAGCCGGCTGACGGAGTGCGGATGGCTGCGGATCCCCGGTTCTGCCGCCGACGTGCTCGCCTCCCGGCCCGAGAACCCCACCCCGGTCACCGTGCCCTCCCTCGTACCCGGTCCGGACGGCAGCCGTCCGCTCCCGTTCGGGAAGAACACCCGGGCCAAGCTGAGCGGCTGGACACAACGCGTCGTCACCGAGCGCAAGCTGCGCAAGTCGCGGACGAGTGCCGGAGCCCGGCTGCTGGCCCTCTCCCTCGCCACGCGCACCGGCCTGGACGGGCAGACGCTCGGCCCCGCAGGGGAGGGGGTGGACGTCGGCGTGCTCGCCGCCCTGTGCGCCGGTGATCCCGGCGCGCTGCAGCCGCTGGTCGACCAGTTGACGGCGGCGGGATGGCTCACCGACGCGGAGCTGTCCGGCGAGCGCCTCACCGGACGGCTGTCCGAGCGGGTGTGGCCGCTGAGCTGCCCGCTGCCGTGAGCCCCGTCCGGGGGGCGGCACGGACGCGGGTCACGGGGGCCGTTCACGGGTGCGGGGAGGCGGGCGGTGCCTGATCATCGTGCCTGTGCAGAGACTCGAACTCACCCGGCCCCCGGCCGCCTCCGCGTCCATGATCGTCCGCAGGCCCCCGGCCGAGGTCTTCGAAGCCTTCGCCGATCCGTCCGTCACCACGCGGTTCTGGTACAGCGAGAGCAGCGGGAGGATGGTCCCGGGGGCCGAGCTGCGCTGGGAGTGGGCGGTCTACGGGGCGTCCGTCCAGGTGCGGGTCGAGGCGGTGGAGGCCGGCCGGCTGATCCGGTTCGCATGGGGCGACCAGGATCAGCCGACGCTGGTCGAGATGACGTTCGCACCGTACGCGGCGGACGCCACGCTCGTGCGCGTCACCGAGACCGGCTTCCAGGGTTCCGGGGACGACGTCGTCGCCTGGCTCGACGACACCGTCGGCGGATTCACCACCGTACTGTGCGCACTGAAAGCCCTCCTCGAACACGGCATCGAACTCGGCGCGGTCGCCGACCACCACCCGGCCTGACCCCTGATGGCGCGGCCGCGCTCGGACCGGGAGACGACACTCGCCGAGCCGTCGGAGAGCCGGGTGCGTCGGGTCAGGGCCGGCGTACGAGCCCGTCGGCGTGAGTGCAACGGCGCCGGCACCACCGGCCGGAACCGTGCGGCGGGACGGGTCCGGTACGGCGCCGGGACGGCTCAGGCCCTGACCTCACGGGGCTTGGCGCGGTCCCCGCCCGGAGCCGCCGTGGCCTCCGTCGGCGGTGCGGTGGACCGACGGCCCGGCCGTGGTGGCAGGCAGATGATGATCATCCCAGTGAGAATCAGGGCGCAGCCCGCCCATGCCGAGGGGCTGAGACGCTCGCGCAGGAGGAGCACGCCGATCAGGGCGGCCGCGAGGGGCTCGGCGAGACTGAGCGTCCCGGCCGTGGTCGCCCGTACCCGGCTGAGCCCGGTGGTGAACAGCCAGTAGGCGACAGCGGTGGTGGCCACGCCCAGCCAGGCGATCAGGGCCAGGGTGCCGCCGTCCCGCAGCGGGGCGGTGTCCTGGAGCATCCAGGGCAGCAGCGGTACGGAACCCACCAGCAGGGTGAGCGCGGAGAGGGCGGGCAGGTGGGCGCCGGGATGCGCGTCGGCCGTGCGCTTGGCGACGACGGTGTACAGGCCGTAGCAGGTGCCGGCGGCCACCGCCAGGAGCAGGCCGAACGGGTCCACGCGGGCGGTTCCCGGCGCCAGCAGCAGGGCGCAGCCGGCCACGGCCGCGACGGTGCCGGCCAGCCAGACCGGGCCCGTCCGCTCACCGGTGAGCCAGCGGGCGCACACCCCGGTCGCCGCGGGGGCGATGCCCAGGGCGATCACCGTGGCCAGCGCCGCGCCGGTCCGCGCCACGGAGGAGAGGAACGCCGCCTGATAGAGGCCGGTCGAGAACGCGCAGATCAGCAGTGGCCCCACGGCCCCGCGCGGGACGACATCGCGGAGCCGCCGCGGGCGGACGGTGAACGCCGCGAGGACCAGCCCTCCGGCGACCAGCCGCCAGCCGCCGAGGGCCGCCGGTGTCATGGGACCGGCCGTCAGGACCTGGGCGGGTCCGACGGTGCCCCACAGCACCGCGGCCGCCAGCACCAGGTACACACCGGAACGGGAACCGTTCTTTCGTACATCCATGACCGGGGAGGCTAAGCAGAGATGCGCGGCCCGTGGAGCTCGGCCGAACTTCGTGCGGCATACAGTGGGTTTCATGGAACTTGATGCGCTGGACCGGGCTCTGCTGCGGGAACTGCAGAACGATGCACGGCAGACCAACCGCGACCTGGCGGCCAGGACCGGGGTCTCGCCGTCCACCTCGTTGGAACGGGTGAGGCTGCTGCGCGAGCGCGGCGTGCTCACCGGCTTCCACGCGGCCCTGGACCTGGACGCGGCCGGCCGGCCCGTCCAGGCGCTGATCTCCGTACGCATCCGGCCGCCGGCCCGGCCCGTCATCGAAGGCTTCCGGGAATGGGCGGCGCGGCTGCCCGAGGTGATCGGCCTGTTCGTCACCTCGGGCAGCCACGACTTCCTGATCCACGTGGCCGTCCCGAACGTGGACAGCGTGTACGCCTTCGTGATCGACCGTCTCACCGAGCGCCGTGAGGTCGCCGACGTGCAGACCACGATGGTCTACGAGCACGTCCGGTCCCGCTGCATCGAGCCGGCCGCCCCCGACCGCCCCCGTTCCTCGCGCACGGCCCGCTGACGGCCGGCCGCGGCCCCCGTCAGCCCTGCCGCACCGGGACCACGACCACCTCGGCCATGTTCACGTTGGCCGGTGCCGCCGCGGTGAAGGCCACCGTCTCGGCGATGTCCTCGGCGGCCAGCGGCCGCAGGTCGGTGCGCATCCGGGCCAGGGCGGTGCGCAGGTTGTCGTCGAGCATGTCCGCGCCCAGTTCGGTGACGGTGACGCCCGGCTCGATATTGCGTACCCGGACGTTGCGGGGGCCCAGTTCGGCCCGCAGGTTGCGGGTCAGGTGGGCCACGGCGGCCTTGGTCGCGCAGTAGACCGACCAGTCGGGGTACAGGCTGTGACCGCCGACGGATCCCACGAACGCGAGGTCGGCCGGACCACCGGTCCGCGCGGCGGCGAGCAGGTCGTCGACGAACGCGCGGCCGGTGAGCAGCAGTCCGCGCAGGTTGACGTCGAGCATGCGGTCCCACTCGGCGGTGTCGGCGGTCTCGAACGGCGCGCCCAGCATCACGCCGGCGTTGGCCACGACCAGGTCGGGCCGGCCGAGCACGGCGCGTACCGAGGCCGCCGCCTCGGTGAGGGCGGCGGAGTCGGTGATGTCCACGGCCACCGGCAGGATCTTGCCCTCGCTGGTGGGGCGCAGTTCCTCGGCGAGGCCGGTGAGCCGGTCCTCCCGGCGCCCGAACAAGGCGACGGCGGCACCGCCGCGGGCCAGCCGGCGGGCGGTGGCGGCACCGATACCGCTGGTGGCGCCGGTGACGACGGCCACCCGCCCGGCGAGCGGGCCGTCGGGGGTGGCCGGGGAAGGGGAAGTGATCGAAGAAGTCATGTCCCCACCGTCGTGCCGGTCCGGCGACCGCACCAGGCAGCCGCTCACCGGGGACCGCTCATCGTAGGAGTGGCACGGCCACCCTCGCCGGCTCCGCTCGTTCTACGCTCCTGTGCATGGACCGCGTGGAGAGTGACAACCCGATCGGGCAGTATCTGCGGGCCCGCCGTCAGCTCGTGCGCCCGGAGGACCTCGGGCTCGCCCCGGGGGTCCGGCGCCGGGTGCCCGGCCTGCGGCGCGAAGAGGTGGCGATGCTGGCGGGGGTGAGCACCGACTACTACGTGCGCCTGGAGCAGGGCCGGGAACGCCGTCCCTCGGCGCAGGTCGTCGACGCGATCGCCCGGGCGCTGGTGCTCGACGAGGAGGCGACCGCGTATCTGCGGCGGCTCGCGGCTCCGGCTCCGCGCCGTCGGCGCCGGGCGGGGCGGAATCAGCGGGTGAGCGACGGACTGCTGCGGATCATGGCCGGCTGGCAGCACCTCCCGGCGGTGATCCTCGGTCCGTATCTCGACGTGCTGGCCCACAACGACCTCGGCCGGGCCCTGTTCGCCGGTCACACGTACAGCGACGACCTGATGCGGCTGGTCTTCCTGGACCCGGACGCCCGCGAGTTCTACGTCGACTGGGACCGGGCGGCGCTGAACGCCGTGGCCGCGCTGCGGGCGGCGGCCGGGGACGCCGACGACCCGTCCCTGACCCGGCTCGTCGGCGAACTGAGCCTGCGCAGCGAACCCTTCCGGCGGCTGTGGGCCCGTCACGACATCGGGCACAAGACCCACGAGACCAAGCGCCTGCGGCACCCGCTCGTCGGCGAACTCACCCTGTCCTACGAGACCCTGACCGTGAACGGCACCCCCGACCAGCAGCTCGTCGTCTATCACGCCGAGCCCGGCAGCCCCTCCGCCGAGGCCCTCGCCCTCCTCGGCAGCCTGGCGGCGGAGTCCTCGCAGGACGCCGGGCAGCAGCGGCACCCGGCCGGGCGGCCGCCGCGCCCGCGCGGGTAGCGGAACCGGTCGGGCCGGTTCCCGGGCAGCCGTCTCCTCCGGTCCCGTCACCGTGCCGGGACCGGAGGAGGCGGGCGTCAGCCGCCCGCGGGCAGCAGCGGCAGGTCCAGGCGGCCGGCGAGTTCGTCGACGGTGGTGCCGAAGGTCTCCCGCACCGAGACGCCCCGCTCGGTGATGTCGAAGACGGCGAGGTCGGTGTAGACCCGGTCGACGCAGGCCAGCCCGGTCAGCGGGTAGGTGCACTCGGGGACCAGCTTGGGCGCGCCGGTCTTGGTGAACAGCGTCATCATGACGAAGACCTTCTTCGCCCCGATCGCCAGGTCCATGGCCCCGCCGACGGCGGGTATGGCGTCCGGCGCCCCGGTGTGCCAGTTGGCGAGGTCACCGGCGGTCGAGACCTGGAAGGCGCCCAGGACGCAGATGTCCAGGTGGCCGCCGCGCATCATGGCGAAGGAGTCGGCGTGGTGGAAGTACGCCGCGCCGGGCAGCTCTGTCACGGGGACCTTGCCGGCGTTGGTGAGATCGGGGTCGATCTCGTCGCCCTGCGCGGCGGGCCCCATGTTGAGCATGCCGTTCTCGGTGTGCAGGACCACGCCGGAGTCGGCCGGCAGGTGGTCGGCGACCAGGGTCGGCTGGCCGATGCCGAGGTTGACGAAGGCGCCGTGGGGGATGTCGCGGGCCACGAGGGCGGCCATGTCGTGCTTGCCGAGCGGGCCGCGCCCGGTGTCCGTGACGAGGGAATCGGTGCTCATGCGGTCGCCTCCTGCACCACGCGGTCGACATAGATGCCCGGGGTGATCACGGTCTCGGGGTCGATGGTGCCGGTGTCGACTATCTCGCGGACCTGGGCGACCACGGTGGTCGCGGCGGTGGCCATGACCGGTCCGAAGTTACGGGCGGTCTTGCGGTAGACGAGGTTGCCCATGCGGTCGGACCGGTGGGCGCCGATCAGCGCCACATCGCCCTTGATCGGGTACTCCAGGACGTAGGTGCGCCCGTCGATGACGCGGGTCTCCTTGCCCTCGGCCAGCAGGGTGCCGGCACCGGTGGGGCAGTAGAAGGCGCCGATGCCGGCCCCGGCCGCCCGCATCCGCTCGGCGAGGTTGCCCTGCGGCACGACCTCCAGCTCGATCTTCCCGGTCCGGTACAGCTCGTCGAAGACGTAGCTGTCGGCCTGCCGGGGGAAGGAGCAGACGACCTTGCGGACCCGTCCCTTGGCCAGCAGCGCGGCCAGGCCGGTGTCGCCGTTGCCGGCGTTGTTGGAAACGACGGTCAGGTCGGTGGCGCCCTGCCGGATGAGGGCGTCGATCAGGTCGACCGGCATGCCGGCCATGCCGAAGCCGCCGACCAGCACCGTCGAGCCGTCCTCGATCCCGGCGACCGCCTCGTCGGCGTCGGCGCACAGGAGCGTGCTCATCCCTTGGCCTCCGTCACGTTCTCCAGGACCACGGCGAGCGCCTGGCCCACGCCGATACAGATCGCGGCGACGCCCCACCGCTCGCCGGACCTCGTGAGCCGGTGGGCGAGGGTGCCGAGGATGCGGCCGCCGGAGGCGCCCAGCGGATGGCCGAGCGCGATGGCGCCGCCCTTGGTGTTGACGATGTCCGGGTCGATCCCCCAGGCGTCCACGCAGGCCAGCGACTGCACGGCGAACGCCTCGTTGAGTTCGACCGCCGCTACGTCGGACCAGGTGATGCCCGCGCGCTGCAGGGCCCGGTTCGCCGCCTCGACCGGCGCGAACCCGAAGTCCTGCGGATCGAGTGCGAAGACGCCGCGCCCGGCGACGCGGGCCAGCGGGGCGGAGCCGATGCGGGCCGCGGCGGCCTCCGAGCCGAGCAGGACGGCCGAGGCGCCGTCGCTCAGCGGTGAGGCGTTGCCCGCCGTGATCGCGCCGTCGGGCCGGAAGGCCGGCTTGAGCCCGGCGAGCTTCTCGGGTGTGGAGCCGGGCCGGATGCCCTCGTCCCGGGTGAGGGTGGTGCCCTTGGCGTCGGTCCCGACCGGTACGACCAGGTCGTCGTAGAAGCCGTCCGTCCAGGCGGCGTCGGCGAGTCGGTGGGACCGGGCGGCGAACTCGTCCTGCCGCTCGCGGGGGATGGTGAACCGCTCGGCGAGCTGCTCGTTGGCCTCGCCGAGGGAGACCGTCCACTCCTTCGGCATGTTCTTGTTGACCAGGCGCCAGCCGAGGGTGGTGGAGACGGCGGTCACGTCCCCGGCGGGGAACGCGCGGGAGGGCTTGGGCAGGACCCAGGGGGCCCGGCTCATCGACTCCACACCGCCGGTGAGCACGATGTCCGCGTCGCCGGTCTCGATGGCGCGGGAGGCGATGATCGCCGCGTCCAGCGAGGATCCGCACAGCCGGTTGACCGTGGTGGCGGGCACCGAGGTGGGCAGCCCGGCCAGCAGGACGGCCATCCGGCCGACGTTGCGGTTGTCCTCGCCGGCGCCGTTGGCGTTGCCCCAGACGACGTCGCCGATCTCGCCCGGGTCCAGCTCCGGAGCCTTGGCCAGGACGCCTCGCACGGCCAGCGCCGCGAGGTCGTCGGGCCGGACGCCGGCGAGGGCACCGGAGAACCGTCCGAAGGGTGTTCTTGCCGCTGCGTACACGTAACTGTCGGTCACGTCCTCACGCTAGGCCCGCGGCCTTCATCGCGTCCAAGACCTAATCCGGATCGATTGATAAGGCTCTCTTATAAGCTGTCCGTATGGAGCTTCGTCAGGTCCGCTACTTCCTCGCGCTCGCGGAGGAGTGCCACTTCGGGCGGGCGGCGGCCCGGCTGCATGTCGCCCAGCCCGCCCTGTCCCAGCAGATCAAGCAGCTGGAACACGAGCTGGGCACGACGCTGTTCCACCGCTCCACCCGGCACGTCGAACTCACCGAGGCCGGCCGGCACCTGACCGGGTACGCGCGCACGCTGGTCGCCGAGGCCGAGCGCGCCCGCGTGCACATGGCGGAACTGGCCAGCGGCCACACCGGGCGGGTCTCCGTCGGCTTCATCGGCACCGCCACCTACGACGTCCTGCCCCAGGTCGCCCGCATGGTGCGGTCGCGGCTGCCGCACATCACGCTGGACCTGCGCGGCGAGCTGCTCACCCCGCAGCTGGTGGAGGGCCTGCTCACCGGCGCCTACGACCTCGCCGTGTCGCGGGCCGGCGCGGCCGGCACCGAGGGGGTGAGCATCACGCCGCTGCGGGCCGAGCCGCTGGTCGCCGTGGTGCCGGCCCACCATCCGCTGGCGGCCGGCCGGGAGATCCCCTTGGCGGCGCTGGCGGACGAGCCGTTCGTCATCCATCCCTCGCAGCCGCGGTCCGCGATGTACGACCGGGTGCTGGCCGCCTGCGACCGGGCCGGGTTCCGGCCCTCGGCCCTCGTCGAGGTCGGCGAGACCGCGACGCTCGTCGTCCTCGTGGCCGCCGGGCACGGGGTCGCGCTCGTGCCGCGGTCGGTGCAGAGCCTGCGGCTCGACGGCGTGACGTACGTGCCGCTCGCCGAGACGGAGACGATCGACCTGGTGCTGGCCCGTCGCGCGCACCGCAACTCGCCGGCGACGCAGCAGGTCGCCTCGGTCATCGAGGAGTGCGTGCGCGGCTGAGAGCGGCGGGTCCGGCTCGTGGCGGCGGGGGGCGCCGTACGCCGCCGACTCGCGGTACGGCACGGCCGCGCGCCGCCGGATGATCGCGTCGGCCGTGTCCTCCTGACGTCGCCGGGCGGCCACGCGGACACCCCGCCCGCCCGACGCCTCACACCGCCCGTACCGCCACGCCCCGGCCAACGCCGCTCACGCCGCCCGTAGCTCCCCCCGGCCGAGGCCCCTCACACCGCCCGTACCACCTCCGCCGGTGCCGTCCGCAGTGCTCGTCGGGTGGGCAGTTCCACCGTCAGGAAGGACGTCAGCGCCACCGTCGCCGCGGCCGCCGGCAGCAGCCAGGCCGGGCCGGCCGGCCAGGGGCGGCCGAGGAACCCCTGGCCGAGGAGGGCGAGGGGGAGCGCGGAGAGGGCCAGGCCCGCGGCGAGGGCGGCTGCGGCCGTCATCGCGGACTCGCGGCGCGTCATCGCCAGGATCTGCCGCGGGGCCGTGCCGACCAGGCGGAGCGCGGCGATCTCGGTGCGGCGCTGGGCCGTGGCGGCGACCAGCCTGTTGGCGATGCTGAGCAGCAGATAGCCGAGGAGGACGACGATGACGACGAGGTTGATCCACACCTCGGGCGGTGTGTCCTGCCCGGCGGCGCGGTCCGCACCGGTGCCGGTCAGGGCGAGGCCGGGGCGGGCGGCGGCGAACGCGGCCAGCCGCTGTCCGGCGGCGGCCGTGCCGTCGGTGCGTACGAGGACGCTCTGCGCCGCCGGGGCGGCCGTGGTGTGGCCCGCGGCCAGGTCCCGGGAGAGGACCACGGGGCCGAAGCCGAGCCCGCGCGCGTACACGGCGACGACCTCGGCGGTGACCCGCGCCCCGTCGCCCAGCACCAGCCGCACCCGCCGGCCCGGCCGCGCGTCGCGCTGCCCCGCGACCTCGCCGCTGACGGCGACCGTGGCCCCGGTGAGCCGGTCCAGGGAGCCCTGCTCCACCCCGAGGTCGAGGACGTCCGCCGCCCGCCCGCCGAGGATCATGGCCGAGGACGCCTCGGTCTCCGTCTCGCCGAACAGCCGGTACGGCCACACCACCGTGGTCGCGCCGACCGGCTCGGCCGCCCGGACGCCCGGCACAGCGCGCACCCGGGCCAGGGTGTCCGCCGGGAGGCCGCCCAGGGCGGGCGCGGTCAGCCGGTACTGGGCGAGGGTGCCGGCGCGGGTGTCGGCGGAGGCGGCGGCGAGCACGGTGGTCTGGGCGAGGGTGTAGGTCAGGACGAACACGACGCCCATCGCCAGCGGGCTGACGACTCCGGAGAGCCGCTGCGCGTAGGCGCGTACGTTGGAGAGCGCGAGCCAGGTCGGGGCCGCCGCCCCGGGGCGCAGCCGCCGCAGCGCCGTCCGTCCCGCCGCCCGGACGAGGACCGGGCCGGCCAGGGCCAGGCCGATCGCGGCGACGATGCCCGCCATCGAGGTGGCCGAGGCGCCGAGCGCGGTACGGGAGAACAGGGGGACGGTGGAGAGCGCGCTCGCGCCGAGGATCAGCAGCAGGCCGGCCCGGGTGCGCACGCGGGACGGTGCCCGGGGCTCGGTGCGGGACTCCGCGACCGCCTCGGTGGCCGGCATCCGGGAGGTGCGCCAGGCCGCGCAGCGCGCAGCGAGCTGCACCGCGCCGGCGGTGAGGAGGAGCGTGGCGAGGGCCGGGAAGGGGCTCAGCGTCAGCGGCAGGCCGGCGGGCAGGACGCCGCGGTCGACGAGGACGTCGCGGAAGGCGTCCGCCAGCAGGTAGCCGAGGGCCACGCCCGGAACCAGGGCCACCGCCGCGACGAGGGTCGACTGGGCGGCGGCCAGGCGGCGGATCTGCTTCGGTGTCGCTCCCACGGCCCGCATCAGCGCCAGGTCGCGGCGCTGTCCGGCGACGGCGAGGCCGAGCGCGCCCGCCGTGACGAACCCGGTGATCAGCAGGACGATGCCGCCGAGCGAACCGGCGAGCAGGACGAGCAGGGAGCGGGCCGAGCCGATGCCCGGCTCCACGGCCTCCCCCCGGTCCGCGCCCGTGAGGACCTCCAGACCGGTGCCGGCCAGGCGGTTGCGGACCGCCGAGGCGAGCCAGGCCCCGGTGCCGGGTTCGGCGCGCAGTCCGATCAGGTCGACGGTGCCGGCCCGCGGTCCGTCGCCGCCGTCCGCCCGGCCCGCCAGCCGCGCGGCCGTGGCGTCGGCGAGGTAGACGCCCGCGTCCGGGGCGTCGACCACGGCCGTGACCCGGTAGGGCGCGGCGGCCCGGCCGTGCACGACGGCCCGGACCCGGTCACCGGGCTTCAGGCCGGTCCCCGCCGGTACGGCGATCTCGTCCGCGCCGGCCGGTGCGCGGCCCTCGACGCGTGGTGCGGCCAGCAGTTCGGTGGAGGACCAGCCGTGGCCCGCGGCGGCCGGGTCGGCGGCGGACGGGAGGGGGCGGCCCGTGTCGTCGAGCAGGGCGGCCGGGAAGGTGATGTCGCCGACCACCGCGGTGACGCCCGGCAGTCCGGCCAGGCGGTCGCCGACCCGGGCCGGGACCGCGGCCCGCTCCGGCAGGGCGATCGGCAGATCCGCCGCCGGGTGGTGCTCCTGGTCGGCGGCGACCACGACGTCCGCGCCGCCGAGCCGGCCGGGCGGCAGCCGGGAGCGCAGTCCCGTGTCGGCCAGGACACCGGTGCCGGTGATCAGCACGGCGCCGCCGAGGACGGCGCAGGCCACCGCGAGCAGCGCGGTGATCCGGTGCCGGGCCGTGCGCAGGGCGAGGTACAGCATCGGCTACCTCTCCCCCAACGCGACCAGCAGCTTGGCGAGTTCGGGCGCGGTCGGTGAGTCGAGGGACTCCACCACCCGGCCGTCGGCCATCACCAGGGCCCTGTGCGCGCGGGCCGCGGCGGCCGGGTCGTGAGTCACCATCACCACCGTCTGGCCGAGGTCGTCGACGAGGTCGCGCAGCAGGTCCAGCACCTGGTGGGCGCTGCGCAGGTCCAGTGCCCCGGTCGGTTCGTCCGCGAAGACGACCGCGGGCCGGGCCACCAGCGCCCGTACCAGCGCGGCGCGTTGCTGCTGGCCGCCGGAGAGTTCGGCGGGGCGGTGCGCGAGCCGGTCGCTGAGGCCGACCCGTTCGACGAGGGTGCGCAGCCAGGGACGGTCCGGTGCGCGGCCCGCCAGCCGCAGCGGCAGGGTGATGTTGTCCTCGACGCTGAGCGACGGGATCAGGTTGTACGCCTGGAAGACGAAGCCGACGTGTTCGCGGCGCAGTTCGGTGCGGCGGGCCTCGGTCAGCCCGGTGATCTCCCGTCCGCCGACGCGGACGCTGCCCGAGGTGGCGGAGTCCAGTCCGGCGGCGCAGTGCATCAGGGTGCTCTTGCCGGAGCCCGAGGGGCCCATCACGGCGAGGAACGTGCCGCGTTCCACGGTCAGCGACACGTCGTCCAGGGCCCGTACGCCGCCGGGGTACGTCCTGCCGACGCCGGTCAGCGCGACGGCGGGTGCGGTGCGCGCGGTGTCCGGCGCGACGGCGGTGTTCATCGGCGCCCGCGCAGGGCGCGCACGGCCAGGGTGCCGGCGGCGAGCACGGTGACGAAGCCGCAGGCCAGGTTGGCCACGACGGGGGTGTCGCCGTAGGAGACCGCCATGTTGGCGACGGCGCTGAGCACCACCACGGCCCACAGCAGGGTCCGGACGATGTCCGAGCGGCTGACGCCGTCCGTACGGTCGCCGTCGCCGGCGTCGCTCAGCCGGTAGGGGTCGGTGTGCGGCATGGCGGCTGCCTCCAGGGGTTCGTGACGGCCGGTCTCCACGGCCGTCTTTGCTGCCCCCGACGCTAGGGACCGGCACCCCTCGCCGCCGATCCAGCGGTCCGCCCGGTCGGAGGTACAGCAGGCTGTACCTTTCCGGCCCCCGGCTGACGGTCGCCCCGCGGGCGGCCTAGGGTCGGTGCGCGACACAGTGGAGGAGGGCGGATGACGACCCGCGACGCGGCGGCCGGGACCACCGGCTTCAAGGACATCGCGGTACGGGCCCTCAGGGACGCCCGCGCCGCGATCGCACAGCTCGCCGGCGGGCTCGGCACCGCCGTACCCGCCCTCGGCCTGCTGCTGCTGACGGCGGTGGCGGCGGTGACCGCGCCGCTCGGCGTGGGCCTGCTGATCGGACAGCCGGTGCCGCGCGCCCTGCACGCCCTGGCCCGCCGGGAACGCGCACGGCTCGGCCGCCGCGGGCCCGAGGTGATCGCCCCCGAGCCGCCGCCCGTCCGGCTGCGGGCGGCGCTCGCCGATCCCGTCACCCGCCGGGAGCTGCGCTGGCTGGCCCGGCACGCCACCCTGGGGTTCGTCCTGGGGCTGCTCGGGGTGCTGCTGCCGATCGCCGCCGTCCGGGACTGTGTCTTCCCGCTGCTGTGGCCGCTGGCGCCCCCGGACGCCACCAGCACCTCCCTGGGTGTCGGCACCGCGCACACCTGGCCCCAGGCCGCCGCCGTGGCCCTGCTGGGGCTGGGCTGGACCGCCATCATCCTGGGCCTGTTCCCCGCCCTGGCCCGCGTCCAGTCCGCGCCCGGACGGCTGCTGCTGGCGGCCGGCCCCGAGACCGACCTGTCGCTGCGGGTCGCCGAGCTGACCGCCACCCGCGCCGCCGCCCTGGACGCGCACGCGACCGAACTGCGGCGCATCGAGCGTTCGTTGCACGACGGCACGCAGAACCGCATCGTCACCGTCACGGTGCTGCTGGGTGCCGCCCGCCGCATGGTGGCCCGCGACCCGGAGGGCGCCGGGGAGCTGCTGGAGCGCGCCCAGTCGGCCGCCGAACAGGCCCTGGCCGAACTGCGCACCGTGGCCCGCGGCATTCTGCCCCCGGTGCTGGCCGACCGGGGGCTGGCGGGCGCGCTGGCCGGGCTGGCCGCGCACTGCGCGGTGCCCTGCCGGACCGACGTCGACGTGCCCGAGCGGTGCGCCGCCTCCGTCGAGGCGACCGCCTACTTCGTGGTCGCCGAGGCCCTGACCAACGTCGCCAAGCACAGCGGCGCCGGGGCGGCCACCGTCACCGCCCGCGCCCGGGGCGGCCGGCTGCGCCTGCGGATCGAGGACGACGGGCGGGGCGGGGCCGACGAGCAGGGCGGTTCCGGGCTCACCGGCATCCGTGACCGCGTCGCGGCCCACGACGGTACGCTCACCCTGGCCAGCCCGCCGGGCGGCCCCACGGTCCTGGACGTGGACCTGCCGTGCGGAACGTGAACTCGAACTGCGGAACGTGACATGCGCATCGTGATTGCCGAGGACGACCCGTTGCTGCGCGAGGGGCTCGCCCTCCTGCTGCGCGCCGAGTCCCTCGACGTGGTCGCCACCGCCGGCACCCCCGACGGCGTGCTCGACGCCATCGACGAGCACCGGCCGGACGTGGCCATCCTCGACGTGCGGATGCCGCCCAGCCACACCGACGAGGGCATCCGCGCCGCCGTCGAGGCCCGGCGGCGCCACCGGGGACTCGCGGTGCTGGTGCTGTCCGCGTACGTCGAGCAGTCCTTCGCCACCGAGTTGCTGACCGGCGGGGTGACCGGCCTCGGGTATCTGCTCAAGGAACGGGTGGGCCGGGTCGAGGAGTTCCTCGACGCGCTGCACCGGGTGGCGTCCGGCGGCACCGCCATCGACCCCGAGGTGGTCGCCCAGTTGTTCACCCGCTCCCGTCAGGACACCCGGCTGGAACGGCTCAGCCCCCGCGAACGGGAGGTCCTGGCGCTGATGGCGGAGGGGCTCGGCAACACCGCGATCGCGCGCCGGCTGGTCGTCACCGACGGCGCGGTGCACAAGCACATCCGCTCCATCTTCGCCAAGCTCGACCTCTCGCCCGCCGACCAGGTCGACCGGCGGGTGGCCGCGGTCCTGCGCTACCTGGAGGACGCCCGCCGCCGCGGCTGACGGCACCACCCGTTCGACTTTGCCAGTTCTTTACAACCGGTCCTCCTCCTGCCTCGTCTCTCCGGTCGATTCCCGCGCCGCCCCGTCACGCCGACCGGGCGGACCGACGAAAGAGAGCGACCGATGCGCCGGACCACCCTCAGTTCCCTGGCCCTCGCGGGCACCGCCGTCCTGGCGACCGCCGTGCCCGCGTTCGCCTCCTCCCCGAGCCCCGTTCCCACCGAGAGCAAGCCGCCGACCCCGGTGCCGTCCTCCCCCGGCACGGCCGCCCCCGCGGAGGAACCGACCGAGGCGCCGACCGAGGCGCCGACCGCGAGCGCGGTGCCCGCCGAGGAGCGGGCCCCCTCCCCGGGGCAGGTCTCCGTCGTCCCGTCCGGCGCCGCCGACACCGGAGTGAGCACGGCCGCCTCCTCGTCGTCCGGGCCGGGCGGGGCGCTGGTCGGCGGGGGCGCCGCCGCGGTGGCCCTCGCGGGCGGCGCGACGGTCCTCGTCGTCCGCCGCCGTCGGGCGAACGGGGCGTGACCACGTTCTCCAGGCGGGCGTTCGTGACCGCGGCGACGGCCGCGCTGCTCACGGGCTGCGGCGACGGTGGCACCGGTCTGCGCACCAGTACGGCCGGCCGCACGCCGCGGCCGCCCTCGCCCGCCTCCCCCGGCGCGTCGGCCCACCCCGGCGACCCGGCGCGGGCGGTGGCCCGTTCGGTCCCGGTGCGGCTGCGGATCCCGGCGATCGGCGTGGACACGCCGGTCGTCCGGCTGGGGCCGGCCCCGGACGGCAGCGTGCGGGTGCCGCCGGTCAGGGCGCACGACCCGGCGGGCTGGTACGAGCACTCGCCCACCCCGGGCCAGGTCGGCCCCTCCGTCGTCCTCGGCCACGTCACCGTGGGCGAGTACGGTGACGGGGTCTTCCGGCGCCTGGCCGAACTGCGCCGGGGCGACCGGGCGGTGGCCCGCCTGGAGAACGGCACGGCCGTCACGTTCCAGGTCACCGCCGTGCGCACGGTGGCGAAGTCCGACTTCCCGACCGAGGAGGTCTACGGGGACGTGGACCGCCCGGAGCTGCGGCTGATCACCTGCGGCGGCGCCCGTACCGGTGACGGCTACGCCGACAACGTCATCGTCTTCGCGGCCCGCGTCCCCGCCGGCCGCTGACCCCTCGCCCCCACGACCCTGGAGTACGTTGAAACGCTCCCGTGACAGGGCGGCGTCCGAACTGTTCGCCGCCCTCTACCCGCGCCTGGCCGGCTGGTGCCGCCAGCTCGTCGACGACGAGACGGCCCACGAGATCGCCTCCGAGGCGTTCACCCGGCTCTGGGCCCGGTGGACATCGGTGGAGGAGCCGCGCGGCTTCCTCTACGTCACCGCCGCCAACCTGGTCCGGGACCACTGGCGGAAACTGGAGCGCGAGCGCCGGGCCGTGCGCCGGGCCGGCACGGAGGCCGCCGTGCGCCCGCACGCCGAACAGGACGACCCTTCCGTACGCCTGCTGGTGCAGTCGCTGCCCCAACGGCTGCGGGTGCCGATCCTGCTGCACTACTACGCTGACATGCCGATCCGGGAGGTGTCCGCGCTGACCGGACGGAAGGAAGGGACCGTCAAGGCCGATCTGCACGCGGCCCGGGAACTGCTCCGTGTCCATCTGAGGAGAAGCCTTGACCACACGCGTTGACGAAGGCGAGGGCGAGGGCCCGGAGTCCGGCCCCGACGACCCGTTCCTGGTGGTCCTGCGCCCCGCCCCCGGGCACCTCTCCGCGCCCCCCGGCCGCTACGAGCAGATCCGCCGCGCCGCGTCCCGCCGCCGCCTGCTGCGCACCGCCGCGGGCGCCGGTCTGACCGTCGCCGTGGCCGGCCTGGTCGCGCTGCCGTTCCTGCGGGCGGCGCCCGAGCGGCCCGCGTCCCCGACGGTGCCGATGGCGCCGCCCTCCGCGACGGCCTCGTGGCCTTCTCCTCCGGCCACCGACGAGCCGCCCACGCCGACGCCCTCCGGTCCGGGGCGGGCCTCGTCCGCCCCCTCCGAGGCACCGTCGGCCTCGCCCACCGCCAGTGCCCCGCCGACCGTGAGCGAGAGCCGACGGCCGTGACCGGCGCCCCGGAGCCGGCCGGCGGCCCGGGGCCAGGGCCTGTCGTCCGGATCAGGACGCAGGACATCGGGGGGACTTGTCCATGCCGGTGAGCGGGGCCTGGTGCGTGCGGCTGCGAGGCGGAGGAGGGCGGCAACGCGCTGGGGGTCCTCCGCGCGAGCGCAGCCGAGTCCGGGGGAGTCGACAACCGACGACAACGCCGCTGGGGGTCCCCACGCCGTTCAGGCAGTAAGGGAGCGCGTACGGGCCCCGCGTCTGCGGCGTGATCCGAACGACAGGCCCTACTCCCAGACCACCACGCTGCGCCGCACCGGAACCGTCGAGGAGCCGGAGGCGAACAGCTCGGGCGCGTGGGCGCGGATGCGTTCGATGTCGTTGAAGACGGCCCGCAGGTGGTCGCGCATGCGCGAGCGGGCCAGCGGCACGTCACCGCTCTCGACCGCCGCGAAGATCTCCTGGTGCTGGTCGGCGAAGACGGCCGGGGACTCGTGCCCGTGCAGGCCGAGCCGGCGCGCCCGGTCCAGGTGACCCTTGGCGGCGGCGACGGTGGTCCACGCGTTGCCGTGGCCGCTCAGCCGCAGCAGGGCCTGGTGGAACGCCTCGTCCAGGGCGAAGAACTCCTCCCGGCCGAGGCCGGTGGCACGCTGGCGCTCCAGGTTGTCCCGCAGCTCCGCGACGATCCCCGCGTCGAGCCGTTCGGGCAGGTCCTCCAGGGAGGCGAGTTCCACGGCCTCGCGCAGGAACTGGGCGTCGGCGACCTGTGCCGGGTCCACCCGCGACACGAAGGACCCGATCTTCGGGAACACCTGCACCAGCCCTTCCTGGCCGAGCAGGATCAGGCTCTCCCGCACCGGAGTCCTGCTGACCCCCAGCGACGCGGCCAGCTCGTTCTCCGACAGGGCGGCGCCCGGGGCGAGTTCCAGGGTCAGGACCATCTGACGCAGCTTCAGGTAGATGTCGCGCCGACTGGTCCGCCGCCCGTTCGATTGAGGCATGGGCCCATCCTACGTACCTGCGGAAAGGGTATTGCACCCCTGCGCGACAGATGCTTGTATACAAGCTCTGCACGACAGGATGGAGCCGCAAGTGAGCACAATCGAGCGGGCCGAGGTGTTCGTCTCCTCCCCGGGGCGCACGTTCGTCACGCTGCGCATCACCACCAGCGACGGGGTGACCGGGCTGGGCGACGCCACGCTCAACGGCCGGGAACTGGCCGTCGCCGCCTATCTGCGCGACCACGTGGTGCCGCTGCTCATCGGCCGGGACCCGGCCCGCATCGAGGACATGTGGCAGTACCTCTACAAGGGCGCGTACTGGCGTCGCGGTCCGGTGACGATGACGGCGGTGTCGGCCGTCGACACGGCACTGTGGGACATCAAGGGCAAGGTCGCGGGCCTGCCCGTGTACCAGCTCCTCGGCGGCCGGTCCCGCGACGGCGTCCTGGTCTACTCGCACGCCAGCGGCACCGACGTCCCCTCCCTCCTGGACGACGTGCAGCGCCACCTGGAGCTGGGCTACAAGGCGGTGCGGGCGCAGGCCGCCGTGCCGGACGTCGGCGGCACGTACGGGGTGCGCAAGGGCACGATCTACGAGCCGGCCGCGACCGACCTGCCGGAGGAGCAGCCCTGGGACACGGAGGCGTACCTCGGTTTCGCGCCCGCCTACCTGGAAGCGGTCCGGGAGCGGTTCGGCTTCGGCTTCCACCTGCTGCACGACGTGCACCACCGCCTGACCCCCATCGAGGCGGCCCGGTTCGGCAAGAGCGTCGAGGCGTGCCGGCTGTTCTGGATGGAGGACCCGACCCCGGCGGAGAACCAGGAGGCGTTCCGGCTCATCCGGCAGCACACCACCACGCCGATCGCGGTCGGCGAGGTGATGAACTCGGTCTGGGACGTCCAGCACCTCATCACCGAGCAGCTCGTCGACTACGTACGCACGACCGTCGTGCACGCGGGCGGCATCACCCATCTGCGGCGGATCTTCGACCTGGCGGCCCTGTACCACGTACGGACCGGCTCGCACGGCGCGACGGACCTCTCCCCCGTCTCCATGGCCGCCGCCGTGCACCTGGACGTGACGGTGCCGAACTTCGGCATCCAGGAGTACATGGGGCACGCGGAGGAGACCTTCGAGGTGTTCCGCAGCGGTGTCACCTTCGCCGACGGGTACCTCAACCCGTCGGACGCTCCCGGCCTCGGCGTCGAGTACGACGAGAAGGCGGCCGGGCGCTTCCCGTACCAGCGGCGTTATCTGCCCGTGGCGCGCCGCCTCGACGGCTCGGTGCACGACTGGTGAGCGCCGTGACACCTCCCCGTCTGGACCGTGCGGCGCTGTCCCGGCTGGCGCCGGGGCTGCGGCCCGCCGTGGACCCGGCCGGGCTGCGCCCCCGCGTGGTGCACTTCGGGCTCGGCGCCTTCCACCGGGCGCACCAGGCGCTCTACACCGAGAACGCCGCCGCGCTGTCCGGTGAGCCGTGGGGCATCACCGCCGTGGCCCCCCGCTCGGCCGGCCCGGTGCGCGCCCTGCGCGAGCAGGACTGTCTCTACTCGCTCGTGGAGCGCCGTCCCGACGGGGACGCCTGCCGGGTGGTGGGTTCGGTCGTCGGCGCCCTGGCGATGGGCCCGGACGCCGGCGCCGTGGACGCGCTGCTCGCCTGTCCCGAGGTGACGGTGGTGACCTTGACGGTGACCGAGAAGGGGTACCACCGGTCGGCCGTGACGGGCGGGCTCGACACGGCGGCGGCGCCGGTCGCCGCCGACCTCGCGGCGGGCCCGGACGGCCCGCTGACCACGGTGGTGGGCCGGCTGGCCGCCGGACTGGCCGCCCGGATGCGGGCCGGCGCGCCCCCGGTCACCGTCGTGTCCTGCGACAACATGGCGGACAACGGCGCCGTGCTGGGCCGGGTCGTGGCCGACTTCGTGCGGGCCTCCGCCTGGCCGGACCGCGACCTGGTGCTGGACCGGATGGCCCGGGCGGTGGCCTTCCCCTCGACGGTCGTCGACCGGATCGTGCCGGCGACGAGCGAGGCCGACCGGGCCGCCGCCCGCGCCGCGCTCGGCCTGGCGGACGCCCTGACGGTGGCCGGCGAGCCCTACCGCCAGTGGGTGCTGGAGGACTCCTTCGCCGCGCCCCGGCCGCCCTGGGAGCGGGACGGCGCGCTGTTCGTGCCGGACGCGAGCCCGTACCAGCTCACCAAGTTGCGGCTGCTGAACGGCTCCCACTCGGCCCTGGCCCACCTGGGCCTGGCCACCGGCCGCGAGACCGTCGCCGACGCGATGGCGACGGACTGGGGCGAGCGGCTCGTCCGTGCCCTGTGCGCGGAGGTCGCCCCGACCCTGCCGGAGGGCGGTCCCGACGCGGGCGCGTACGCCGACGACCTCGTCGTGCGGTTCCGCAACCCGGCGATGCGCCACCGGCTGGAGCAGATCGCCTCCGACGCCTCGCTGAAGATCACCGAACGCTGGCTGCCCGCCCTGCGCGAGCTGCGCGCGGCCGGCGCGGACACCCCGGTCCTCGCCCTCGCCGTCGCCGCCTGGGCGTACGGCACCCGGCCCGGCGCGCCCGGCCGGTCCGACCCCGCGGCCGAGGCGCTCGCCGCCTGCTGGGAGGCCGGGGGCCGGCCCGCCGGGACGGTGGCCGCGCTGCTGCGGGCCGTCGGCGCGGCCGACCTGGCCGACGACACCGCCCTCGTCACGGCCGTCGCGGACCGGCTGCCGGCGCTGCGCGCGGGCCGCGTCGAGATCTGACACTCCCTCCCCTCACCTCCCCTCCCCTTCCGTTTCACCGCTCCCGTCCCCTCGAACAACGGAGTTCACGATGAAGGACAGTGCCACCGCCGCGGAGCAGACCCGCCCCGCGGAGCGCACCACGGGCGACCTGGCCAGAGCCGCCGTCTCCGGCTGGCTGGGCACGGCCATGGAGTTCATGGACTTCCAGCTGTACTCGCTGGCCGCCGCGATCGTCTTCAACAAGCTCTTCTTCCCGGACGTCAGCCCCGCCATCGGCCTGATCGCCGCGATGGCCACCTACGGCGTGGGCTACGTGGCCCGGCTCGCCGGCGCCGTCTACTTCGGGCGGATGGGCGACCGGATCGGCCGCAAGAAGGTCCTGTACCTGACCATCCTGCTGATGGGCGCCTCGACCACCCTGATCGGCGTGCTGCCCACCTACGCCACGATCGGCATCATGGCGCCGGTCCTGCTGGTCGCGCTGCGGCTCGTCCAGGGGTTCGGCGCGGGCGCCGAGATCGCCGGCGCGACCGTGCTGCTCGCCGAGTACGCCCCGGCCAAGCGGCGCGGTCTGATCTCCTCGCTGGTGTCGCTCGGCACCAACTCCGGGACGCTCGCCGCCTCCGGGCTGTGGGCCGTGCTGCTCGCCGTGCTCAGCGAGGAGCAGTTGCTGTCCTGGGGCTGGCGGCTGCCGTTCCTGCTCAGCTTCGGCCTGATGATCTTCGCCGTCTGGCTGCGCCGGGGCCTGAAGGAGAGCCCCGTCTTCGAGGAACGCCCCGACGTGGTGGACGGCGTGGCGCTGGCCCGCGACGAGGTGGAGGCCGCGATCGCCGGCACCGGCGAGGGCACGGAGAACGTGCTCGCGGCCGGTATCCGGCAGCGCAAGGGCAAGGCGTTCTTCCTCGCCCTCGGGCTGCGCTTCGGCCAGGCGGGCAACTCCGGCGTGATCCAGACGTTCCTGGTCGGCTACATCGCCACCAACCTCGCCGTCGGCCGGTCCGTGCCCACCGACGCGATCGTGTACGGCTCGCTGCTCGGCTTCGCCACCGTGCCGCTGGTCGGGCTGCTCGGCGACCGGCTCGGACGCCGGGTGGTCTACCTGGCGCTGACGCTGCTCACCGCCGTCATCGCCTTCCCGGTGATGCTGCTGATCACGTCCGGCTCGACGCCCGGGGTGATGATCGGCATGGTGCTCGGCCTCAACGTCGGTGTGCTGGGCCTGTTCTCGCTGGAGAGCGTGACGATGGCCGAACTCTTCGGCGCCCGCACCCGGTTCACGCAGCTGGCCCTCGCCAAGGAGATCGGCGGCATCCTCGCCACCGCGATCGGTCCCGTCCTCGCCGCCACCCTGACGGCCGTCACCGGCAGTTGGTGGCCCATCGCCGCGATGCTCGTCGTCTACTCGCTCATCACCTTCGTCAGCGCGTACCTCGCGCCCGAGACCCGCGGACGCGACCTGGTCCGCCTGGAGGATGCCGTATGACCGCCGTGACCGAAGAACGCGCCGCCACCGAGGGGCGCACCATGCGGGCGGTCGTGGTGCACGGCCCCGGTGACGTACGGGTCGACGCGCGGCCCCGCCCGGTGCCGGGCGCCGGTCAGGTGCTGCTGGCCCTGGAGTGGGGCGGGATCTGCGGCTCCGACATCGCGTACTGGAAGAAGGGCGCGTCCGGCACGGCCGCGCTCGCCCATCCGCTGGTGCTCGGGCACGAGGTCGCCGGCCGGATCGCCGCGCTCGGCCCGGGCGTCACCGGCCTGGCCGAGGGGCTGCCGGTGACCGTGCACCCGGCCCGGCTGGTCGGCGACGGCGTCCTGCCGGACCGGATCGCCGGCCGCACCAACCTCTACCCGCACGTCCGCTACTTCGGTTCGGCGGCGTTCACCCCGCACACCGACGGCGGGTTCAGCGAGTACCGGGTGGTCGACGCCGACCAGGTCAGGCCGCTGCCGGACGGCGTGGACACCGAACAGGGCGCGCTCGCCGAACCGCTGGCGGTGGCCCTGCACGCGGTCGGCCGGGTACCGGATCTGCGCGGCCGGACGGTCCTGGTGAACGGCGCCGGGCCGATCGGCTCCCTGGTGGTGGCCGCCGCCCGGCACCGCGGCGCGGACACCGTGATCGCCGCCGACCTGTCGGCGGACGCCCTCGCCGTAGCCCGTGCGATGGGTGCCGCCGAGACCCGTGACCTCTCCCGCGGCGAGGTGCTGCCCGAGGACGTGGAGGTCGTCTTCGAGGCGTCCGGCGCCCCGGCGGCGCTCGGCGCGGTGCTGCGGGCCACCGCCCGGGGCGGCACCCTGGTCCAGGTCGGCAACCTGCCCGGCACGGCGGTCAGCGCCGTCCTCGGTGACCTGGTGACCCGCGAGATCACCTGGACGGGCTCGTACCGTTTCGTCGAGGAGATCGACGACGCGCTGCTCGCCCTGCGGGACGGCGTGGACGTACGCCCGCTGATCACCCACCGGTTCCCGCTGGACCGGGCCGAGGAAGCGCTGTCGGCCGCCGCGGACCCGGGCAGCGGCAGCAGCAAGGTCATGCTGCGTCTGTCCGGCGCGTGAGCCCGCGCGACACCGATCCCCAGGAGGTTCCCGTGGCCCTGCCCACCCCGCCGCCCGCCCCCGACGTCGTGTGCGTCGGCGAGACGATGGCCGTCCTCGGCCCGTCGGACGACCGGCCGCTCGCCGAGCAGGCGCGGCTCAGGCTGGGCATCGGCGGCGCCGAGTCCAACGTCGCCTGCGCGCTGGCCGGGCTCGGCCACCGGGCCGCCTGGCTCAGCCGGCTGGGCGACGACCCGTTCGGGCGCCGGGTCCGCGCCGAACTCACCGCGCGCGGCGTCGACGTGGGCGCGGTCGAGACCGACCCGGACCGGCCGACCGGCGTCTACTTCAAGGACCCGGGGCCGGACGGCACCCGTACGCACTACTACCGCCGGGAGTCGGCCGCCGCGGGCATGGGCCCGGAGCTGGCCCGGCTGCCGCTGCTGCGCCGGGCCCGGCTGACACACCTGACGGGCATCACCGCGGCGCTCTCGGACGGCTGCGCCCGGCTGCTCGACGCGCTGCTCGTGGACCGGGTCACCGGTACGGGCCCGGTCGTCTCCTTCGACGTCAACCACCGTCCCGCCCTGTGGCGCGGCGGCCGGGACGAGGCGGCGCCCCGGTTGCTGGCCCTCGCCCGCGCCGCCGACCTGGTGTTCGTGGGCCGGGACGAGGCCGAGGGGCTGTGGGACACGCCCCGCGCGCAGGACGTGGCCGCGCTGCTCGGGCCGGCGCCGGCCGTGGTGGTCAAGGACGCGGAGCACGGTGCCACCTCGTACGCCGGGGGTGTCCGGACGTTCGTGCCGTCGCTGCCGGTCAAGGTGGTCGAACCGGTCGGCGCGGGCGACGCGTTCGCGGCCGGTTACCTCTCCGGCGTCCTGGACGGCCGCGACGAGCGCTCCCGGCTGCGGCTGGGGCACCTCGCCGCCGCGGCGGCCCTGCGTACCCGGGACGACGTGCCGGTGATGCCGTCGCGCGCGGAGACGGAGGAGTTCCTCGCGCTGGACGACGACGCCTGGGCGGCCCTGCCACCGCGCTGACCCCCGCGGGGGGTCAGGCCGTCCCCCGGGCCGCCGCCCGGAACTCCAGCGGGGTGCGCCCGTCGTGCCGGCGGAAGAACGCGCCGAAGTCGCTGGGGTCGGCGAAGCCGAGGTGGCGGGCGACGTCGGCGGCGGTCCGGTCGGTGTGCACCAGCAGGCGTTTGGCCTCCAGCACGATGCGGGCGTCGAGGTACGCCTTGGCGGTCGTGCCGGTGGCGGCGTGGACGGCACGGGTGAGGGTGCGCACGCTGTAGCCGAGGGCGGCGGCGTAGTCGGCGACGCGGTGGGTGCGGGTGAAGTCCCGTTCCACGGCGGCCCGGAAGCGAGGGAAGGGCCCGTCGCCGGCCGTCCCGCCGCCGGCGGTCTCCGGCGGCGCGGCGTGGGCCAGCCGCAGCAGCAGGACCGTCAGCAGCATCCGCAGCGCCTTGTTGTGCGCCTCCAGGGGCATCGTGCCCACGTCCGCGTACTCGGCGACCAGGTGGCGGCGGGCGAGGTCCACCGACCGGGCGTGCGGGCCCGCCGGGACGACGGGGCCCGCCGTGTCCGGGGGGTCGTCGGGGACGAAGCCGGGGCGCCAGATCACGATGTCCCCGGTCGCGACCGCCCAGGGCCCCTCGGGTCCGGCGCCGTACTGGTGGACCTGGCCGGGCCGCACCCACAGCCAGCCGCCGGCCGGGACGACGTACCGGGTGAAGTCCACGGTGTGCGGCAGCGGCGCGGAGTCCGGGTGGACGTGGATGAGGTGGTGGAAGTCCGGGCGCTGCGGGCTGGACAGGTCGATGCCGCGGCGCCGGCCGCGGGCCCGCAGCTCCGCGAAGTCGACGACGTCCATGCCGATCGGCGCGCTCAGCGCGGGCCGGTACGCCACGTCGGTGATCGTGGAAGCCATACCGCGCACCTGTCCGTTTTTCCCCATCAGCTGTCCTCAGCATACCGCCCCGGGCCAGTGGCGGCTCCTAGCGTGGACGGAGAACGGACCGGGAGCTGACCGAAAAGGAACAGGTGTGCCGTGCGGGTGATCGTGGCGATGACGGGGGCCACCGGCGCGCCCTTCGGGGTGCGGCTGCTGGAGCGCCTCGCCGAACTGCCGGACGTGGAGACCCACTTCGTCGCCAGCCGCTGGGCGCGGGCCACCGTCGAGCTGGAGACCGGCCGCACCATGCGGGAGGTGGCCGAGCTGGCCGACGTGGCACATCGGCCCGAGGACCAGGGCGCCACCATCTCCTCCGGTTCGTTCCGGACGGACGGCATGGTCGTGATCCCGTGCTCGATGAAGACACTGGCCGGCATCCGCGCCGGTTACGCGGACGGCCTGGTGGGCCGGGCGGCGGACGTGACGCTGAAGGAGCGCCGGCCGCTGGTGCTGGTCCCCCGCGAGACGCCGCTCAGCGAGATCCACCTGGAGAACATGCTGGCGCTGGCCCGCATGGGGGTCCGCATCGTGCCGCCCGTGCCCGCCTTCTACAACCACCCGGAGACGGTCGACGACGTCGTGGAGCACATCGTCTCCCGCGTCCTGGACCAGCTGGACCTGCCCGCCGCCGGCGCCCGCCGCTGGACCGGCCTGCGCGCGGCCCGCGGCGCGTCCTGACCCCACCGCCCCACACGAGGAGAGAACCCCCATGCCCTACGACGACCTGCGCTCGTTCCTCGACACGCTGGAGAAGGAGGGACAGCTGCTGCGGGTCACGGACGAGGTCCTGCCCGAGCCCGACATCGCGGCGGCGGCCAACGCCGCGGGCCGGATCGGCGAGGGGGCGCCGGCCCTGTGGTTCGACCGGGTCAAGGGCTTCACCGACGCCCGGATCGCGATGAACGTGCACGGCTCCTGGCGCAACCACGCCCTCGCCCTCGGCCTGCCGAAGGAGACCTCCCCGCGCGAGCAGGTCGAGGAGTTCGCCCGCCGCTGGGACGCGTTCCCCATCGCCCCGGAGCGGCGCGCGGACGCGCCCTGGACGGAGAACACCGTCACCGGTGACGACGTCGACCTGTTCGACGTGCTGCCGCTGTTCCGCCTCAACGACGGCGACGGCGGCTTCTACCTCGACAAGGCCGCCGTGGTCTCCCGCGACCCCGCCGACCCGGACCACTTCGGCAAGCAGAACCTGGGCACGTACCGGATGGAGGTCATCGGCCGCGACCGGCTCGCGCTCCAGCCGGTGCCCGTGCACGACATCGCCCAGCACCTGCGCACCGCCGAGGAGCGCGGCGAGGACCTCCCGGTCGCGATCACCCTCGGCAACGACCCGGTGATCCCGATCGTCGCCGGCATGCCGCTGCGCTACGACCAGTCCGAGTACGAGATGGCCGGCGCCCTGCGCGGCGCGCCGATGCCCATCGCCACCGCCCCGCACACCGGCCTGGACGTCCCCTGGGGCGCCGAGGTCGTGATCGAGGGCGTCGTCGAGTCCCGGGTACGGCAGATCGAGGGCCCCTTCGGCGAGTTCACCGGGCACTACTCGGGCGGCCGGCGCATGCCCGTCATCCGGATCGAGCGGATCTCGTACCGCACCCGGCCCGTCTTCGAGTCCCTCTACCTGGGCATGCCCTGGACCGAGTGCGACTACCTCGTCGGCCCCAACACCAGCGTGCCGCTGCTGAAGCAGCTGCGCGCCGAGTTCCCGGAGGTGCGCGCCGTCAACGCCATGTACACCCACGGCCTGCTGGTGATCATCTCCACGGCCAAGCGGTACGGCGGTTTCGCCAAGGCGGTCGGCATGCGCGCCATGACCACACCGCACGGCCTCGGTTACGTCTCCCAGGTCATCCTGGTCGACGAGGACGTCGACCCGTTCGACCTGCCGCAGGTGATGTGGGCCCAGTCCGCCAAGGTGAACCCGAAGGAGGACGTGCTCGTCCTGCCGAACCTGTCGGTGGTGGAGCTGGCCCCCGCCTCCCAGCCGGCCGGTGTCACCAGCAAGATGATCATCGACGCGACGACCCCGGTCGCCCCCGACGTCCGCGGCAACTTCAGCACGCCCGTCAAGGACCTGCCCGAGACCGCCGAGTGGACCGCGCGGCTGCGCACCCTGCTCGCCACCCGCTGAGCGACTCCCTGGACAGCTCCCTGGACAACTCCTTGGAAAGGAACACCCTCTGATGTCCGACCTCTGCCCCCGCTGCGCCGACCGGACCGTGCGTACCGTCGCGCACTCCCCCGTGCCCGGTGTCTGGCAGGTGCTCCAGTGCGCCCGCTGCCTGTACATGTGGCGCACCACCGAACCCGCCCGCCGCACCAGCCGCGACGCCTACCCCGAGCGGTTCCGGCTGACCGCCGAGGACATCGCCTCGGCGTCGGAGGTGCCGGCCGTCCCGCCGCTGCTCGGGTCCGCATAATCTGTCCCCGTGTCAGCTTCCCGTCTGCGCCGCGTGGCCGTCCTGGTCCTGGAGGGCGCGAAGCCGCTCGACGTCGGCATCCCCGCCCAGGTGTTCGCGACCCGCGCGAGCATGCCGTACGAGGTACGGGTGTGCGGCGCGCGGCCCGGTCTCGTCTCCGGCGGCGAGGGACTGTCGTACCACGTCGCCGACGGCCTCGACGCGCTCGCCTGGGCGGAGACCGTCTTCGTCCCCGGGTACCGGTTCCCGGACCGGGAGGACCCGCCGGAGGCGGTCGTCGAGGCGCTGGTCGCGGCGCACGAGCGGGGCGCGCGGCTCGCCGCCATCTCCACGGGTGCCTTCGCCCTCGCCGCCACCGGGCTGCTGGACGGCAGGCGTGCCACCACCCACTGGCACTACGCGCGGGCGCTGGCGGCCAGGTACCCGCGGGTCCGGGTCGACGAGAACGTCCTCTTCGTCGACGAGGGCAGCGTGCTGACGTCGGCGGGCGCCGCCTCCGGGATCGACCTGTGCCTGCACATACTCCGCGGCGACCTCGGGGTCGCCGCGTCCAACCACGCTGCCCGGCGGCTGGTGGCGGCTCCCTACCGCAGCGGCGGGCAGGCGCAGTACGTGCCGCGCAGTGTGCCCGAGCCGCTCGGCGAGCGGTTCGCCGCCACCCGGGAGTGGGCGCTGCACCGGCTCGGCGAACCCCTCACCCTGGAGACACTCGCCCGGCACGCGGCGGTGTCGCCGCGCACGTTCTCCCGGCGGTTCGCCGAGGACACCGGGTACACGCCGATGCAGTGGGTGATGCGGGCCCGCCTCGACCTGGCCCGTGAACTGCTGGAGCGCTCCCAGCGCAGCGTCGAGCAGATCGCGGCCGACGTCGGACTGGGCACCGGCACCAATCTGCGGCTGCACTTCCAGCGGGTCCTGGGCACCACGCCCAGCGAGTACCGGCGCACCTTCACCAGGGGCGAGTGACCCGGCCGGCCGCGGGTGGCACGACGGTGACACGACGGTGGCACGAGGGGCGGCGCGACGGTGGCACGAGGGGCGGCGCGAGGGGCGGCGCGAGGGTGGCGCGATACTTTCGAACCCTGGCTCTCGCGCCGCTGTCGACAACCGGCGGCCCGCGCGAGTCTGGTGGCGAACCGACGGAAAGGGACACCCTTCATGACCCGCATCGCCATCAACGGATTCGGCCGCATCGGACGCAACGTGCTGCGCGCGCTGCTGGAGCGCGACAGTTCCCTGGAGGTCGTCGCCGTCAACGACCTCACGGAGCCCGCCGGTCTGGCCCGCCTGCTCGCCTACGACTCGACAGCCGGCCGCCTCGGCCGTCCGGTGACCGTCGACGGTGACACCCTGGTGGTCGACGGCCGGCGGATCAAGGTGCTCGCCGAGCGGGAGCCGGCCCGGCTGCCCTGGGCCGAACTCGGCGTCGACATCGTCCTGGAGGCGACCGGCCGCTTCACCTCCGCCAAGGCCGCCCGCGCCCACCTCGACGCGGGCGCGCGGAAGGTGCTCGTCAGCGCCCCGTCGGACGGCGCCGACGTCACCCTGGCCTACGGCGTCAACACCGACGCCTATGACGCGGAACTGCACACGATCGTCTCCAACGCCTCCTGCACGACCAACGCGCTGGCGCCGCTGGCCAAGGTCCTGGACGACCTGGCCGGCATCGAGCACGGGTTCATGACGACGGTGCACGCCTACACCCAGGAGCAGAACCTCCAGGACGGCCCGCACCGCGACGCCCGCCGGGCCCGCGCCGCCGCCGTCAACATCGTGCCGACCACCACGGGCGCCGCGAAGGCGATCGGCCTGGTCCTGCCGGGTCTGGACGGCAAGCTGTCCGGCGACTCGATCCGGGTGCCGGTGCCGGTGGGCTCGATCGTCGAGCTGAACACGACCGTCGCCCGCGACGTGACCCGCGACGAGGTGCTGGCGGCGTACCGCACCGCCGCCGAGGGCCCGCTCGCCGGTGTCCTGGAGTACTCGGAGGAGGCGCTGGTCTCCTCCGACATCACCGGCAACCCGGCCTCGTCGATCTTCGACTCGGCGCTCACCCGGGTCGACGGCCGGCACATCAAGGTGGTCGCCTGGTACGACAACGAGTGGGGTTTCTCCAACCGTGTGATCGACACGCTGGAGCTCCTCGCCCGCGGCTGACCCCGCTCCGCCTGCCGCAGCGGCGGGCACGGCCGGCGCGGCCGGCTGAAGAAGAACCCGGCGGTGCCCTGGGCGGGCAGGCCGGGTTCTCGGTCTTCGGCGGCGCGGGGTCGGCGTTCAGCCCAGCGGCAGCATCGCGACCGCCACCAGGGCGAGCAGGCCGATGTACGCCCAGGAATGGGCCCGGTCCGGGATCCGGGGCGGGCGCCGCCGCAGGACGGCGATCACCGGCAGCGCGCCGAGCAGCAGCGCCGCGGCGGCCACCGGGTCGACCAGGCCGACCAGGCGCTGGTGCGTGTCCGGGACCGCCGTGAGCGCGGGTCCGGACAGGGACACCGCGGTCGCCGGGAGCGCGATGGCGAAGGTGAGCGGATTGGCCAGGGCGGTCGCCACCCGCATGGGGTGCCCGGCCCGGCGCATCGCGGGGACGGTCATGACACTGCCGCCCACACCGAGGAAGGCGGCGACCGCTCCGACCGGGGCGCCGAGCAGGGGCGGCAGTGGACGCGGTCCGCCGGACGCGTCCCCGTGCTCCGCGCGCGGGCGCAGGAAGCCGGGGCGCAGCAGCAGGTCCACGACGGTCAGGGCGACGTAGCCGACGAACGCCCACCGGGCCGGGCCGGGCGGGGCGACCCGGCCGGCCAGCGCGCCGGCCGCGGCGCCGGCGGCGAGCAGGAGCAGCAGGACGCCGCTGCCGCGCAGGGCCGCGAGCACCCGCCGCGGGGTGACGGCCGTCGCGAACCCGGCGTTCACCACCATCACCAGGGCGGAGGTGGCCGTCGCCACCCGCATCGCGTCCGCGCCCAGCGCGGCGTCGGCCCACACCACGACCGGCACCGCGACGAACCCGCCGCCGAACCCGAACAACACCGTGGTCAGCCCGGTGAGGACTCCGATCCCGGCCAACGCCACAAGACTCATGGGACCCACCTCACCAGGTCTCCCGACCGTCCCGCATGCGAAGGTCGGCACGTTTCCTTCGCGTCTCGGCCGCTACCGTGGCGGGGTGAGAAACGTCCCCCTGGCCGACGTCGACCACATCGACCGGGCCGTCCTGCCGATCGCCACCGACTACCCGCCCGGCCACCTGCTGGACTGGCACGAGCACCGGCGGGCGCAGTTCCTGCACGGCGCCACCGGCGTCATGGTCGTCGACACCGCCGAGGGCACCTGGACGGTGCCGCCCGACCGCGCGGTCCTGATCCCGCCCGCCACCCGGCACCGGGTACACATGCTGGGCGTGAGCACCCGGAGCCTGTACGTCGAACCGGGCGCCGTCCCCTGGTGGCCGGCGACCTGCACGGTCGTGGACGTACCGCCCCTGCTGCACGAACTGCTGCTCGCCAGTGCCGAGTTCGAGCCCGACTACGGCATGGCGGGGCGGGCGGGGGCCATCGCCGCGCTCCTCCTGCACGAGATCGCCGCCCTGACTCCGCTCCCGTTCCACGTCCCGGTCCCCGCCTCCCCGGACCTGGCCGCGCTGTGCCGTACGTATCTGGACGCCCCGGACGTGGGGATCGGCAACGCCGCGTGGGCGGCGCGGGCGGCCATGAGCGAGCGGGCCTTCACCCGGCGCTTCCGCGCGGAGACCGGCGTCAGCCCCGCCGTGTGGCGGTCCCGCGCCCGGTTGCTCGCCGCTGTTGCGCTGCTGCGCTCGGCGCCGGTCAGCGAGGTCGCCGGCCGCCTCGGCTACTCCTCCCCCGCCGCGTTCACGGCCGCGTTCACGCGCACCTTCGGCACGCCGCCCTCCCGGTTCACCGCGCACCGGGCCGGCGGCGGCCCGCGGCCGTGACCGGAACCCGCGCACCGATCCGGCACGCCCGCACACCGGCACTCCTGGGAGCAAGCCTCGTCGAGGACCATCCGCGTCGCGCGTCCCAGGAGTTCACGATGTCCGCACTGGACGACTCGCCGAAGACCCCACGGATCGGCACCGGCAGACCGTGCCCCGCGCGCGTGTACGACTGGTTCCTGGGCGGCGGCCCAGGGGATCAGGCGGTTCCTCGACATCGGCACCGGACGGCGCCGGCGAGTCACCTCACCCGGTACAGGGCCGGCGGGCCCACCCTGGCGCCGCGGCCTGCCGCCGGACGCGGTCAGTCCGGCGTGGACGAGGCGCGCGACCGGCGGTGGGCCAGTACGGCGAGAACGTTCTCCACCAGGCGTTCGGCGTCCGCGTCCGCAGTGAGCGGCCCGCCCAGCAGGGCGTGCGCATAGGCCGGGGCCAGGATCAGTTCTCCGATGTCGAGGAAGCCGATCTCGGTGGTGCCGCTCGCGGCGAGGACCGCCTCGACCTGGCGTACGCGGGGCTCGGCGAAGTCGGCCAGGCCGGTGAGGCCGTCGGTGCGGGCCGTGGCGGCGATCGCCCGGACGAAGACCCGGTTGGCGGGAGCCTGAAGGTCCGCCAGCAGCCGGCGCGTGTACGTGAGCAGGTCGCCGCGCAGGTCCCCGGTGACCGGCAGGGGCGAGCGGCGGCTCAGCTCCTCGAACAGGGTGTCCAGGACCAGGCCCTCGGGTCCGCGCCAGCGCCGGTAGATCGTGGCGGCGTGCACGCCGGAGCGCTGGGCCACCTCCGCGACCGTCACCGTGCCGTCCGCCGACTCGTCCAGCAGCGACCGCACGGCGGCGTGCACCGCCGCGCGCGTCCTGGCCGATCTGCCTCCGGGACGGGTCACTCCCCCTGCCTGTGTCATGACACCAGCCTATCGCGAGCAACTCGCGTTAGGCGGACGGACGGGTGTAGCGTCTAACGCGAGACTTTCGCGTCAGCGCGCTCAGTCAGTGGGTCAGCCAGTGGGTCAGTCAGTGCGTCAGTCAGTGCGTCAGTCAGTGGGTCAGTGGTGGGGAAGGAACGGACATGGCACGTGTTCTGATGGTCGGGGCCGGTATCGCCGGTGACACCGTCGCGCTTCTGCTGGGCAGGGCCGGCTGGGAGGTCACGGTGGCGGAGATCGCGCCGGACCTGCGCACCGGCGGGCAGACCGTCGACCTGCGCGGGGACAGCCGTGACGTCCTGGAGCGGCTCGGCCTGCTGGACGAGGTGCTCGGCCGGCTCGTCCCGCAGCGCGGCGCCGCCTGGATCGACCGCACCGGCCGTCCCCTGGCCACCATGCCGGTCGAGGCGTTCGACGGGAACGGGTACGTGTCGAAGGAGGAACTCCTGCGCGAGGACCTCGCCCGGGTGCTGCACGACGCGGCCGGCCCCACCGTCACGCACCGCTTCGGCGAGACCGTGAAGGAGCTCACGGACACCCCGCACGGGGTGCTCGCGCACTTCCGCGGCGCGCCGCCCGAGGAGTTCGACCTCGTCGTCGGCGCGGACGGCGCGCACTCTCGAGTCAGGCGGCTGCGCTTCGGCCCCGAGGCGTCCTTCCGTCGCCCGCTCGGCCTCGCCCACGCCTGGTTCACCCTCACCGAGACACCGTCCACGCCCGGTCTCGACGGCTGGTTCCTGACCCACAACGCGCCCGGTCGACGGTCCGTGGAGGCGCGGCCCGGTCATCCGGGCACGCAGGAGGTGGGGCTGACCTTCGCCGCCGTCGAGCTGCCGCCGCGGCACGACCGGGCCGCCCGGTTCGCCCTGCTCGACGAGGTCTTCGCGGACGTGGGCTGGCGTGCGGCGGAGTTCCTCGCCGCCGCACGCGTCGCGCCCGACTTCGCTCTCGACACCTTCGACCAGGTCCATGTGCCGAGGTGGCACGACGGCCGGGTGGTCCTGCTCGGCGACAGCGCCTGGTGCGCCAGTCCGCTGAGCGGGCTCGGTACGGCCCTCGCCCTGCGCGGCGCCGCCGAACTGGCCGACGCCCTCGGCTCGGCGGCGGTGAGCGAGCACCCGGACCGGCTGTCCGGCGCCCTCGCGGCGTTCGAACGGTCGATGCGGCCCCGTACCCGCGCCGCGCAGCGGCTGTTCCCGGGCCGGGTGCGGCAGGCGGCGCCGGTCACGGAGCGCGGTATCCGCGTCAACGCCTGGATCATCCGGCAGTTGCAGTCCCGGCCGGTGCGGAAGGCCGTCGGCCGCGTCGCGGCCCGGCACGGGCAGGACCCCTCCGCCGACGGCCCGGGCACCGCTGCCGCCGGGCGGGCGGCGGCGCGCTGACGTACGGTCGTCCGCCGGTCAGAGGCAGGCGAGCAGGCCGTCGAGCGGGGCGGGTACGCGGTCGGCGTCGCAGGCCTCGACCAGGACGCGACCGTAGTGGATCTTGCGGCCCTTCTTCGTGCCGAGGAAGCGGCGCAGTTGCTGTCGCGGGGTGCGGCCCCGCTGGGCGGGCTGGCGCAGGAAGGCCTCCAGGGCGCGCTGGTCGCCCTGCGCCCGGACGAGTTCGGCCACCCGGGTCACGCCGAGCGCGCGGATCAGCTCGTCCTCCAGGTCCGCCGCGCAGACGAAGAAGCCCTGCTGGGCCGCACCGGCCCGTGCCAAGCCGCGGGCGTAACAAGGGTGTTCCCGCTCGTCGCACAGGCCCGCGAGGCGCAGGCCCAGGCCGGGCGGTCCGAGAAGGCGGGCGAAGCGGCCGATGTTCATCGCTCCGCCCATCGACAGGACGCAGACGCCTTCGGCGTCCAGGTTCCGCCGCCGCCGCTCGGCCAGCGCGCGGACCGCGGCGACGTCGCTCGGGCCTTCCAGCAGGACGGCCGCCCGGACGGGCAGCCGCGCGGCCAGCTCCCGCGCGGGGTCGCCGGACCCGCCGGCCGCCCACGCGGCGACCGCCTCCCGGAAGGGCCCCATGTCGTCGGTCATGGGGCCAGTCTGCGCCGTTCGCCGCCCCCGCGGTAGCGGATTACGACGCGGCGCGGGGTCAGGTCACCGTGATCCGGTCGATGTCGGGTGCCCATCCGGCATCGTTGGCGAAGGTGATGCTGTTGCCCGTGCCGCTGTCCAGGGCGAGGCTCAGCGTGACCGAGCCCGGGGTCGTCCAGTCGGCGGTGGGGGCGAAGTCGACGGTGCGCGGTGTGCCGCCGTTGATCTGGACGGTGGCCGAGCGGGCGACCGCGGTGGTGTAGTGGACCGTGACCTGCCGGGTGCCGCCGTCGCCGCCGTCGACCCGGGGGAAGGTGAGGGTCGCGCCGTTGCCGAGGTAGCCGACCTTGGCGCCGCCGGAGCAGTCGGCGCAGTCGGCGACCACGGCGGTGCCGGTGAGAGTGTTGCCGCCGGCCTCCGCCTCGTAGCCGGCCGGGTCGGCGCTGCCGTCGGTGCCGACGGTCATGGCGCCCAGGTCGAGCCAGCCGTCCGCGTTCTGGCCGGTGTTGGCGAACCGCAGCTTCTTGGCGTTGGAACTGATGTCCTCCAGCGGGTTCTTGGCCTTCATGACGAGCCGGTAGCCGCCGGCGGTGACGCCGGTCAGGTCGATGTCCGCGTCGAAGTACCGGGCGTAGCCGTAGTCGAGGTAGGTGGGGTCGGAGCCCACGCCCCAGTCGGGGAAGGCCCGGATCTTCTTCGGCATGACCTCGCGCAGGTCCCAGGGCGTGTCCCAGCTCTTGACGACGTTGCCGGCGGCGTCCTTGAGGCCCAGGCTGACGGTCCAGGGGTAGTAGAACGGGGCGACCCCGTTGTTGCTGATGCGCACCCCGACGGTGGTGCTGCCGGCGGCGGTGTCGTGGAAGTAGGCGTCGTCGACGGTGAGGTCGTAGCCCATGAGCCGGACCGCCGCCGCCACGTTCGGGTCGGAGGAGGAGTAGCCGGCGCTGCCCTCGTTCATCTTCCAGGTGGTGTGCTCCAGTTCGAGGCACGCCTTCATGTCGTCCACGTCGCCGGAGCCGCCGGGCCAGAAGCTGAAGGCCCTGGGCTGGATCTCCGGGCGGACCTCACCGCCCATGGACGCGGTGGTCCAGCGGTTCTCCACTCCGCGCTCGACGGCCCGCTGCAACTGCGAGTACGAGGCGCCGCCCAGCGACGACGGCAGGGTGACGCCGGCCAGCGGGCTGCCCTCGCGGAAGCAGAAGGAGTCGTCGTGGAAGCCGACCGACGGCAGCTCGGCGGCGGCGCCGCCCGCCGAGTCCGGGTAGCGCACCTCGACCTTGGTGTGGGTGAAGGCGCTGGTGTAGGCCCGCATGATCTCGGCGCCGTGGGCGTCGGTGGGCATGTGGTTCGGGTAGCCGTCGCCGGTGTCGGTGTCGTAGGGGTAGGTGTGCCACTCGCCCCAGAGACCGATCAGGCCCATGTGGATGTAGCCGATGCGCGGGTCGCCGTCGTAGCGGGCGCCGAACGCGGCGATGAAGTCCTTCAGCCCGTCCAGCAGGTAGGCGTTGTCGTAGTCGGGGCGGGTGGTGCCGTTCACGGCGTCGGTGCGGTAGTCGACGTGGCCGTCGAAGCAGTGCGGGACGGCGTTGGAGGGGTGGCTGCCGCCGGGGTCGCCGGGGTACTCCAGGTAGAAGCGCAGCGCCGTCTGGTTGCCGTACGAGGCGGACTCGTCGAGCGCCTCGTCCAGCACGCTCCAGTCGTAACTGCCGCAGTCCGACGCGTTGGTCATGACCTCGGAGAGACCGAAGTAGCTCCAGGTCAGCGCGTGCGGGTAGCCCGTGTTCTGGTCGGCGCCGGGCTGGTAGAAGCGGGCGAAGCCCTTGAGCGGGTTGTCCAGCGGCGCGTCGGCGCGGGTGAGGGTGTGGACCGGGAGCGAGGGATCGGGGTCCGGGCCGGGTGCCGGGCGCTCGGGCACGCCCTGGGCGGCGGCGGCCGTGGCGGCCGAAGCGGTTGCGGTGTCGGCGGCCGGTGCGGCCTGGGCGGTGAGCGGCAGCACGGCCAGGGACAGGGCCAGGGCGGAGGAACAGAGCGCGGCCAGCAGTTCTCTGCCGCGTCGTGGTGCGAAGGTGCGCATGGTGACGGCCTCCTGAGAGTGAGAGGGAAGCGAAGTTATGCGACAGCATTGACAAAGTTTCGCTGTTGCTCATCAATATGTTGTCCACGGTGCCCCACTGGCAAGAGGTGCGGCGCGAATCCCTTCGGAGGGAACCATGGGCGCGGAGACCGCAGTTGCGCCACCGCACAAGAGCGTCGGCCCGCCCCCGGACGGGGCCCCGGCACCGGGCGGGGCGCGCCGGCCCCGCGACGACCGGAAGGCGGCGTGGCTGTTCCTGGTTCCCGCGCTGCTGGGGTTCGCGCTGTTCTACGCGTATCCGACCCTGCGCGGCGTCTACTACTCACTCACCGACTACAGCCTGCTCGCCGCACCGGACTTCGTCGGCGCGGACAACTACCGCCAACTGATCGGTGACGATCAGTTCTGGAACGCGCTGAAGGTCACCGGCTCTTACGTGTTCCTCAACATCGTCTCGCAGACCGTACTGGCGCTGCTCCTGGCGACGCTCATGCACCGCCTGACCCGGTCGGTGGCGCTGCGCGCGATGCTGCTGGTGCCCTGGCTGGTGCCGAACGTCACCGTCGGCCTGCTGTGGATGTGGATGCTGGACGCCAACCTCGGCCTGGTCAACCACGTCCTCGGCGCCTTCGGCATGAGCCCCAACGGCTTCTTCACCTCGCCGGACTGGGCGATGCCGTCCGTCGCCGCCGCCAACACCTGGGCGTACACGGGCTATACGGCGCTGCTGCTGTACGCCGGGATGCTCCAGGTCCCGCAGTACCTGTACGAGAGCGCCTCACTGGACGGCGCCGGCGAGTGGCGGATGTTCACGAAGGTCACGCTGCCGCTGCTGCGGCCGGTGCTCTCGCTCGTCCTGGTGGTGTCGCTGATCGGCTCGTTCCAGATCTTCGACACGATCGCGGTGACCACCCAGGGCGGACCGGTCAGCGCCACGCGCGTCATCTACTTCTACATCTACGAACAGGCCTTCACCTACTTCCACATGGGCTACGCCTCCGCCGTCGCCGTGGTGCTCGCGCTGATCCTCGGCGTGCTGACCGCCGTACAGATGCGCCTGCTGCGTGCCTCCCGCTCGGACCTGGCCTGAGGAGCACATCATGACCCGTATCCGCACGAAGGTCCGCACGAAGGCCCGTGGGAAGGTCTCGCCCGGCCGGATCGCCGCATGGGCGGTGCTCGTCGGCGCGCTGTTCCTGACCGTCTTCCCGTTCTACTGGATGGTCCGCACCGCCCTGACCCCGGCGGCCGACCTGTACACCGACTCCACGGGGCTCGTCCCGGACCACCCCACGATGATCAACTTTCTGCGGGTGCTGGGGCTGACCAGCCAGGAGGAGGCGGTGGCCGCCGGGGGTTCGGGCGCGCAGGTGGACTTCCTGCGGTACCTGCTCAACTCCGTGGTCTACAGCGGGCTGATCGCCGTACTGCAGACGCTGTTCTGCGCGATGGCCGGGTACGCCTTCGCCCGGCTGCGCTTCCCCGGGCGGGACGTGGTGTTCGGGGTGCTGATCGCCGCGCTGATGGTGCCGCCGATCTTCACCGTGCTGCCCAACTTCGTACTGGTGAAGGATCTGGGCTGGCTGAACACCTTCGCCGGCATGGTCGCGCCGAGTGTGCTGATGACCCCGTTCGCGGTCTTCTTCCTGCGGCAGTTCTTCCTGTCGATCCCCCGCGAGGTGGAGGAGGCGGCCGTGCTGGACGGGGTGGGCCCCTGGGGTCTGTTCTGGCGGGTGGTGCTGCCCATGACCCGCGGGCCGCTGCTCACCATCGGCCTCACCACCACGGTGTGGGCCTGGAAGGACTACCTGTGGCCGCTGCTGTCCGGCCGTGAGGAGCAGACCCGGGTGCTCACCGTCGCCCTCGGCATCTTCCAGCAGCAGTCGCCGAACGCCCAGCCCGACTGGACCGGGCTGATGGCCGGGTCCGCCCTGTCGGTGCTGCCCGTCCTGGTGCTGCTGGCCCTGCTCGGCCGCCGGCTGGTCGAGTCCCTGAACTTCACCGGCGTGAAGTGACCGCCCGCACGTCCCGAAAGAGGCCCTTGCGATGAGCCCCAGACCCTCCCGCGTCGGCGCGGCCCTGCTGTGCCTGACCGCCACCGCCACCCTCGTCTCCTGCGCGGGCTCGGACACCGAGGCCGGGGGGAGGACGACCCTGGACTACTGGTTGTGGGACGACCTGCAACTGCCCGCCTACCAGGAGTGCGCGAACGTCTTCCAGAAGGCCAACCCCGGCATCACCATCAAGATCACCCAGACCGCCTGGACCCAGTACTGGCAGAACCTCACCACCGAGATCGTCTCCGGTGAGGCCCCGGACGTCTGGACCGACCAGAGCACCTACTACCCGACGTACGCCGACGGCAACCAGCTCCTGGACCTCCAGCCCTACGTCGAGCGGGACAAGGTCGACCTGTCCGGGTACCAGTCCGGGCTGACGGACGTCTGGGTGAAGGACGGCAAGCGGTACGGCCTGCCGAAGGACTGGGACACCATCGCGATCGTCTACAACACCGGCCTGCTGAAGAAGCAGGGCGTGGACGCCGCCGACCTCGCCGGTCTCACCTGGAACCCGTCGGACGGCGGCACCCTGGAGCGGACCATCGCCAAGGCCACCATCGACACCGAGGGCCGCAACGGCCTCGACCCGGCCTTCGACAAGAACCATGTGAAGACCTACGGGTTCCTGCCCGAGTGGAAGGACGGCAACACGGGCCAGAACGGCTGGGGCCCGTTCGCCGCCGCCAACGGCTTCTCCTACCTCGACAAGAACCCGTGGGGCACCCACTACCGGTACGACGACCCCAAGCTGGTCGAGACCATCGCCTGGTTCAAGCACCTGATCGACAAGGGGTACGCGCCCCGCCTGGACCAGAAGTCGAGCCTCTACAACGCCGAACTGCTCATGGCGGGCAAGGGCGCCATGACCCTCGCCGGCTCCTTCACCGTCTCCACCTACCTCGACCCGGAGCTGAAGGGGAAGTTCGCCTACGCCCCGCTGCCCATCGGCCCGACCGGCCGCAAGAGCTCCATCAACGGTCTGTCGGACGCCATCTGGGCCGGCACCGACCACAAGGAGGAGGCGTGGAAGTGGGTCAAGTTCCTCGCCTCCGCCGACTGCCAGGACATCGTCGCCGAGCACGGCGTCGTCTTCCCCGCGCTGAGGAACTCCACCGAGAAGGCGCTGGCCGGGCACCAGGCCAAGGGGGAGGACGTGCGCGTCTTCACCGACGCCGCGGCGGCGAAGAACGGCACCTTCCTGCTGCCCGTCACCGAGCGCGGCACCGAGATCGGCCCCATCGTCCAGGACGCCATCCAGTCGGCGATCCTCGGCCAGACCACACCGGAGGCCGCCCTGAAGTCGGCCAACGACAAGGTCAACGGCCTCCTCGACTGACCACCCGGGCACACCCTCCGGTACCCGGAAACCCTCATACGCAAGGAGATCCATGGCCCAGCTCGTAGAACTCGGCGGGCGCGCGTTCGCCGTCGAGCTCGAAGGCGACGCCCCGCCCCGGGCCGTCGACGGCGGTCTGCTGCTGCCCCCCGGCCGGACGGCCGTGCTGCACGGGCTCGGTGACGCGCTCTTCTACCGCCACGGACACAACTCGTGGAGCCCGTGCGGCTGGCGCCGGCTCTCCGACGCCCCGCTGCGCATCGAGAGCGCCGACCGCCGCCTCACCGCCGACGACACCGTGTGGGACGACCCCGCCCGCCACCACTCCTCCGCCGTCGCCGCACTGGAGGGCCCCGACGGCCGGGTGCTGCTGCTCGGCGCCCTCGGCCTCGACATCCCCCGCCTCACCGCGGACCGGGACACCCTCGCCGGGTGGTACGAGCGCGACGGGGCGCCCTGGTTCCTCGCCTACGGCGACGAGGAGGAGGTGTTCGCCGCCTACACCCGGCACCTCGCCGCCCGCCTGGGGCACAGCCGCAAGCGGGCGGGGAACGTGTGGTGCAGCTGGTACGCGTACTACGAGAACATCACCGAGGAACAGCTCACCAAGGACATCACCGCCCTGCGCGGCCTGCCCTTCGACGTCGTCCAGGTCGACGACGGCTGGGAGCGGGCGGTGGGCGACTGGGAGGCCAACGACAAGTTCCCCTCCGGCATGCGGGCGCTCGCCGACCGGATCACGGACGCCGGGCTGCGGCCGGGCCTGTGGATCGCCCCGTTCATCGTCCTGCCCGACTCCCGCACCGCCCGGGAACGGCCCGAACTGCTGCTGCGGGACGCCGCCGGCGAGCCGGTGGTGGCCGGGCACAACTGGGGCACCGGCTACTGGGCGCTCGACCTGACCCGGCCGGCCGCGCAGGAACACCTGCGGGAGACGATCCACCGGGTCAGCCGGGAGTGGGGATACACCTACCTCAAGCTCGACTTCATCGGGGCCGGCGCGGTGACCGGCGTCCGCTCCGAGGACGTGGGCCGTGAGGAGGCCTACCGGACCGGCCTGCGGATCATGCGGGAGGCCGCGGGGCCGGACGCCTACCTGCTCGGCAGCGGCGCCCCGCTGCTGCCCTCCCTCGGACTGGTCGACGGCATCCGCAGCGGCCCCGACGTCGCGCCGATGTGGGAGCACTACGCCACCCAGGACCCCTCGGACGCGCTGGCCCGCAACGCCGTCGTCAACACCGTGCACCGGCTGTGGCAGGCGCCGCTCCTGGAGGTCGACCCGGACGTCGTGTACTTCCGCAGCCGCCTCAACCTGCTCACCGAACCGCAGCAGAGCCTGCTGCGCGACCTGGCCGACATCTGCGGCTTCCGGGCGGTGTCCGACCCGCCGGGCTGGCTGCGCCCCGACGAACTGGAGGCGATGACGGCGTACTTGACCGCCCGGCCGGACGTGCGCAGGCTCGGCCGGTACCGGTTCGCGCTGGACGGACGGGAGGTGGACTTCGGCCCGGCGGTGACCCCCGGGTCGGAACAGCGGTACCCGATCGCGTGACGCCCTTCGACGGGCCGCATGGCCACCGCGGTAATTAGTAAACTGCTCAGCATTATCCGGCGGTGGCCACCGACCGCGACGCCTCCAGGGAGCACCAGCATGCCGACGACCGGAACAGACATGTCCCGGATGCGCGAGATGAACCAGCTGTCCATCGTGAGCGCGCTGCGCGGCAACCCGCCGTCGACCGTCACCGAGCTGGCGGGCCGGGCCGGGCTGTCCCGGCCCGCGGTCGACGTGCTGGTGCGGGGTCTGGTCGCCGACGGCTGGGCCGAGGTCGAGGAGCCGGGGGCCAGCAGTGTGGTGGGCCGTCCGGCGCGCCGCTACCGGTTCCGGGCCACCGCCGGCCATGTGCTGGGCATCGACATCGGCGTGCACAAGATCCTCGTGATGCTGAGCGACCTGGAGGGCCGGCTCGTGCGGACGGTGCGCCGTCCGGCCGACCCCGAGGCGCCGCCCGAGGCACGCCTGGCGGCGGTCGACGGTGTCATCGACGAGGTGCTGCGGGGCGCGGACATGACCCCGGCCGACATCTGGGCGGTGACGGTCGGGGTGACCGGCCCGGTCGACGCCACCGGCCGCACCACCCTGTTCACCCCGCTGCCCGGCTGGCACACCACCGACCCGGCCGCCCACCTCGCGGCCCGCTTCTCCTGCCCGGTCCAGGTGGAGAACGACTGCAAGCTCGCCGCCGTGGCCGAACGCTGGAACGGCGTCGCCCAGGACGCCGACGACATCGTCTACCTCCTGGCCGGCCTGCGCACCGGCGCCGGCCTCATCCTCGACGGCACCCTGCGCCGCGGCCACGGCGGTGCCGCCGGGGAGATCGGCGCCCTCAAGGCGGTGCGCTGGCTCTCGGCTCCCGAGCATCTCCAGAACTGCCCCGGCGTACCGGCGACGGCCGCGCCGGGCGAGGCGGCGGCCTGGGTGTTCCAGGCGGCCCGCGAGGGCGACCGGGACGCGCGGGTGGCCGTCCGCCGCTACACCCGCGACCTGGCCGTCGGGGTCGCCGCACTGGTCCTCGCCCTGGACCCGCAGGTCGTCGTCTACGGCGGCGGCTTCTCCCGCTCCGCCGACGTGGTCCTCGACCCGCTGCGCCGCGAACTCACCAAGCACTGCCTGCGCATGCCGGAGCTGCGCGCCTCCACCCTCGGCGACGAGAGCGTGGCCCTGGGGGCGGTACGGCTGGCCCTGGACGAGGTCGACAGCCGCCTGCTCAGCGACGGCCTGGCGGCCCCGACCGCGCCGCGCCGCTGACGCGCGGCACGGCGGCACATCGACGTATCGGCACACCGACATGCCGACACACGACACACCGGTAGGCCGACGCATCGACACAACGGGCGAATAATCGATTTTATCGTCGGTCGTCTATGCTGCCCCCATGACGCAGCCGGCCCCCACCTCCCCCTCACCAGGGAAGCGGATGCTCTCCGAGCAGGTCCACGCGCACCTGCGGGACGCCATCATGCGCGGTCACCACGCGCCGGGCGACGCCCTCAAGCCGCAGGACCTCGCCAAGGAGCAGGGCGTCAGTCTGGCCGTGGTGCGCGAGGCGCTGGTGCGGCTGGTCGGCGAGGGCTTCGCGGACCGGCTGCCCAACCGCGGCTTCGCCGTCCCGGCCTTCTCCGACCGCCGCTGGCAGGAGATCGCCGAGGCCCGCCGGACCATCGAACCGGTGATGCTGCGGATGTCCGTCGAGCGCGGCGACGTCGACTGGGAGGCCCGGGTACGCGCCGCCCACCACCGGCTGGCCCGCACCCCGGTGTACGCGCCGGAGGAGGGCGAGTACTACAGCGCCGCCTGGGCCGAGGCCCACCGGGTCTTCCACCGGACCCTGCTGGAGGGGTGCGGCAACCCCGTCCTGCTGGAGACCTTCGACCGGATGTGGACCGCGAGCGAGCTGGCACGCCGCTGGTCGGCGCACCGCAATCCGGGCCGGGACGGCGTCGAGGAGCACCGCCGGCTGGAGGAGGCGGCGCTCGCCCGGGACGCCGACGCGGCGGCCGAGGTGCTGGTCCAGCACCTGACCCGGACCGCGGCCGACCTGAAGGACGGTTCCGCGCCCGTCTGAGGGAGCCGGTCCGTCGCCGTACGGGCGGTGAGCGGTGAACGTCCGCGGGGGTATCAGCGCCGGGACAGGTAGAGGCCGACGGCCCTGTGCAGGACCTTGTTGAGCGGGTACTCCCACTCGCCGAGGTACTCGACGGCCTCACCGCCGGCGCCGGCCTTGAAGCGGAGCAGTCCCACCAGGTGGTTGCTCTCCTCCAGGGTGTCGGTGACGCCGCGGAAGTCGTAGACGGCGGCCCCCTGTTCATGGGCGTCGGACATCATGCGCCACTGCAGGGCGTTGTTCGGCTGCACCTCGCGCTTGCGGGCGGTGGAGGCGCCGTAGGAGTACCAGACGTGCTCGCCGACGGTCAGCATGGTGGCGGCGGCGAGTGTGTCGCCGTCGTGGTGGGCGAGGTAGAGGCGCATGCGGCGGGGGTCCTCCGCCGTCAGGGCGGTCCACATCCGCTGGAAGTAGGGCAGCGGGCGGGGGACGAAGCGGTCCCGTTCGGCCGTCTCGGTGTAGAGGGCGTGGAAGACCGGCAGGTCGTCGTAGCCGCCCTCGACCACCTTGACCCCGGCCTTCTCCGCCTTCTTGATGTTGCGGCGCCACTGCTGGTTCAGGCCGCGCTCGATCTCGTCCAGCGACCGGCCGGCGAACGGGACCTGGAACACGTACCGCGGCTGTCCGGCGGCGAAGCCGTCCTCCGTGCCGGGCTCGGTCCGCCGCCAGCCGGCCCGGTGCAGCCGGCCGGCGATCTCGTCGGCCGCGGGCTCGCGCGTGGTGGCCTCCACGTCCCCGAGCCGCTCGGCCGCCGGGTCGGCGATCGCCGCCTTGACCGCGTCGGCGCTCCAGCGGCGGGCGACGACGGGCGGCCCCATCCGCACGGAGAAGGCACCGCGCTCCTTCAGGTGGGCGAGCATCGGCGTGAGCCACTGCTCCAGGTCCGGCGCGGTCCAGTCGACGACCGGCCCCTCGGGCAGGTACGCGAAGTACCGCCGCACCTTCGGCAGCGGCCGCAGGAGCACCAGCCCGGCCCCGACGAGCCGGCCGTCCCCGTCGAACCACCCCAGGCTCTCCGCCCGCCAGTCCGGCTTCACGTCCCCCCACGAGGGGACCTGCATGTGGCTCACCGAGGGCCGGGCCGCGGCGAAGGCCAGGTGTTCCTGACGGGTGATCACCTTCAGGCGGTAGCTCATGCGCAGCGCTCCTTTGTCGGGCGCACCAGCCTAATGAGCGGCGGCCCCGCTGCCGCGCAGCACACGGCCGCGCCCTTGCGTTCCCCACCTATGGACGCCTACGATCGATCACACACGCAATAATCGATTATCTGGGAAAAGAGAGACAGAGAGAGATGGACATGGATGCGACCGCCGGCCGTCGCTGCCACAACGCCGTCAGTCCGCTGCACTCAGCCGTCTACTTCGCACCGGAGTACCGGGGCGAACTCGCCGCGCTCGGGCTGGAGCCCGGGCCCATGTCCTACCTCGCCGGGCGCGCGGCCCCGCTCGGGGCGGTCGGGGCGGGTGCGGTCACGGCGACGTTCTACAACTTCGACCACGCGCACGTGGCCCGGTACATGCCCGCGGCCTGGACGGTCACCACACCGGAGGCCGTGCTCGCCGCGCGGCTGCGCGGCGCGGACAGGACGCTGCGCAGACTGCTCGGAGAGAAGGCGCTCGTGTCCGAGGAGATGGCCGAGGCGGCCGGCCTGGCGCTGCGCGCCGCCGGGGCGGGCCGCCGCGAGGGACGGCCGCTGTACGCCGCGAACGCCGCCCTCCCGGTGCCCGCGGAACCGCATCTGGCGCTGTGGCACGCGGCGACGCTGCTGCGCGAACACCGGGGCGACGGTCACCTCGCCGCGCTGGCGGTCGCCGGGCTCTCCGGGATCGAGGCCCTGGTCCTGCACAACGCCACCGGTGAGACGGTGACGTCGGCCGTGCTCAAGCAGACCCGCGGCTGGTCCGCGGCGCAGTGGGCCGCCGCCGCGGACCGGTTGCGGGAGCGCGGCCTGCTGGACGACGCGGGGGACGTCACCGAGGCGGGCGCCGCCCTGCGCGGCGACGCCGAGACGCTCACCGACCGCCTCGACGCCGCCCCGTACGACCACCTGGGCCCGGCCGCCACCGCGCGGCTGACCGAACTGGCCGGCGGCTTCACCCGGCTGGTGCGGGCGGCGGGCGCCTTTCCCCCGGAGCTGTTCGGCAAGGGCTGACCGGCGGCCGGGGGGCGGCTGCCCTCAGGCGGTCTGCGCGGCGGCGGCGCGGCCGGCCTGACGTCCGGAGAAGAGGCAGCCGCCGAGGAAGGTGCCCTCCAGCGACCGGTATCCGTGCACGCCGCCCCCGCCGAAACCGGCGGCCTCGCCGGCGGCGTAGAGGCCGGGGACCGGGGCGCCGTCGGCGTCGAGGACGCGGCCGGAGAGGTCGGTCTGGAGCCCGCCGAGGGTCTTGCGGCTGAGCAGGTTGAGCCGGACCGCGATCAGGGGCCCGGCGGCGGGGTCGAGGATCTTGTGCAGGTCGACCGTGCGGGAGAGGTCGTCGCCCACGTACGCCATGGAGTTGCGGATGCCCATGATCTGGACGTCCTTGCCGAACCGGTTGTCCACCTCGCGGTCGCGCGCGGTGATCTGCCGGCCGAGTTCCGCGGCGTCGACGAGGTTCTCACCGGTCAGCTCGTTCATCCCCGCGACCAGTTTCTCCAGGGTGTCCGCGACGACGAAGTCCTCGCCCTTGTCGAGGAACTTCTGGACCGGTGCCGGGGTCTGGTTGAGGAGCCGGTTGGCGAGGTAGGCGACCAGGTTCTTGTCGGTGAGTTCGGGGTTCTGCTCGGAACCGGAGAGCGTGAACTCCTTCTTGATGATGCGCAGGTTGAGCACGAACCACGAGTAGTCGTACCCCGTGTCTTTGATCATCTTCAGGGTGCCGAGGGTGTCGTAGCCGGGGATGGCGGGCGTCGGGAAGCGCCGGCCCTTGGCGTCGAACCACAGGGAGGAGGGGGCGGGCAGGATGCGGATGCCGTGGCCCGGCCAGATGGGCGTGTGGTTCCTCAGGCCCTCGGTGTAGTGCCACATCCGGTCCCGGTTCACCAGCCGGCCCCCGGCCCGTTCGGCGATGGCCAGCATCCGGCCGTCCACGTGCGCGGGGACACCGGTGACCATGGTGCGCGGGGCGGGCCCCAGGCGGCTCGGCCAGTTCTGCCGGACCAGGTCCAGGTTGCCGCCGATGCCGCCCGAGGCGACGATCACCAGGGGCGCGCGCAGTTCGAAGGAACCGACGACGGTGCGCGAACTCGCCGTGCCCCGTGGCGCGTCGCTGGCCTCCAGTACGGACCCGCGCACCCCGTTCACCACGCCGCCGGTGGTGAGCAGTTCGTCCACCTGGTGCCGGAACTTGAAGGTGACCAGGCCCTTCTGGGCGGCGGCGCGCACCCGCTTCTCGAACGGTTCCATCACCGCCGGTCCGGTGCCGAGGGTCACGTGGAAGCGGGGCACGGAGTTGCCGGGCCCGGTGGCGAGCTGGCCGCCGCGTTCCGCCCAGCCCACGACCGGGACCCAGGTCATGCCCATCCCCGCCAGCCAGGAGCGCTTCTCCCCCGCGGCGAACTCCAGGTACGCGTCGGCCCATCTGCGGGCCCAGTAGTCCTCGCCGAGTCTGTCGTCCACGCCTCGGTCGAAGCCCGCCGTGCCGAACCAGTCCTGCCGGGCCAGTTCGAGGGAGTCCTTGATGCCGCACAGCCGTTGCTCGAAGGAGTCGATCAGGAACAGACCGCCGAACGACCAGTACGCCTGACCGCCCAGGCTCGCCTCCGGTTCCTGGTCGAGCAGGAGCACCTTGCGGCCCGCCGCGGCCAGTTCGGAGGTGGCGACGAGACCGGCCAGGCCGCCTCCTACGACGATGACGTCCGCGGCGGCGGCGGACGCGGACAGCGGCGCGGCGGCGGCACGGGACGCCCCCATGACCGTACCGGCGGCCACCACACCGCCCGCCACCTGCAGTGCGTGGCGACGGGTGAGCGGGGTGCGGTGCTGGATCTCTTCCACGGTCGTACCCCTTCGGTAGGCGAGAGGCCGCCTGCGATGTGATGCGGCCACGACAACAACACGACGACAGTGGTGCGGAGTTACTCGAAAGTAAGCACGCGGCGTGGGGTGCGCAAGACTTTCGACGAGGAGGACGGCGGCGGAGGAGGAGGAGGCTCCTGACGTGGCCGACGGGAACCCGCTGCCGCCCCGGCCGCTACGACGCCGTAGCGGCCGGGGCGGGACGTCGGGGCTGCGCGTTCCGCTGCCCGGCGAGGGGTCAGCCCAGGGGCCGGACGGCGCTCCCCCGGTAGCCGACGGCGGGACCGTGGCCGTGCCGGAGAACACCGGAGAACTGCCCGTAGGCGGGGGTCGGGTGACTGTCCTTCCTTAGCAACTGCACCCTGTTGAGCTGGATCTCGCCCACGCCCTCCGCGTTGGCGGTGATGTGCAGCCGGTAGCGGGCGTACGGCGCCGCGTCGGTCACGGTGAACTCGCGTACCAGGAAGCGTTCGGGGAACATCTCACCGGTCCGGCGGTCCAGGGTCACCCAGGTACGGCCGTCGTCGGAGCCCTCCAGCCGCCAGTCCTTCGGGTCCCGCGAGCAGTGGTCGTCGGCCGAGGTCAGCGCGTAGTCCGTGACGGTGGCCGGGGCGGGCAGCACGAATTCCAGCCGGGCCGTCCCGGAGAAGACGAGCCATTTGCCGGCGCCGGCGCGGAGCAGGTTGGCCGCGACCTCACCGGCGCCCGCGTGCTCGCCGCTGGCCTCGATCCGGGAGACGGGGACGGGGGTGCCGACCAGGCCGGGGTCGGCGTCGGTGAGGAGTTCCACCCGGTTCAGCTGTGTCTCGGGCGCCCGCCCCCAGTTGCGGTCGATGTCGAGCCGGTACAGGGGGTAGGCCGTGGAGTTGGCCACGGTGTACTCACGGCTCTGGTCGCGCCGGGGGAACGCCTGGTCCACGCGTGAGTCGAGGGTGTACCAGGTGATGCCGTCGGCCGATCCGCGCAGCCGCCAGTCGCGGGGGTCGCGGTCCCGGTAGTCGTTGGCGGAGGTGAGCCGGTAGGCGGTGACGGCGGCCGGGGCGGGCAGGGCGAAGTCGAGGGTCGCGGTGTCCTCGGGCGTCAGCCACTTGCCGGGTCCGGGGCCGAGGAGGTTCGCGGCGACTTCGCCGGCGTCGCGGTGCTCGTCGCTGGCCACGACCGCGCTGACCGCCACCGGTACGGTGTTCCGGGCGGGCGCGGGGCTCAGGGTCACGGTCCCGAAGGTGCCGTGACCCGTACGCCAGGTGACCCGTTCCACGGGGCCCTGGCCGTCGTCCAGGACCAGGCGCAGCCGCCCGACCCACGGCCGGGCGGCGCCCCCGTCCCCGTCGTCGTCCCCGTCGTCGATCCCGTCGTCGATCCCGTCGCCGATGCGGTCGTCGATGCCGTCGTCGATCCGGTCCTCCTCGGTGACGAAGACGTGCGACGGGGCGACGGGTATCTCCCCCTTGCCCGCGCGGCGTCCGCACTCGGTTCCGCGGTACTCCCGTGTCACGCCGTCGGCGGTGCGCCGCTGTCCGCGGAAGGCCGTCATCGCGTCGTCGAACACGATCACGGCCTCGGCTCCGCTCGCGGACCGCCAGGCCAGCTCGGTCAGTCCGCCGGGCTCGCCCCGGTCCAGCCGGACCGTCAGCCGGGGGCCCCGGTGCCACCACCGGTCACCGGCCCGCACCTCGGTGTCGTAGACGAGGACGGGGGCGCCGGGGGAATTCCCGGTGCGTCCGGTCGGTCGCGCGTCGGTCCGGTCCCGCATGGAGGTGCTCCGCTTCAGTCGTTGGACGAGTTGGCGCGGAGCACTCTTCCACAGGGGCCCGACAACGGAGTTGACGGTGGGTCAGAGGCCGTGGTCGCGCAGGAAGGCGCGGAGCAGGTCGTCGTACCGCACGGGGTCCTCCAGGAACGCCGCGTGGCGCCGGCCCTCCAGTACCGTCGGCGTTCCGCGCCACAGCGCGGCGTACGGGAGGGACGCCACGTAGCCGTGGTCGACGAACGGGTCGTCGCGTCCGTCGATGATCGCGAGCGGTACCGGGGACTTCTCGACGAGCGCCTTCTGGTCCGAGTCCCGGCCGGCGCTGAACGACTCGAACATGAGGCGCCGGGCCCGCCCGTCGGTCCGTACCACGTCGTCGACGACCCAGGCGGGGGGCGGGGAGAACGCGATCTGCCCGGCGAACTCGGCCGCCTGGGCGGGCGTGAGGTCCTCGGCGCCGGCGTACGCCAGGCCCGGCCGGAAGCCCTCCATGAGGGTGTCCCGGTTGACGGGCGGGGTGCCGGTGACGACGAGCCCCGCGAGGCCGGGGAAGAGGGGGATGAGCTCCAGGCCGATGTGCCCGCCGAGCGACCAGCCGACGACCACGGCCCGGTCGATGCCCAGCGTGCCGAGGAACTCGACGATCGCGGCGGCGTAACCGCGCTGCGTGTACGCCGCCCCGGGGTCCGTCGCGTCGTCCGACTCCCCGTGGCCCGGCAGGTCGAGGGCCAGCAGCCGCCGCCCGCCGAAGTCGTCGGCGAGCTGGGCGTGGAAGACCTTCCGGGAGGACGAGTTGCCGTGCACGAACAGCAGCGGCGGCGCGGCGGCGGAACCTGACGGGTCGGTGTCCGTGTAGGCGATCCGTCCGTACCGTGTCCCGGCGTACCGGGTGGCGCCGGGCAGTCGCGGCGGCTCGTGTTCTGCTTCCATGACGGCATGGTAGCCAGGGTCCCGTCAGGCGCCGGAGGTGCCGGGGTCACCGGTGCCGCGCTGGACGGTGCCGGGCTCGCCCGTGTCCCGGTGCCAGACCACCACCAGTTCGTCCCGGGCGCCGAAGCGCACCAGGTGACGGCCGACGACGTCCTCCAGCCGGGCCAGCCGGTCGTCCGGCGCCTCCACGGTCAGCAGCAGGGCCCCGTCGGTGGCGGTGAGGGTCCCGGTCCCGTCCTGGAAGACGAGGCGGCCCTCGGCGGCCTCCTCGTCCCAGTCGGTGCGGGCCCGCCTGCCGAGGTGGGCGGCGAGCTGTTTCGCATAGCGGTGCGGGCGGTCGGTGACGACACGGGCCTGTGAGCGGGGCACGGGCGACTCCCTGGGAGACGGTCGGCGGGCGGTGCGTCGGCGGCGGCACGCGCCGACCGCTCCTGACTACCAGGCCCCGGCCCGCCCCATGCCTCGCCCGGCGCAAGCTGAGCGTGCGCCCTGTCCGCACCTGACAGGGCGCCGCGCGTCAGGCCGCCGCCTCGACGGCCGGCTCCGTGCGGTCCGGGTTCCGCACGACGCGGCGGCGGCGCACCGGCAGGCCGAGCGTCGGGTGGGCGACGCCCCAGGCCGCGCCCTTGCAGACCAGTTCCTTGTAGCGGGCGGCGAGCCGGCCGGTCAGGGCCGCGCCGACGGACCGGTCGTCGGCGGTGACGTACTGGATCAGGCCGTCACCGCGGCCCAGGGAGACGCACTGGTTGAAGTAGCGGATCGTCAGATCCGGGAGCTTCCCGCCGGTCAGGCGGGCCGCGATGGCGTCGGCGGCCTGCCACGCGGTGGGGCCGCCCGAGGCGCACGACATCCGCAGCGGCTTGTCGCCGGGGCCCATCGCCCAGGCCGCGTCGCCGACGGCGTACACGTCGGGGTGGGAGACCGAGCGCATGGTCCGGTCGACCACGATCTGGCCCGTGCCGGTGACCTCCAGGGCGGTGGCCCGCGCGATCGGGTGGGCCGCGAAGCCGGTGGTCCACACGGTGACCGCGGCCGGTACGGCCGTACCCTCCGCGGTGACGACGCGGTCGGCCTCGACGGCGGTGACGGCGGTGTGCTCGTGCACGGTGACGCCGAGCCGGGTGACGGCCTTCCACAGGTGCCGGCGGCCCTTGTCGGAGAACCGGTCACCGAGGGCGCCGCGGGTCACCAGGGCGACGGCGAGGTCCGGGCGGGCCTCGGCGATCTCGGTCGCCGCCTCCAGACTGGTGAGGCCGCCGCCGACGACGACCACGGGCCGCCCGGCGGCCAGGCCGGCCAGCCGCTCGCGCAGCCGGAGGGCCCCGGGCCGGCTCGCGACCTCGAAGGCGTGCTCGGCGGCGCCGGGGACGCCCTGGTCGTGCCGGCCGCTGCCGAGGGCGTGGACGAGGGTGTCGTAGGCCAGTTCCCCGGTGCCGCCGTCCGGGTCCACGACGGTGACGGTCCGGCGGTCGACGTCGACCCGGGTGACCCGGGCGATCCGCAGCCGCACGCCGGTGCCGGCGAACATCTCGCGCAACGGCCGGGGCCTGAGATCCTGGCCGGCCGCGAGCTGGTGCATCCGCACGCGTTCGACGAAGTCGGGCTCGGCGTTGACGAGGGTGATGCTCACGTCGTCGCGGTGCAGCCGCTTGGCGAGGCGGCCGGCCGCGACGGTTCCGGCGTAGCCGGCGCCGAGGACGATGATGCGGTGCTGCATGGTCCTGCTCCTGTCTGCGCGGGTCCCGCACGTGTCGTGCGTGCTTCCGCCCCTTGAACCGGGCGGCCGGCCCTTTCCTGACAGGAACGCGATGTGAAGCACCTCACATCACGAGTGTCCGGCCTGATGTGTTCCGAAGTGTTCAGAAGGCGTGGAAGAGGGGCTCCCCGTGCTCGGTGGCCGCCCAGACCTCGGTCGCGCGCCGGAGTTTGTCGGGGTTGGCCTGGCTGCGGAACGCGGCGATGCCGTCGGCGGTGACCTCCGGGCACATGACGCCGACGACCCGGCCGTCGAGGACCGCCACGACCGCGGGGCCGCCGTTGGCGCTCGTGAGGTGGATGGCCGGCGAGCCGCCGACCAGGGCACGCTTGGAGCGGGCGGGCTTGAACAGGCCCCGCAGGAACTTCGCGACCGCGAGGGCGCCTTCGAACGGCTTGGTCCGGGCCGGCACCTTGCCGCCGCCGTCACCGATCGCGACGGCGTCGGCGGTGAGCAGTTCCACGAGCGTCTCGGTCCGCCCGCTGGTGGCGGCCGCCAGGAACTCCTCGACCACCCGCCGCGCGGCGGCCTCGTCGACCTCGCCGCGGGCCCTGCCCTCGGCGAGGTGCTTCTTGGCGCGGTGGAAGAGCTGCTGCCCGGCCGCCTCGGTGACGTCGAGGAGCGCGGCGATCTCCCGGTGGGAGTAGCCGAAGGCCTCCCGCAGCACGTACACGGCCCGTTCCTTGGGGGACAGCCGCTCCATGAGGGTGAGGACCGCGTACGAGACCGACTCGCGCCGCTCGGCGGTGTCGGCCGGGCCGAGCATCGGGTCCGGGGCGAGCAGCGGCTCCGGCAGCCACTGCCCCACGTAGGTCTCGCGCCGCGCGCGGGCCGACGTGAGCTGGTTGAGGCACAGGTTGGTGAGCACCTTGGTCAGCCAGGCCTCGGGAACCTCGATGCGCTCGACGTCGGCGTGCTGCCAGCGCAGGAAGGTCTCCTGCACGACGTCCTCGGCATCGCTCGCGGAGCCGAGGAGGCGGTAGGCGATGGCCTCCATACGGGGCCTGGCGGCCTCGAACCGGTCCACGTCCTGCGCGGTGAGCGGCATGCCCCGGATCCTAGCCGGGAGGGGTTCCGCGCGCTGCGCGGTGGCGGCGTCCCGTCACCGGCGATCAGGGACGAAGGTGTCCACGGCCGGGACCGCGTCGTCCTGGCCGGTGCCGGCCCAGGCGACATGCCCGTCGGGGCGGATCAGGGCGGCGCGCACGTCGGCCCAGGGGGCGGGGGGCTGGTGGAGCGTTCCGGTGCGGACGGCGAGCCCCGGCCGCGTGAGGCCGCCGAGCGCGCCGTCGGCCGTGAGGTCGAGCAGCAGGTACGCGTCGGGCCGCAGCAGGCCGGACAGGCCGGTGTCCGTGCCGGTGAGGGCCAGGTCGGGGGCGCGGGTTCCGGTGAGCGGGTGGGCCGCGGGGTCGGCGGCGGGGTAGCGCACGGCGAGCGCGGTGAGCCGTTCGGCGAGTGCGCGGGCGAACGCCGGCTGGTCGGCGATCATGCCGCTGAGCAGGGAGCGCAGATCGAGGGCCTCGGGAGTGAAGGTGGCCATGAGGGAGGTCTGGGCGCGGCTGTGTTCCGCCAACTGGGCGCCCACCGGCCACCGTTCGGCGTGGTAGCTGTCCAGCAGGCCGTCCGGGGCCCAGCCGTTCAGCGTCGCGGCCAGCTTCCAGCCGAGGTTGTGCGCGTCCTGGATGCCGACGTTCATGCCGACTCCCCCGGCGGGGAAGTGCTGGTGGGCGGCGTCGCCGGCCAGCAGGACCCGGCCCCGCCGGTACGCGGCGGCCAGCCGGGTGGCGTTGCCGAAGCGGGAGAGCCAGGACGGGTCGCGCATGCCGAAGTCGTCGCCGGTGACGGCGGTGACCTTCTGCCGCAGTTCGTCGAAGGTGAGGTCGCCGGGCCACTCGGTGGTGAGGCTGTCGGGACTGACCCCGACGACGCGGAACCGTCCGCCGGGCAGCGGCGCGACCATCACCCCGCCGCGGGTGTTCAGGGAACTGAAGCCGGGCCGGGGCGGGTTGTCGAGGGCGACGTCACCGAGCCAGCCGAGGACGGTGGAGGGCGTGCCGGGGAAGTCGATGCCGGCGGCGGTGCGCACGGTGCTGCGGGTGCCGTCGCAGCCGACGACGTACGCCGCCTCGATCTCGTACGCGCCCTCCGGCCCCGTCACCTGGACGGTCACCGACTCCGCGCGCTCGGTGAAGGCGGTGACGCGGTGCCCGCGCCGGATCACCGCTCCCAGCCGGAGCGCGTGCTCCTGGAGCAGTTCCTCGGTGCGGGCCTGCGGCAGGGCGAGGGTGTACGGGAACGGGGTGTCCAGCTCCCGGAAGTCGAGCCGGTCGTCGAGCATCGCGAAGTGGCCGGTGGGGATCGTCAGTCCCTCGGCGAGGAACGGCCGGTGGGCCCCGCGTGCGGCCAGGACCTCGATGGTGCGCGGGTGGATGGTGAGCGCCTTGGAGCGCCCGTCGACCTCCGTGCGCTGCTCGACGACGGTGACGGGGACCCCGCCCAGCCGCAGTTCGGCGGCGAGCCAGAGTCCGACGGGGCCGCCTCCGGCGATGACGACGTGGTGTGCCTGCATGACTGGGCCTTTCCGGGTCGTGTTCCGGCCAGGACTTCTTGGTCACTGACCAATGCGCTGTGTCCGCAGTAAACTAGGTCAATGACCAATAAGCAAACGGCCGAGCGGCTCGAACCCGGCACCGTGATCCGCGCCGCGCTGGAGCTGCTGGACGAGAAGGGCCTGGACGCGCTCTCCACCCGGGCGGTCGCCCACCGGCTCGGCGTCCGGATGAACACCGTGCTGTGGCACGTGAAGACCAAGGCCCGGATGCTGGAACTGATGGCGGACGCGGTCGTCGGGGAGATCCCGCTGGACGGCCTGCCGGACGCGCCGGACCCGCGCGCCCGAGAGCTGGCCCGCCGCTACCGCCGCGCCCTGCTCGGCCACCGCGACGGCGCGGCGCTCGTCGTCGGCACCTACGCCGCCGAACCCCACACCCTGCGGTTCGCCGAGACGTTCGTCGCCGCGCTCCTGGAGGACGGCCTGGACGAGCGCCGGGCCGCCTGGACCACCTGGACGGTCATGTACTTCACCCTCGGTCTCACCCAGGAGGAACAGGCCGCCCGGCGCCAGTCCCTGGGCGACCGGCTGCGGGACGCGGTCACCGAGGCCACCCACCCGGCCCTGCACCGGGTGGGCGACCACCTCAGCCCGGGCTCCTTCGAGGAGCGCTTCGAGTTCGGCCTCACCGCGATCCTCGCGCGGCGCTGAACCGGACCGGAGCGGACGACGGCGCTCAGCGCAGCGCGGCGACGGCCGCCTTCGTCGCGTCCGCGATCAGCGCGTCGTCGGAGGCGGCGTCCTTCGCCCCGCGGTCGGACAGGACGGCGACGACGATCGGGGCGCCGTCCGGCGGGCGGACGACGGCGATGTCGTTGCGGGTGCCGTAGCCGCCGGCGCCGGTCTTGTCCTGGACCTTCCAGCCGGAGGGGACACCGGCCCGGATGTAGGGGTCGCCGGTCGTGTTCCGCGCCATCCAGTCCCCGAGCATCTTCCGCCGGGCCTCGGGGAGATGGTCCTCCAGCAGCAGCCGGCGCAGGTCGGTGGCGAGGGCGCGCGGGGTGCTGGTGTCCCGGACGTCGCCGGGCGTCGCCTCGTTCAGCTCCGGTTCGACGCGGTCGAGGCTGGTCGTGGTGTCGCCCAGGCCGCGCAGCGCCGCCTCGACCTTCCCGGGGCCGCCGAGTTCCTCCAGGATCAGGTTGGCGGCCGTGTTGTCGCTGTAGCGCAGCATGGCGTCGACGAGGGCGCTCACCCTCATCCCGGTGTCCACGTGCTCGGAGGTGACCGGCGCGTACTCCAGCAGGTCGGAGGAGTCGTAGGAGACCACCCGGTCGAGCTGGTCGTCGGTGGCGCGCTTCAGCAGGACTCCGGCGGCCAGGGCCTTGAACGTCGAGCAGTGCGCGAACCGCTCGTCCGCCCGGTACGTCACGGTGCGGCCCGTGCCGGTGTCCAGTGCGTACACGCCCAGCCGGGCGTCGTCGTACCGCTTCTCGACCTCGGCGAGCGCGCGGGTCGCCGCCGGGTGGGCGGAAGCGGAGGCAGAAGCGGAAGCGGAGGGGGTGGAGGCCGCCTGGACGCCGGTGGCGTCGGCGCAGCCGGTCAGCAGGTCCGGTACGAGCAGGAAGGGCACCGCGAACAGCGCCGCCCGGTTCTTCGGAGTAGGCATGTGAGGAGCCTGTCAGCGGCCCGGTCATGCGGGCAAAGACAGAAATGAGGGTTCCCATGCGTTTGTGGCATAGGCTCGGGTGCCGTGGATCTCGTCAGTGCCTGTCGCGTGTTCGTGCACGTCAGTGAGCGCGGCAGCTTCACGCTCGGTGCCGCGGCGGCCCGGGTGCCGCAGTCCGTGGCCAGCCGGCGGATCGCGGCGCTGGAACGGCACTTCGGGGAGCGGCTCTTCGACCGCACGACGCGGCGCGCCACGCTGACCGTGTTCGGGCGGGACATGCTGCCGTCCGCGAAGCGGCTGGTGCGGCTCGCGGAGGCGATGGAGTACGACGCCGAGCGGGCCAGGCTGCGGCCGTTCGGTCTCGCGGTGCCCCAAACCTGCCCGGTGCGGCGGCTGGCACTGCTCGACGCGGCCGCCCGGGACCAGGGCACCGTCCTGGACCTGCGCCCCGCGGGGCCTGCGGAACGCGCGGAGCTGCTGCGCTCCCACGACGTGCGCGCCGCGCTCCTCGCGCTGCCCCGGGACGAGGCCGACTGGACCGTGCCGCTCGGTGTCGCGTCCCGGGCCGGTGGCGACGCGCCGGTCAAGCCGCTGCGGCTGGAGACCCTGCGGCCCGGACGGGCGCAGCACGGGTTCCGACGGCTGCGGATCCAGCCGGAGGACGACGTGCCGCACATCCGGGACCGGCTGGAGCAGCTCGGCCACCGGGCCGCGCTCGTCCCGGCCCAGATCACCGTCGCCGCGTCCCTGGTCGAGGCGGTGTCGGAGACGCTGCGTACGGACGACCTCCTGCTCTGCCCCCAGCCACAGGCGGCGGAACTGGGGCTGCGGTGGCGTCCGCTCGCGGGCGAGGCCGTCGTGCGCGGGTACGGGGTCGCGGCGCTGACGGGCGACGACGCGGAACGGGTGCGCGAGGGTCTGGGGGCGCAGGTGGCACGGGCGCTCGGCGCGACGGCAGACGGCGGGACGGCGGGCGGCGTGGAAGGGAACGGCGCGCCGGCGGACGGCGCGGCAGAGGACGGCGTGCGGCGGAACGGCGCGGAGGAGGACGGCGGTTGAGTACCGAACGCGTGGTCAGGCAGGCGCGGGGGATGCTCGCCGACGCGGGTCTGTCGGGCTCCTTCCTGGTCCGGGACCTGTCGACGGGCGAGGAGATCGGCGTCGACGCGGACCGGGAGTTCCCCGTCGCGTCCCTGGTGAAGGTGGCCCTCGCCGTCGCCGTGCTGGAACGGGTCCACCGCGGGGCGCTCGACGGCGCCACGACGGTGGAGGTGGCCCCCGGGCAGGTCACCTCCCCGGGGCCGACCGGACTCAGCCGGTTCCGGCACCCCGCGCGGGTGGCCGTGGACGACCTGCTCTACCTGTCCACGTCCGTCAGCGACAACGCCGCCGCGGACGCCCTGTTCGACCTGGTACCGCCCGCCGAGGTGCACCGGACCGTACGGGAGGCGGGCGTCACCGGTCTCGCGGTACGGCACCGCATGCGCGACCTGGCGAAGACCATCGCCGAGCGGCTCGGGCCCGATGACGCGCACCTCGCCCACTCGCTGGCGATCGGGTCCCGGACGGCCGGCGGCGGGCATCCGGTCCCGCAACTCGACGTGAGCCGGGCCAACTCCGGTTCCGCGCGGGCCTTCGCCGACCTGCTCCAGGCACTGTGGACGCCTTCGCGCATCCCGGCCGAGGTGGCCGGCCGGGTGCGCTCCCTGATGGGCCAGAACATCATCCGGCACCGGCTGGCGCCCGACTTCTCCTCCGACGCCTCGACGTGGTCGTCCAAGACCGGCACCCTGCTGAACCTCCGGCACGAGGCGGGCGTGGTCGAGCACGACGACGGCGACACGCTCGCCGTGGTCGCGCTGACCGAGTCCACGGTCCCGGCCGTGCTCCAGCCGGCCGCCGAGGCGCTGATGGCCCGGGTGGCACGCACCCTCCACGACCACCTGCGCGGCGGATGACGGCAGTACCCTTCCCCGGACGACCGGACGCCCGGCCCGGCCGGCCGGTGACCGCCTCAGGGCGCCGGGTCGGGTGACGCGGTCCAGCGCAGCGTCATGTGGTGTTCGAACATGTCCCCTTCGAGGGCTGCGTAGCCGACGACCTCGGTCCGCCCCGATCCCGGTCGAGTACGCCGTCCTCGTGGCGATCGCCCTGCCGCTCACGGTCGCCGCCCACGAACTGCTGGTCCGCCGCACCCGGGTGACCCGTTTCCTGTTCGGGATGCGCGCCTGGACGCCCCGGCGCCGCTCACCGCGGCGGCTGCCGGAACCACGGACGTGACCTTTTCCGTCTCATGGCGCGACCAAGGAGGCGGCAGGTGTTCGCGTGGCTTCCGCTCTGGCTGGTGCTGCTGGTGTGGCTGTCCGCCGGGGTGGCCGGTCGCGCGCTGTGGAAACGCCGCCGGCGTCCGCCACGGCATCTGAGCTGGTGGGTGCCGGGCGCGTGCCTGGTCGCGCTCGGGTACGCCCACACGCTCGCCTACGGGTTCGCGCTGACGCGGCCCGCGGAGATCTGCGGGCCGCGGACCCTCGACGACGACTACCCGCTGCGGCAGGCCCGTGCCGACGTGTTCCCCCCTGACCTGTCGTGCTGCTGGTCGGACTCGTCGGTGTACGGACCGAGCCGTCCCACGGCCGCCGGCACCTGGCTGATGTGGTGGGGCGCGGCGCTCCTGGTGGCGGGGACGGTCGCCTGGGCGACCGCCCTGCCGTCCCGCGCGCCGCGCCGGGCCAGAGCGGGACTGGTGCTGGCGCCCGCGGTGGCCGCCGTCCTGTGGGTCGCATAAGTGTCGCCGCTCAAGGGGATGTCGGCCACGGATCTGCACCACGCGTGCTTCCGGTGGCAGGTGGCCCCTCCGCACTCGGCACCGTCCGGTGAGGTCGCGGCCACCGACCGCGGCCTGCTGCCTCCGCACGTCGACTGCGTCTTCACCGACGGCACCACGAGCCTCGTCCCCTTCGCCTCCCTCGGACTGCGGTCCTGCCGCGCCGCGTTCCTCGGCTGCTGTGCGGCGCTCCGGCTCCTCAGGTCTCCGCCTCTCGCGGGCCGGTGAAGCGGGGGCGCGGGCCGCGCCGCACGGGCCACGTCGAGGGCCCGCCCGCCGCCGTCACACCCGTACGGGCGTCTTCCCCCCGTCCGCCGCCGGTACGTGCTCCAGCGTGGTCAGACTGGGATGCCCCGCCAGTTCCCGGTCGGTCAGGAAACGCGCCAGCACATCGCTGAAGTCCTTGGGCCGCTCCAGGTGGACGACGTGTCCGCTGCCCTTCATCGTGGTGAACACCGCGCCGGGGATGCTCTGTGCGACCGCACGGGCGCGCTGCGGCGGGCACAGCCGGTCGTGCTCCCCGCTCACGCACAGCGCCCGCACTCCCCGGATGCCTTCCGGGTGGTCGAAGGGGTGCCGCAGCAGGCGGTCGTTGGCGGCGGCGTAGCGCTCCACGTCGTGCGGGTCGGCGGCCTCCAGGACCCGGCGCAGCACCTCGGCCGCGCTGTGCGGATGCGCGGCCAGGCACTCCGGGCGCCGGCACACCAGCAGGTCGACCGCGCGCCGCGCGAACTCGGCCATGTCGCCGGTCCGCAGCAGCCGGCTCATCGCCTCCACCGTGGCCCGCGCGTCCCCCGGCAACGAGGGCGTCGCCCCCACCAGGGCCAGCCGGGCCACCCGTTCGGCGTTGCGGTGGGCGTAGCGGTAGGCGATGGCGGTGCCGTAGGACACGGCGATGATGTTGACCCGTTCCAGGGCGAGTTCGTCCAGGAGGTGTCCCAGCGCGTCGCCCATGAAGTCGAAGCCGTACTCGGCCGGCAGGTCGTCCGCGGTGCCCAGTCCCGGCAGTTCCACGTTAACCAGGGTCGCCGCCCGCGCCCACGGCCGCTCGGAACGCCGGTTGGAATGCATGGTCTGATAGGCCCCGCCCAGGACCACGACCGGTTCCGTTTCGGCTGCCGGCTGCTCCACCACCCGGCAGCCGAAACGGAACCCTTCGAAGACACTGTGATGGATGAACTCCACGTCTGCTCCCGCACCTGGTCGTCACGCTTTACCGGCGGTCAACGAGCCGGGCCCGTCTCGGTCACTGCGACGGGCCCTGCCGCGCGGGAAGCAGGGCGCGAACCTCTCCCGGGAGGACGTACCGGGCCGGGTCCGGACCTGGCGTGACGCCATGGGCGCGCTGGTCGCGCCCGAGACGGGCGATCACTGACCTCCGGGAACGCCGCGCTGGCGACCGGTGCGCCGGCGCTCGCGCGCAGGCGCCGGGCTGCGTCACGCCGATGACCGCGCCGACGGACTCGCAGGAGACCCGCAGGACCCCGCGGGCCGGCCGGGTGGGCGGTGATGCCGGCCCTCCCCTCACGCGTCCGCCCCTGCCGCACGGCGGAGCCGGCCAAGAACGCGTGAGGGCGGCGGCGCCCGCGGTCAGCCGCCGTGCACGGTGAGCCGGTAGCCCTCCGGGCCGGTGAAGGAGAACATCGGGCCGAACGGGCTGTCCTGGAGAGGGCCGACGTCCGGCGTGTCCGCCGCCAGGAGCCGGTCGCGCACCGCGGCGGCGTCCGGGGTGCGCAGCCACAGCGCGACACCCAGGCCGGGGCGCGCGTCACCGGTGAGGTCGACGCCCGGCAGCGGCTCGCGGACGGCGAACGCGATCGGGCTGGTGGCGAAGACGACCGCGCCGGGCGGCGAGGCGGGGGCCCGGCGCAGGCCGAGGCGCTCCTCGAAGAACGCGGCCGCGGCGGGCACGTCCCTCACCTGGAGGGCGACGAAATCGGGACCTTCGGCGGCGGTGGCCGGCATGGTTCCTCCACGGGAACAAGAGAGAGATTGATGTCAGGACTTTGACATCACCGACTGTAGGCACCGCTCCTCCCGCATGTCAAAATGCTGACATGGAAGACCACGCACCCGTACCCTCGCCCCATCCGGCCAAGGACGTCACCGAACACGTGGGGTACCGCCTCAAGCGCGCCGCCGCCGCCCTGCGCGGCGCCATGGACCGGGCCCTGCGCGAGCACGACCTCACCGTGCCGCAGTACTCCTGCCTGGAACTCCTCGACGAACAGCCGGGCCTGTCCAACGCCGACCTGGCCCGCGGCACCTTCGTCACCCGGCAGTCGGCCAACGTGGTCCTGCGCGGCCTCATGGACGCGGGTCTCATCACCCGGGCGGCCGGCGCCGAGCACGGCCGGGCCCTGCCCGTCCACCTCACCCCGGCCGGGCGGCAGCGCCTGCACGCGGCCCGCGGCGCCGTCTACGCCATCGAGGAACGCATGATCGAAGCCATCCCCGGCCAACGCCTCGCGGCTCTCCTGGCCGACCTCGACACCATGGCGGCGGCACTGGGCGAGTGAGCCGGGTCCGACGTGCGCCCGGGGCGGTCTGCCCGGATGCTGGGGGGAGTGCCGGCCACGGTGGTCCCGCCGTGGTGCTCCACGGCTACGGAAAAGCTACGGAACGGACGGGTACGGCTCATGGACAAGGCGCGTCTGGTCGCAGCGGCCTCCGAGGCGACCGCCGGGCACGGCGGCGAACGGCCGCTGGCGCCGGAGGAGGTCGGCAGGGTCTTCGACGCCGTCTTCGGCACCGTGGAGCGGCCCGGCGCCATCGCCCAGGCCCTGCGCCGCGGTGAGACGGTGTCCCTGGGCAGCTTCGGCGGCTTCCACAGCGAGGACGGCACCGCGGCCTTCCGGCCGGGCACCGCCCTCACCGAGTATCTGCGCGACCACGTCCGCTGACCCGGCCGGCCGTGCGCTACGGCCGGTCGGCGTACCCGCCCCCGGCGCCCCGGGCCCGGTCCGCCGGGCGGTGCGCCCCGGCCTCCCACAGGCACCAGGTGGACCACAGCAGCAGGACCAGGAAGGCGGCCAGCAGGGCCAGCAGCAGGACCGTCTGCCGCGCCGACCCGTCGCCCGTGACCACGCCGAACAGCAGGCAGAAGGACCAGGCGGCCACCCCGCCCGTGTACACGGCCCTGAGCTGCCGCAACTGAGCCACCGAACCCATCGTCACCCTTCCGGCCGTCCCGTCACCGTCGTCCTCCCGGTACCCCCGATCCTCCTGCTGCAACGTGCGTACTACAGCGTGCGTTCCAGACGGTCCGTCATCAGCTTGACGAAGCGCGCGGGTTCCTTCGGCTGGCCGCCCTCGGCGAGCACCGCCAGGCCGTGCAGCAGTTCGGCGGTCTCCACGAGGGAGGTACGGTCCTCACGCTCGGTGTACGCCTCGTTCAGGCCCTTGACCACCGGGTGGTCGGGGTTGAGCTCCAGGATGCGCTTGGTCTCCGGCACCTCCTGGCCCATCGCCCGGTACATCTGCTCGAGGGCGGGGGTCATCTCGTGCGCGTCGGAGACGACGCAGGCCGGGGAGACGGTGAGCCGGGACGACAGCCGCACGTCCTTGACCTCCGCGCCGAGCTGCTCCTTCAGCCAGCCGAGCAGGTCCGCGTAGTCGGCGGTCTGCTTCTCGCGCTCCTCCTCGGACTTGCCGTCGCCGTCCGCGCCGAGGTCGATGTCGCCCTTGGCGACGGACTTCAGCGGCTTGCCCTCGTACTCCCCCACCGCGTCGGCCCACACCTCGTCGACGGGGTCGGTGAGCAGCAGCACCTCGATGCCGCGGTCCCGGAACGCCTCCATGTGCGGGGAGTTCTCGATGGCCTGCCGGGACTCGCCGGTCATGTAGTAGATGGCGTCCTGGCCGTCCTTCATCCGCTCCAGGTAGCTCTTCAGCGTGGTCGGCTCGTCCTCGGAGCCGGTGGTGGCGAAGGAGGCGACGGCGAGGATGGCGTCCCGGTTGTCGGAGTCGGTGACCAGCCCCTCCTTCAGGACCGCCCCGAACTCCCGCCAGAAGGTGGCGTACTTGTCCGGGGAGCCGGTCATCAGCTCCTTGACCGAGGACAGGACCTTCTTCGTCAGCCGGCGCTGCATCAGCTGGATGTGCCGGTCCTGCTGGAGGATCTCGCGGGAGACGTTGAGCGACAGGTCGGCCGCGTCCACGACGCCCTTGACGAAGCGGAGGTAGGGCGGCAGCAGCGCCTCGCAGTCGTCCATGATGAAGACGCGCTTGACGTAGAGCTGTACCCCGCGCCGGTAGTTCTGGGTGAACAGGTCGTGCGGGGCGTGGGAGGGGAGGAACAGCAGGGCCTGGTACTCGAAGGTGCCCTCGGCCTGGAGGCGGATCGTCTCCAGCGGTTCGCGCCAGTCGTGGCTGAGGTGCTTGTAGAGCTCGTGGTACTCCTCGTCGGACACCTCGTCCCGCGAGCGGGCCCACAGGGCCTTCATGGAGTTCAGCGTCTCGGGCTCCGGCGTCGCACCGTCCTCGCCGGCTTCCGGCACCATCCGGACCGGCCAGGTGATGAAGTCCGAGTACCGCTTGACGATCTCGCGGATCTTCCAGGCGGAGGTGTAGTCGTGCAGCGCGTCCTCGGAGTCGGCCGGCTTCAGGTGCAGGGTGACCGAGGTGCCCTGCGGCGCGTCCTCGACCGTGTCCAGGGTGTACGTGCCCTCGCCGCGCGACGACCAGCGGGTGCCCTGCGTCTCGCCGGCCCGCCGGGTCACCAGGGTCATCTCGTCGGCGACCATGAACCCGGAGTAGAAACCCACGCCGAACTGGCCGATCAGCCCCTCGGCGTTGGTCTCGTCCTTGGCCTCCCGCAGTTCCTGGAGGAACTTGGCGGTCCCCGAGTTGGCGATCGTGCCGATGAGCTGTCCGACTTCGTCGTACGACATCCCGATGCCGTTGTCCCGCACCGTGAGGGTACGGGCCTCCTTGTCGGTCTCGATCTCGATGTGCAGGTCGGACACATCGGCGTCGAGCGTGTCGTCGCGCAGCGCCTCCAGGCGCAGTTTGTCCAGCGCGTCGGAGGCGTTGGAGACGAGCTCGCGCAGGAAGACGTCCTTGTTCGAGTAGACCGAGTGGATCATCAGCTGCAACAGCTGACGGGCTTCTACCTGGAACTCAAACGTTGCGGCCGGCATGGTTGCTGGGCACCTCACAGGTCACTGCTCCGAGAACTGACGGAGACACTGTAAAGCAGCCGGTCACACCGTACGTACCGGGCACCTCAGGCGGCCAGCGGCCGGGGCACCGCGCGCGCCGGGGAGACCGGCGGGACCGGCGTCCGCACCGGCGCGGCCGGGACGCGGGAGGGCGGCGCCGGGGCGCCGGCGGGGCGGACGCGGTACGTGGTCTTGCCGGGGTCCACCAGCGGCCCGTCGAGCGCGATACGGCCCCCGGCGTACAGCTCCTCGCAGACCGCGCTCGGCAGGGCGACGTAGCAGCCGCCCCGCTTGGTCCGGGAGTCGTACGGCTGCCAGTAGCCGTAGCGGCGGCGCCCGCCGGCGTGCACGGTGACGAAGACCGGGGTGCGGGGGTCGGCGATGACGCGGAGCACGCCGGCGCCGTCCGCCTCGAACGGCACGGCGGGGTACGGGGCGTCGGGCCGGTAACTGGGCGTGGCGACCCGCAGGGCGCCCTGGTGCCTGGCCGGGGAACGGCCTGCCGTCCTGCCACCGCGCACGGGCGCACCGGTATGGTCCGTCGCCGCGCGCGAGGCGGACGGGACGACGGTCGGGGCCTGGGCGAGGACGGAAGACATCAGCGAGCGCCTTTCACGGACAGGAACGCAAGATCACCTGCCCAATCCAATCAGATGTTGATCTCATTTACCCAACTTTCCGTCCCTCATGTTCTGTTGATCGCGCGGCGTGCGCCGCACGGCCCCCTCGGTGCTCTCCCGGAGCACGAGCCGGTGGGCCACGACCAGGTCCTGGGGCGACCGGACGCCGGCCGCGGCGGCGTCCGCCGGGGCCGGGTCCGCGGCCTCGTCCATCCGGCGCAGCAGCAGTTCGACGGCGATCCGGGCCACCGCCGCCTTGTCGGGGGCGACGGTGCTCAGCGTCGGTGTGCTGAACCGTCCGCCCTCCACGTCGTCGAAGCCGATGACGGCGACGTCCTCGGGCACCCGCAGCCCGAACTCGTACAGGGTGCGCAGCGCGCCCAGCGCCAGCTGGTCGTTGAGGCAGAGCAGGGCGTCGGGCCGGTTCCCCGCGCCGAGCGCCCGGGCCACGGCGTCGGCTCCGTCGGGCATCCGGAAGGAGGGCACGGGCAGCAGCGCGGCCGGGTCGAAGGCGAGGCCCGCCGCGGCGAGGGCCGCGCGGTAGCCGCGGGTGCGGGCTTCCGCGGTGCCCAGGCCCGCGTCGTCCCGGCCGCCGACGGCCCAGATCACCCGGCGCCCCAGGCCGATGAGGTGCTCGGTCGCCTCCCGCGCGGCCCGCTCGTTGTCGATGGCCACATGGTCCGCGCCCTCCTCCAGCAGCTCGCCGAGCAGCACGGTCGGCGGGGCGCCGGCCCGGTCGCGCAGATCGTCGGCGGTCAGCGCGAGCGGGCTGAGGATGACCCCGTCGACGAAGGTGGAGCCGAATCCGGCCAGCGCCGCCAGTTCGTGGTCGCGGTCGGCGCCGGTCTGGTGGATGAGGACCGTCAGGGCGCGCTGCTCGGCCTCGCGGATGACGTGCCGGGCGAGTTCGGCGAAGTAGGGGACGTCGAGTTCGGGGACGACCAGGGCGATGATGCCGGTGCGGCCCTTGCGCAGGTGGCGGCCGGCCAGGTTGACCTTGTAGCCGAGCTGGTCGATGGCCTCCTGGACCACCCGCCGGGTGCGCTCCGAGACATGGACGTAGTCGTTGATCACGTTGGACACCGTCTTCTCGGACACCCCGGCGTGCCGGGCGACGTCCTTGATCCTGGGCCGTACCACCGCAACCTCCCCGTCCCTCGTCGGCCCCGAGTGTAGATCGCGGCAGGCCGAGGACCGGCGGGGCGGTCCCCCGCCCCCTCTCCCCCGCCGCGGTGTCCCCCGCCTCCGGCCATCCGTCGCGGACTCTTTACAGCCAATGTACATCGATGTAAAAACGTGCCACCGCACCGCGTCAGCCGGTGCGCGCCCCGCCTGCCGGACCCGGCGGGGGCCACGCGCCCCGTGGTCCCCCGCCGCTGCGGCACGCGTGTCCGGCCGTCGAAAGGTCAATGATGACTGCGCGATCCCCTGTCCCCGCGCCGCCCGCGGCGGCGTCCGATCCGGCCCGCGGCCTGACCCGCCGCCGTCTGCTGGGCACCGGCCTGGCCGGGGCGGGCGCGCTGCTCGCCACGGGCTCGCTGGCCGGCTGCGCCTCCCCCGCCTCGGCCTCCGGCGCCTCCGCACTGAGCGTCTGGGACCTGTTCCAGGGCGGCGACGGCCTGCTGATGGACGACATGATCAAGGCCGTGTCGGGCGGTTCGCGGGGCTTCGACGTCGACCGGACGATCCTCGACTGGGGTCCGTCGTACTACACGAAGCTGGCCATGTCGGCGGCCGGCGGACGGGCCTCCGACGTGGCCGTCCTGCACCTGTCCCGGCTGGCCGGCTACGCGCCCGGCGGCCTGCTCGACCCCTTCGACCTGGACGTGCTCGCCGAGTTCGGGGTGACGGAGCGGGACTTCACCCAGGCGGTGTGGAGCCGGACCCGGCACGACGGCACCGTCTACGCGATCCCGCTGGACATCCACCCGTTCATCGTCTTCTACGACAAGGACGCCGCCGACAAGGCGGGACTGCTCGACTCCTCGGGCGAACTGGCGCCCATGGGGTCCCCGGAGGCGATGCTGGACGCCGGCAAGGCGCTCGCCGAGGCGACCGGCCAGGCCGGCGTCGTGTTCGGCCACGTCAACGACACCGCGCAGAACTGGCGGCTGTTCGCGGGCCTCTACGCCCAGACCGGAGCCGAGTTCACCCTCCCGGACGGCGGCCCGCCGCAGATCGACGTCGACGCCGCGATCCGGGTCGTGTCGTTCCTGCAGCAGCTGTTCGACGGCCGGACCAACCCCAACGACCTGGACTACTACGCGGGCCTCACCATGTTCACCGGCCGCCGCGGCGGCATGGCCATGCTCGGCGAGTGGGAGCTGCCGACGCTGAAGAAGTCCGGCTTCCCGCTCGGCGCCGCGCCCTTCCCGCAGGTCTTCGACCGGCCCGCCGTGTACACCGACAGCCACAGCTTCGTCCTTCCGCACCAGGACGACCCCGACCCGGCCCGGCGGCGCGAGGCCCACCGGTACGTCGCGTCGATCATCAAGCAGAGCCTGACCTGGGCGAGCGCCGGTCACATCCCGGCGTACCAGCCCGTCCTCGCCGAGCCGGAGTACGCCGCCCTGAGGCCGCAGTCCTCGTACGCGGACGCCGGGCAGGTGGCGGTGCTCGATCCGCCGAACTGGTTCGCCGGGGCCGCCTCGAACTTCCAGATCCGGATGTGCCAGCCGCTCCAGTCGGCGCTGCTGGGCGACACCACCGCCGAGAAGGCGGTGCGGCAGATGGTCCGCGAGGCCGACACGCTGCTGAAGCAGCCCGACCCGGTGGCCTGACCGGCAGAAGGAGTGACCCACGTGACCACCACCGCACCCCCCGGCGGCGACCTGCGCACCGGCTCGGACCCGGCCCGCGCGGACGGCCCCCGCCGCACCGGCCGGCGCCGCGGCCTCGGCTCTCCCGGCTCCGGCCTGGTCTTCGTCCTGCCGTTCCTGCTGCTGTTCGCGCTCTTTCTCGTCTGGCCCCTGGTACAGGGCCTGTGGATGAGCTTCACCGACTCCTCGCTGACGCTGCGCGACACGTCCTTCGTCGGCTTCGACAACTACGCCGAGGCGTTCGGCGACCCGGACGTGTGGAGCAGCCTCGGCAACACCGTCTTCTTCACCGTGATCTCCAGCGTGCCGCTGGTGCTGATCGCGCTGGCGATGGCCCTGCTGGTGCACAGCGGGATCGCCGGGCAGTGGGCCTGGCGGCTGGCGTTCTTCGCCCCCTATCTGCTGCCGGTGACGGTGGTGACCCTGATCTGGACCTGGCTGTACCAGCCGGATCTGGGCTTCGCCAACCAGCTCCTGGACACCCTCGGCATGAAGCCCGTCGGCTGGCTGTCCGACGAGTCGGTCGCCATGTGGTCGATCGCCGCCCTGACCGTGTGGTGGACGGTCGGCTTCAACTTCCTGCTCTACCTGTCCGCTCTCCAGTCCCTGCCGACGACCTTCGACGAGGCCGCGGCACTGGACGGCGCGGGCGCGTGGCGCCGGCTGTGGTCCATCACCCTGCCGCAACTGCGCCGGACCACCGCGCTGGTGGCCATGCTCCAGGTCCTCGCCTCGCTCAAGGTGTTCGACCAGATCTACATCATGACCAAGGGCGGCCCCAACGGCTCGACCCGCCCCGTCCTGGAGTACGTGTACGACGTCGGCTTCACCGGTTACCGGCTCGGTTACGCCTCGGCGGTCTCGTACCTCTTCTTCGCGCTGATCGTCGTCGTCTCGCTCGTGCAGCTCCGCCTCTTCCGCCAGGAGGACTGACCGTGTCCGCTACCGCAACGCCCCCGCGCCCCCGGCGTCCCCGGGAGGCGGCCGGCTCTCCGCTGCTCCTCGGCCACGGCCGGCTGCCCCGTGTGCTGGCCGGGACGGCGCTCGTCGTCCTGGCGGCGGTCTGGCTGCTGCCGTTCGGGTGGGCGATCGCCACGTCCGTGCAGAGCGAACAGGACGTCTCCCAGCCCGGGCTCTCCCCGGTCAAGGGCGCCTTCACGCTGGACGCCTACCGGCGGATCCTGGAGCGCGGGGACGTGCCCGTCTGGGCGTTCAACAGCTTCCTGATCGCCGGCCTGGTCACCCTCGTCACCGTGGCCGTCTCCACACTCGCGGCGTACGGCTTCTCGCGGGGCACGTTCCACGGGCGCCGGGCGCTGCTCGCCGTGACCGTGGCCGCCATCATGGTCCCGCCGCAGCTGCTCATCGTCCCGCTGTTCCAGCAGATGCTGCTGTTCGACCTGGTCGACACCTACGCGGCGGTGATCCTGCCGCAGGTGGTCGCGCCCATGATGGTGTTCATCCTCAAGCGGTTCTTCGACGGCATCCCCCGGGAGCTGGAGGAGGCGGCCCGGATCGACGGCGCCTCGGAGTTCCGGGTGTTCCGGTCGGTCGTGCTGCCGCTGTCGCGGCCGATCGTGGCGGCCGTGTCGATCTTCGTCTTCATCGGGGCGTGGAACAACTTCCTGTGGCCGTTCATCGTGACCAACGACTCGGACCTGATGACCCTGCCGGTCGGACTGGCCACGGTGCGCGACTCGCACGGCGTCCAGTACGTGCCGGGGATGGCGTCCGCGCTGCTGGCCGCGCTGCCGCTGATCGTGGTGTTCCTGTTCTTCCAGCGCCGCATCGTCGACTCCGTGGCCACCACCGGCCTCGGCGGTTCCTGACCGGTTCCTGACCGGTTCCTGACCCTTTCCCTCCGCTCTGCCCGATCGATCCACTGGAGCATGTGTGCCCACTCACTCCGTACCGCGCCCGGAGTACCCGCGACCGCAGTTCACGCGCCGCGACTGGCTCAATCTGAACGGCGCCTGGCAGTTCGAGACCGACCGGGGGGACAGCGGCCTGGAACGCGGTCTGCTCGGCCGGGAACTGCGCGGCGAGATCCTCGTGCCCTTCCCGCCCGAGTCCGAGCTGTCGGGCATCGGTGACACCGACTTCCTGCACGCCGTCTGGTACCGGCGGGCCCTGACCCTGCCCGCTCAGTGGGCGGGACGCCGGGTGCTGCTGCACTTCGGCGCGGTCGACCACGACACCACCGTGTGGGTGAACGGCGAGGAGGCCGCCCGGCACCGCGGCGGCTTCACGCCGTTCACCGCCGACCTCGGTGACATCGCCGGAGCGGGCGAGGAGGTCGTGATCACCGTCCGGGCCCGGGACCCCAAGTCCGGTCCGCAGGCCCGCGGCAAGCAGGCCGTCCAGTACGCCAACCACGACTGCAACTACACGCGGGTGACCGGCATCTGGCAGACCGTGTGGCTGGAGCCGGTGCCCGACGTCCATCTGCGCCGCCCCCGGATCACCCCGGACCTCGCCGGCAGCGCCTTCCACCTCGAACTGCCGCTGTCCGCCAACCGCCCCGGCCACCGCGTACGGGCCGTGCTGACCGACGGCGACGGCGAGGTGAGCCGCGCCGAGGCCCGCGCCGACCTCGACCTCGCCCCGCGCCTGCACCTGCCGGTGCCCGAGGACCGGCGCCGCGAGTGGGGACCGGGCGACCCGCACCTGTACGGGCTGCGGCTCGAACTCCTCGACGCCGCCGGTGACATCGTCGACAGCGCCGGGAGTTACGCCGGTCTGCGCGCCGTAGGCCTGCGCGGCAAGGCCGTCCTCCTCAACGGCCGCCCGGTCTTCCAGCGCCTCGTCCTCGACCAGGGCTGGTACCCGGACGGGCTGATGACCGCGCCGACCGACGAGGCACTGGTCCGGGACATCGAGCTGGCCCTGGAGGCGGGCTTCAACGGCGCCCGGCTGCACCAGAAGGTCTTCGAGGAGCGCTTCCTCTACCACGCCGACCGCCTCGGCTACCTGGTCTGGGGCGAGTTCGGCGACTGGGGCTGCGAGACCGGCGGCTCCTCGGGCGACAACCAGAAGCCCGACGCCTCCTACGTCGCCCAGTGGCTGGAGGCCCTGGAACGGGACTACTCCCACCCGTCGATCATCGGCTGGTGCCCGCTCAACGAGACGTACCAGAAGCTGCACGACCGCATCACCCAGCTCGACGACGTCACCCGCGCGATGTTCCTGGCCACCAAGGCGATGGACACCACCCGGCCGGTGATCGACGCCTCCGGCTACGCCCACCGGGTGGCCGAGACCGACATCTACGACTCGCACAGCTACGAGCAGGACCCGGCGGCCTTCCGGCAGCAGATGTCGGGGCTGGCGAAGGACGAGCCGTTCGTCAACGCCTACGAGAACGGCGCCGCCTACTCGCAGCCGTACCGGGGACAGCCGTACTTCGTCAGCGAGTTCGGCGGCATCTGGTGGGACCCCGAGGCGGCGGCCGAGCTGTCCGGCGAGGACCGCACCCAGTCCTGGGGTTACGGCGAACGGGTCCGGGACGAGGACGAGTTCCACGCCCGGTTCAGCGGCCTGACCGAGGTGCTGCTGAGCGACCCGAACATGTTCGGCTACTGCTACACCCAGTTGACGGACGTCTTCCAGGAGCAGAACGGCGTCTACCGCTTCGACCGCTCCACCAAGCTCGACGTCACCCGGGTGCGCGCCGCGCAGCTGCGGCCGGCGGCCATCGAGGAGCAGGCGTAGGAGTGTGAGAAAGGGGGGCGGGGCCGCGGCCCCGCCCCCCTTTCTCATGCCCGCACCAGCCGCCAGATCTGCGGCTGGAGCCCGTTGCAGGTGTACTGCTGGACGTTGGCACCGGCCGTCCGCGAGCCCTGGGCCACGTCCAGGCACTGCCCGCTGGAGCGGACGACCGCGCGGTAGTAGCCCCGGCCTACGTTCTCCAGCTTCCAGTCCTGGGCGGCGGCCGCGTTGCAGTACCACTGGCGGACGTTGGCGCCCGCGGTGGCCGAGCCGTTCTCCACGTCCAGGCAGTAGCCGCTGTTGCGGCCGGTGAGCGTGAAGTACCCGGTGCCGTGGGCCTTGACGGTCCACTGCTGCGGGCCGAGGCCGTTGCACGTCCACTGCTGGACGTTGCCGCCTGCCGTGCGGGAGTCGGCGGCCACGTCGAGGCACTGCCCGCTGTTGGCGTTGACCAGCCGGTACACCGCCCCGTCGACGACTCCCGCGGCGTCACCGGTGCCGGTGACGGAGCCGGTGGCGTAGTACGGCTTGCAGACCGTGCCGTCGAAGTCGGTGGCGATCTGGAGCACCGTCCGGCCGTCGGCGGAGGGCAGCAGCGGGGAGCTGTAGTTCTGGCAGTAGTTGATCTGCGGGTCGGGCACGTCGACCGGCGCCTCGATCTCGTACCAGGGGCCGCTGCCGTTCTCGGTGTTGGCGAGGACGGTGCGGCCGCTCTCGGCGGCGACGCTGCCGTCCTTGTTCAGCAGTCGCTGCCCGATCAGCAGCAGCCGTCCGTTCGCGCCGCCGCCGGGGTCCGGTGCCCAGGCGATGGTCGGCGTGGCGCGGAAGTACTTGCCGTCGACCGTCTCGGGGCGGACGCCCAGGTCGGTGACGCTCCCCCAGTTCCAGCCGTCGGCGGAGGTGCGGTAGTGCACCACGCACTGGTACTGGCCGCCGGGGGTGCAGATCTCGTAGCTCATGAAGTAGGTGCCGTTGGGCAGCTCGCGGACGACCGGCATGCCCGGCCGGTCGGTCTGCACACCGCTGGCCACGGTGTCGTGGCGGCCCTGCCAGGTGACGCCGTCGTAGCTGCGTACGGCGACGAGTTTCTGGCTGTGCGCGGAGTCCGTCTCGTCGGAGTAGTGGCAGACCAGCGCGCCGTCCGAGGCGATGGAGAACTCCGGTTCCCACAGGCCGCCGGTGCCGGTGGCGACGGCGCACGAGGAGAGGTAGGACCAGGTGCGGCCCACGTCGTTGCTCCGCCAGATGCGCAACGCCATCCGGCGGTCCGTCTCGTCCTGTCCGGCCGAGGAGGCCCAGAGCAGGGTGCCGGCGGGCAACGCGCCGACCTGCCGGGGCAGTTCGAAGAGGGTGGTGCAGCACAGCCCCTGGCCGGACGTCGACTCGGGGTCCGAGACCCGGCCGACCTCACGGAAGGTGGCGCCGTTGTCGGTGCTCTCGTGGATGGCGCCGATGCCGTTGTTTCCGTCGAAGGTGACGACACTGGCGAGGATCCGGCCGTTGGCGGCGCCGCTGTGGGCGAGGCGGACGGCGCGCGGGTACAGGCCGGTGCCGTCGCGCAGCGGGGTGCCGGTGGCCGCGGTGGAGACGGCGTCCGTCGTGGAGGCGGCGGGGGCCGCTTCGGCGGGCGCGGCGAGCACCAGGCTCGCCAACGCGACGGCGAGGGCGAGCAGCAGGGCGTGGGGGCGGCGGCGTCCGAGGGCGTGGAACAGGCGGAGCATCAGCGGGTTCTCCTCTCCTGCGGGCTTCCCGGGACCTGCTGGGAAGCGGAACGCGCGTCAGGTTAGAGCCGCGTGTACATCGATGTAAATACGCGTGCACAGGGGGAAGTTCCGTGGCGCGTGTGCCGAGGGGCCGACGGACGACGGGCGCCGGGGCGCCGGCAGCGCGGGAGGCGGTGGCCGCCACCGGCTGGGCGGCCGGGCCCTGATCAGCCGTGCCGCTCCAGCCGTACGCGGCCGCCGGTGCCGGTGCCGGTGCCGGTGTCGGTGTCGGTGTCGTCGTCGGTCAGGAAGGCGGCCAGCGCCCGGCCCTCCTCGGTGACGTCGGCGCGCTCCGCCGGGGAGAGGGTCCTGAGCGGGGTGACGACGAGGGTGCCGTGGTCCATGGACCAGGTGGCGGAGACCCGGCCGTCGACCAGGACGACCCGTTCGCCGGCGACGGACAGGCCGCGGTGGGCGTCGTCGATGACGCGGGTGCGGTCGTGGTAGCCGAGGATCGCGTTGTCGAACGCCGGCAGGAACCGGACGGGTGCGGGGGTGTCCGGGTCGGGCCGCGGCGCGTCCGGGAGGTCGAGGAGTTCGCGTCCCCGCTCGTCGCGGAAGGCGACGAGTTCGTCGCGCACGGCCTTGACGGCGGCGGGCAGTCCGGTCAGGCCGCACCAGGCGCGCAGGTCGGCGGAGGCGGCGGGTCCGTAGGCGGCCAGGTAGCGGCGGACCAGGGTCCGGCCCACGGGGTCGGAGCCGTCGGCGGGGAGCGGGTCGGGCTCCCGTCCCAGCCAGGTCGCCAGCGGCAGGTTGCGTACGCCCGCCTTGGCCCGCCACAGGCCGCGCGGGGGCAGTTGGACCATGGGGACGAGGGCGGCGACGAGCAGCTCGCCCAGGACCCGGCGGGGCGGCCCGGGCCAGCGGCCGTCGAGGGCCTGGACGAGTTCGGCCATGGTGCGGGGCCGGCCGTCGGCCAGCACCGCCCGCCCGGCCGCCGCGACCTCCTCCAGGTCGAGGCCGGCGAGTTCGGCGCGGTAGGTCGTCACGACCCGCTGCCGCAGCATGCTGTCGTGCCGGGCGCGCCAGGCCAGGGCGTCGGCGGCGGCCATGAGGTGGACGGTGCGGCGCATCAGGTGGGTGCGTACGGCCGTGCGCCGCGTCAGCAGTGTGTCCAGGTGCGCGGGCCGGAAGGCCCGTGTCCGCGACCAGAGTCCGGTGAAGGGCTCCTGCGGTTCCTGGGCCTGCATGCCGCACAGGTGGGTGATGACGTCGAGGGCGGGGGCGGTGGTCCGGTCGAGCAGGAACTGCCGGGCGAGGGTGGCGCGGTTCAGGGCGCGGGTGTCGAGGACGGTCGTCATGGTCTCAGGCCGCGGCCCGCTCGCCGGCCGGGCGCCTGCGCAGGGCGGGGCGGGTGAGGGACGGCGGGGTGTAGGACACGTCGATGGGGCCCACGTCGGTGCCGAGCGGGACGATCTCGTCGATCCGGTCGAGGACGTCGTCACCGAGCGTGGTGGCAGCGCCCGCGAGGAGGTCGTCCAACTGCCCGGCGGTGCGGGGGCCGATGATGGCGGAGCTGACGTCGGGGTGGGCGGTGGCGAAGGCCATGGCCAGGCGGGGCAGTGACAGACCGGCCTCCTCGGCGACGGCGGCCAGCCGCTCCACGGCGTCGAGTTTGCGCTCGTCGGTGAGGTGTCCGGGGACCCAGCGCATCCTCTGGTTGTCCGGCCGCGGGTCGCCCTTGCGGTACTTCCCCGTCAGCAGTCCCATGGCCAGCGGGCTCCACACCAGGACGCCCATGCCGTACGTCCGGCAGACCGGCAGCACCTCGCGTTCGATGCCGCGGTTGAGGAGGGAGTACGGGGGCTGTTCGGTGCGCGGCCGTTGCAGTGCGCGCCGCTGCGCCGTCCACTGCGCCTCGACGATCTGTGACGGCGGCAGGTTGGAGGTGCCGATCGCGCGGACCTTGCCGGCGCGCACCAGGTCGGTCAGCGCCGACAGGGGCTCCTCGATGTCGGTCGTGGGGTCGGGGTGATGGAGCTGGTAGAGGTCGATGTGGTCGGTCCGCAGGCGGCGCAGCGACTGTTCCACCTCGGCGATGATCCAGCGCCGGGAGCTGCCGCCGCGGTTGGGGCCCTCCCCCATCCGGCCGTTGACCTTGGTGGCCAGCACCACGTCGTCGCGCCGGCCCTTCAGCGCCTTGCCGACGATCTCCTCGGTCTCGCTGTAGCCGTAGACGTCGGCGGTGTCGATGAAGTTGATCCCGGCGTCCAGTGCCCGGTGCACCATCCGGGCGCAGTCCTCGTGGTCGGGGTTGCCCAGCTTGCCGAACATCATCGTGCCCAGGCAGTAGGCGCTGACCTGGATGCCGGTGCGGCCCAGCTCACGCATTCTCACAGCGGTGGTTCCCTTGGTTCGCGGCGGAAGGGGCGGAGGGGGCGGGGGGGGGGGGGGGCGGCCCGCCCCCCCCCCCCGGGGGGGGGGGGGGGGGGGGGGGGGGGGGGGGGGGGGGCCGGCCGGCCCGCCCCCACCCCGCGGGTGGAAGGGGGAAGGTCAGCCGTTGTACGGGGCGGCGACGTCCAGCACCCAGACGACGCCGAAGCTGTCCTTGAGCATGCCGTACAGCGGTGCCCAGGCGGAGGGCGCCAGCGGCTGGACGACGGTCGCGCCGGCGGACAGCTTCTCCCACAGGCCGGTGATCTCGTCGGCGTCGTCGCCGCGCACCGAGACGAAGACGGGGTTCTCGCCCGGGTGGTACGGCATCGCGGACGGCACGTCGTAGGCCATGACGTGGAAGCCGTTGTCCGCGGTCACCTGGCCCCACATCACCCAGTCCGCCTCGGCCTGGACGGGGACGTTCCCGGTGTCCTTGTAGGTCACCGCGACGACCTGGCCGCCGAAGACGGAGGAGTAGAAGTCGAGCGCGGCGCGGGCGTCGCCCCGGAAGTTGAGGTGGGTCGTGGTCTTGATGGACATGGGGGCTCCTGGCCTGTGGTTCCGTGTGCGCTTTCGGACCGGACGCCGGTCGGTGGCGGTCGGTGACAGTCCTTGTCGGACCCCGGCCGGCGTCGGTAACCTCACACTCGCAGGGGTAGCGGACAGGAAGTGTCCGCTACCCGGGAGAGAATGTGTCCCATGCCGAAGACGTCCGCTCGACTGCTCGCGCTGCTCTCGCTGCTCCAGACCCGCCGCGACTGGCCCGGGGAGGAACTGGCCGGCCGACTCGGCGTGAGCGCGCGCACGGTCCGCCGCGACGTGGACCGGCTGCGGGAACTCGGCTACCCCGTCACGGCCGTCAAAGGACCCGACGGCGGCTACCGCCTCGACGCCGGATCGCAGCTGCCCCCGTTGCTGTTCGACGACGAGCAGGCCGTCGCCCTCGCGGTGGCGCTCCAGACGGCCACCCTGACCGGCGCGGGTGTCGCGGAGGCCGCCGCCCGCGCCCTCACCACCCTCCGGCAGGTGCTGCCGGCCCGGCTGCGGCACCGGATCGCCGCGCTCCAGGTGACCGTGGTCGCTCCGCCCGAGGCCGAGCCGGTGCAGGCGGACAGCGGGGTGCTGATGGAGATCAGCGGTGCGATCCACGCCCGTGCGGAACTGCGCTTCGACTACACCACCGCCTCCTCCCCCGCCCCGGGCCCGGAGGCCACCGGCGCGGCACGGCGCCGGGTGCAGCCCCACCACCTGATCGCCTGGCGGGGCCGCTGGTACCTCCTCGCCTGGGACCTGGACCGCGAGGACTGGCGCACCTTCCGCGTGGACCGCGTCCTTCCGCGCACGCCGACCGGCCCCCGCTTCACCCCGCGCGAGGTGCCGGGCGGTGATGTGGCCGCCTTCGTCGCCGGACGGTTCCGCGGCTCCGACGGTCCGGCCGCCTGGCCCTGCCGGGGCGAGGCGGTCCTGGACGTGCCCGCAGCCTCCGTCGCTCCCTACGTACAGGACGGAATGGTGGAGGCGCTGGGCCCCGGCCGCTGCCGGGTGGTGCTCGGCTCCTGGTCGTGGATGGGCCTGGCCTCGGCGATGGGCCGGTTCGACGCCGGCCTCCACGACGTCCGGCCCGCCGAGCTGCGGGAGGCGTTCGCGCTGCTGGCCCGCCGCTGTGCCGTCGCGGCCGGCGAGGAGCCGGGCGCGTCGCCGGCGGAGTGAGCGTGCGGCGGGGCGATGTCAGTGGTGCGTGCCAGACTCCGCAGGACCCCGGCCGCCCCGGGGCCCCGGACCGGAAGGCGGACCATGAGCGACACGCCCGTACCCCAGCACTACGCACCCCGTTGGGCCGACGACGCCCGCCCCGCGCTGCCCTCCGTCGGCACCGAGCGCGAGACGCTCCGCGTGTTCCTGGACTGGCACCGGGCGACGTTCGAGCAGAAGTGCTCCGGCCTGTCCGCCGAGCAGTTGTCCACACGGTCGGTGCGGCCGTCCGGGATGTCCCTGCACGGCTTGGTGCGGCACCTGGCCGGTGCCGAACGGTGGTGGTTCCGCATGCAGTTCGCCGGGGAGGACATCCCGATGCTGCATTACTCCGACGACGACCCGAACCAGGACTTCGACCGGCTCGACGGCGACCCCGAGGAGGCATTCGCCGTCTGGCGCGCGGAGTGCGAACGGTCGCGGCGGATCGCCGCCGCCGCGGCGACGCTGGACGAGACGGGCATCCGTGCGCGTACCGGGGAGCCGGTGTCGCTGCGCACGATCATGGTGCAGATGATCGCGGAGTACGCCCGGCACAACGGTCACGCCGATCTGCTGCGCGAACGCCTCGACGGCGCCGTCGGGATGTGACACGGCCGGCACCGCCACGACCCCTTGCACCAAAGGGCAGGAGAACGTGCCCGACAGCACCCGGAGAGAGCCTTCGCAAGGGCGTCCGGAAAGCGCCTCCGCGATTTACTTTTCGTCAAAAGGAAGGGTCGCAGCCCCTCTTGAGGTGCTCATTCCCGGGCCTCCCGGGCTGCGCCGTCACGAATCGGTCATAATTCGTTGCAAGTCGTTCACACGCAATCATTCTGCATCTCAGTTGTTCATCTGACGGCTGGTAACGTGCCCGCCGTTCCACCCCACAGAACGATGTACCCGATCTCTGGATTTCCTTTATGACTGGTACGCCAGAAGAAACCCCCACGAACACCTTCTCCCCCGGCGGCAGCCGCCGGCACCGCAAGGCGAGAGTGAGCCGCGTCGGCGCGCGCCGGGCCCTCGTGCTCGCGATGGCCGTGCCGGTGGCCTCGGCCACGCTGGCCGGCACGTCGGCGTTCGCCGCCGACAGCGCCTCCGCGACGGCGGTGCAGGGCGTCTCGGTCGACGGCCTCGACGCCGACGACGCGCAGTTGGTGAAGAACCTCACCGAGCGCGTCGCCGACGAACGCCTGGGCTCCGACGTCAGCGGCGTGGTCCTCGACGCCGACTCGGACACCGCCCTGTGGGACCACAACGGCTCCACCGCGCTCATGCCGGCCTCCAACGCCAAGCTCGCCACGGCGACCACCGCCCTGACGCTGCTGGGCGCGAACCACGAGTTCACCACCAAGGTCGTCTACGGCGACGGCACCCTCACCCTGATCGGCGGCGGTGACCGCACCCTCACCAGCGACGACCTGGCCGAGATGGCGAAGACGGCGGTCGACGGCCTCAAGGCCGCGGGCGTCACCGACGTCAAGGTCCGCGTGGACGACAGCCTGTTCGCCGAGCCGACCCTGGCCAACGGCTGGAACGAGGGCTACTACCCCACCGAGGTGGCCCCGGTCCGTTCACTCGTCGTCGACGGCGCCGCGGTGAACGACACGTCCATCGACGCCGGCAACGTCTTCGCCGAGAAGCTCGCGGCGCAGGGCGTCACCGTCACCGGCGAGGTCAGCCGGGCGACGGCGAAGCAGTCCGACGTGCCGGTGGCGCAGCACAAGTCGGCGCCGCTGTCGTCGATCGTCAAGCAGATGCTCAAGACCAGCGACAACAACATCGCCGAGACCCTGCTGCGGATGACCGCCGTGGAGCTGGGCAAGCCCGCCACCTTCGAGGGCGGCGTCGAGCTGGTCCGCCAGGTGCTCAGCTCGTACGGCATCTCGCTCGACAACTTCGAGATGTACGACGGCAGCGGTCTCTCCCGTGCCGACCGCATCCCGGCGGCCACCCTCGCGCAGCTCCTCGACTCGATCACCGAGGCCCCCGCGCTCAGCTCGATCCTGGACGGTCTGCCGGTCGCCGGCGAGGCCGGTGCCAGCCTCGGCCCGGAGTGGGGACGCTTCGACGACCCCGACTCCGAGTGCGCCGTCGGCAAGGTGCAGGCGAAGACCGGCACCCTCACCGGGGCCATCGCGCTGAGCGGTGTGACGCGGACCGAGGACGGCGAGTGGCGGATCTTCTCGTTCATCGAGAACAACTCCACGGCCGCCCCGGCCGACATCAAGGACGCCATGGACGGCCTCGCCGCCACCGTGAACGGCTGCTGGGCCTGAGCCGCCGTACCTGAGGGAGACACCTCACCCCGCACGGCCCGTCTGCGCGTCGCCCACCGGCGGCGCGCAGACGCGTGAACCCGGGGCCGCTTCCGCTCGTTGACTCCGCGACAGCTCTCCACGCACACGACCGTTCGAGGAGTTTCAGTGAAGGATCTCGCGGACTCGACCGAATCGATGGAGCAGCTCGCCACGGTGTGGCGGGCCATGGTCCTCGACCGCACCCCGGGGGCAGACGTACGTGACCTGCCGGGCATCGCCGTCCGCTGGGCGGACAGCCGCTTCGCCTTCTGGAACTGTGTCACGCTGACCGAGGTGAAGGCCGACGCCGCCCTGCTGGCCCGGCGGCTGGCCCAGGCCGCCGACGTCATGCGGTCCAAGCGGCACCCCGGTTTCCTCTGGCTCTTCGAGGACCTCCTGGACGACGGGGCCCGCGCGGCCCTGGACGACGCGGCCGGCCGGGCGGGGCTCCGGCTCGCCTTCCCCGGCACCGGCATGGCCGGTGACCTGCTGCCCGTGCCCGACCCCGGCCACCCCGACCTGACGTTCGTACGCGTGAGCACCGACGACCACCTGACGGCCTACGCGGACCTCAACTCCCGCGCGTACGGCTTCCCGCTGGACGAGGGCCGCGACGGGCTGGCCGGCTCCGCGCTCTGGAAGAACGACGTGTACGCCTATCTCGCCCTGCGGGAGGGTGTCCCGGTGGCCTGCGCCGGGGCCGTGCCGGCCGACGGCCGTCTCTTCGTGGCACTCGTCGCCACGGACCCGCAGTGGCAGCGCCGTGGTTACGGCGAGGCCGTGACCAGGAAGGCGCTGCACGAGGGCGCGCGGGCCACCGGGCTGACGCGGGCGACGCTGCACGCGACGGAAGCCGGTGCGCCCGTGTACCCGCGCATCGGCTTCCGGCCGAACTCACCGATCCGCTTCTACGCGCTCGGCGGCTGACGTCTCAGCGGGCGGCGAGGGTGATGCGCGTGACGCGGTCCTCGCCGCCCGGCCCGGAGGCCGACTTGTCCAGGACGTAGGCGGTGCCGTCGTCGCGCACGTGGACGTGGTTGGGGAGCGCCGCGGTGGCGATGGTCTCCGTGACGGTGCCCGGCCGCGGGACGACGACGGAGACGGTCGCGGCCAGCCGGTTGACGACCAGGACCCGGCCGGAACACGGGTCGGTGGCCACGGACTTGGCGCCCTCGCCGGTCGTCATGGACCGGGTGACCGCGCCCTTGCGCAGGTCGACGACCGACACCGTGCCCGCGCCCTGGTCGGCGGTGTAGGCGGTACGGCCGTCGGCGGAGAGCGCGACCGAGAGGGGGCCGTCCCCGGTGGGGGCGGTCCGCGGGACGTCGGACCGGGGGGTGATGCTCAGGATGCGGTCGTGGGTGAAGTCGGCGGCGTGGACGGTGCCGGTCCGCTCGTCCAGCGCCAGTCCCGTCGGACCGGCCCCCTCCACCGTGACGCGCCTGACCTCTTGGTACGTACGGCTGTCGAAGGCGACGACGGAGCCGCTGCCGTAGGCGCTCGCCCACACCAGGTCGCGCTCCTCGTCCACGACGACCTCCCGCGCGTGCGCGACGCCGGGCACGGTCGCCAGGTGCCGTCCGGTGCGCTGGCTGTACACGGCGACGCTGTCGTTGCGGGTGTTGGTGACCCACACCGTGTTGTGCTCGTCGTCGACGTCGATGCCGTAGACCGCCTCGATGGTGCCGTCGGTCTCGTCGAGCGGGGCGTCGTAGGCCGCCTCCACCGCCAGGGTGTCCGGGTCGAGCCGCACCAGCTGCGACCGGGTGACCGCCGCCGGGGGCTGCCCCACCGACGCCGTCGCCCACAGCACGTCGTTGCGCTCCGAGTACGCGGACTGGTACAGCCCCTGGACCAGCGGTGCGGAGGTGACGGACGAGGCGGGCGCCGCGGCCTCGGCGCCGGCCGGCACGAGTGCGCCGGCCAGCGCGAGAACCGCGGCGCCCGCGGCGGTCAGGGGGACACGTCGGTGGAGGGTAGGCATGTGTGCGGTCTTTCTGCGGGTGCCCCACGGACGAGGGCAGGCTGAAGGTATTCCCGAGGTAAAGCTTAGGTAAGCCTAAGCCAATGGGATCTTCAGCGCGGAGGCGCCCTACAGCAGATCGCGGCGGACCGTCTCGTTCCAGGTGCGCGAGAAGACCCGGCGGTCGCCCTCGTAGCCGTCGAGCGTGGCGTCCACGTGGAAGTCCCGCTCGTCGCAGGTGAGCCGGGTGTGCGTGACGACGCGGACGTCCCAGTCCGCGCGGCGGAACGTCATGGTCCAGGTCGACTCCCCGCTGACGGAGGTGAAGTCGTCGGCGACCGCCGCGTAGCGCTCGTGGGCGCGGCGGCCCACGTCCAGGCCGAGCTCCTCGAAGCGGACCGTGCCGCGGTCCTTCACGATGTCCAGCGCGGCGTGGTAGTCGATCAGGTCGCGCCTCACCTCCCAGCGTTCCTCGGGCGGGGTGAGCTGCGTGGTGGCGAGGGGCTCGGTGCCCTCCGGTTCGCCGAACGGGGCGGCCGGTGCGCCGTCGGGCGCGTCCACCGGGCGGACGGGCAGGGTGAGCGTGCTGGAGTGCTCCCGGACGCCGAGGCGGGCCGGCTTCGGCGGCGGCCAGGCCAGCGGCCAGTAGGACGTCGACAGGGAGAGCCGTACGCGGTGGCCGGGCGGGAAGGTCTGCGCCACCCCGTTGAGGTGGACGGTGGCGCGGTAACGGCGGCCGGGCTCCAGGGGTTCGGGGTGCTCGGTGCTCTCGTGCCGGGTGAGGTTGAGCAGGCCGTAGGTCACCCGGGTCGCGGCCCCGTCCGGGCGGACGTCGGAGAGCCGGGCGGCCACCATGGCGACCGGCTGGTCGACGGAGAGGTCGAGGTCCACGGTCGGCGAGCCGAGGATCTCCAGCGGCTCGGTGAGCGGTTCGGTCTCGAAGACCAGGGAACCGCCGTCCTCCTCCCGCTGGTCGTAGGGCAGGTCCGGGGGCGCGTTGTACGAGGCCCACTTCCCGCCGAACTGGCCGACGGACAGCGGCGACTGCACGGTGAGCACCTCGCCGTCCCCGTCGGCGGCGGGCTCGCCGGGCGGTGCGATCCGGTGCCGTACCAGGGGGTGGGTGACGGGGTGGACGTTCGGTGAGGGCCAGGACGGTTCCGCCACCCAGCGGCCGGGCCGTTCCTCGTAGGAGGTGGACGGCGGCACGCTGTCCTGCATCCACGTGTGCAGCATCGGGCCGTCCATGACGCCGTTGTCGGCGCCCTTGAGCCAGTGGTCCCACCAGCGCACCACCTCCTGGAGGTAGCCGATGGCGGGGCCGGGCTCACCGAGGTGGGGGTACTTGTGCGACCAGGGGCCGATCAGTCCCTTGCGGGGGACGTCGAGGCGGGCCAGGAGCCGGGTGACGGCGTTGGAGTAACCGTCCGCCCAGCCGCTGGAGGCGAGCACCGGGCAGCGGACGTCCTCGGGCCGCTCCCCGACGGAGGCGTGCCGCCAGTAGTCGTCGCGGCGCTGGTGGCGCAGCCACGGCAGGACCCAGGGCTCGGTGTGCTCCAGGCGTTCCCGCCACATCTCGCGCCAGCTGTCGCCGACCACGGCCGGGTCGGGCGGACAGGTGGCGTAGGCGAACATGGTGCCCGCCTCGGCGAGGTTGTCGGAGAGCATCGCCCCGCCCATGTAGTGCATGTCGTCGGCGTGCCGGTCGTCGGTGAAGGAGGCGATGACGATCGCCTTGAGCCCGGGCGGCTGCCGGGCCGCCACCTGGAGGGCCGCGAAGGCGCCCCAGGAGAGGCCCATCATCCCCAGGGAGCCGTCGCACCAGGGCTGCTCGGCGAGCCAGGCCAGCACCTCCTCCGCGTCGCGCTGTTCCCGCTCCAGGTACTCGTCCTTCAGCACCCCCTCCGACTCGCCGGTGCCGCGCAGGTCGACGCGGACGCAGGCGTAGCCGTGTCCGGCCAGGTAGGGGTGGTGGACGGAGTCGCGGACGGCGGTCAGGTCGCGTTTGCGGTAGGGGATGTACTCCAGGACCGCCGGCACGGGGTCGTGGTCGGAGGAGGTGGGGCGCCAGATCCGCGCCGACAGGCGGACGCCGTCGGACAGGGGGACGACGACGTGTTCCTCTTCCTTCGTCGCGTACGGCAGATGGGTCACGTGGCGCATGCGGCGGCCTCCTTACGCGCGCGGTCCCGCTCCGGGCTCGTCGATCACGAGCCCGAGGGCAGCCACGCACTGGTCGAACTTGCGGCGCAGGTCTTCCTCGTCGTCACCGCCGGTGAAGACGTGCGCCACCTCGTAGCTGTAACTGTCCTGCTGGGACAGGTCCGAGAGCCGCTGCCCCCGCTCCGGTACGACGTGGACGCGCACGCCCGGTATCTCGCGTTCGATCCGGGCGATCTCCTCGGCCGAGGGCACCTCGCGCACCACGCCGTCCGTGAACCAGCGGTAGTACCACTTCGCCGCCATGGCGTACTCGCCCTGCCGGTAGGGCATCGCCGGATCGGTGCCGAGGGCGAGGGCGACCATGCAGTGGTGGTTGGGCACCCCGTCCACGTACTCGAACAGCTCGGCGTGCGACTGGGAGTGGCGGGGGTTGATCTCCAGCAGGCTGACCTCCTGGCTCTGCGGGTCGTAGAAGTACTCCACGCTGAAGGTCGCCGAGTCGAATCCGATGCCGGTCATCACGCGCCGGGTGACGTCGTGCAGCCGGTCGATCACCTGGGGCGGCAGGGTCGAGGGGTACTGGTGGCGCAGGAAGCACGGCGAGTCGGGGTAGTCGATGGAGTCCAGGGTGCCGTAGACGGTCACCTCGCCCTGGTGGACGTAGCCCTCCACCGCGACCTGGATGCCCGTCAGCGCCTCTTCCGCCAGGCACACCCGGCCGCCGACGCCGTCCATCTCGGGCGGCAGGTCGACCCGGTCGAGGACGTGCTCGAAGGGGCGGCCGACCCGGGAGATGCCCTCCCGTATCTCGGCCGCGGCCTTGCGGAACTCCTGCTCGTCCTTGACGCCGAAGGCGAGTTCGGAGGAGTAGGACAGGGCCGGCTTGAGCCACATCGGGAAGCGCAGGCCCTCCGGGACCGGCGGCGGATCGGCCTCCAGGTCGACCCGGCCGAAGCGCGGCAGCGCGTCGGTGACCTTGCGCTGTTCCACCCGGCTCCAGTATTTGTGCTCGCACTTGACGATCGACGCGAGGCTGGTGGTGCGGGTGCCGTAGCGTTCGCCCAGGATCGGCACGAGGGTGCTGACCGGGAAATCCCAGTAGCCGACGATCGCGTCGACGCTTCCGTCGAAAGCGTCGAGCACGCTCTCCGCCTTCTTGATCACTTCCGGTAGCGACACCTCTCCGTCCTGCAGTTCCTCGATGGTCAACAGGCCGTGGAAGCGCAGTGATCCGGCGCCCGGTACGGCTTGCAGCGTCGGCAGATTGGCCTCGTCCAGGCCGATCACGAAAATGTTCTTCTTTTCCTCAGCAGACAACGGCTCTCCCTTCCAGAATGGGCGGAGTACCCTGCCCTGTCCCGGCCAACCTCGCCGTACCGGAGGGGAATCACGCGATGCGAACAACGCCCCGGCACGCCAGGCCGAAGCCGCGCTCACTGCGTATCGGCATTCTCGTCACCGCCGGGGCCGTCACGACGACGGCCCTTTCCCTCGCCACCGCGGCCAGTGGCGATCCCTCAGCTCCCCGGGTCACTCAACTCGGCCTGGGACCGGGTTACCTCACCGCCGGGCAGCGCGCGTCGGCGCGGCTGGAGATCAGCGCGGACCGGTGCGTCACGGCGGACCGGGTCACGGTCGCCGTACGCGACGACGCCGGCCGCAACCTCGACTTCCCGGGCGCGGAGTCCGGCGTACGGCTGTGTCCGTCGGGCCACACCTTCACCTCGGGGGCGCGGGAGTTCCCCGCGGGGTCGTACACGATGTTCGGCTCGTGGCAGGACACCGACGGGGTGTGGCATCCGCTGCCGTCGATCACCTTGAAGGTCGGTGCGACACGGAAGACGGAGCCGGAGCCGGAACCGACGCCCGAGCCGGCGCGGGAGCCGCGCGGCGGCGGTCCGTCGTGGGAACCGTCCGGCGCGTGGAAGCTCCGGTTCTCCGACGAGTTCGAGGGGGACTCGCTGGACACCTCGAAGTGGAACACCGGCTGGTTCGGCACCGGCGTCACCGGCCCGGTGAACAGCGCCGAGGACGCCTGCTACGACGCGCGCAACGTCGGTGTGTCCGGCGGGGCGCTGCACCTGGAGCTGACCGGTGAGGACGCCTCCTGCAAGGGGAAGGCGCGCCGGCACACCGGCGCCCATGTGAACACGATGGGCAAGTTCTCCTACAGCTATGGCGCCGTCGAGTACCGGGCCCGTGTCCCGTCGACGGACGGCGAGGTCGCGAACTGGCCGGCGCTGTGGGACACCGGCGAGTTCTGGCCCCGGGACGGCGAGACCGACACCATGGAGGGCCTGTCCGGCGAGGTCTGCTCGTACTGGCACGCCACGGACACCGACCGGGGGCACTGCCCGTCCGGCGATCTCACCGGCTGGCACACCTTCGGGCACCGGTGGGAGCCCGGGAAGATCACCTGGTTCTACGACGGGAAGCCGGTGCACACCCAGACCTCGGGCGTCGTCGGCTCCCCGCACTATCTGGTCATGCAGAACACCCAGGGCTCCTTCGGCGGCCCGACGCTCGTGCCGGCCGACCTCCAGGTCGACTGGGTCCGGGTCTGGACGGAATGACGGCCACGCGGCAGGACCAAGACATGTGGCGGCCCCTGCGCGGGCACCCGAGACTGCAAGAGGACGAGCGCTCGGAGACAGGCGGGTCATGGGCACCATCGAAGAGACCATCGAGATCGCGGTGCCGGTGCGCACCGCCTACAACCAGTGGACCCAGTTCAAGGTCTTCCCGCGGTTCGTGTCCGTGGTGCGCGGCGCCGAGCAGATCAAGCCCGCGCTCGTCCGCTGGCGGGTCGGGCTCGGCCCGGTGCACCGGGACTACCTGACGGAGATCGTCGAACAGCGGCCGGACACGGTGGTGCGCTGGCGGGTCCTCGGCACGCGGATGCGCGGCGAGGCGGTGTTCGCCGCGCTCGCCCCGGACCGGACGTCGGTCACGGTACGGACGGGGCCCGCCGACTCCCTCGGGATCACGCGACGCGTCCTCGGGTCCGGACTCGCCCACTTCAAGGAGTTCATCGAGGGACTGGGGGAAGAGTCAGGGGCCTGGCGGGGCACGATCCGCGACGGTCATGTCCTGCCGGCCGAGTCCGTGCCGGCCAGGAGCCTGGTCCCGCACTGGCCGCACGGCTGACCCCACCCCGAGAGAGCGAGAGACCCGCCTGATGCCGAAGCCGCAGAAGTCGCCGGGCGACGAGCCCGCGGAGAACCTCACCGTCGAACCGCCCAAGACCTGGGCCACGGGCGCCCCCGCGGTGGCGCACGCGCTGCGGTACTCCCTGGCGGAGACCTCGCCGCGGCGCACCGGCACGACGCTGCTGACCATGAACCAGGTCGGCGGCATCGACTGCCCCGGCTGCGCCTGGGCCGACCCCACCCCCGGTCACCGGCACGTCAACGAGTACTGCGAGAACGGCGCCAAGCACATCAACGACGAGGCGACGACGCGCCGGATCACCGCCGACTTCTTCCGCCGGCACTCCGTCTCCGAACTGGGCCGTCGCTCCGACCTGTGGCTCAACCAGCAGGGCCGGCTCACCGAGCCGATGGTGAAACGGCCGGGCTCGGACCACTACGAGCCCATCGGCTGGCAGGACGCCCTCGGGCTGCTCGCCGAGGAACTCCGGGGACTGGACTCGCCCGACGAGGCGGTCTTCTACACCTCGGGCCGGGTCAGCAACGAGGCCGCGTTCGTCCTCCAGCTCTTCGCCCGGGCCTTCGGCACCAACAACCTGCCCGACTGCAGCAACATGTGCCACGAGTCCAGCGGCTTCGCCCTGCACGAGACGCTGGGCACCGGCAAGGGCACGGTGAGCCTGGAGGACCTGCACCACGCCGACCTGATCTTCGTGGTGGGCCAGAACCCCGGGTCCAACCACCCGCGCCAGCTCAGTGCCCTGGAGGCGGCCAAGCGGGGCGGCGCCCGGATCATCGCGGTCAATCCGCTGCCGGAGGCGGGGCTGCTGCGGTTCAAGAACCCGCAGAAGCCACGGGGCGTGATCGGACGTGGCGTCGAGATCGCCGACCGGTTCCTGCGCATCCGCGTCGGCGGCGACCTCGCGCTGTTCCAGGGGCTGAACCGGCTCGTGCTGGAGGCGGAGGACGCCCGGCCGGGCACCGTGCTCGACCACGAGTTTATCCGGTCCAGTACCGCCGGTTTCGAGGAGTTCTCCCGGCACGCCCGCTCGGTGGCCTGGGAGGACATCCTGCGCGCGACCGGGCTGACCCGGGCGGAGATCGAGCAGGTGCGCGACGACGTGCTGGCGAGCGAGCGGATCGTCGTCTGCTGGGCCATGGGCGTCACCCAGCACCGGCACGGCGTCCCCACCATCAGGGAGATCGTCAACTTCCTGCTGCTGCGCGGGAACCTCGGCCGGGCCGGGGCCGGGGCCTGCCCGGTGCGCGGGCACAGCAATGTGCAGGGCGACCGCACGGTGGGCATCTGGGAGCAGATGCCCGACTCCTTCCTCGACGCGCTGCGCGACGAGTTCGGCTTCGAGCCGCCCCGGCACCACGGCCTGGACTCGGTGAACTCGATCAAGGCGATGCGCGAGGGCCGGGTCAAGGTCTTCCTCGGGGTGGCGGGCAACTTCGTGCGGGCCGCCCCGGACAGCGAGGTCACCGAGGAGGCCATGCGCCGCTGCCGCCTCACCGCGCACGTCTCCACCAAGCTCAACCGGTCGCACACCGTGTGCGGACAGACGGCGCTGATCCTGCCGACGCTGGGCCGCACCGAGCGGGACGTGCAGGCCACCGGCGAGCAGTTCGTCACGGTGGAGGACTCCATGAGCGAGGTGCACGCCTCGCGCGGGCGGCTGGAACCCGCCTCCCGGCTGCTGCTCAGCGAGGTGGCGATCCTGTGCCGGCTGGCCCGCCACACCCTGGACGGCGGGGCACGGATCCCGTGGGACCGGTTCGAGGCCGACTACGGGGCGATCCGCGACCGGATCTCCCGCATCGTGCCGGGGCTGCACGACTACAACCGGCGGGTCGCCCGGCCCGGCGGCATCAGACTGCCCAACCCGGTCAACGAAGGGGTGTTCGGCACGGCCTCCGGCAAGGCCCAGTTCACCCCCAACGACTGGCGGATGCCCGAGGCCCCCGAGGGGCACCTGCTGCTCCAGACACTGCGCTCCCACGACCAGTGGAACACGGTCCCGTACACCAATGACGACCGGTACCGGGGCATCCACGGCAGCCGTCGGGTGGTCATGGTCAACCCGGACGACCTCACGGCGCTCGGACTGGCCGACGGGGCGCGGGTGGACCTGGTGAGTGTGGGGCCCGGCGGTACGGAGCGGCGCGCCGCCGGTTTCACCGTGGTCGCCTACCCCAGTGCCCGCGGGTGCGCCGCCGCGTACTACCCCGAGACCAATGTCCTGGTGCCGCTGGACAGCGTGGCCGAGTTCAGCAACCAACCGGCGTCCAAGGGGCTGGTGGTGCGTCTGGAGGCCGCCGCGACCCCGGTTTGACGTGCGATTTTGGCGTCGATTAGGTTTCTGTGAGACGCGCCCAGCCGGTGTGCGGCCCCGTGCCGCGAGCCCGGACCGAGTCGCCAGGACCCCTGCCGGTCCGAGGCGGGGCCGTGTCCGCCAGATGGAGCCCGTCAGTCATGCCCAGCCACCGCGTCCGCACCCGTCCGTCCGCCGCCGTCCTCGCCGTGACGACCGCCCTGACCGCGCTGCTCGCCACGGCGTGTGCGAGCGGCGCCGAGGACGACCCGAAGGCCACGGCCTCCACGACGGTGACCCCGCCTCCCGCGCACACCGGGTTCGACTACCAGCTCGGCGGCCCGTACTCCCCGCCCGACGGCGTACGGGTCGTCGTACGCGACCACACGGTGAAGCCCGCCGCCGGCCTCTACAACGTCTGCTACGTCAACGCCTTCCAGGCCCAGCCCGGCGCCGAACGGGACTGGGACTCCGACCTCCTGCTGCGCGACGAGGACGGCGAGGTCGTCATGGACGAGGACTGGGGCGAGGCGATGCTGGACATCGGTACCGCCGGCAAGCGCGAGCGGATCGCCGAGAAGGTGAACGGCTGGATCGACGGCTGCGCGGCCAAGGGCTACGACGCGGTCGAGCCGGACAACTACGACAGCTACACCCGGGCCCCCGAGGGGCTGCTGAGCGCCGGTGACGCCGAGGCGTTCCTCACGCTGCTCGCCTCGCACGCCCACGACCGGGGCCTGGCCATCGGCCAGAAGAACACCCCGCAGCTCGCCGGGGACCGCGAGAAGGTCGGCCTGGACTTCGCCGTGGCGGAGGAGTGCGGGAAGTACGCCGAGTGCGGGGAGTACGTCAGCGCGTTCGGCGACGCCGTCCTGGTCATCGAGTACGACGAGAAAGGCCTGAAGTCGGCTTGCGAGGGCTGGGGCGACGACATCAGCATCGTCCGGCGTGACCTCGACGTCCTGCCCGGCGGCCGCTCGGGTCACGTCCGGGAGACCTGCGACGACGTGTGAGGCGCCATGACCGACGTCCACTGCACGGTGTGGGACGAGACGCGCGGTGAGGGCGCCGCCGCCGTCTTCGTGCACAACATCTTCACCTGGGGCGACGACGACGCCTACGGGTTCGCGGCGCAGCGGCCGCTGGCCGACCGGTACCGGCTGCTGCTGATGGACCGGCGCGGCTACGGACGCAGTCCCGGCACCGGGCGCAGCGACTTCGACACCGACGCCGCCGACCTCGTGGACCTGCTGGCCCGGCAGGACGGGGGCGCCCATGTGGTCGGGCACGGCAACGGCGGCCTCGCGGCCATGCTCGCCGCCGGGCGACGGCCCGACCTGGTGCGCTCCCTGACCCTGATCCAGCCCTCGGCGTTCTCGGCCGCCGCCGGTGATCCGGTGGTGCGGGACATGCTGCGGCGGGTGGCTCGGAGCGCCGGCGTACCGGAGTCGGTGACCCCGGAGCAGTACCTGCGGGCCTCGACCGAGGGCATCGGGCTGCCCATGCCCGAGCCCACCGAGCGGCGGCTGCGGGCGGTGGCCACCTCGATGCGGGAGCGCCCGGTCTGGGAGGCGCGGGTGCCGCTGGAACCGCTGCGGGACGCGCCGTGGCCGACGCTGGTGATCTGCGGGACCTGGCAGGACGCCCCCGAGCCGTACCGCACGTACGCCGGTGAGCCGCTCGTCGCCTGCGCGCGGGCCGTGGCCGAGGCCGTCGGCGCCCGCCTGCTGCGGGTGGACGGCTACTACCCGCACACCCAGCGGCCGGCCGCCGTCAACGCCGCGCTGCGGGAGCTGTGGGGCTGACCGGCCGGAGCGGCCGTCACCGCACCAGGCAGGGCCGCTTGGCGTCGAAGGTCCAGTCGGGGACCAGGTAGCGCATCCCGACGGCGTCGTCCCGGGCCCCCAGCGCCTTCTCCCGGTACAGCTCGTGGGCGGCGAGGAGACGGTCCATGTCGAGGCGGACCCCGAGGCCCGGGGCGTCGGGCACGGCTATCTCACCGTCGACGATGCGGGGCGGGGCGACGGTGAGCCGCTCCAGGCCCTCCTGCCAGATCCAGTGCGTGTCCAGGGCGTTGTACTCGCCGGGCGCCGCGGCCCCGCAGTGCGTGACCATCGCCAGGGAGATGTCGAAGTGGTTGTTGGAGTGGCAGCCCCAGGTCAGGCCCATCGCGTTGCACAGCTGCGCCACCCGCACCGAGCCCTGCATGGTCCAGAAGTGCGGGTCGGCCAGCGGGATGGACACCGACTGCAGGGCGAGGGCGTGGGTGAGCTGCCGCCAGTCGGTGGCGATCATGTTGGTGGCGGTGGGCAGACCGGTGGCCCGGCGGAACTCCGCGAGCACCTCCCGGCCGGAGTAGCCGCCCTCGGCTCCGCAGGGGTCCTCGGCGTAGGCGAGGGTGCCGACGAGGGGCGCGCAGAGTTCGACGGCCTCGCGCAGCGACCAGGCGCCGTTGGGGTCGAGGGTGATCCGGGCCTCGGGGAAGCGCTCTTTGAGCGCGCGTACGGCCTTGACCTCCTCCGCGCCGTCCAGGACGCCGCCCTTCAGCTTGAAGTCGCGGAACCCGTAGCGGGCGTAGGCGGCCTCGGCCTGGCGGACGATGGCCTCGGGGGTGAGGGCCTCCTCGTGCCGGATGCGGTGCCAGGTGTCGTCGGCGTCGGGTTCGCGGACGTACTCCAGGTCGGTGCGGTCAGGGTCGCCGACGTAGAAGAGGTAGCCCAGGACCCGGACCGAGTCGCGCTGCTGTCCGTCGCCGAGCAGGGCTGCGACCGGCACGTCCAGGTGCTGTCCCAGCAGGTCGAGCAGGGCGGACTCGACGGCGGTGACCGCGTGGACGGTGGTGCGCAGGTCGAAGGTCTGCGCGCCGCGCCCGCCGGAGTCCCGGTCCGCGAACCGGTCGCCGATCTCGCGCAGCACCCGCTTGTAGTCACCGACCTTCGCGCCGACCACCAGGGACTCGGCGTCCCTGAGGGTCTGCATGATCTTCTCTCCGCCGGGTACCTCACCGAGCCCGGTGCGTCCCTCGGAGTCGGTCAGGACGACGATGTTGCGGGTGAAGTAGGGGGCGTGGGCGCCGGAGAGGTTCAGCTCCATGCTGTCCCGGCCGGCCACGGGGTAGACGGCGAAGGCGGTGACGGTCGGCTGGCTCGTGGTCATGTGGTGTCAGGTTCCTTGGGGTAGGGGGCGGTCACAGGCTGAGGATGTCGAGGGCCCACTCACCGGCCAGGACGCCGGCGAGGCCGAGCACCGACAGCACCGTGGTGTAGCTGGTGCGGACCTTGATGGCCTGGATGACGGAGAGGTTGAAGTACTCCTTGAAGAGCCAGAATCCGGGGTCGTTGACGTGGGAGAAGGCGATGGAGCCGCAGGAGACGGCGAGCACCATCATCTCGGCGTGCGTGCCGCTGCCGGCGAGCAGGGGCAGCACGACCCCGGAGGCCGTGACGACGGCGACCGTCGCCGAGCCGAGGGCGATGCGGAGGATGACCGCGATGAGCCAGGCCAGGACGAGGGGCGAGATGGACCAGGTGTCGGTGACGTCCTGGATGTAGTCGGAGATGCCGCCCTCGACGAGGACGTTCTTGAACGCGCCGCCCGCGCCGATCACCAGCAGGATCATCGCCATCGCCTGCGCCGCCGAGCCGCAGGAGGCGCCGACGTCCGCCAGGCTCCGGCCGATCCGCGGGCCGAACGCCCAGATGGCCAGGCACAGGGTCAGCAGCAGCGCGATCGGCGCGGAGCCGATGAACGCGACGGTGTGCAGGAGCGGGGTCTCGCCGGAGGCGGCCATGTCGGTCACCGCGGCGCCGGCGATCAGGACGACGGGGAACAGCGCCACGGACAGCGACCAGCCGAGGCCGGGCATCTCCTCGTCGGTGAACTCGCGCTCGGACACCAGGCCCTTGGGGATGGCGGGGCCGATGGCCTTCACGAACGGCAGGCGCGGCCAGAGCAGGGCGATGAAGGCGCCGACGGGGACCGCGATGAACAGGCCGTAGAAGAGGGTCAGTCCGACGGAGGCGTGGAAGGTCGCGGCGACGGCGGTGGGGCCGGGGTGCGGGGGCAGGAAGCTGTGCATGGTGGACAGGGCGATCGACATCGGCAGGCCGACCCAGAGCAGGTTCGCCCGGGTGACCCTGACCAGGGTGAAGGCGATCGGGACGATGATGATGAACGCGACCTCGTAGAACATGGTCACGCCGATGAGCATCGAGGTGACGACCATGGCGACCTGGACCCCGCGGGGCCCGAAGGCGTCGAGGAGTCGGCCGGCGATGCGCTGGGCGGCGCCGGAGTCCCCCATGACCCGGCCGACCATGGCACCGAGCCCGATGGTGAGCATCGTGTCACCGACCTGGCCCCCGATGCCCTCCGAGAGGATGTCGGGTATGTCCTTCACCGGTATGCCCTGCACCAGGGCGACACCGACCGCCACCAACAGGAGGGCCGCGAAACCGTTCAGCTTCAGTCTGGTCATGAGCAGCAGCAGGACCAGAACGCTGATGCCGACTACGACAAGTGGCATGTCAGTTCCCCTTTGAACTGTGGGACAAGTGACCGCCGAACGGCACCGAACTGCGGTTACCGGCTGACCGTAGAGATCGTTCCGATTCCCGTCCATGTCGAATTTTGTTGGTTGCGATACCTTGCGCGCATGACTGGCGTGTGACGCCCGTGCGTCATGTATGTGTCACAGGTGGTGCAGGAGGGCGTCCAGGGCCGGGTTGTCGTTGCTCTTGCGCCACACCAGCTTCAGTTCGACCGGCCGCGGGTCCGGCAGGACCACCTGCCGGAAGACGATCCCGCCGTAGCGCATGTGTGCCGCGGTCTCCGGTACGAGGGCGATGCCCCAGCCGCCGTTGACGAGGGCCAGGATGCTGTGCACCTGGGTGAGGTACTGGGTGAAGACGGGCCGCACCTGGGCGGCCCGGAAGATGCTGATCAGCAGTTCGTGGAAGTAACGGGCCTCGATGGGCGAGTACATGAGGAAGTCCTGCCCGGCGAAGTCCTCGATCGGCATCGGTCCGTCCGGGACGGCCATCGGATGCCCTTCCGGGAGGGCGGCCACCAGCGCTTCCCGGACGGCGGTGCGGGAGCACAGGTCGGTCCCGGTGGCCGAGGGCCGGATCAGTCCGAGGTCGAGGGAGCCCGCGCTCAGGGCCTCCAGCTGACGGCGGGTGACGAGCTCCTGCAACAGGATCTCCACGCCGGGCAGGGCCGCCCGCGCGGTGTCCAGGAGGCCGCCGAGGGCGGAGTAGGCGCTGGCGGCCGTGAACCCGACCGCGATCGTCCCCGCCTCGCCGCTGGACACGCGGCGCACGGCGAGGGTGGCGTGCTCGGACTGGCGCAGGATGCGGCGGGCCTCGACCAGGAAGGCCCGGCCCGCCGGGGTGAGCCGTACGGTGCGGTTGGTCCGGTCCAGCAGCTGGACGCGCAGTTCGTTCTCCAGCAGCTGGATCTGCCGGCTGAGCGGCGGCTGGGTCATGTTGAGCCGCTCCGCGGCCCGGGTGAAGTGCAGTTCTTCGGCGACGGCCACGAAGCTCGTCAGCTGCGCGAGGGTGAACATCGATGCGCTCCAGGTATCAGTACATCCAATATCTATGTTGGACGTGCATTAAAGCCGACCGTAGCGTCGGGGCCATGACCACCATGAACGTCGGGCCCGTGAACACCGTCAGTGAGGTCGCGCAGGACCGGATCGCCTGGGTACGGCTGTCCTCGGTGACCCTTCCGCTGGCCACGCCGATCAGTGACGCGAAGGTGTTCACCGGCCGGCAGAAACCGATGACAGAAGTGGCCCTGCTGTTCGCGGAGATCTCGACCGAGCAGGGCTATGAGGGCATCGGCTTCAGCTACTCGAAGCGGGCCGGCGGCCCCGGGCAGTTCGCGCACGCCAAGGAGATCGCCGGGGAGCTGATCGGCGAGGACCCCAGTGACATCGGCAGGATCTGGACCAAGCTGGTGTGGGCCGGCGCCTCGGTGGGCCGCAGCGGACTGGCCACCCAGGCCGTGGCCGCCTTCGACATCGCCCTGTGGGACCTCAAGGCCAGGCGGGCCGGCCTGCCGCTGGCCAAGCTGCTGGGCGCGCACCGCGACTCGGTGCGCTGCTACAACACCTCCGGCGGTTTCCTGCACACCCCCATCGAGCAGGTCCTCGACAACGCCACCGCCTCCCTGGCCAGCGGCATCGGCGGCATCAAGCTCAAGGTCGGCCACCCCGACGGCAAGCACGACCTGGCCCGTCTGACCGCCGTACGCGAACACATCGGCGACGACGTGCCGCTGATGGTCGACGCCAACCAGCAGTGGGACCGGCCCGCCGCCCAGCGCATGGGCCGCGCCATGGAGGAGTTCGGTCTGGTCTGGATCGAGGAACCGCTCGACGCCTACGACGCGGCCGGGCACGCGGCGCTCGCCGCCTCCCTGGACACCCCGGTCGCCACCGGCGAGATGCTCGCCAGCGTCGCCGAACACGTCGAGCTGATCCGGCACGGCGCGGCCGACGTCGTCCAGCCCGACGCGCCCCGCATCGGCGGCATCACCCAGTTCCTCAAGCTCGCCGCCCTCGCCGAGCACCACCAGCTCCAGCTGGCCCCGCACTTCGCGATGGAGATCCACCTCCACCTCGCCGCCGCCTACCCGATCGAGCCCTGGGTGGAGCACTTCGACTGGCTGGAGCCCCTGTTCGACCAGCGCCTGGAGACCCGTGACGGACGCATGCTGGTGCCCTCCCGTCCCGGTCTCGGCATCACCCTCAGCGACCGGGCCCGTGCCTGGACGGTCGCCGCACACGAAGCGGGCTCCCGGCCCTGACCCCGGCCCCGGTGCGGGCGGCGTCGAAACGGACAGCCGCGCCGCCCGCACCGGCTCTCTCCCTCCTTTCCCGACACTCACTGGAGCCTTCCCATGACGTCCTTCACCCCCGCAGAACTCGGCCGCCGCATCGGCTCGGGTCTGCTGTCCTTCCCGGTGACCCACTTCCGCGACGACCTCTCCTTCGACGAGGACGCCTACCGGGAGAACATCGTCCGCCTCGCCGAGTACGACGTCGGCGGTCTCTTCGCCGCGGGCGGCACGGGCGAGTTCTTCTCCCTGACGCCCGCCGAGGTGGAGCGGGTCGTCACCGCCGCCGTCGAGAGCGCCCCCGACGGCACGCCGATCCTGGCCCCCGCGGGCTACGGCACCGCCACCGCCGTCGAGTTCGCCGCCGCGGCCGAACGGGCCGGCGCCGACGGCATCCTGCTCTTCCCGCCCTACCTCACCGAGGCCTCGCAGGAGGGCCTGGCCCAGCACGTGGAGGCCGTCTGCCGCGCCACGTCCCTCGGCGTGGTCGTCTACAGCCGCGCCAACGCCGTGTACTCCGCCGAGACCGTCGCCCGTCTCGCCGAGAACTGCCCCAACCTCATCGGGTACAAGGACGGCGTCGGCGACATCGACACGGTGACCCGGATCGTCGCCGGGCTCGGCGAGCGCCTCACCTACATCGGCGGCCTGCCCACCGCCGAGACCTACGCCCTGCCCTACCTGCAGCTGGGTGTGACGACGTACTCCTCGGCCATCTTCAACTTCCTGCCCGAGTTCGCCCTCGCCTTCTACGCCGCCGTCCGCGAGCACCGGCAGGCCGACGTCACCCGGATGCTGTCGGACTTCGTGCTGCCGTACACCGGGATCCGCAACCGCCGGGCCGGTTACGCGGTCAGCATCGTCAAGGCCGGTATGACCGCCACCGGTCACACCGCGGGCCCGGTCCGCCCGCCGCTCACCGACCTGACCCCGGCGGAACTCGACGAGCTGTCGGCCCTGATCGCCAAGCTCCCCTCCCCCACCGTCTGATCTACCGCCGCGCGGCCGGTTCCGGCAGTCCGAGGACGACGGTGCGCTCGCCCTGGGAGAAGTCCGCGAAGGACTGCTCCCAGCGGGCGCCGGGCCAGTGGTAGGTGACACAGCCGTCGGCGGGACGGTAGTGGGCGGTGTACACCGTGCCCAGCCACTGGTCGTACGCCTGCTGGTAGAGGGGCGGTCGCAGCAGCGCCGTCACGTCCGTCCCGGCCGCGCGCACGGCGGCCAGCCGCTCCAGGGTCCGGGTGACCCGCTCCTGTTCGTCCGGTACCGGCAGATGCTGGTGGTTGGCCGCGCAGGCGTCCGGTGCCTCGGTCAGCGGTATGTCGGGTCCCACGTGGACGGTGACGGCCCGGCCGGGGTCGACGAGGGTGACGTTCTGGGGGATGGCCACGGGCAGGGTGCGCAGCCTGCCGACCGCCTCGTCGACGGTCCGGCAGGTCTCCAGCAGGTAGCGCAGGACGAGAGGCATCGCGAAGCCCGGGCCGTGCACATGGCGTCCGCCGAAGGTCAGTGACACGGCGAGCCCCGCGTCGTTCATCCCGTCCAGCAGGCCCCAGCCCGCTTCCTGCATGCCGATCACGGGCCGCAGGAAGCGGGAGGAGACGATGACCGCCTCGCAGTGCTCGGGGGCGTAGTCGTAGTTGCGCAGCAGGGTTCCGGCGGTGCCGGTCTGGGTGCAGGCGGAGAAGAACGGCCGTACCGCGGCCAGGGTGAGCAGTGTCCCGGCCCTGGGTGACGGCAGTTGTCCGGCGAGCCGGTCGAGTGCCGGGACCAGTTCGGGCAGATGTGTCTCGAACAGTTCCCGGGCCCGGGCCGCGCCCTCGGGAGTGCGGCCCTCCTCGGTCAGCCAGAACTCCTCGGCGCCCGCCACGACCGGCCCGGCGTACGCGGCCCAGCGCCCGTCGCCCCCGTCACCGATCTCGATCGCCCGGAACGTCTTGGTGTACCGCACGCTGCGCACGTCCCCTCCCCTCGGCACGCCGGCGACCCGGCTGCCCTGCCCGACCGCTTCCTGTCTCCTCTCCCCCGCCGCACGCCGGACTTCCCGTCCGCGCCGCGTGCGCGGGCAACAGTACGCGCACTCCCGCCGCCCCGTGTCAGCGCAGCGTGACCCGGGCCGCGACCGGCAGGTGGTCGCTGCCGGTGGCGGGCAGGGTGCGGATGGGGCCGACGGTGGCGGAGGCGGCCATGATCTGGTCGATGCGGGCCAGCGGGAAGCCGGCCGGGAAGCTGAAGGCGAAGCCGCTGTCGGGTCCGTCCAGACGCGAGGTCAGCGGGGCGAGACCGCGGTCGTCGACGGTGCCGTTGAGGTCGCCGAGCAGCAGTACCCGGTCCAGGTCGTCGGCGGCGACGGCCGTGCCCAGCAGACCGGCGCTCTCGTCGCGCCGCGCGGAGGCGAGGCCGGACGCGCCGAGGCGGACCGAGGGCAGGTGGGCGACGTACGCCGCGAGGTCGCCGTGGGGTGTGCGGACCACGGTGCGCAGGCCGCGGTTCCAGGACCCGGTGATCCCCTCGGGCCTGATGTCGACCTGCCGGGTACCGGTGAGCGGGTGCTTCGACCAGATCCCGACGGTGCCCCGGACTGCGTGGTACGGGAAGTCGGGGGCGAGGACCTCCGCGTAGTCCCGCAGCGCCGGGGCGACCAGTTCCTCCAGGGCTATGAGGTCGGGGTCCGCGTCGGCCAGGGCGCGGGCCGTGCCCGCCGGGTCGGTGTTGTCGTCGGCCACGTTGTGCTGCACCACGAGGAGGCCGCGGGCACCGGACTCCGCGCCGGTCCGGAGCAGCCCGCCGAAGTGTGCCACCCAGGCCACCATCGGCAGCAGTACGGCGATCGACGCGGTGGCCGACCGGCGCAGCAGGGACAGCGCGAGCAGGACCACGCTCACCAGGCCGAGCCATGGCAGGAAGCTTTCCAGCAGACTGCCGAGGCGGCCCACGGAGTTGGGCACGGCCCGGTGGAACAGCAGGAGCGCGGCGGTCAGCACCGCGAGTGCGGCGAGCAGCCGTCCCCGGCTCCAGACCGAGCCGCGCCGCCCGGTGTCTGCCGCCCGGCCGGCCGGAGCACGCCGCGCCGCCCGCCACCGGGACACCGCGGCGCCGGTCCTCTCCCCCACCACGCGGTCCCCTCCCCGTTTCCCGGAGGGACCCCCGGACGGCGGTCCCCGTTCCCGGTCAACGCGCGGTCCGGCCGGAAGAGTTCCTGCTCGTCGCGGCGCTCTTCCAGGACGCCGGGTCCGGCGCGGCCGGCTCCGCCCGCCGGACCTGGCCGCGGCGGTCCTCAGCGGCGCCGTGTCACCGCAGGGCCACCGGCCGGCCGGTCCCGCGCCGTGTACCGGAGAGGTCGCGGCCGGTGCGCCGGTAGGTGACGAACGCGTACACGGACAGGCCGGCCCACAGGAAGGCGCTCAGCAGGGGCCACCAGCGGTCCGTGCCGTCCGCGCCCGTGATCAGGCCGTTCACCCAGGACAGGACCCAACTGACCGTCAGCAGCGAGGCGACCCACCGGAACCAGCGCATGAGACTCATGGTCCCTTTCGCCCGCGCCACGGCCGGGTCCCGGTCGTCGTCGGAGCGTGCTCGTTCATTCTTCATGCACGTCGGGTACCCCGTTTCGCCGCGCCCGCGCCCACCGACGGGCAGACGCGGGCGCGGCGGTGCGGCGCACTCAGGCGGCGGGCTGCTCCGCGGCGGTGCGGCGCACGCCGACGGCGGCCACCAGGGCGCCGATGACGCACAGCACGCCGGCGACGAGCACGGCGGTGTGCACGCCGTTCATGAACGCCTGGTGGCTGCCCTCGACGACGGCGTCCCGGAGCCGGGCGGGCATGCCGTCGGAGACGGGGGCGACGCCCATGGCCACCGCGTCCTTGGCCTCCGCCAGCCCGGCGGCGGCGGTCGCGGGCACACCGGCGGAGGTGAGTTCGCCGGTGAGGGTGGAGCCGACGCGGCTGCTGATCAGCGACACGAGGACCGAGGTGCCGAGCGCGCCGCCGATCTGCAGGGCGGTCGCCTGGAGGCCGCCCGCGACTCCGCCGTCCCTGACCGGCGCGTTGCCGACGATGGCGTCCGAGGAGGACGACATCACCATGCCGACGCCCAGGCCGAGGGCGATGAACGGCGGCCACATCGTGGCGTACGAGGAGTCGGCGCTCCAGCCGAGCATGACGAAGCAGGCGACCGCCTGGAGGGCCATGCCGAGCGGCATCGTCAGCCGCGGTCCGAACCGGTCGGTGAGCGCCGCGCCGAGCGGGGAGGCGACGACCGAGGCGAGGCTCAGCGGCAGGGTGCGCACCCCGGCCTCGACGGGAGTGAAGCCGCGCACGCTCTGCAGGTAGAGCATGACGAAGAAGATCACGCCGAGCAGGACGAAGAAGTTCAGCGCGGTGACGCCCGTGCCGATGGTCAGCGCGCGGCTGCGGAACAGCCGCATGGGCAGCAGGGGCGAGGCGACCCGGTTCTCCCAGAAGCCGAAGACCAGCAGGACCACCACGCCGGCCGCGATGGCGCCGAGCGTGCCGCCCGAGGTCCAGCCCCAGGTCTCGCCCTTGACGACGCCGAAGACGACGGCGAGCAGTCCGAGGGCCAGCAGGACGACGCCGAGGATGTCGAACTTCTCGTCCGCGGCGGCACTGTTCTTGGTCTGCGGCAGGACGACGATGCTGAAGACCAGCGCGATGACACCGATGGGGGCGTTGATGTAGAAGACGGACTCCCAGTTGACGTGCTGGACGAGCAGCCCGCCGACGATGGGGCCGAGGGCGGTGGAGACCGAGGAGACCATGGCCCAGATGCCGACCGCCATGCCGAACTTCTTCGGCGGGAAGACGGCTCGCAGCATGCCGAGGGTGTTGGGCATCAGCAGGGCGCCGAAGAAGCCCTGGACGGCGCGGAAGGCGATGACGCCCTCGATGGAGCCGGCCAGTCCGATGGCGACGGAGGCGACGGTGAAGCCCGCGACACCGATCAGGTAGAAGGTGCGGCGCCCGAACCGGTCGCCGAGCTTGCCGCCGAGGATCAGGGCCGCGGCGAGGGCCAGCAGATACGAGTTGGTGACCCACTGGAGGTCGGAGGTGGAGGCACCCAGGTCCCGGCCGATCTCGGGGTTGGCGATGGAGACGACGGAGCCGTCCAGGCCGACCATGAAGAGGCCGAAGGCGACGGCGATCAGCGTCAGCCACGGGTTGGCCCGCCGTCCGCGCGGGCGGTCCGCGGCCGGGACGCGGGTCGGTGGGGCGGAGGATGCGGTGGGGGCGGAGGGCATGACTGTGCGTGTCCTTCGATCGTACGGTGAGAGACGATGTGACACCGGGCGACCGCTCCGGTCACGGAACGTGACGGAACGGTCGGCGGCGCACGGGAAAGGTGCGGAGATACGCGGAGGGGGCCCGGAAAGGGAGGGCCCCCGAGGGCCGGCGCCACGCCCTGGCGGCCCCGGTCCGCGCGAAACCGGGGCGGATGGTCAGTGGCGGGGGCGCAGATGCCCTTCGAGTGCCGAGAGCGACCCCAGGGCCGAGCCCAGGGCGTCCAGCTCGCCTTCGGTCATCGCCCGCAGGGCGCTGCTCAGGTGGGCGCCCATCAGGCGTTCGACCTCGGCGAGTTGCCGCCGGGCCAGCGGGGTGGGGTGCAGGTGCGCGACCCTCTTGTCGGCCGCGTCCTGGCGACGCTCCAGCAGCCCCTGCTCGGTGAGCTGGGTGACCAGCGCGCTGACGTTGTTGGGCTTCATCAGCAGGGCTTCGGCCGCCGCGCGGACGGTGGTGCCGTCGTTCTCCTCGACGTGCCGCAACAGCGCGAGTTGCGCCTCGGGCGGCTTGGGGCGCGCGTAGTCCCGCGCGACCTGGCGGTCGAGGGCCCGGGTCAGCCTGGGCAGGCACGCCACGAGCCGTGCGGCGACGTGGTCGATGTCCTGCGCGGACGTGTTCTCCTCGGGCATACGGACAGCATAAATATATCGTCATACCTATGTCAAAGGAGCCATTGGTGTCACCCGGCCGGCCGGCGGGGTGACACCAATGGCACGCCCCCGGCGGACTACTTCCGACGCCGGACGTACAGCCGGTCGCCCTCGGGGCCGGTCCACTCCAGCCGTACGACACCGGGCACGGCGGCGTCGCCGACGCGCGAGGCGTTGGACCAGTAGCCGGCGGCCGGGTTGAGGAAGTACGTCGCCCACAGGTCGCCCTTGTGATCGACGAAGAAGTTGTTGTGCCCGGCTCCGACACCGGCGGTGTACCGCTTCGAGTACGGGCCCTCGAATCTGTCGGACACGGCGACGATCGCGTCGTACTGGTACTGCACGCGCCCCGTGGCGGCCACGTCGTAGGCGTGGCGGGTGGTGCCGTCGGCGTTGAGGGACGCCCGGTTCCAGGCGGCGTGGACGAGGTGGTACGTGCCCTTGTACTTGAACACGTACGCACCCTCCAGGTACGGCTCGGGCGCGTACGGCTGCTGCTGGAACGCCGGCAGGTTCGTCGGCGTGACGATGTCCTCCATGTCGTCCCGGAACTTGGCGTACAGGTTGTTGTGCAGGACGAGCCACGCGTCGTCGCCCTCGGTGTAGAGGCCGCCGTCGATGTGGTGGTAGGCGCCTGGTTCGATGAAACCCGGCCCGCCGATGAACGAGTCGCCGAAGGGCTTCTCCAGGTTGCCCTCGACCAGCCGGTACGGCCCCTCGACGCCGCCCTCGCTGACCAGCATGAACGAGCCGACCTTCTGGGCGTAGTCGCCGGTGCACGCGACGAGGTACCACGTGCCGCGGAAGCAGTGCAGCTCCGGCGCCCAGGCGTGGCCGCGTTTGCCGTACGTGTCGTCGTACCAGTACTCCTGCCAGGGGGCGACGACCGTGCGTCCGGCGGTGTTCTCGTCGACGAACTCCGGCGACCACACCTTCCCCTTCTCCGCGCCGGGCCGGATGCCGGTGGTGTCGGCCAGTCTCCAGGGTCCCTCGAGGGAGCGGGCCGTCCAGACGAAGATGCCGTCGTTCCAGGGGGCGGCCACATCGAGCCCCGGCACCCGGGTGGTGCCGGTGGCGACATAGAGCGGACGGCCGTCGACGACGAAGCAGTTGACGTAGGTGTCCCGGATCCAGACCACGCCGCGCTCCTCGTCGCGGGGACGCAACTCCAGCGGGAGGACGAAGGAGTTGTCCTCCCGCGGCCACAGGTCCAGCCGGGTGTCGGCCAGACCGTAGGGCTCGGGGTCGGGCCAGTTCGCCGGGTACCGCCGCCCCGCCGCCGCCTCGGCCGGTACGGCGGCGGCCGGTTCCGCCCGCGCGCCGGCCGCCGGGAGCACGGCGCCCGCGCCCACGCCGGCGGCTCCCGCCAGCAGGGCGCGGCGGCCGACGGTGAACCTCTTCTCGGTGTGGCTCATCAGTCACGTTCTCCTTCGTCGTCGGGAACACCGGTGGCCCGGCCGTGACATGCGGAAAAGCCCCCGCGGAGGGGACGTCCTCAGCATGCGAACGGGCCGCGAATTACGTCAACACTCCGGATAATTAATCCGGGGGCTCCGCTGCCGCGTGGCGCGGTGCGGCGGTCCGTTCCCGCTGGCAGGGCGGATTTGTGAAGTCATGAACATCTCGTGACACGCGGGGTAGGGTGATCCACCGTGAACACCGGACCGGCGACGAACCGCCATACACGGAACGGCAATCCGGTGGAGGACTGACCGCACGGCGGGTGCGCGCGACGCACCCCGCGCACCGGCCACGTGGTCCTCCCCGTGCTCGCCCGCATGAGTTCCCTTCCCATGTCGAGCGAGAGCGAGATCAGCCGTATGACCGTCACCTTCAACCACACCATCATCGCCGCCGTGGACCGCGCCGAGTCGGCGCGTTTCTTCCGGGAGTTGCTGGAGCTCCCCGAGGCACCGTCCTGGGGTCCGTTCACCAACATCCAGCTCAGCGACGGCGTACTGCTCCAGTTCGCCGAACCGCCGGTGGAGATCCAGATGCAGCACTACGCGTTCCTGGTCGACGACGAGCTGTTCGACCGGGCGTACCGGCGGCTGTGCGAGCGCGGCGTCGAGCACTGGGCCGATCCGCAGATGCGGCGCCCGGGTGAGACCAACGACGAGCACGGCGGTCGCGGGGTCTACTTCAAGGACCCCGCCGGACACGCGATCGAGCTGATCACCCGTCCGTACCTGTGACGGGGCCGCCCCGGCCTTCGCCCGCGCGCCCCAGGGTGCTCTCGCGTACGGCCAGGCGGTAGCCCGCCCGGATGCGGCGGGGCTCGACGGCCCCGCCGCCGAGCCGGGCCAGTACCGACTCCACCGCCAGCCGGCCGATGGCCGCCTTGTCCGGTGACACGGAGGTGAGGCTCACCGCGCCGAACCGGCCCTCGACCACGTCGTCGAAGCCGACGACGGCGATGTCCTCGGGGACGCGGACTCCGCGGGCGTGCAGCACCCGCATGGCGCCGATGGCCATCGGGTCGTTGTAGGCGAAGACCGCGTCGGGGCGGCGCCCGGAGTCCAGGAGGCGGAGCATGGCCGCCTCGCCGTCCGCGTGCCCCCAGCCGTCGGTGGCGGCCACCAGGCCGTCGTCGGCGGCCAGCCCGGCGGCGGTCAGCTCCTCGCGCCAGCCGCGCACCCGGAGCTGGGCCGGTTCGCTGCGGCCGCGCCGGGCGCCGATGAACGCGACCTCCCGGCACCCCACCGCGACCAGGTGCCGGACGGCGGCGCGGGCGGCGGCGACGTTGTCGATGGCGATGTGGTCGCAGGGCAGGTCGTACGCGCGCTCGCCGAGCAGCACCAGCGGTACGTTTTCCGCGCGGTCGCGCAGGTCCTCGGTCTCCAGCTCGATGGGGCTGAGGATCAGTCCGTCGATCACCCGGGCCCGGAAGCCCTGGCTGACCAGGAGTTCCTGTTCACGGCGTCCGCCGGTGTGGTCGAGCAGCACGATGTAGTCGTGCTCGGCGGCGCTGTCGATCACGGCGGCGGCCAGTTCGGCGAAGTACGGGTTGCCCAGCTCGGGCAGGGCGAGGGCGATGATGCCCGTGCGTCCCTTGCGCAGGTGCCGGGCGGTCAGGTTGGGCCGGTAGCCGAGGGCGTCGATGGACCGCTGGACGCGTGCGCGCATGGCGGGGGTGACGTGCTGGTAGTCGTTCACCACGTTGGAGACGGTCTTGATGGAGACCCCCGCATGCGCGGCGACGTCCTTGAGACTGACCCGCACGGCATTCCCTTCCGGAGCGACCGACCCGGGCGCCACGCTGGAGCACCGCCTCCGTGACACCGACACGGCGATCGTACGGCGTGCCGTCGCCGGCGTCCGGGAATATTGCCTCGCCTCCGTGGCCGTCCGGTAGAGTCCGGGCCAGTACGCAGAGGCCTTCCTGGCCGGGACGGACGTCCGCCGGGGAGGCTTTTCTCATGCCCGGAAACCCACCATGGAGGAGCCGTATGTCCGGCATCGTCCGCCCCGCCCTCGCCGCCGACCGCCCGACCGTGGAACGGCTGTGGCTGATGTTCCGTCATGACCTGTCGGAGCTGGACGGTTCGCTGCCCGGAGGGGACGGGACCTTCCGCAGTGACCGGCTGCGCTCAGCCTTCACGGACGCCGACTGGGCGCCGTACCTCTTGCTGAGCGGTGGCGGTCCGGCCGGATTCGCGTTCGTCCGCGCCCTGCGCGGTCCGGCGCGGGTCATGAACAGTTTCTTCGTCGTCCGGGGCGCCCGTCGGTCCGGGATCGGGCTGCGGGGTGTCCAGGAGGTCGTCGCCAGGCATCCGGGGGCGTGGGAGATCCCCTTCCAGGACGCCAACGCGCCCGCGGCCGCGTTCTGGCGCCGCGCCGCCACGGCGATCGCCGGGGCCGCCTGGACCGAGGAGCGCCGGCCGGTGCCGCACCGGCCACAGGTGCCGCCGGACGTGTGGATCTCGTTCTCCACGGCCACGGCCACGGCAACGGCCACGATCGCGGACCGCGGCTGACGGCCGGCACCGGCACGGCTGCGGGCCGCTCGGCGCGGGCCCCGGTGGCAGGCTCCTCTCAACAGGGGTAGTCCCAGGCGCGCGTGATGTCGCGCAGCGGCGCCGGCACGTCCTCGGGGAGCGGCAGCGGGCGGGCCTTCTGGACCGACCCGGACTTGATGTTGTCGCTCCAGTCGCCGATGAACGGCACGAACGGCCCGTGATCGCCCTTGCGGTACTCCAGCATGCCGGACGTCCACGGGACGCCGAGGAACGCGCAGAGCCCGCGGGTGATCCGCTCCGGCTGTTCGGTCAGTTCCTCGTAGCGGACGGTCAGCCCCGGCAGCGCCGTGCGGGCCGCCTGCACGGCTTCGACATAGCCGCGCACCTCCCGGACGGTGGCGTCGAGGTCACGGTCCGGACGGTTGTTGATCAGGGAACTGACCATCGAGGCCGGGTGGCGCAGCAGGAAGATGTAACGGGCCCGCGGCCAGCCCTCGTGGAGCCGCTCCCAGACGCCCGCGTTCCCGGGTGTCTTGTCGACGATGATCCTCTTGCCGCTGCGCACCAGCTCGCGGTGGAGGATCCGGTCCCACAGCAGATACTCCAACTCCCGCTGGTCGAGCTGGAGTTCCGCCATCGCCTTCTTGGTGTACGGCTTGGCCAGGTCGACCGTGAGGGTCCGCAGATGCATCTCGTGCGGGGCCCGGATCTCCGGGTGGCTGTTGAGCAGCACCCGCAGCAGGGTGGAGCCGGAACGCACGGAGGAGATGACGAACACCGGTTCCGGTACGAGCCGCCGGGCCGATTCGGGCACGGGAGGTTCCGCGAGCCTCCGCAGCCGCCGCCGTACACCACGCACCACCCGGCGCATGTCCGTTCCCGTACCGTTCGACATCGGCACCGCGCTTCCTGCCCTCGACCTGCGGCTCTGGACCCCCCGGTTGGCTGCTCGACGATAACGCGGGTGGCCCCCGGGGCCGCCATGGGCGAGCGATGAGAATCCGATGAATCACGGGCCTGTCCCAGGTCCTCGAAGGCGTGGGTGCACAGCAGGAGTGGGACGCGGCGTCGCAGGAGCCCGGCGACAGGGACGGCTGAATCGGGGAGGCGGGAGCCATAGGGTGAACCCCATGTCTGTCACGTTGAGTTCCGCGAGAACCCGCGCCGCGCTCCGCACCGGGGCTCGCATCTCCGTCGACCTGTTGCTGCTTCTCGCGATGCTCGCGGTGACCCTCTGGCTGCTCGGCCGGATGTGGTCGGTCGTGTGGCCGCTGGTCGTCGGTCTGCTGCTCACCACGCTCACCTGGCCCCCGGCCCGCTTCCTGCGCCGGCACGGCTGGCACCCGGCGCTGGCCGCGTCCACCGTGACCGTGATGTTCCTGCTGGCCGCCGCCGGAGTGGTGGCGTTGATCGCGGTACCCATGGCCTCGCAGACCGACGAGTTGACCGACGGCGTCGTCGAGGGCATCCAGCGGCTGCGCGAGTGGGCCGCGGGGCCGCCGCTGAACATCGGTGACGCGCAGATCACCAGTGCCGTGGACTCCGCGATGGCCCGTGTCCAGGACAGTGTCGGCAGTGTGGTCGACACCGTCGCCACGGGCGTGGGCACCGTCGTCAACGGACTGGTCACCGCCGTGCTCGCGGTCTTCCTGATGTTCTTCTTCCTCAAGGACGGACCCCGGTTCCTGCCCTGGCTCACCCGCCAGTTGCCCGGCCGGCTCGCCACCGACGTCCCGGCCGTCGCGTCCCGCAGCTGGGACACCCTGGGTTCCTTCGTGCGCTCCCAGGCCCTGGTGGGGGTGTTGGACGGCGTCTTCATCGGCCTCGGACTGTGGATCCTCGGGGTGCCGCTGGTGCTGCCGCTGGCGGTGCTGACGTTCGTGTCCGCGTTCGTGCCCATCATCGGCGCGCTCTTCGCCGGATTCGTCGCGGTGCTCATCGCGCTGGTGTCCAACGGGCCGACGGACGCGCTGATCGCGCTGGCCATCATCATCGTGGTGCAGCAGTTGGAGGGGAACGTGTTCCAGCCGATCATCCAGAGCCGCGGGCTGGGGCTGCACGCCGCGGTGATCCTGCTGGCGGTGACGCTGGGCGGCAGTCTGGCCGGCATCGTGGGCAGCCTGCTGGCCGTGCCGGTCGCCGCGCTGATCGCGGTGGTGTGGAACTACCTGCGCGAGCAGCTGACCGACCCGCCCCGTGAGCCGGAGACAGCGGCAGCCGCGTGAGCGCGCGGGCGGCCGCCGGCCGGGGTCACGCCAGCGGGTCGTGGCCCCAGTTCATCAGCGAGTACCGCCACTTGGTGTCCGACACGTCGCCCGACGGCCGCTGGGCCAGATGCCTGCGGACGTAGCCGACGACCTTGCGCATGTGGGCGTAGTCGTCGTCGGTGAGGCCGGCCTCGCCGGCGCGCAGGATCTCCACGATCCGGCGGCCGGAGGCGTGGCCGGTGGACTCTCCCCCGTCCTTGTGCTGCCCCGCGTCCTTCGACTCCTCGGTGGACAGCCACCTCTCCAGGTCGGCCGGTGTCATGTTCACCAGGTCATCGAAGTCGGCCCTGATCTCCTCGTGCTGGTCGCCGCCCACGCCGGTCACTTCTTCTTCTTGAGAGCGGACGGCTTGTGCACGGCGGCCTTGCCCGACTTCTCGCTGCGTACCTCGTACTGCGGGTCGTCCGGGGAGGCGTCCACCGTGCGGCCGGCCGCCTCCGTCCGCTCGGTGATCCTCTTCTCCACCTTGCCCTCGGTCTCGCTGCCGTGGCTGCTCCAGGCGACCTTGTCGCCCTTCTTCAGCCCCTTGCCCTCGTCCCGGCTCTTGGCCATGGCCCGCTCCCTCGTGGCTCCCGCGTACCGGACCGCTCCCGGCCGTCGCCCTTCCAGCGTGGGCCAGTGCGGTCCGTCCCGCACCCGCGCGGCCTCCGCTACGGGGTGACCCGCACCGGCAGGCTGTGCGGGCCGCGGATCAGCATGCCGGTGCGCCAGGTGATCGCGGCCGGATGGATGTCCAGGTCCAGGCCTGCGCAGCGGTCCAGCAGCGTACCGATGGCGATACGGGCCTCCAGACGGGCCAGCGGCGCGCCCAGGCAGTAGTGGATGCCGTGGCCGAACGCGATGTGGCCGCGAGCGTCGCGGGTGATGTCGAAGCGGCCGGATTCCGGGAAGCGGTCGGGGTCGCGGTTGGCGTCGGCCAGGGCGACGAGGACGAGTTCGCCGCCGCCGGGCACGGTGGTGCCGCCGATCGTCATCGGTTCGGTGGTGAAGCGGTACGTCGGGGTCTCCACCGGTGAGTCGAAGCGGAGCATCTCCTCGACCGCGTTGCCCATGAGGCCCGGGTCGGCGCGCAGGGCGGCCAGTTGGTCCGGATGGGTGAGCAGGGCGAGGACGCCGTTGGAGATGAGGTTGACGGTGGTCTCGTGACCGGCGACGAGCAGCAGCCAGGCCATCCCGAGGAGTTCCCTCGGCGAGAGGGAGTCGCCGTCCTCGTCCGAGCCGTGGATCAGGGCGCTCATCAGGTCGTCGCCGAGGTGCCGGCGCTTGTCCTCGATCAGCTCGGTCAGGTAGCCGACCATGGCGGTGGCGGCGGCCTCGCGCTGGGCCGGGTCGGTGGCGCCCAGTGCGTCGTTCGACCAGGTGCGGAAGGACCGGCGGTCCAGGTCCGGGACGCCGAGCAGGTCGCAGATGACGGAGATCGGCAGCGGGAAGGACAGCGCCTCGACCAGGTCGACGCGTCCGCCGGGGGCGGCGAGCATGGCGTCGACGAGTTCGTCGGTGGTCTTCTGGACGCGCGGCGCGAGCTGTTCCACGCGCCGCGCGGTGAACTCGCGGGCGACCAGTTTCCGCAGCCGGGTGTGGTCGGGCGGGTCCGCGCGGAGCATGTGCGGGCCGGCGGAGATCGCGCCGTGCCGGAAGGCGGGCGCCGCGTTGTCCCAGTTCTTGGAGAGCCTGGGGTCGGTCAGCGCGGCGCGTCCGGCCTCGTAGCCGACGACGAGCCAGGCGTCCATGCCCTCCGGCATCCGGATGCGGTGGACGGGGCCCTGGGCCCGTAAGCGCGCGTAGACGGGATACGGGTCGCGGGTGAAGGACTCACCGAGCGCGGCGAGATCGACGACGGTCATACTGCTGCCACCTCACTGGAGGCCGGTTGCGGAAACGGCGCTCACCAGGATGGTGGCCGCCCGTCGCCCGGTCCAGAGGGAGTCCCTCGGGCGGCGGGCACGGCGGCCGGCCCGGTCGACCGGCCGCTGTCCACCGAAGCGGGGGCGGTACGGACCGTCAGCCGTACCGCCCCCGCGTACCGTCTCACTCCTCGGACGGCTGCCGTCCGTTCAGCAGACGCCGTCGCCCGGCTTGGGGTTGCCCAGGCCGAACAGCGGACGCAGCTTGAGACCGACCCAGGTGCCGGCCAGGGCGACGGCGCCCCACACCCAGCCGCTGAGGCTGCCCGAGGCGATGCCCGCGAGGTAGGCGCCGATGTTGCAGCCGCCGGCCAGGCGGGCGCCGATGCCCATCAGCACACCGCCGAGCACCGACGCGACCGCCGTGCGCCAGGGGATGCCGCGGTGCAGGGCCCAGCTGCCGCCGAGGGCCGCGGCCACGGCCGCGCCGATCATGATGCCGATGTCGGTGAGGCTGGTCTTGTCGGCGAGGACCGGGCCCGCCAGCATGTCGGCGTTGCCGGGCTGCTGCCACCACGTCCAGTTCTCCGGGTGGCCGCCCAGCGCTCCCACCAGCTCCGATCCCCACAGGCTGAAGGCGCTGGTGACGCCCCAGGCGCCGCCGGAGACCAGCAGTACGCCCGCGCCCAGCACGGCCAGCGCCAGGGCGCCGGCGGCCAGGGGCCAGGAGCCGCGCAGTGCCCGGACGGCCGCGCCGCGCGCCGAGGGGACGGGGCCGAGCGGCGGCGGGTTGCGGCGGGCCTGGACACGGCGCGAGACGAACACCACCGCCAGCAGCGCGGCGATGGTCACCGCCCAGGAACCGAACCAGCCGATGTGGTCGGACAGCACGACCGGGTCCCAGGCCGGCAGGTCCTTCCACAGGTCGAACTGCCAGGCGGCGAGCGTGGCGCCGGCGATGAACCCGGCGAGGGTCAGCACCACCGAGGTCTGTCCCGAGCCGACGGCGAAGAGCGTGCCGGAGGCGCAGGCGCCGCCGAGCTGCATGCCGACCGCGAAGAGCGCCGAGCCGACGACGAGGCCGATGCCGAGCGAGCCGCCCGAGGGGGCCGGCTGGGAGCCGAACAGCCCCGTACCGGTACCGATGATCACCGCGAACAGGGTGGCGGTGGTGCCGAGCAGCAGGGTGTGCGCCCGCAGTCCGGTGCCGTTGCCGACCGCGACCAGCTGGCGCCAGGCGGAGGTGAAACCGAAACGGGAGTGGAAGAGGGCGACGCCGAGGCCGAGCCCCAGCAGGAGCAGTACGCCGGGCTTGGCACCGTGCGCGGACCACACGTAGGCGGTCAGGGCCACGGCCAGCAGCCCGGCCACGGCGAGGGGCGTGCGCCGGACCGGGGGCAGGGGCGGTGCGTCCGGCCGGGCCGAGGAGGTGGGGGAAGGGGTGAACAGGCCGGCGGGCACGCGCGGCGGCGCGGCCGGCCCGGCGGGCGGGGCGGTGGTCACGGATGGTCTCCGGGGTGGTGCACGGGGGCGACGGGCGGGGGCACGGGGCGCCCGACGGCGCGGGTGGCGCGGACGGGACGGGTCTCAGGGGCGACAGAGACCGTCGTCGACGCACCACGCGGAGTTCGCGAACAGCGCGAGGCACAGCAAGGGAGCCGAGACAGACATGCGTGCGAATATACGGAACATGAGCCTCCGGAAGCCATGCCGTCTCGCCATGCGGGCAAGTTTTTGAGACGGGTGGTGCGAGGGGCTCGCCGCGCCGGACCGGCCCGACGCGGCGCGTGCGGCGGCACCGTACCGGGTCGTGGCGGGTCAGACGCGGTCGAGCGGCCGGTGCGGCCCGGTGGGCGGTTCCGCCGTGATCGTGTCGCCGGGGCGGACCACGCCGCCCTCCCGGACGATGGTCATGATGCCGGCCTTGCGCACGATCCTGCCCTCCTCGTCCCGGCCCACCACCCGCTTGAGCAGGCCGTCCTGGAACGCGTCGATCTGGAGACAGGGGTTGCGCAGACCGGTCACCTCCAGCACCGCCGTGTCGCCGAGGCGCAGCAGCGTGCCGGCCGGCAGGCCGAGCAGGTCGATGCCGCGGGTGGTGACGTTCTCGCCGAGTTCGCCGGGCGCGACCTCGAAGCCTTCTTCGCCGACCTCGGTGAACAGTTCCTCGTGGATGAGGTGGACCTGGCGCAGGTTCGGCTGGGTGGGGTCCTGCGCGACCCGCGACCGGTGCTTGACGGTCACGCCGGCGTGCACGTCGCCCTCCACCCCCAGGCCGGCCAGCAGGGTGATGCTCGGCCGGTTGGGCTTGGTGAAGGAGTACTCACCGTTGCTGCTGACCGCGGTCACTGTCCCGCGCATACTCCGCGTCCCCCTCCGCATCGACAAGACGATGACGACCCTAACCCTCTCGCGCTCACCTGCGGCAGAGGGTCTGCCCTCGGGACCCGGACCGCCGGGCCCGCGTTCCGCGTGCGTACCGTCGCCGCCGCCCGCACGCTGGTGACATGGCTGCGACGCACCCGGTGACCGTGTACCCGCCCGACGACGACGGAGCCCGGCGCGTGCGGGTGGACGGCGAGATACTCGGCCGGGCGTACAGCGTGCGGGACGTCGCCCGTTTCCTTCAGGAGGCAGGGCTGCAGGGCTGGGACGAGATGGACGTGGTCCGCTCGCGGCTGATCGACTGGCGCGGCGGCGGGCCGGGCGAGTGGACGGCGGGCGGGCCGAGCGGGTCGTGACCTCTACGGCCTTCATGAGGCCGTCGGCCTGGCGCGGTGCCCGGCCTTCTCGCCTGGCACGGTGCCCGATCCTTTGGCCCGACGCGGTGCCCGATCGCCTAGGCTGACGCGGTGCCCGATCAGGAAACGTACCGCCGCCGCTCCGCCCGCGTCGTGCTCGTCGACGGGACGGGCCGGGTCCTGCTGCTCAAGTCCCACACCGACCCGGACGCTCCCGGCAGGGGACACGACTGGTCCACTCCCGGAGGGGGCGTCGAGGAGGGCGAGACCCTCGCGGAGGCCGCCGCGCGGGAGCTGTTCGAGGAGACCGGGCTGTCCGTCGCGCCCGAGGCGCTCGGCTCCCCCGTGGCCCAGACGTCCGGACACGCCGACCTGGGCTGGGCCGTGGGCCTCTTCCAGGACGTCTTCTTCCATCTGCGGGTCACGGACCACGAGGTCGACACCGGCGGCCAGGAGGAGCACGAGGCCCGCCACCACGCGGGGCACCGCTGGTGGACCGTGGACGAACTGACCGGCGGCACCGAGGCCGTTCGCCCGCTCGGCCTCGGTGATCTGGTCGCCGATCTGCTCGCCGGACGGGTCCCGGCCGAGCCGCGCCGGTTGCCCTGGCACCACTGACGGACCGGCGCCCTGCGGTAACGGCACGGCCTACGGATGCCCGGCCGGCTGCTCGTCCCGCCTCCGGGAGCGGCTCCCGGAGCGGGCGAGACACGAGGTGACCACGACGAACGGCCACACGGACTGCATGGAGGTCACCACCCGTTCGGCGAGCCCCGCGGCCCCCTGCCGCTGCATCTCGATCATGAACCAGACCCCGCCCACCGCCATCAGGGCGCTCGCGGCGACAGCGGGCCCGGGCCGCAGGGCCCAGGGAGCCGCGCCGCCGCCCCACGCGGCCAGCACCGGCCACACCGCGAGGAGCGTGAAACCGATCACGGTCGCGGTGCCGTGGCGCAGGGACCCCCCGCTGCTCGGCGCGGGCAGCGCCACCACCACGAACGCCGCCACCCCGCCGCCGCCCAGTGCCAGGCGGCCGGCGTTGGCGGCGGCCCGCAGCCCCCAGGCGGTCAGCAGGTGACAGACGCCCAGGGCGGCCAGCGCCCCGTTCATCACCCAGTACCCGGGCGCCCCGTAAGCCGCCAGGACGCTGATCGTCCGGGTGAGGGGGTCGTAGCCGGGCCCTTCCAGGGCCGCCGCGATCGTCCAGCCCGCGATGAGCAGGACGGGCGCGCACCCGGAGGAGAGCAGAGCCCAGCGAGGAACGATTCGCACCGGACCACCATAAAGCGCACAAGTCGGTCAGCGCCCGGTCAGGGTCGGTCAGGGGCGCCAGCCGTACTGCGGGGGGATCCGCACGTCGCCGCCGAGCTCCCGGGCGGCGCGCCGGGCCCAGGTGGGCTCGCGCAGCAGCTGCCGGCCGATCAGGACCGCGTCGGCCTCACCGGCGGCGAGGATCTTCTCCGCCTGGCCGGGGTCGGAGATCTCACCGACGGCGGCCACCGGCATGTCCGTCTCCCGCTTGATCCGCGCGGCGAACGGCACCTGGTAGTTCGGCCCGACCGGGATGGTCACGCCGCCGGCGTTGCCGCCGGTGGAGACGTCCATCAGGTCCACGCCGTGCTCGGTCAGGACCCGGGCCAGGGCGACCGACTCGTCCGGGGTCCAGCCGCCCTCGTCCAGCCAGTCGGTGGCCGACAGGCGGAAGAAGAGCGGGAGGTCGTCCGGCCAGACCTCGCGCACGGCGTCGACGACCTCGACGGCGTAGCGGATGCGGTTGTCGAAGTCGCCGCCGTACTGGTCGGTGCGCCGGTTGCTGTGCGGGGAGAGGAAGTTGCCGATCAGGTAGCCGTGGGCACCGTGGATCTCGACGACCTGGAAGCCGGCGGCGAGGGCGAGCCGGGCGGAGGCACGCCACTGGTCGAGGGTCTCGCGGATCTCCTCGACGGTGAGCTCGTGCGGGACCTTCAGACCGGGGTACGGCTCGGCGCTCGGGCCGACCGGGGTCCAGCCGTGCTCGTCCGGCCCGACCGGGCGGTCGCCCTGCCAGGGCTGGCTGGTGGATGCCTTGCGGCCGGCGTGGGCGAGCTGGATTCCCGCGACGGTGCCCTGGCTCTTGAGGAAGTCGGTGATGCGGCGCAGTCCGCCGGCCTGCGTCTCGTTCCACAGGCCGAGGTCCTGGGGGGAGATGCGGCCCTCGGGCGAGATGCCGGTGGCCTCCAGGATGACGAGGCCCGTGCCGCCCGCCGCGCGGGCGCCGTAGTGCTGGAAGTGCCAGTCAGTGGCCACGCCTTCGGCCAGGCCCTCGGGGGCGGCGGAGTACTGGCACATGGGCGGCATCCAGACCCGGTTGGGGATGGTCACCGAGCGCAGGGTGTAGGGCTCGAACAGAGAACTCACAGAAAACTCCTGGTAGGGGTGAGGAGGAACATCAAGCGTCGTACGGCCTTCCGGGGGCGGCGGACGCCGCCGGACCGGCGCCGTCAGCCGACCCGGAGGACGATCTTTCCCCGGGTGTGGCCTTCCTGGCTGAGCCGCCAGGCCTCGGCGGCCCGGGCGAGCGGCAGCACGCGGGCGATCGGGACGCGCAGCCGCCCCGCGTCCGCCAGGGCCCCGAGCGCGGCCAGGCCGGCACTGTCCGGACGCACCCACACGTAGTGACCGCCCTTGGCGAGCACCGCGTCGTCGACGATCGACGCGAGCCGCCGCGGGCTGCCGAGCAGGCGGAGGGAGAGGTCGGCGGCGTCACCGCCGATGAAGTCCAGCGCGGCGTCGACCCCTTCGGGGGCCAGGGCACGCACCCGGTCGACGAGTCCGGGTCCGTAGGTCACCGGCTCGGCGCCGAGTTCCCTGAGGAAGGGGTGGTTGGCCTCGCTCGCCGTGCCGATGACCCGGGCGCCCAGCGCCTTCGCGATCTGCACGCCGAGCGATCCCACGCCGCCGGCCGCCGCGTGCACCAGCACGGTGTCGCCCGCGGTCACGCCGACGCGTCGGACCGCCTGGTGGGCGGTGAGTCCGGCCAGCGGCAGAGCGGCGGCCTCCTCCCAGCTCAGGGCGGCCGGCTTCGGGGCGAGCAGGCGTACGTGGGCCGAGACCAGCTCGGCGTACGCGCCCGACTGGATCTGGTCCTTGCGGAGGTAGCCGACCACCTCGTCGCCCACCGCGTACTCGTCGACGTCGAACCCGACGGCCTCGACGACCCCGGCCACGTCCCAACCGGGGACGAGGGGGAAGCGCACCTCCATGAGCGCGTCGAGGTGGCCCGCGGCCAGCTTCCAGTCGACCGGGTTCACCCCGGCCGCCTTCACCCGGACCAGGACCTCACCCGGCGCGACCTTGGGGTCGGGAATGTCGGCCCGCTCCAGAACGTCTGCCGATCCGTATCGGCGCATCACAACAGCTTGCACACGTAGATATTACCACTCCGCGGATACCAGCATTCGCAATATAACGCGCACGCAAGCATCGCGAGGCGTTCGCCGGCCGCCCTCCCCCGCGCGAGTTCCCTACGTCACATTCACGTCGCATCCGCGCCCCGACACGGAGAGCGCACCGGAAGACCCACCCGCCCGACGAGCAACTGAACCAGCGGAAACTCCTACGACAAGCAGACCGCACCGGTCACACCACTCGTACACCAGAGCCCACTGGCTACCGGCGTTCGATTCCCCTGACCTTCACCGGGCCCGGAAACGCCCTTGAACGGCCACGCAGCCGACCGGAAATGACTTTCCGGACGGAGAGCCGGAAGATCTAGCCTTGTTCGCAGCATGCACAAAAGGGGGACTTATGGCCACACTTGGCGAAAAGAATTCCGAATGACCGTCGGGGTGCTGATCGTCGACGACCACCCCCTGTTCCTCCAGGGGCTGCGGGTCGCGCTGGACTCCGAAGGCGATCTGGCGGTGGTCGGGGAGGCCGGCAGCGGCGAGGAGGCGGTGGAGGCCGTCACCCGGCTCGGGCCCGCCGTGCAGGTGGTCCTCATGGACCTGCGGCTGCCGCGGATGCCGGGGGTGGAGGCGATCCGCGCGATCACCTCGGAAACCGCCGGCCACCGGCCGCGGGTGCTCGTCGTCTCCCGGTACGAGGACGACGACGAGGTGGTGGCGGCGCTGCGCGCGGGGGCCCACGGCTATGTGGCCAAGGAGGTGTCCCGGGACGAACTGCTGCGGGCGGTACGGACGGTGGCCGAGGGCGGGGCGGTCTTCAGCGCTTCCATCGCCGAACGGCTGGGCACGTACTTCTCCGCCATCCACGATTTCCCCGGCCGGCTCGCCTTTCCCAACCTCACCAACCGGGAGCGGGAGATCCTCGACCTGCTGGCCCGCGGGCACACCAATCGGCGGATCGCCCGCCACCTGGTCCTGTCGGACAAGACGGTACGCAACCACGTGTCCCACATCTTCGCCAAGCTCCAGGTCACCAACCGCGACGACGCCATGACCCGGGCGCGGGACGCCGGCCTGGGCACGTGACGCCGCCCAGGAACGGGCCGAGTCCGGAGGAGCGCCGGCTTCGGCGCCACCGCCCGAGCGGAGTGGTGATGGGCCTGCCCGGCGTCCGCGGCATGCGCGGCACGGGACGGCATCACGCCAGGGCGGACGTCTCGCCCTGTGTGGCCCTTGAGCGCATCGCTGCCACGGCCGGGCGGCCGTCCGGGTGCACGCAGGGAACGGTTAGAGTGCGTGGAGAGACAAGGCCCCCGGAAGGTGGTGCCGGCCGTCGGCGCGGTGGGAGAGCGGCCTCGGCGGGCCAATGCGCGTGGGGTGGATCGTAGAGATGGCAGGAGCAGGCGGTCCGCTGTCCCGCAGCGGTCTGCGTGGCCGGGAGGCCGAGCTCGGAGAGCTCGACGCACTGATCGCCACCGTGGCCCGCACCGGAGGCGGCGGGTTGGCGCTCGTTCAGGGCGAACCCGGCATCGGCAAGACCACACTGCTCGCCGAAGCCGTCTCCAAGGCCAGGGCGGCGGGGTTCTCCGTCGGTGTCGGCAAGGCCGATGAGCTGCATCACATCGTGCCGCTGTCGTCGTTGGCGGCCTGCGTGCTGCGAGGTGAGCGGCCCCTGCTGTCCGGCGATGCCTTCGCCGATCTGGCCCGCCATCACGACCAGCGGATCTGGCTGGTGGAACGCCTGGCCGAAGTGATCGAAGGCAGAGCGGGCGGCGTGCCGGTGCTGATCGGCCTGGACGACGTGCAATGGGCCGATCCGCTGAGCCGGTTCGCCCTGCAGCAGCTTCCGACGCGTCTGCGGACCTCGCCGGTGCTGTGGCTGCTGACCGGGCGGCGGGAGCCCGCGGGCCCGTCGGAGGAGATCGTCGCGGCCGCGGCCGGGAACCTCACGACCGTCACCGTGCCCTTGGGTCCCCTGACCGGCGCGGCGATCGCCCAACTGGCCGACGACGCGCTCGGGGCGGCGGCCGGCGAGCGGGTGCGGGAACTGCTCGACGGAGCGGGCGGGAACCCGTTCCTGGCCGTCGAGATGCTCGCGGGTCTGCGCACCTCCGAGGCCTCGGACACCCTCGTGCCCCCGGGGCTCGTGGTGGGCGTGCGCGGCAGGCTGAGGTCCCTGGAGCCCGACACCCTGCGCTTCCTCCGGATGGGCGCGGTCCTGGGGCGCAGGTTCGGCTTCCACGACGCCGCCGCGCTCTGCGACCGGCCGCCCGCCACCCTCATCGCGGCGCTGGAGGAGGCCGTGCGCGCGGGGCTCCTGGACGACGACGGCGATCACCTGGTCTTCCGGCATGATCTGCTGCGCCAGGCGGTCTACGCCGACATCCTGCCGTCGGCCCGCAAGGCACTGCACCGAGAGGCCGCGCGCGGTCTTGTCGCCGCGGGCCACCGGCCGGTCGACGCGGTGCCGCACGTCCTGCGGGGCGCCCTGCCCGGAGACGAGGAAGCCGTGGCGCTGCTGCGGCGCGCGGCCGACGACGTGCTGCCGGTCACCCCGGACCTCGCGGCCGACCTCATGACGCGGGCCCTGGAGCTGGTGCCGTCGGCACGGCCGTCGAGGTTCGCGGTGGGGGAACAGGCGATCCTGTGCCTGACCCGGGCCGGCCGGAGCCGGGAGGCCCTGGCCACCGGCGACGGGCTGCTGGCCGGGCGGCCACCGCTGGAGGTGTTCAGCCGGCTGCAGGCCGCCCTCGGCGGGACGCTGTGGAACATGGACCTCGCCGGCGAACTGCGCCGCCGGACCGAAGCCGCCCTCGCCACGGGAGGCGCCGCCCCGGAGATCGCGGCGAGGCTGGCCGCCCTGCGCACCCTGGCCCTGTCCCGGGAGCAGGATCTGGCCGCGGCGCGCGAGGCGGGCGAGGCAGCGCTGCGTGCCGCCACCGGCGTCGGTGACCGGGAGGCACACGTCCTGGCCCTGTCCGGGCTCGGTGAGATCGCGCTGAACGCGGGTGAGAACGCCGTGGCGCTGGAGCGCTTCACCGCGCTGAGCGCCATCGACCCCGCCTTCCTGCCCGAAGAGATCGTCGCGCACCTGCATGTGGACGACTTCGCGACCGGGCGGCGGCTGCTCCTGCGGGCGACGGAAGCCGGGACGACGCGTCAGGCGATGCTGCTGTGGGCCCAGGGCCAGCACGACCTGGGCCTGGGCCGGCTCGACGACGCCGACGCCGGCTTCGCGACCATGGAACACCTGGAGGACGAGGTGCGGGTACCCGTCCAGCAGGTGAACGGCCGCGTGATCCGCTCCCGGATCGCTCTGCTGCGCGGCGACCGGGAAGCGGCGCGGGAGCATCTGGTCGCGGCGCGGGAGAGACTGGCGGCCAGACCCAACCCGGGCAACACGGCCGCGGTGCGCTTCCTGGAAGCCGTCCACGCCGAGGCGGACGGGGACCTCGGCCTCGCCGTCGACAGGGTGCGGCAGGTGCAGCGGGAGGGGGCCTTCATGCGCTGGCGGCTGCTGCGCGACTGGGTCGACTCCGCGATACGCATGGCCCTGCGCGGGGCGGACCAGGAGCTGGCCGAGGACCTCGCCGCACAGGCCGGCGCCCATGCCGGACGCAACCCCGCCGTGCCGACCGCCACGGGCCTCGCGGCCCAGGCCCTCGGGCTCGTACGGAACGATCCCGCCCTGCTCGAACGGTCCGTGGAGCTGCTCGGCGCGAGCCCCCGCCCGCTGGTCCGGGCGGCCGCGTCCGCGGATCTGGGACAGGCCCTCCTGGCGGCGGGCCGGAAGCGGCGGGCGGTGGCCGCGCTGACCGACGCCCGTGCCACGTTCGCCGAGTCGGGCGCCCACGCCGCGGCGGCACGGGTCCAGCGAGCCCTGCGGGACGCGGGGGCCGCCGGCCGCGGGGCAGCGCCCGTACAGCGCCCGGTACAGGGGTGGGATGCTCTCACGGCCTCGGAGAAGAAGATCGCGCGCCTCATCGCCCAGGGCCACACCAACCGGTCGGCCGCGGACCTGCTCGTGGTGTCCCCGCACACGGTCAACACGCACCTGACGGCGGTCTTCCGCAAACTGGCGATCAACTCCCGGGTGCAACTGGCCCACGTGGTCATGGCCCTGCCCGACAGCTGAGGGCGTCTCCGTTGGTACGTTCACGCGATGCCGTACCGGGCCCGGACGCGTATGACTGGGACATTCCCACGCCGTCGGAGGTCACCAGGCATGCACGGACCCAGCTCCGCACCGCCGGCCGTCGTGCTGGTGCACGGCGCGTTCACGGACGCCTCCTGCTGGGCGGAGGTCGTCGGTCTGCTGCACGCCGACGGACTGACCGTGCGCGCCCCGGCGAATCCGCTGCGCGGTCTGGCGCAGGACGCCGCCTGCCTCAGGAGCACGCTGCGTGACATCGACGCGCCGGTCGTCCTGGTCGGCCACGACTACGGTGGCGCGGTCATCACCCAGGCCGCCGCCGACGCCGACAACGTCGTGGCCCTGTGCTACGTCGCGGCGTTCGGCCTCGACGCCGGCGAGTGCGTCCTGGACATCCTGAACCGCTTCGCCCCCGCCCCGGCCGCCGGCGCGACCCGCGCCGTCGCTCTGCCCACGCGGTCCCCCGGCGGCCCGGACAGCGAGCTGTACCTCCGCGCCGAACTGTTCCCGCAGGTCTACGCCGCTGACCTGTCGCCCGCCGTGAGCGAGTCGCTGTCCGTGGCACAGCGCCCGATCGCGTGCGGTGCGCTGACCGGTCGAGCGGGACCGCCGGCCTGGGCCTCCAGGCCGTCCTGGTACGCCATCGCGACCGCCGACCGGATGCTCAACCCCACGGCCCAGCGCTTCATGGCACAGCGCATGGCGGCCACCGAGCACGTGCTGGACGCGTCGCACGCCGTGGTGCTGTCGCAGCCCGCTGCCGTGGTGGCGATGATCCGGGAAGCCGCCGGACAGGGACGATGACCACGGCGGCGAGCGGACCCGCCGAGTGCCGCGTGTCATGAGCCCATCGAGGGTGTCTAAGATGCGTGCGAACAGAAGACACCCGTGCGGACCACCCTGACGGCTCGTGGAGTCCGCCGGCCTCGCGACATCGGCCCCGGTCCGCGGACCGTCACTCCGCAAAGGCACCCGCATGATCTCACCGGCTGGACGGCCGACGCGGCGCACCGCCGTCCGCTCGGCCGCGGCCCTGTCACTGGCCCTGGCCCTGACGACCACCGGGTGTGCCGGAGGAACCGGTGCCGGGTCCGCCACCGGCGAGGTCGCCTCCATCACCGTGCTCGACTACTACACCCAGCGCTCCGAGCACACCCAGTGGAACCAGGTGCTCACCGCGTGCGGCAAGACCGCCGGGGTCAGGGTCGAGCACACGAGCGTCCCGCCGGCGTCCCTGGTCCCCAGGGTCCTGCGGCAGGCCTCGTCCCGGACCCTTCCCGACCTGCTGATGCTGGACAACGCCGACCTCCAGCAGGTCGCGCGGACCGGCGCGCTGACCCCGCTGGACCAGTACGGCGTCGACACCAGCGGCTTCGCCGAGCCCATCCTGTCGGCGGGCACGTACGACGGAAAGGTGTACGGGCTGGCCCCTTACGTCAGCACGGTCGCCCTCTTCTACAACAAGGACATGCTCGCCGAGGCCGGTGTCGCGGTACCGAGGACCTGGGGCGAGCTGAAGCAGGCGGCCGCGGAGCTGACCCGGCCCGGGCGCTACGGCATGGCGGTCGACGCGAGCCCCACTTTCGAGAGCAGCTGGCAGTTTCTGCCCTTCCTGTGGTCCAACGGCGGGCACGAGAGGCATCTGGACTCCCCGCAGGCCGCACAGGCCCTCCAGCTGTGGGTCGACCTGGTGACCAACGGGTCCATGTCGAAGTCGGTGCTGAACTGGACGCAGGCCGACGTCCACGACCAGTTCGCCGCCGGCCGCACGGCCATGATGATCAACGGTCCCTGGCGGATCGCCGCCCTGGACGACGACGAGGACCTGCGCTGGGGAGTGGCCCCGATCCCCGTCCCCCGGGCGGGACGGGCGCCGGTCACGCCGCTCGGCGGTGAGGTGTGGACCGTCCCGCAGAACTCCTCCGAGGAACGGCAGAAGAAGGCCGCCGAGGTCCTCACCTGCCTGAACAGCGCCTCCAACACGCTCACCCTGGCCGAGCAGCACTTCACCGTGCCGTCCCGTACCGCGGTCGCCGCCCGGTATGCCGCACAGGACCCGGCGATGGCGGTCTTCGTCAAGAGCACGCGAGGAGCGCGCGTCCGTACCGGCGAACTCGGCGTCCGGTGGCCCAAGGCGGCGACCGGGATCTATACCGCGATCCAGTCCGCGCTGACCGGGGAGCAGACACCGGAGGAAGCTCTCGGACGTGCGCAACAGATCGCGACCAGTGACTGACCGGTCCGCCGATCGCTCCGGCGCCGGTGATCGCCCTGACCGGGCCGCCGATCCAGCGGGTTCACGCGATGTGCCGCCCCCTGTCCGGCCGGCACGGTGTCGCTGAAGGCAGACACCAGTCGAAGGGCGGAGATCATGGCGCCGGATGTCCAGGAAAGAAGCGCCGCCGGCAGCTTCCACACCACCGATCCGCTGCCCGCCCGAGACAGACAGGCCCACCGGCGCGAGGCCCTGTCCCGGACATTCGGCGCCGTGGACGTCGTCGTCCCCGACGAGGTGTACTCCGGCATGATCCGTGCGACGCCGCTCGGCCCCCTCCAGGCCGTCACCGTGGACGGCGACGGCCTGTCCGCCCCGCGCACGCGCCGGCTCGTCACGCAGTACGGCCAGGACGAGGACGTGGTGGTCAACCTGCTGGTCAGAGGAGTCGGACGGCTGGAGCAGGACGGCCGTGACGCACTCCTCGGGCCCGGGGACGTCTTCGTCTACGACATGGCACGCCCCCTCCAGCTCGAATTCCCCCAGTCCTTCCGGACCAAGTCCCTCGTCCTGCCCCGAGACGTCCTGGGCCTGAGCGAGTCCGACGTGGCGCACATCACCGCCTGTCCGCTCGGCTCCGACACGCCTCTCGGCGGTCTGCTTTCGCCCTGCATCTCCGGGATCGTGGACAGCGCCGGAAACCACCTGCCGCGCACCAGCGAGCTGATGGCGCGCAACGTCGTGGATCTGCTGGGTGTGCTGGCCGACGAAGTCATGGGCCGGACCCGCCGGAGCACCGGGGGGACGCCCGGTGGGAACCTGGCGCTGCTGCTGCGGATCCGGGCGTTCATCGACCGGCATCTCGCGGACCCCGGCATGACTCCGCAGACCATCGCCCAGGCCCATCACATATCCCTGCGCTATCTGCACAAGCTGTTCGAGGGCGAGGAGGCCACGGTCGGCCGGTGGATCCAGCGGCGCCGCCTGGAGGCGTGCCGACGGGACCTGGCGCTCCACGGGAACGCCACGATCGCCGCGGTGGCACACCGATGGGGCTTCGCCAGCGCGGCGCATTTCAGCCGGGTCTTCCGGGCCGCCTACGGGATGTCCCCCCGCGAGTGGCGCGGCGCCCGGGACGTGCCGCCGCGGGTCCCGTCGTCCGCGCGGCTCGCCGATGCCTGACACCGGGGGCCGGCACCGGGGGCGGTCCGTCACTTCTCGAACGATGCCCCGCGCCGCGCGCCGGCATCAGGCGGGCCCCGCCGCCGCTACCGCACGCGCCGAGCCGACGGCCGTACGAGGGGCGTCGCGACCCCCGCCTCACTCCTCCGGCTCGCCGAGCCGCCCGAGCGCCCGGGACTCGGCGCGGGCGGCCCGGCCGCCCGCGCCCAGCAGCCCCGTCGGCTCCAACGGCTCCTCGGCGGCCAGGCGGGACAGTTCCCGTCGGGAGACCGCGGTGACGACGGGCGGTATGGCGGCGCGCACCAGCTGGGCCGCGCGCAGCCAGCCGGGTACGTACACGGCCGGCCGGCGCCGTTCGACCGCGTCGGCCAGCCGGCCGGCCACGTGGGCCACCGGGTGGACCTTGCGGGCCGGCGGCGGCAGATGGCCGCGCAGCTCGCGCAGTACCGCGTACCGGCCGGCGTCGCGGATCATGTCGGTGTCGGTCCAGTTGATGTAGGCGATGCCGACGCCCACCCGCCGGTGCGCCACCTCGGCCCGCAGCGACTGGGCGAACGCCTCCACACCGGCCTTGGAGGCGCAGTACGCGCTCATCAGGGGAACCGCCCCGATGGAGGCGAGCGAGGCCACCTGGAGGTAGTAGCCGCGGGTGGTGCACAGGTCCGGCAGGAAGGTCCGCGCGGTCACGGCGCTGCCGACGAGGTTCACCTCGACGACGCGGCGCCAGGTCGCGGGGTCGGACTCGGCGAACGGTCCCGCCTCGGCCACGCCCGCGTTGGCCACCAGCACGGACGGCGCCCCGAGCCGCTCCCGGACCCCGGCGGCGGCCCGGGCCATGGCGGCGTCGTCCGTGACGTCGGCCTCCCAGCACCAGGACTCCCCGGGCAGCGCGTCCCGCACCCGGACCAGCGTCGCCTCCTCACGGCCCAGCAGGGCCAGCCTCATCCCCCGCCGGGACAGCTCGTGGGCCAGGGCCTCGCCGACGCCCCGCGCCGCACCGGTCACGACGGCCGTCCTGCCGTCGAGCGGGCTCACTTTCACCGGCATGCGACCACTCCTCGTTGCGCGGCGGGCTCACCGGGTACCTCGTCCGGGCCCCGGTAGACACTCGGTCGAGGCCGGGCAGACTGGTCGGCCCGGACTGGTCGGCCCGGAACAGGTGAGACCGGCTGCATCCCGGCGGACGCGTGAGCGACCACGCGGACGCCGCGCCGCGGCCGGGTGGCCCTTCCGCGTGACACCGGGGCACCCCTGGGCCCCGCCGTCCGTTCTCACCTGCGGAAGGTCGGATGCCGGCCGCAGGGGGCCGGCAGCGGAGAGGAAGATCCTTACATGAACCACCTCAGGGTGCGCGATCTGATGAGCGACGCCGTCGTCCGCGTCCAGCGCGGCACGCCGTTCAAGGAGATCGCCCACCTGCTGCAGGAGTACGACATCACCGCCGTGCCCGTCGTGGACGCGGACGACCGTCCCGTGGGGGTGGTGTCGGAGGCGGACCTCCTGCAGAAGATCTGGGGCGGGGACACCGCGCCGCCCGGCGGCGCCAAGGCGTCGGCCACGGACGCGGCGGGGCTGATGACCTCGCCGGCGGTCTGCGCCCGGGAGGAGTGGAGCGTCGTGGACGCCGCCCGGGTGATGGCCCGTCACGGCATCAAGCGGCTGCTGGTGGTCGGCGCGGACGAGCGGCTGATCGGGGTGGTCAGCCGCAGCGACCTGCTGCGGGTCTTCCTGCGCAAGGACCGGGAGATCCGCACCGAGATCATCGAGGAGGCCCTGGTCCAGACGCTCGGACTGGCACCCTCGGCCCTCCAGGTGGACGTGACACACGGACATGTCGTGCTCACCGGCCGGCTCCCGGAACACGTGCCGGTCTCCGCGCTGGAGGAGCTGTGCGGGCGCGTGGACGGGGTGGTGGCCGTGGAGTTCAGGTCGGCGGGCGACGTGGACGCCGAAGTGACGCGCTGACACCCGCCGGCCGCCGCCGGGGCCAGCCGTCCGGACGCGCGCGGGATGCGGGCGGGTGGCCCGGACGGTCGGATGGGAGGCGTGCGCAGACCCATAGCCGTGGCGGACGGCCGTTTCCGCCTGCTCGCGTCGGGCAGCCTGCTCGCCGCCCTGTCGATCCTGTTCCCTCCGGCCGCCGCCCCGTCGGCGGCCGACGACACCCCGGTCCGCGGCTCCGCCTACATGGGCATCGGCGTCCTGGCCCACGACGGCGTGGACGGGAGCCCCGCCGGCACCCGCGCCGTCCAGACGGAGGGCGTGGACGTCTCCAGCCACCAGGGAGACGTCGCCTGGCAGAGCCTGTGGGACAGCGGGGTCAAGTGGGCCTACGTGAAGGCCACCGAGGGCACGTCCTACATCAACCCCAAGTACAGCCAGCAGTACAACGGTTCGTACGACGTCGGCATGGTCCGCGGTGCCTACCACTTCGGGACGCCGGACACCTCCGGCGGCGGCGCGCAGGCTGACTGGTTCGTCGACCACGGCGGGGCCTGGTCGGCGGACGGCCGGACGCTGCCGGGTGTGCTGGACATCGAGTGGAACCCGTACGGTTCCGCCTGCTACGGCAAGACGCCGGCGCAGATGGTGTCCTGGATCCGTGACTTCGTCGACCGGTACCGGGCCCGGACCGGACGGCACGCGGTGATCTACACCTCCACCAGCTGGTGGAAGCAGTGCACCGGCGACGCCGACGGGTTCGGCGCCGCCAACCCGCTGTGGATCGCCCGGTACGCCGCGACTCCCGGCGCCCTGCCGGCCGGCTGGTCCCGGTACACGATGTGGCAGTACACCTCGACCGGTCCGATCGTCGGCGACCACGACCGGTTCGACGGGACCCTGGACCAACTGGCCGCCCTGGCCAGGGGCTGAGCGGGCGGGGCCGGCGCGGAGCGGCTCTTTTCGGCCAACGAGCGCCCGGGACCGAACAGCTGTCCAAGACCCCCTGTCGTGCCCGGGAGATGATCAATAGCCTTGGGGCGTACGCCCGTTACCGCCCCCAGGGAGCCCCATGTCCACGGCTCAGCAGGTCCCCGACATCCTCTCGCCCGAGTTCGCGGCGGACCCCTACCCCGCCTACCGCGTGATGCGGGAGAGCGCGCCGCTCATCTGGCACGAGGCGACGCAGAGCTACATCGTCTCCCGCTACGAGGACGTCGAGCGCGTCTTCAAGGACAAGGCCGGCCAGTTCACCACCGACAACTACGACTGGCAGCTCGAACCGGTGCACGGCAAGACCATCCTCCAGCTCAGCGGCCGGGAACACGCCGTACGCCGGGCGCTGGTCGCGCCGGCGTTCCGCGGCGCCGACCTCCAGGAGAAGTTCCTGCCCGTCATCGAGCGCAACTCCCGCGAGCTGATCGACGCCTTCCGGCACACCGGCTCCGCCGACCTGGTCAGCGACTACGCCACCCGTTTCCCCGTCAACGTGATAGCCGACATGCTCGGTCTCGACAAGGCCGACCACGACCGGTTCCACCGCTGGTACACGGCCGTCATCGCCTTCCTCGGCAACCTGTCCGGCGACCCGGAGGTCACCGCGGCCGGGGAGCGGACCCGGGCCGAGTTCGCCGAGTACATGCTGCCGATCATCCGGGAGCGGCGCGACCGCCTCGGGGACGACCTGCTCTCCACGCTGTGCGCCGCCGAGGTCGACGGCGTGAAGATGAGCGACGAGGACATCAAGGCGTTCTGCAGCCTGCTGCTCGCCGCCGGCGGCGAGACCACCGACAAGGCGATCGCCAGCATCTTCGTCAACCTGCTGCTCAACCCCGAGCAGCTCGCGGCCGTCCGCGAGGACCGCTCCCTGATCGCGCGCGCCTTCGCCGAGACGCTGCGGTTCACCCCGCCGGTCCAGATGATCATGCGGCAGTCGGCGGCCGAGGTGGAGCTGACCGGCGGAACCGTCCCCGCGGGTGCCACCGTGACCTGCCTGATCGGCGCGGCCAACCGGGACGGCGACCGTTACCGGGACCCGGACCGCTTCGACATCTTCCGCGACGACCTGACCACGACCACCGCGTTCTCCGCCGCCGCCGACCACCTCGCCTTCGCGCTGGGCCGGCACTTCTGCGTCGGCGCCCTGCTGGCCAAGGCCGAGGTCGAGATCGGGGTGAACCAGCTCCTGGACGCCATGCCCGACGCACGGCTCGCCGAGGGCTACGACCCGGTGGAACAGGGCGTGTTCACCCGGGGCCCGCAGTCGGTCCCGGTGCGCTTCACCCCTGCCGCGGCCTGAGCGGGGCACGGGGGTACGGGGGAACGCGACGCACGGGGGCACGGGGCCCCGCGAGGGGCCCCGCCGGTCACTGCACGACCGGCGTGAACCGCACCGGGAGCGCCGTGAGGCCCCGCATCCAGATCGAGTCCCGCCAGGTCAGCTCCTCCGGCTCGACCGCCAGCACCAGGTCCGGCAGCCGCTCCAGCAGCGTCTCCACCGCCGTACGCGCCATCACGTCCGCGAGCAGCGGCGCCGGGTAGGGGCAGCGGTGCTCGCCGTTGCTGAACGACAGGTGCGCGGAGTTCTCGGCGCCGACGTGCGACTCCGGCCAGATCTGCGGGTCGGTGTTGGCCGCGGCGATGCCCAGCACCACGCAGTCACCGGCCCGGATCAGCCGTCCGCCGAGCTGGGTGTCGCGCACCGCCCAGCGGCCGATGAAGTTCTGCGTCGGCGTGTCCAGCCACAGCACCTCGTTGAGCGCCTCGCCGACGCTGAGCCGGCCGCCGGAGACGTTGATGGCGAACCGCTCGTCGGTGAGCAGCAGCCTGAGGGTGTTGCAGATCCAGTTGGCCGTCGGCTGCTGGGCCGCGGCGATGATGGAGATCAGGTCCTGCACGATCTCCTCGTCGGTCAGCCCGGCCGGGTGCAGCAGCATCCGCGAGGTGATGTCCGGGCCGGGCCGCTCCCGCTTCTCCTTCACCAGCTGCGCGATCCGCTCGCCCACGCGCGCGTACGCGGCCACCGGGTCGTCGCCCTCGGCCGCGTCCAGGGAGATCCGCAGATCGTCCACGAGCCGCTCGGTGTCGGTGCCCGAGTGCGGCATGCCGCACATCTGGACCACGGCGATCATCGGCAGGGCGTGCGCGTAGATGCTCATCAGCTCGGCCTCGCCGCTGCCCGCGAAGGCGGCGATGAGCCCGTCGGCGATCTCCCGGCACTGCCGGGCCAGTTCGAACTGGTCGACGCCCTCCAGCGCCTCGGTGATCACCCCGGCCCGCCGCTGGTGCTCCTCGCCCTCGGTGAACAGCACCGACGGCTGGTACCCGACGAACGGCATCAGGGGCCAGTCCGGGGGGATGTTGGGCCACTGGTTCCAGCGGCGGCAGTCCCGCGCGAACAGCTCGTCGTGGTTGGTCACGTAGCTCAGCTCGGAGTAGCCGAGGACCAGCCAGGCGGGGATGTCCCCGTCCAGCAGCACCGGTGCCACCGCGCCGTGCTCCCGGCGCAGTGACCGGTACAGCTGTGACGGCGTCTGCTGGTACTCCAGCCCGGCCAGGCGCAGCGCGCCGTCGCCGCCGTGGGCGGGGCAGCCCGGGGGCGGCCCGTCGGGCGTGGGGTTCTCGGTCACGGTGTCGTCTCCCGGGCCATGGCGAGGTCGTACAGGTGGTCCACGAGGGTGATCAGCACGTCCTTCCCGGAGCGTCTGACCCGCGCGTCGCACTCGATCAGCGGCACGTGCTGCGGCAGGGCGAGCGCCTGGCGGATCTCCTCCAGAGAGTGGCCGGCGGAGTCGTCGTCGAACCGGTTGACGGCCACCACGAACGGCGTGCCGTGGTGTTCCAGCCGGTCGATGGCGTACCAGGAGTCGTTCATGCGGCGGGTGTCGACCAGGACGACCGCGCCGAGGGTGCCGGAGAACAGCCGGTCCCACAGGAACCAGAAGCGCTCCTGTCCGGGCGCGCCGAACAAGTAGAGCACCATGCGCTCGTTGAGGCTGATCCGGCCGAAGTCGAACGCCACCGTGGTGGTGGTCTTGCCGGCCACGCCGCTGGTCTCGTCGACCCCGACGCCGGCCTGGGTCATCACCTCCTCGGTGTTGAGGGGGCGGATCTCGCTGACCGAGCGGACCAGGGTGGTCTTGCCCACCCCGAACCCGCCCACGATGACTATCTTCAGGCCGGTCTCGGCGGCGTCGGCCAAGGGCGTACGGCCGACGGGCAGTTCAGAGGTTGCGGAGCCCATGGAGCACCTCCTTGAGAAGGGCGGAGTCGGGGAGCGAGGCGACGGACTCGGCCGCGCGCGGGTGCCGGGCGGTGATCCGGCCCATGGCGAGGAGGTCGCCGAGCAGGATGCGTACCACCGTGATCGGCAGCCTCAGTTCCGCGGCGATCTCGACCACGGCGGTCGGGTGCCGGCACATCTCCAGGATGCGGACGTGTTCCGACTGCATCCCGGCCGACGGTTCGCTCTCGCTGACCACCAGGGTGACCAGGTCGAAGGCGTCGTCGGCGCGGCTGCGTCCGCCGGTGACCGTGTAGAGCCGGTCGGGGTCGCCGGTGTCCACGGGCTTGCGGGGCGTCATGAGGCGGCACCCCCTGGGAGGGGCTGGCGGGGCTCGGCCCGCAGGTGTTCGCCGATCTGCTCGACCAGTTCGGTCATCTGGTGGCCGACCACGCCGGGGTCGGCGTTCTCCTCGGCGACGACCGCGAGGTGGGCGCCCTCCCCGGCCTCGACGATGAAGAGCAGGCCGCCGTGGAACTCGGTCATGGAGTGGCGCACTCCCCCGGTTCCGTCGCCGAACTCCACGGAGGCGCCCTGGGCGAGCGCCTGGATGCCGGAACAGATCGCCGCGAGCTGGTCCGCCCGGTCCAGGGTGAGGTGGTCGGACCAGCACAGCTTCAGCCCGTCCCGGGACAGGACGAGGGCGTGCCGGGTTCCGGGGGTGCGCTCCAGAAGGTTCTGCAGAAGCCAGGTGAGGCTGTTGTCGGTGGTCTGCATGGTGGTGATGGGACGGTGGGTGCCCGGCTGACCGGTCACCGGCCCGTTCCTCCAATCTCAGGTACTCAAGCGGGGGGGTAAAGGGAGCCGAGGCCTGGAGGCGGGCGCTACGGGGCGGCCGGTGGCTCGGGCCGGCCGTCGGGTCCGGCGGCCTCCCGGCCGGACCGGCGGGCGCGGTGGAAGGCGCCGAAGCGGGACCCGGCGTCGCGTACGGCGGGTCGCTCCCGGTCCGGTGCGCCGTCCTCGGCGCTGTCGCCGCCGCGGCGCTGCTCCCGCTCGCGTTCGGCCTCCGCCATGGTGCGGCCGGGGGTGCGGACGGGCAGCCCGTTCGGCGTGTTGTCGGGCGCGTCCGCCGGTCCGGGAAGGCCGGCGCGGGGTGCGGCGGGCTCGGCGGGGGCGGGACGCGGTGCCGGGGGCTCGACGGGGGCCGGGGCCGGGGCCGGGGCCGCGGGGGCCGGCGCGGCGGGGCGGCCCTGGGCTCCGACGGGGGCGGGTTCCCGCTGCTGGGCGAGGAGCTGGCGGGGCAGCAGGACGACGACGCCGGTGCCGCCCCGGGAGGAGGGCCGGTAGTTGACGCTGATGCCGTACTTGACGGCCAGCCGCCCCACGACCGCGAGGCCGAGCCGGGTGCCCTGGAGGGAGGCGAGGTCGGTCATGCGGCCGGCCACCGACTCCTCGGCCCGGCGCATGGCCGCGGCGGCCATCTTCAGGCCGCTGTCCTCGATGGTGACGACGATGCCGGCGCTGCGCTCCTCGACGTAGACGTTGACCTCGTCGATCGGCGGCGAGAAGTTGGCGGCGTTGTCCATCAGTTCGGCGAGCAGGTGCATCACGCCCTCGGCCGCGAACCCGGTGACGGCGGCGGTGGTGGAGCAGTGCAGGCGCACCCGCTGGTAGGCGGCGATCCGGCCGACCGCGCCGCGCAGGATGGACTCCATCACGATCGGCTTGTTCCAGGCGCGGCTGGAACGGCCGCCCATGAGCAGGGCCAGCCGGTCGGTCATCAGGCCGAGCTGCGAGGTGCTGTGGTCCAGCTTCAGCAGGTCGCCGAAGACCTCCTCGCCGTGCCGCTCCTGCATCTCGCGGAGGTCGGCGAGCATGCTGACCGCCTTGGCCTGGACCCGGCTGAGCGCCTTCGCGGAGGCGGCCTGGGCGGCGGCGGCGCGGCGCTCGCTGTGGGCGAGTTCGCGGACGAACGATTCAGCGGGTACCCGGACCGCCGGGGTGCGCGGCCAGTCGAGCTCGCCGAGCACGGTGTCGGCGGACTGTCCCTCGCGCAGCCTGGCCACCGCGGCGGGCAGCAACTCGTCGGTCAGCCGTTCCAGTTCGGCGGTCATGCGGCCCGACTCGTCGGCTGCCTGGCGCCGTTCGGCGTCGTAGGCGACGGCGAGCCGTACGGCCTCCTCCACCTCGGCGACGAAGGTGTGCGCGAGCTGGCGCAGCTGCGGATCGGACGGGTGGGTCACCTGGGCCAGGGCGTCCTGCGCGGTCGTCCCGTCCCGCAGCCGCTTGGCGACGGCGGGGAGGGTGACGCTGACCAGGTGCGCGGACTCGGCGGCGATCTGCGCCAACTGCGCCCTGGCCTGGGTGACGTCGTCGTTCTGGCGCAGGCCGGCCCGGCGGGCGCGCCGGATCGACAGCGTGCCGACCACGACCGTGACGGCGAGGCAGAGCCAGGCGCCGAGCATCGCGGCCAGCGGCCAGTCGCCGGCTCCGGCCGGTGCCGCGGCGACGGCCGCGCCGGCGGCCGCCGCGCTCACCACCAGGACGGCCGCGGGCACGACCGGAACGGCTCGGGGGGCCTTCGCCGACCGGCGCTGGCTGGATGGTGCAGGCACTGACATTCCGCGGTCCCTCGGGATGGAGAGCAGGAGAAACGGTCGACCGACACACACGGCGGTCACGGGTCAGGAAGCGGCCTCCAAGAGGACGGCGATCTTCCGGACCAGGTACGGGCACATGGTAGTCAACCCGTCGCGTTCCGAGATCTGACTATCCACGCACTCCGCCCAGCATTCGATTTCGGCCCGAAGGTGCGGTCGACTGATCTTGCCGTGGTAGTGAACGGGACACTCGGATCCCTTGTGCTGTCTGGCTGTTCAGCGGCACGGGCGGGAGAGCCGACGGCGGCCGGGCACGAGGATGACCGTTTTTTCAGAACACCAGAACGGCGAACGCATGAGCACTTTCCGGCCAACTCATGGCGCTTCCGCTGCCCGATCACCCCAAGACCTCCACATCACAACCGCACATTCATACGATTGAGTCCTGGCCGGACCCCGGCCCGGCGAAAGCGCGTCGGCTGTGCGCCAGCATCTCCCGCACCGCGGGATGGGGCGCTTTCTTCCAGACCAGGGCGAGCAGCGCCGGGGTGTCGAGGCCGTCCACGGCGCGGGCGGTCAGCCGGGCACGGTGGCCCTCGGCCATCGATGCGCTGAGCACGGCGACGCCCAGCCCCCGGGCGGCGAGGTCGGCGATGGCGTCGGCGGCACCCGCCTCCAGCACGATCGAGGGCTCGGCGCGGTGTGCGGCGCAGGCCCGGTCGAACGCGGTGCGCAGGCCCGTGCCGGGCGGCATGGTGACGATCGGATGGGCGACCAGGGCGTCCAGCGTGATCCGGCCCGGGTCCGCGAGGGGGTGTCCGGCCGGGACCGCCGCGACGAGCCGCTCGCTGAGGATCGTCATGGCCTCCAGGCCGTCCGGGGTCGCGGTCGCGGTGCCGACGAGCGCCAGGTCGAGGGTGCCGTCGCGCACCCCCTCGACCAGCCGGTCGGAGTTGTCCTCCAGGAGCGAGATCTCCACTGCCGGGTGGGCCCGGTGGAACGCGGCGAGCGCGTCGAACAGCGGGGTGAGGGTGCAGCCGATGACCATGCCGACGGTCAGCCGGCCCCGGACCACACCGGTCACCTCTCCCACCGCGCGGCCGACCGCCCCGGCCGCGGCGAGTGCGGCGCGGGCGTGCTCCAGCGCCGCCTTCCCCGCGACGGTGAGGGTGGCGGTGCGCGCGGACCGGTCGAACAGCTCGGCGCCGAGCTCCCGTTCCAGCCGGCGGATCTGGGCGCTGACACCGGACTGGCTGATGTGCACGCGCTCGGCGGCCCGGGTGAAGTTCCGCTCCTCGGCGACGGCGACGAAGTACTCCAACTGCCTCAGTTCCATGAGTGCTGATTCTAGTTTCGAGAAGAACCATCTGTTGGACTTCTGATCGGCGGCTCGGACAGGCTGGACAGCACGGAGTTCGAGGTCAGGAGGAAGTCGTGGCGGAGTACGAGTACAAATACGCGTACGAGACGTACGAGAAGGCCGAGCGGCCCGAGGACATCACCCGGCTGTTCGTCGCGCGGTCCAACGCCGGTGACGCCGTCGGGGTCGCCGCGCTCTACGAGGAGGACGCGGTGCTGGCCTACCCGCCCGGTGAGGTGACCGTGGGCCGGGAGGCGATCCGCGCGCTGTGGGAGAAGGTGCTGTCCGGCCGTCCCCGCTTCGAGCCGGAGCCGCCGCTGCCGACCCTGGTCGGCGTCGACGGTGACATCGCCCTCACCGCCACGCCGCCGAAGGACGGGACCGGTGCCCGCGCGCAGGTCGTCCGGCGGCAGCCCGACGGGAGCTGGCTGCGGCTGCTGGACCAGCCGGAGTTCGCCCCGCCCGCCCGCTGACCCGGTCGCCGGCCCGGCCGCTCGTCCGGCCGCTCGTCCGGTCGCCGGCCGCGACCGGGCGGCCGCGTCCGCGCCGAGGTCCGGGCCGGAGTCGTTGCGCACGGCGTCACGCGTCCGCGCCGGTTCCGTACCCTTGCGGCATGCGCATGCGCCCCACCCTGAGCTGGACCCCCACCGAGGACCTGCCGCCGGGCACCACCGACCCGGAGCCGGTCGCCGAGGCGCTGGGGGCCGGCGGCGTGCTGGTGCTCAGCGGGGCGGGGATCTCCACGGAGTCGGGCATCCCCGACTACCGGGGCGAGGGCGGGAGCCTGAGCCGGCACACCCCGATGACGTACCAGGACTTCACCGGCGACGCTCAAGCCCGGCGCCGGTACTGGGCCCGCAGTCACCTGGGCTGGCGCACCTTCGGCCGGGCCCGCCCCAACGCGGGGCACCGGGCCGTGGCCGCGTTCGGGCGGCGGGGCCTGCTGTCGGGCGTGATCACCCAGAACGTCGACGGACTGCACCAGGCCGCCGGCAGCGAGGGGGTCGTGGAGCTCCACGGCAGCCTGGACCGGGTCGTCTGCCTGTCCTGCGGCGACCTCGGCCCGCGCCGGGAACTCGCCCGGCGGCTGGCGGCGGCCAACCCGGACTTCGCGCCGGTGGCCGCGCACATCAACCCCGACGGGGACGCCGACCTCACCGACGACCAGGTCGGGGACTTCCGCGTGGTGCCGTGCGCGGTCTGCGGCGGCGTCCTCAAGCCCGACGTGGTGTTCTTCGGGGAGGCGGTGCCGCCGCGGCGGGTCGAGCACTGCCGTGCGCTGGTCCGCTCGGCGGCCTCCCTGCTGGTGCTGGGCTCCTCCCTGACGGTGATGTCCGGACTGCGGTTCGTCCGGCAGGCGGCCGAGGCCGGCACGCCGGTGCTGATCGTCAACCTGGACCCGACCCGGGGCGACCGGCACGCCGTCACCCGGGTCGCGCTCCCGCTGGGCGAGACCCTCACCGCCGTGGCGGCCCGGCTCGGTGTACCCGTCGACGCCTAGCGGCGGGGCTCCGGCCCCAGCTGGACCAGCAGATCCCCGCCCTCGACCTGCTGGACGCGGTTGACGGCCAGCCTGGTCACCGTGCCCGCCCGGGGAGCGGTGATCGCCGCTTCCATCTTCATCGCCTCGATGGTGGCCACCGTGGTCCCGGCCGCCACCTGGTCGCCCTCGGCGACCGCGAGGGTCACCACACCCGCGAACGGCGCCGCGACCTGCCCGGGGTCGCCCCGGTCGGCCTTCTCGGTCGCCGGGACGTCGGAGGCCGCCGCCCGGTCCCGGACCTGGATCGGCCGCAGCTGCCCGTTGAGACCGGCCATCACGGTCCGCATGCCCCGCTCGTCGGCCTCGCCGATCGCCTGGAGTTCGATGAGCAGCCGTACGCCGGGTTCGAGGTCGACGGTGTACTCCGTGCCCGGCCGCAGCCCGTAGAAGAAGTCCTTGCTGTCCAGGACGCCGGTGTCGCCGTACGTCTGCCGGTGGGTCTCGAACTCGCGGGACGGGCCGGGGAACAGCAGCCGGTTGAGGGTGGTGCGCCGGTTCCCGGCCAGGCCGGCGCGGTCCTCGGCGGACAGTTCCGTGACCGGTACGGCCTCGGCTCGGCCCCGCAGCGCCTTGGAGCGGAACGGCTCGGGCCAGCCGCCGGGCGGGGTGCCCAGCTCGCCGCGGAGGAAGCCGATGACGGAGTCGGGGATGTCGTACCGGTCCGGGTCCGCCTCGAACCGTGCCGGGTCGACCCCGGAGCCCACCAGGTGCAGGGCCAGGTCGCCGACCACCTTGGACGACGGGGTGACCTTGACCAGGCGGCCGAGCATCCGGTCGGCGGCGGCGTACATCGCCTCGATGTCCTCGAAGCGGTCGCCGAGGCCGAGGGCGATGGCCTGGGTGCGCAGGTTGGAGAGCTGGCCGCCGGGGATCTCGTGGTGGTAGACGCGGCCGGTCGGCGCGGCCAGGCCCGCCTCGAAGGGGGCGTAGACCTTGCGGACGCTCTCCCAGTACGGCTCCAGGTCGCCGACGGCCCTCAGGTCCAGGCCGGTGGGCCGCTCGGAGTGGTCGGTGGCGGCGACGATCGCGGACAGGGACGGCTGCGAGGTGGTGCCCGCCATGGACGCCACGGCGCCGTCGACCGCGTCCGCCCCGGCCCGTACGGCGGCCAGGTAGGTGGCGAGCTGGCCGCCCGCCGTGTCGTGGGTGTGCAGGTGCACCGGCAGGTCGAACTCCCGGCGCAGGGCCGACACCAGCGTCTCGGCCGCGGGGGCGCGCAGCAGGCCCGCCATGTCCTTGACGGCCAGGACGTGGGCCCCGGCGGCGACGATCTTCTCGGCCAGGCGGAGGTAGTAGTCGAGGGCGTAGAGCTTCTCGGACGGGTCGCAGAGGTCGGCGGTGTAGCAGAGGGCGACCTCGGCGACGGCCGTGCCGGTGGCGCGTACGGCCTCGATGGCCGGGCGCATCCGGTCGACGTCGTTGAGCGCGTCGAAGACGCGGAAGATGTCGATGCCGGTGGCCGCCGCCTCCTCGACGAACGCGTCGGTCACCTCGGTCGGGTACGGGGTGTAGCCCACGGTGTTGCGGCCGCGCAGCAGCATCTGGAGGCAGATGTTGGGCACCGCCTCGCGCAGCGCGGCCAGCCGCTCCCAGGGGTCCTCGGCGAGGAAGCGCAGGGCCACGTCGTAGGTGGCGCCGCCCCAGCACTCCAGGGAGAGCAGTCCGGGCAGGGTGCGGGCCACCACCGGGGCGACGGCGAGCATGTCCTTGGTGCGGACCCGGGTGGCCAGCAGGGACTGGTGGGCGTCGCGGAAGGTGGTGTCGGTGACGCCGAGGACGGGTGACTCGCGCAGCCGGCGGGCGAAGCCCTCGGGGCCCAGTGCGGTGAGCGACTGGCGGGAGCCGGCGGGAGGTCCGCCCGCGGGCAGCGGCGGGAGCTTGGTCAGCGGGTCGGTCAGGGCGGGGCGTTCGCCGTGCGGTTTGTTGACCGTCACGTCGGCGAGGTAGGTGAGCAATTTGGTGCCGCGGTCGGCGGAGTGCCGGGACGTCAGCAGGTGGGGGCGCCGCTCGATGAAGGAGGTGGTGACGCGGCCGGCCCGGAAGTCGAGGTCGTCCAGGACCGCTTGCAGGAACGGGATGTTGGTGGCCACGCCGCGGATGCGGAACTCGGCCACCGCACGCCGGGCCCGGCTCACCGCGGTGGCGAAGTCCCGCCCCCGGCAGGTGAGTTTGACCAGCATCGAGTCGAAGTGCGCGCTGATCTCCGTACCGGCGTGGGTGGTGCCGCCGTCCAGGCGGATGCCGGAGCCGCCGGGTGAGCGGTAGGCGCTGATGCGGCCGGTGTCCGGGCGGAAGCCGTTGGCGGGGTCCTCGGTGGTGATCCGGCACTGGAGGGCCGCGCCGCGCAGGGTCACCGTGTCCTGGGAGAGCCCGAGGCCGGCCAGGGTCTCGCCGGCGGCGATGCGCAGCTGGGCCTGGACCAGGTCGACGTCGGTGACCTCCTCGGTGACCGTGTGCTCGACCTGGATGCGGGGGTTCATCTCGATGAAGACGTGGTTGCCGTCGCGGTCGAGGAGGAACTCCACGGTGCCGGCGTTGCGGTAGCCGATCCGCCGGGCGAAGCGCACCGCGTCGGCGCAGATCCGCTCGCGCAGGGCCGGGTCGAGGTTCGGTGCGGGGGCGAGTTCGATGACCTTCTGGTGGCGGCGCTGGACCGAGCAGTCGCGTTCGTAGAGGTGGATGACGTCGCCGTGGCCGTCGGCGAGGATCTGCACCTCGATGTGGCGGGGTTCGACCACCGCCTTCTCCAGGAAGACGGTGGCGTCGCCGAACGCGGACGCCGCCTCCCGGGACGCCGCCTCGATGGCCTCCCGCAGGTGCGCGGGGTCCTCGACGCGGCGCATGCCGCGCCCGCCGCCGCCCGCGACCGCCTTGACGAACACGGGGAAACCGACCTCGTCGGCGGCGCGGACCAGTTCCTCCACGTCGGTGGAGGGCGCTGAGGAGCCCAGTACGGGTACGCCGGCCTCCCGGGCGGCGGCCACGGCGCGGGCCTTGTTGCCGGTCAGTTCCAGGATGCCGGCGCTCGGGCCGACGAAGGTGATGCCGGCCTCCTCGCAGGCCCGGGCCAGGCCGGGGTTCTCGGACAGGAACCCGTAGCCGGGGTAGACGGCGTCGGCGCCCGCGTCGCGTGCCGCCCGCACGATCTCCTCGATGGAGAGGTAGGCCCGCACCGGGTGGCCCGGCTCACCGATCTCGTAGGCCTCGTCGGCCTTCAGCCGGTGCAGGGAGCCCCGGTCCTCGTGCGGGAAGACGGCGACCGTCCGCGCGCCCAGTTCGTAGCCCGCGCGGAACGCGCGGATGGCGATCTCACCGCGGTTGGCGACCAGCACCTTGCGGAACATCAGCGATCCCTTCAGCCGGCCCGTGACGAGACCATGGTGGCGGCGGCACCCCGGTTACGCCATGTGAGGCAGCCCACTCGCCGGGCGGGTGAGGGCCGGGAACGCGCCGCCTGTGACGGGCCGTCGGGGGAAGGCTCAGGCACATGCGCGCACTCGTCATCAACTGCACCCTCAAGCCGTCGCCCGAGCCGTCGAACACCGAGGCGCTCGCCGCGACCGTCATCTCCTCGCTCCAGGGACACGGGGTGAGCGTGGACACCGTCCGGGCGGTCGACCTGGACCTGAAGCCGGGCGTACAGACCGACATGGGCGGCGGTGACGACTGGCCCGCCGTGCACGACAAGCTCCTCGCCGCCGAGATCCTCGTCATCGCCTCCCCCACCTGGCTGGGCCGGCCCTCCTCGGTCGCCCAGCGGGTGCTGGAGCGGATGGACGCCATGCTGAGCGAGACCGACGACCAGGAACGGCCCGTCGCCTACAACCGGGTGGCCGGGGTGGTCGTCACCGGCAACGAGGACGGCGCCCACCACGTCATCAGCGAGATCAACGGCGCCCTGGTCGACATCGGCTACACCGTCCCCGGCCAGTCCTGGACGTACTGGCACCTCGGTCCCGGCCCGGGGCCCGACTTCCTCGACGACGACCGCGGCCACGACTGGTCGGTGTCGACCGGCAAGGCCATGGCGTCCAACCTCGTGCACGCGGCCCGCGCCCTGGCCGCGCTGCCGCTGCCGGCTCCGCCGTCCTGACCGCGCGGGGCCGGCGCCGCGGGTCCGTGGGGCGGGGCGGCCGTCCGCCGTCCTGGCACCGGCGGTACCAGGACCGCGGGGGCGATGGCTGCCTCCGGACGAGTGGGCCACCGTGGAGTCGGCCGCCCTCCGGGAGGCGCGGCCCCACCCACCCCGTACAGCCTCTCGCACCCCGTACACAGGAGCAGTCATGCACCAGCTCGCACTCGTCACCGGCGCCTCGTCGGGCATCGGCCGGGCCTTCGCCCGGCGGCTGGCCGGACTGGGACACGACGTGGTGGCCGTCGGCCGCCGCGCCGACCGGCTGGAGGCGCTCGCCGCCGAGTTCCCCGACGTCGAGGTCCGTCCCCTGATCGCCGACCTGTCCACCGGTGAAGGGGTGGACGCGGTCGCGGACGTGTGTGCCACCGAGCCCCTGACGATGCTCGTCAACAACGCGGGCGTGGCCCACTACATGCCGTTCGCCGACCTGCCCGCGGCCAAGGCCCGGGAACTGGTCCAGGTCAAGGTGGCCGCCCCGACCCTGCTGGCGCGCGCCGCCGTCCCCGGCATGCTGGCCCGCGGCGCGGGCGCGATCGTCAACGTGGCCGGCATGATCGCCTTCAGCGGCCCGGCCCCGGCGTCCCAGCTGCCCCGGCGCGCGGTCTACGCCGGTGCGCTGGCCCATCTGGTCGCGATGTCCCAGGTGCTGGCCGCGGAGCTGTCCGGTACCGGGGTCGCGGTGCAGGTGCTGTGTCCCGGTGTGGTGGCGACGGAGTTCCACGAGCGGCAGGGCCTGGACCTGAGCGGGGTGCCCCGGATGTCCGCCGAGGACGTGGTCACCGCCGGTCTGCGCGGCCTGGAGCTGGGGGAGACGGTCTGCGCCCCTGGTGTCGAGGACGCGAGCCTGCTCCAGCGGGTCTTCGACGCCGACCTCGCCGCGTTCGGCGGGCAGAGCACGGAGCTGGCCGGGCGGTACCGGTCCTGACGGCCGGCAGGGCATGTCCCGGCCTGCCCGCCGGATGCCGCGAGCGGGTACCTCCTGGCGGTGGGGTGTGCGGCGGCCGGGCGGGGGGCGTCCGTCCCGGCCGGGTGAACTCATCCCGCCACCGGGGCACCGTCTGCGCCGAACGGGGGAGGCGGGGCGGCCCGCGGGAAACCCGTACCGGAAGCGGTCAAGCAATGACTAGGTCCACGTACGGAGGCGGAGTTCGGTATGACGCTGAGGAAAGTGCTGGTGTGCGCGTTCGGCGCCGTGGTGTGCACCGGCCTGCTGGGAACCGGCTGTACCCCGGAGCCGCGCGGCTCGTCCGCGCAGGGCTCGCCCGCGCCCGGTGCCCCTCCGGCGAGAACCGCCCCCCGCCCGCTTCCCGGGGTCGGGCCCGCCCTGCGCGACCGGGTCCCGGCCGCCTCCCGGCAGGCCGTGGTGGTGCGGGGCACGACGGAGGACGGCAACCGGGCCCGGGTCGTGCTGTACGAGCGGGACGCCGGGCACGGCTGGCGGGCCGTCGCCGGTCCGTGGCCGGCGCACAACGGGCTGCGCGGCTGGACCCGCGACCACGAGGCCGGGGACCTGCGCACCCCCATCGGCGTGTTCACGCTCAGCGACGCCGGGGGGCGGCTGCCCGCCCCCTGGGCCCGACTCCCCTACGACCAGCACCCGGACTTCGACGCCGAGGGCACCGGGCACCTCGGTGAGTCGCTGGAGGGCTCGTTCGACTACGTCGTCGCCATCGACTACAACCGGGTGCCCGGCACGACCCCGCTGGACAACACCCGGCCGCTGGGCGAGGACAAGGGCGGCGGGGTGTGGATCCACGTCGACCACGACGGGCCGACCAACGCCTGTGTCTCCCTGCGCGAGGAGCACATGCGGGTGCTGCTGAAGGCGCTGGACCCGGCCCGGAAACCGGTCGTCGTCATGGGACCCGAGGCGGCTCTGCGGGAGTGACCGGAACGGCGGCGGGGGCCGCGGCGCCCACCGGCTCCCAGTTGATCCGCGTACCGCACAGAGCCACCACGGCCGCCGACCCGGCGACGGCGCCCATGCCCCACGCCAGCGAGGCGGCGTCCGCGACGAACCCGATGAGCGGCGGTCCGGCCAGCAGGCCGGTGGTGCCCATGGCGGCGACAAGGGTGAGCGCGTCCGAGCCCTGCCGGGCCGCCGCCGCGTAGACGCAGGGCGTCACGGCGGCGATGCCGAGGCCGACGCAGGCGAAGCCGAGCAGGGCCGGCAGGACGCCGCCGCCGAGCAGGGCGCAGGTCAGGGCGGTGGCGGCCAGCGCGCTGCCGAGCAGGACGACCCGCCGGTCGCCCCAGCGGTCGCGCCAGCCGTCGGCGAAGAGCCGGGCGATCACCATGGCGCCCGACACCACGGCGATGCCGAGCGGCGCCAGCCCGGCCGACGCCCCGGCGACGTCCTTCAGGTAGAGGGCGGACCAGTCGTTCATCGCGCCCTCGGCGACCGTGCCGAAGACCATGGCGCAGCACATCCACAGGGTGAGCGCGGTGGGCACGGTCCAGCTCCGGCGGCGCTCGGCCGGCGCGGGCGCGTCCGTCGCCCCGCCGTTCCCGTCCCGGGCCTCGTCCCCGGCCTTGTCCTTGGCCTTGGCCTTGTCCTTGTCCCTGTCCCTGTCCTCGTCCAGCAGTCCGGTGCGGGCGGTGGCGCCCAGGGCCAGCAGGAGGGCGACGGCCACACCGAAGTGCGCGCCGACCGACCCGGTCAGCGTGGTCATGGCGGAGGCGACCAGGGCGGCGAGCAGTGATCCGGCGCTGAACGTGGCGTGCAGCCGGGCCATGGTGGTGCGCTCGAACCTGGCCTCCAGAGCCGCTCCCTGCGCGTTCATGGCGACGTTCAGACAGCCCACGAGCACGCCGTCGGCGCACATGACCAGCAGGGCCACGTGGTAGTTCGGCGCCGCCGCCAGGGCGAGCAGGAGCAGGGCCAGGCAGAGCTGGGAGAGCAGGGCGAGCCGCCGGGAGCCCAGCCGCCGCATCAGCCAGGCCACCAGGGGGAACGACACCGCCGCACCGACACCGGCGGCCATCAGCAGCACCCCGACCTCGGCCGTGCTCAGCCCCAGGTTCGATTTCAGGGCCGGAATCCGCGCCGCCCAGGTGGCGTACTGGAACCCGAGCGAGCAGAACAGCGTGGCGGCCGCCAACTGGCCGCGGCGGAACGGATCGTGGAGCAGGGGCATGCGCATCAGCTCACTTCACGCGGGGCCGGCACCGGCCGGGACATGTAGACGGCGTCGGGGCCGTAGCCGCCGGGCGGGGTGACGTCGGGGTGCGGTACGAAGCCGCGGGCCGTCCAGAACCGGTCGCTGCCGCCCACGGCGACCAGGGAGATCCGCTCGTCGCCGCGGACGCGGGCGGTGCCGGCGAGCCGGCGCAGCAGGTGCCGCGCCAGTCCCCGGCGGCGCAGGGCGGGCGCGACGACGATGTCGTGCAGGTGGAGGTTGCCGGGCGGCGCGGCGGCGGCCCGCTCGATCCGGCCGAGGGCGGGGACGCTCAGCGCCGGGTACGGCAGGGCCAGCAGGTACCCGGCCGTCCGGCCGCCGACGTCGAGGACGAAGCAGGTCTCCGGCGAGGCGGCTGCCCGGGACTGGAGCGCGGCCCGCCCCTCGGACAGGCCGAGCGGGGCGTAGGCGTCGTGCTCCAGCGCCGCGACGGCGTCCCAGTCGGTGCCGGTGATACGGCGGACCCGTACGGGTTCAGTCATCGGCGCCGCCCGTGACGGTGTACGGCAGCGGGGGGAAGCCGTTGAAGCCGCGGGTGGTGTAGCTGAGGGCGTACGCGCCGCTGGACAGCACCCAGACGGGGTCGCCGGACGCCAGGTCCGCCGGTACCCGGACGTGGCCGTCCTCGTGGGAGTAGGCGTCGTCGCTGTCGCAGGTGGGTCCGGCGACCACGGCCGGGACGGTGGGGCCGCCGCCGGTGCGGCCGGGGAAGACCAGCCGGTACTGGAGCGCGTCCATCTCGTAGAGGCCGTTGAACTTGCCGCAGCTCAGGTACAGCCAGTACCGGTCCGCCCCGCCCGGTTCCCGGCGCCGGGCGAGCCGGGCGACGTGGGCGCGGACGGCTCCGTGGTCGGCGACGAGGTACCGGCCGGGTTCGACGACGAAGTCCAGGGGGCCGCCGTGGGCCCGGCGCAGGGTGTCCATGCCTTCCCGGAGCACCGCGAAGATCTTGTCCAGCGGCGGGTCGAGGGGGTGGCCGTGCCGGTCGAGGTAGCCCACGGCCGGGAGGCCGCCGCCGAGGTTGACGTGGTCGGGGGTGATGCCGCGCGGGCGCAGGGCGCGCAGCACCCCGGCGAGGTCGTCCACGGCGAGGCGCCACGCCTCGGCCGTCATCTGCTGGGAGCCGACGTGCACGGAGAGGCCGGACGGCACCAGCCCCGCCTCCCGGGCGTGTTCCAGGACGCGGACCGCGTCCGCGGGCGCGCACCCGAACTTGTGGGAGAGGCCCCACACCGCGCCCTCTCCCTGGGCCGCCACCCGGCAGAAGACCCGGGCGCCGGGCGCGTGCGCGGCGAGGGCGGCCACGTCCTCCAGGCTGTCGGTGGCGAAGGTGCGGACGCCGAGCCGGTGGGCGGCGGCGATGTCGCGGTCGGATTTGACGGTGTTGCCGTAGTGGACGCGGTCGGCCGGCACACCCGCCCGCAGGGCCTGCTCGATCTCGGCGGGGCTCGCCGCGTCGGCTCCGGCGCCGGCCCGGGCCAGCGTGCCGACGACCTCGTCCACCGGGCACGCCTTCAGGGCGAACCGGACGTGTACGCCGGGCAGTTCGCGGCGCAGCGTGGCGTGGGCGCGGGCGATGCCGCCGAGGTCCAGGACGAGGCGGTCCGGGCCCGCGTCGGCGAGGGCCGCGGCGAGCGGCGCGCTGAGCGCCGGGGCCGTCCCGGTCAGGGTGCTCACGCGAACTGCCCGGGCGGTGCGGTCGGTTCGGTGCATCGGGCGGCGGCCATCAGCGGTTCCCACGCCTCGGTCAGCAGCGCGAAGTCCGCCATGTCGTCGCGGGCCTCGTCCAGGAGGCGGGCGCGGCGGGCGGCCAGCAGGCCGGCGACGTCGGCGTACCGGCCGCCGAGGCGCCGGTAGGCGGCGTCGACCGTGTCCAGCCGCCGGGTGTTCTCCGTCCGGTCGAGGCCCGTGCTCTCCCGGGCGAACGCAGCGATCGCGGTGGGACGTACCCGGCCGGTGTCGTCCAGCAGGGCGTCGCCGGCGTCCGCCATCCGGTCGTAGACGTGGTGGAAGTGGAGCATCGACAGCAGGAACTTGACGAAGCGCAGCTGATAGGCGCGGAAGCCGTCGTCGGTGCGGCGTTCACCGGTGTGGTAGTTGACGATGTGCCGGTTGTGCAGGACGCCGGGCAGCCGGGCGTCGTGGACCAGGTGGATCAGGAAGTAGTCGCTGCCGATGGTGTCCCGGGCGGGTGGCAGCGGCACGCGTTCGTGCACCCCGTGGAAGGCGATGTTGCACATGTCGACGCGCATCGGGTCGACGAGGGTGAGCAGTGAGCGGTCCCCGGTGAACGGCTCGGTGCCCGCGCCCCGGAAGGACTCCTCGGCCAGTTCGCGTTTGCGTGCGGCAGGCCACTGGTCCGGTGCCCACAGGCCGACCACGTCGCGGTAGACGTCCGGGTCGGCCCGGCGCATGTCGGCGATGTCGACGGAGAGTTCGCCGATGAAGGAGCCGCCCACCATCGCCACCGTCCGGTCCGCGTACGCCGCCGGCAGCGCGGTGTCGGTGACGTCGGCCTGCCCGGCGGGTCTGCCGAGCGCGGCCAGTTCGTGGTGGACGGGGAAGACCGTACGGCCGTCCAGGCGCTGGTAGCGGCTGTCGGAGTCGCGGCGGTGGACGGACTCGCAGCCGAGCGCGGCGGCGACCAGGAAGGCGCGGTTCGTGCAGGCGCCGTAGGAGAGGCCGTCGGGGAGGAGCAGGTCGAGGAGGAGGTCCGGTTCGGCGCTGCCGGAGCGGGTGACGACGCGGGTGAGGAAGGCGCGCTGGGCGGCCTCGTCGAGGTGGTGGACGGTGATGCGCGGGTGGGCGGGCAGGCGCCGGACGACGGTGGCGTGTGCGGTGCGCACGGCGGGGGCGCAGGAGTCGAGGATCAGTACCTCGACCTCGACGTCGGTGTGCCGCTCGACGGCGTACGCTGCCTCCGCGCCGAGGGCGGTGATGGTCTCGGGGCAGGCCCGGTTCGTGGGCAGGGTCAGGCAGATGCGGCGCATGCGGTGTCCCCGGTGGGCCGGTCGGTGTCGCTCCCGTCGTGCCAGGACTTCAGGCCGAGCAGGCGGGCGCCCAGGTCGTTCAGTTCGGCGGTCGGGTACCGCTCGGACTCGGGCCGGCGGGCGTCGCCGAGGAGGGTGGCGTTCCACTCGGGGGTGGCGAGGGTGCGCCAGGACTCGACGCGGGAGCGGCGCAGTTCCTCGTGCTCCTCCAGCGCGGGCATCATCGACAGGTACTGCACGGCGCGCACCCCGCCGCCCGAGGTGTTCGGCGCGACGCCGTGGGCGAGCAGGCCGTTCCAGATCAGCAGGTCGCCGGCCTTCAGGTCGGGTCGTACGACGGGCAGTTCGGCGCGGTCGATCGCGGGCCGGATGGGGTCGCGGCCGGCGGGCTGGAGGGCCTTCCAGTTGTCGAAGCGGCGGAAGAGTTCGGGGCAGCACTGGAAGCCGCCGTGGTCCGGCTCGGTGTCATTGAGGGCGATGATGCCCTGGACCCGCTGGGGCAGGACGCCGAGGGTGGTGTCGACGTCCCAGTGGAGTTCGATGTCGAAGCCGCGCTCGCGCTGCTCGATCAGGGCGCGGTCGCGGTTCTTGACGTTGGGCGGGTTGAGGTTGAGGCGGTCCAGGGTGACCCAGAGTTCCGCGCAGTCCCATACGTCGGCGAAGGCGTCGTAGACCCGCCGGGTCTGGCGGCTGTCCCAGACGAGCTGGTGGTGGTAGGCCTCGACGAAGCCGTAGATGTGCAGTTCGCGGTCGAGGTCGGAGCGGTAGGGGCGCTCCTCGTACCAGGTCTCCGGGCGGTCGGGGTCCAGGCCCTGGAACGCCCAGGCGAAGTCCAGCAGGCGCCGGGCGTGCTCGGCCGGTACGGCCTGCTCGACGACGGTGTAGCCGTACGTCTGCCAGTGCGCGAACTGCTCCTCGGTCAGCACCCGCAGGGGGCGGGTCTTCTCCAGGTCGCGCAGCTGGGTGCGGGCGAGGTAGGTGTCCGCGTCCGCGCTGAAGTAGGGGATGTCCGAGGCGGCTCGGTACAGGTAGGGGTCGGGTGTGGCCATGTGGTGCTCCAAGTCGTCGCCGTCGCACCTGCCGTGGACGGCGGTCTGTGCGGAGGGCGTGCCACTGTGCGCACGCGGGAGGGGCTGCGGTTCCGCTCGGGGCCGGGTGGCGGAGCGGGGCGGGGCGGCGGACACCGGTCTCCTGTGCCACCCGCCGAACGAGGCCTCACAATGGACTAGACCAAGCGGCGGTGTCAACACCCGTGGCCCGGCCGCGCGTTGACACCGATTCGAGAAATTCTGGTCGCCGCTCCGCCCTTGACACACCTGATCGCCCTGGGTGCATCGTGGTACTGGTCTGTACCAATGAGCAGGGGGTGGCGTGGGAGGCGTGTCGGCGCCGGGCTCAGCCGGGGCTGGGCCGGCCCTGGCGCCAGTAGCCGTGGAAGGCGATGTCCGACTTGGGCACGGCCCGGTCCCGCACCAGGTGGCGGCGTACACCGGTGGCCAGCCGGGACTCCCCCGCCGCCCAGACGTATCCCCGGCCCGGCCGTGGCTCGGCGTGCCGCACCGCGTCGAGTGCCGCCGCGCCCGGTGCGGCGCCGTCGCGGGCCAGCCAGTGCACCGTGACGCCCTCGGGAACGGCGAGGTCCGTACGGAAGTCGGCCTTGACCGGCACCTCCAGGAACACGTCCCCGGTGAGGGAGGCGGGCGCCCCGTCCAGGATGGCCAGGATGGCCGGCAGCGCGCTCTCGTCACCGACGAGCAGCTGCCACGCGGCGTCCTCGGGCGGCAGGTAGGTGATGCCCATGTCGAAGACGCCGGCCGGGTCGCCGGGCCGGGCGCCCCGCGCCCAGGCGGAGGCCGGGCTGTCACCGTGCAGGGCGAACTCGATGTCCAGTTCCCCGAGTCGGGGCCGGATGCGGCGGATGGTGTAGTTGCGCACCCAGGGCCTGCTCGCCTTCGGCATCAGCAGCACCTCGGCCATCCACGCCTCGCTGTCGCGGCGCGGCATCCGCAGCCGCTCCTGGCCCGCGCGGGGGAAGAACAGCCGTACGGTCTGGTCGTGTCCCATGGGTTCCAGGTGGGCCAGTTCGGGACCGCCGAGCGTGACGGTCAGGAAGGTGGGGCTCAGCCGCTCGGTCGCCCGCACCTCCAGCGTGATCATGCGCCGGGTCCGGGGCATGCGCGTCTTGGGCAGCAGACTCATCGCTGTCTCGCTCTCGTCGTGGTGGTTCGGTGGTACGGCTCACAGGTCCACGACGAGCCGGGCCGACCGTGCGCGGGAGACGCACGGATACATGCGGCCCGCCGGGGCGCCGATGTCGTCGCGGTGGTCGGGTTCGCCGCCCAGGACGGTGAGTTCGCAGCTCCCGCAGACGCCCTCCCGGCAGCCGGCGGACACCGCCCGGCCGCTGTGGGCCAGGGCGTCGAGCATCGGCTTCCCCTCCGGCACCTGCACGGTGCCGCCCGACCGGACGCACACCACCTCGAAGGCGGTGTCGGGGCCGAACTCCCGGCGCAGCGGCCGGAACCGTTCCGCGTGCAGACGCCCGGCGGGGAAGACGGCCTCGGCGGCGGACAGCAGGGGCGCGGGGCCGCAGCAGTAGACCAGGCTGGCGTCGTCCAGCTCCGCGGCCAGGGCGCGCAGGTCGGGCCGGCCCTGTTCCCGGGTGGCGACGAGGCGCACCCGGTCCCCGTACTGCGCGCGCAGGTCGTCGGCGAACGGCATCGTGTCCGTCGACGGGCCCACGTACACCAGCCGGGCGGGTGTCCCGGCCGCCGTCGCCGCCCGCAGCATCGGCAGGACGGGGGTGATGCCGATGCCGCCGGCCAGGAAGAGGTAGCCCGGCGCGGGCAGCAGCCGGAAGTGGTTGCGCGGCGCCGACACCTCCAGGCCGCGCCCGGCGCGCAGGAAGCGGTGGATGTACTCCGATCCGCCCCGGCTGAGGCGGTCGTGGCGCACGGCGATCCGGTAGGCGTCCCGGTCGGCGGGGTCCCCGCACAGCGAGTACTGGCGGGTCAGCCAGTTGGGCAGGGAGACGTCGATGTGGGCGCCCGGCTCCCAGGGGGCGAGCGGGCGGCCTTCGGCGCCCTTGAGGGTGAGGGAGACGACGTCCTCGGTGAGGGGTGCCATGCGGTCGACGACGACGGCCTGCCGGGGCGGTGGTGACAGGGGCGGAGGGGCCTGGGGCGGAGGGGCCTGGGGCGGTGGTGACAGGGGCGGAGGGGCCTGGGGCGATGGGGTTTGAGGCGGCGACGGTGGCATGGGGCGGTGTCCTTCGGTGTGCGGCGGTGTCCGGGCCGGGTCAGTACAGTTCGCGGTAGCCCTCTTCGAGGCGGCTCGCGATGATCTCCGGGTCGATGTCGAGGCCGGACTGCGCGACGGCGACTTCGCCGACCGAGGGCATCTCGTCGGCGAGTGCCTGGGCGGCGGGGTCCCACAGGCGGGACCGGATGAGCGCGCGGCCGCAGTGGAAGTACACCTCGTCCACCTCGACCAGGAGGGCCAGCACCGGCCGCCTGGCCTCGGTCTCCATCCGGGCCAGGACGTCGGGCTCGTCGGTGGGCCGGGCGCGGCCGTTGACGCGCAGCGTCTCCCGCATGCCGGGGATGAGGAAGAGCAGCCCGATGCCGTCGTTCTCGGCGAGGTTGCGGAAGGAGTCGGCGATCCGGTTGCCGGGGCGGTCGGGGATGGCGAGCGTGCGGTCGTCGAGGACCTTGACGAAGCCGGGGTAGTCGCCCCGGGGCGAGCAGTCGGCGCGGCCCCGGGCGTCGGCCGTGGCCATGGTGAGGAACGGCGAGTGCGCGATGAACCGGCGGAAGTAGGCGTCCAGGCGGTCGGTCTTCTTCGCCGCGGTCATGGCGTCGGGTTCACCGAGCCGGGCCCGGACCTCGTCCGGGGGAACGCTCCGGCAAGGCGTGGCGACATGCGTCATGAAGGGTCCTTCCCAACAGGAGGATCGGCAGCCGTCCTTGACGGCTCCGCCGCAGGTCATGCCACTATTGTGAGCAATTACTCAGGTCGTTCGCCACTCGCTTTCGCGGCCCTGACCAGGAGGTTCCATGACATCCGGCCGACGCGCCATCGCCCCACGTAAACAGCCCCGTCAGGTCCGCGCCGAGCTGACCCGGCAGCGCATCCTGGACGCGGCTGCTCACATTTTCGAGGAGTACGGCTACGCGGCGGGCACCACCAACCGGATCGCCGAACGGGCGCGGGTCTCGATCGGTTCGCTCTACCAGTACTACCCGAACAAGGACGCGATCCTGGTGGAGTTGGTGACCCGGCACCTGGAAGCCGGGGAGGCCAGTGTCGCCCGGTACCTGGCCGAGGGGCTGCCCGCATCGCTGGAGGACACCCTCCGGGTGTTCGTCCGGGCCGCCATCGAGAACCACGTCGACGATCCGCGGCTGCTGCGCATCATGGCCGAGGAGGCACCGCGGTCGCCGGAACTGCTGGCGAAGGTGAACGACTACGAGGCGGAACGCTTCCGGTACACCCAGGAGTTGTTCGAGAACCACCCCGAGGTCCGGGTGGCCGACACCGAGGCCGCCGCCCGGCTCGCCGTGACCACGGTGGAGCTGGTGGTCCACAAGGTCTGCTCGGCTCCCGACCCGCTGGACACCCGGCGCCTGGAGGACGAACTCGTCGCCATGCTCCACCGGTACCTCACCGGCCCGGGGTGAGCGTCAGGCCGGGGGCAGGGGCGGGGACGGCCGGTCGGTGCGGCGCAGGAAGCGGATGACCGGGTGGCCGTGGCCGTCGTCGGTGACCTCGGCGCGGACGCCGTAGACCCGTTCGATCAGGGCGGGGGTCAGGACGTCGCCCGGGGTTCCCTCGGCGACGGCCCGGCCCTCGCCGAGGACGAGGACGCGGTCGCAGTACATCGCCGCGAGATTGAGGTCGTGCAGGGCGACGACCGTGGTGACGGGCAGGCTCACGACCAGTTCCAGCAGGTCGAGCTGGTGCTGGATGTCGAGGTGGTTGGTGGGTTCGTCCAGCAGCAGTTCGCGCGGTTCCTGGGCGAGGGCGCGGGCTATCTGGGCGCGCTGGCGTTCGCCGCCGGACAGGGTGTGCCAGGACTGGTCCGCCCGGTCGGTGAGGCCGGTGCGGTCGAGGGCGGCGGCGACGGCCCGGCCGTCCGCGGCCGACCCGGCCGCCCAGGGGCGGCGGTGCGGGATGCGGCCGAGGGCGACGACGTCCCGGACGGTCAGTTCGGTCTGGGTGTGGGCGTGCTGTTCGACGGTGGCGATACGGCGGGCCGCGGTCCGTCGGCCGACGCCGGTCAGCGGCCTGCCGTCGAGGGTGACGACGCCGGCGGCGGGCTGGAGCACGCCCGCGAGCAGTCTGAGCAGCGTGGACTTTCCCGACCCGTTGGGGCCGAGCAGGCCGACCGTCTCGCCCGGGCGGGGGGCGAGGGTGACGCCGTCCACGACGAGCCGGCCGCCCGCGCGCCGGCCCACGCGGTCGGCGCGCAGGCCCCCGGCCCCGGGAGCGGCCGTCTCGCGAGCCGTCTCGGGGACAGCCGTCCCGGGGCCGGCCGTCTGGCCGACCGTCTCGGGGCCGGCCGTCTCACTGGTCGTCTCGGGACCGGCCGTCTCGCCGGTCGTCTCGGCACCGGCCGTCTCGCCGGTCGTCTCGGCACCGGCCATCTCACCGGTCGTCTCGGAGACGACGGTCTCGGGCTCGTTCACGTCCGCCTCCGGCCCCGGTAGAGGACGGCCACGAAGGCGGGCACGCCGATGAGGGACGTCACCACTCCCACCGGGATCTCCTGCGGGTCGAGGACGGTACGGGCGAGGGTGTCCACCCACACCAGGAAGACGGCCCCGGTCAGCACGGTGACCGGCAGCAGCCGGGCGTGGGCGGCGCCGGTGAGCGCGCGGGTGGCGTGCGGCAGGACCAGGCCGACGAAGCCGATCGCCCCGGCGCAGCTGACCAGGGCGGCGGTGAGCAGGGCGGTGGCGCAGAGCAGGACGAGGCGGGTGCGGGCCACGCGCACACCGAGGCTCGCCGCGGCCTCCTCGCCGAAGGTGAACGCGTCCAGGGTGGCGGAGTGGACCAGGCAGACCACGAGTACGGCGGCCAGCACCCCCGCGCACAGCAGCACCTCGGTCCAGCCGGCGCCGGTGAGCGAGCCCAGCAGCCAGAACATCACGCCCCGGGTGGTCTCCGCGTCCGCCGAGGTCAGCACGGTGAACGAGGTGAGCGCGGAGAACAGCTGCATGGCGGCCACCCCGGACAGCACCACCCGGTCGACGCTGCCGCCGAGGCTGTGGCTGAGCAGCAGGACCAGCCCGAAGGAGAACAGCGCGCCGAAGAACGCGCCGGCGGACAGCGACACCGCTCCCCCGCCCACGCCGAGCACGATCACGGCGACCGCCCCGGTCGAGGCGCCGGAGGAGACCCCGAGCACGAACGGATCGGCCAGCGGATTGCGCAGCAGGGACTGCATGACCGCCCCGCACAGCGCGAGGCCGGCGCCGCACACCGCGGCCAGCATCGTGCGCGGCATGCGCAGGTCCCACACGATGCCGTCGCGCAGCGGGGCGAGGCCGGTCTGTCCCAGCCCGAGGTGGGCGGCGACCGAGGTCCATACGTCGGCGGTGGAGATGTCGGCCGGTCCGATGGTCACCGCGACGGCGACCGACACCGCCAGCGCGGCCAGCCCGGCCGCGGTGAGCAAGGGGGTCCGTATGCCGGTCACTCGGCGAGTCCGAGGTCCCGCAGGCCGGCCGCCACCTTTTCGATGCCCTCCACGGTGCGGATGGACGGGTTCATCGCCTGTCCGCTCAGCAGGACGTACCGCTTCTTCCGCACGGCCGTGAGGTTGCGGGTGGCCGGGTTGGTCTCCAGGAACTGGATCTTGGCCTTGGCGGTCTCGGCGGTCTGGGACTGGCGGGTCAGGTCGCCGAGGACGATGACGTCGGGGTCGCGGTCGGCGACGGTCTCCCAGTTGATCTGGGGCCACTCGTCGTGGGTGTCGGAGAAGACGTTCCGCGCGCCGAGGGCGCGGGTGATGGCGCCGGGGGCGCCGCAGCACCCGGCGAGGTAGGGCGACTGGGCGTTGGCGAACCAGTACATGAGGGAGACGTCGGACGCCTGGAGGCCGTCGGTGGCCTCGCGGACCCGCGCCTTGAGCCGCTTCACCAGTTCGTCGCCGCGCTCGTCCACGCGGAAGGCGTGCGCCAGGTCGTGTATCTCGCCGTACACCGTGTCGAGGGTGAGCGGCGTGCTGCGGGAGCCGTCGCCGCCGCTGTCGTTGTCCTTGCCCGCGGCGCAGTCGGACGGGGAGACATAGGTGGGCACGCCCAGCTTCTCGAACTGTTCGCGGGTGGCGACGCCGCCCGTGCCGAGCGTGGAGACGAACGAGGCGGTGACGAAGTCGGGCCCGGAGTCCAGGACCTTCTCGAAGGAGGGGGCGTTGTCGGCGAGGCGGGGCACCCCGGCGTTCGCCTTCTCCAGGCCCTTCATCACGGGGTCGGTCCAGGTCGCGGTGCCGGCCAGGCGGTCGGCGAGCCCGAGGGAGAGCAGGATCTCGGTGCTGCCCTGGTTGAGGGAGACGGCGTGCCGCGGCGCCGACTTCAGGGTGACACGGTGTCCGCAGTTCTCGAGGGTGACCGGCCGGCCGGCGGACGGGGAGCCGTCCGCGGCCGGGGCGTCGCCGCCGGAGGTGCCGCAGGCGGTGAGCAGCAGGACGGAGGTGAGCAGCAGGGCTGCGGAACGGGGGACGGAACGGAGCACGGGCATGCCTCGGGTGTCGGGGCTCTGGACGCGGAGCCTGGCCTGTGATCGACCTCCGCACGGAGCGCGGAGGTGCCAGCAGGTCTTCGGACTCGGGTTCGTCCGGACGAGGCGCCTTCCCAGGACCGTTCCCGCCGTCGCGCGGTTCCCGTCCCAGTGGCGTCAGTGCCCCGCCCGTCCCCCTCACCGCTGCGCGTCAGTTCCGGATTCCCACCGGATTCCCTGACCACCGAGGTGGCGTGACTGGCCTCGGCAGACTACCAAGCCCCCCGACCGGGGTGGTGCGGCGGGGCGACAGCGGTGAGGCGCTGCCGCATCCGCTCGACGCCGACGGGGGTGCGCAGCGGCGCGGCGGTCGCACAGCCGGGCAGGCCGGCCTTGACCAGGGCGCTGAGCAGGGCCCGGGGGCCGCTGTCGAGGTAGGTGGTGAAGCCGTCCCGGCGCAGGGCGCACAGGGTGTGGTGCAGGGCCATGGGTTCGGTGAGGTGGGCGGCGGCCGCGGTACGCAGCTGGGCGGGGGTCCGCGCCCAGTGCCCGGCGGTGGTGTGCACGGCGAGGGCGGGGCGGGCGATCGGCTGGGCCCGCAGCAGACGGCGGAAGGACCGGTGGACCTCCCCGAGCAGCGGATGGTGGAAGGCGGTGCGGCTGGTCAGCCGGGTCACCCGGTGCCCGTCGTCCAGCAGCGCCCGCTGGAGGCGGACGAGCTGGCCGTCGGGACCGGCGAGGACCGTCTGGGCGGGCGCGTTGCGGGCGGCGATCCGTACCCGCTCCGTGCCGCAGGTACGGATCAGGTCCGCCGCCCGGTCGGCGCCGGCGTCGGTGGCCACCATGCCGGCCGCCGGGAGCGCGGCGGTCCGCAGCAGCCGGTCGCGTACGAGCAGCAGCTGGACGCCCTGGCGCACGGTGACGGCCCCGGCGGCGGTGAGGGCCGCCAGGTCCCCGACGCTGTGGCCGAGGACCGCGTCGATCCAGGGGCCGGCGAGGTCGAGCAGGACGGTGGCGGCGGCGACCACCGCGGCGTAGGTGGCCAGGTCGAAGCCGAGCGGGTCCGCGCGCAGGAGTTCCTCGGGGCCCGGGGCGTCCGCCTCGGTGAGGAGCCGGCCGACCGGCACGGCGGCGGGGCCGCGGTCCGGCGTGTGGGCGTCCACGGTCGCCAGCACCTCGGCGACCGCGGGCACTTCGCGCAGGTGACGCAGGGCGCCTGGGAGGTAGGCGCCCTGCCCGGGACACATCAGCACGGTGCGCGGCCGGTCCGCCGCCCACGCCGGGGGGCCGTCGGCGCCGGCGGGGCGGGGACTCACGGGACGAGGGTCCACGGAACGTGGGCTCGCGGGGCGGGAGTCGACGGCACGGTGATGCGTGAGACGCCGGTGCTGGTTCACGGGACGGTGGTGAAGGCCAGCGCGACGTTGTGCCCGCCGAAACCCATGCTCGTACTGACCGCCGCCAGCGGTCCGGCGGGCAGCGGTTCGGGACGGCGGCCGACCACGTGGAGATCGATCGCCGGGTCCACGCGTTCGAGGCTGCGGGTGGGCGGCGCCGTTCTGTCCCGCAGGGCGAGGACGGTGGTGACGGCCTCGATGGCGCCGGCGGCGCCCAGGGTGTGCCCGAGGGCCGCCTTGGTCGCGCTGACCGCCACGTCGTCCAGCACCTTCCCGAACGCCGTGTGCAGGGCCTGGGCCTCGCTGAGGTCGCCGACGGGTGTGGAGGTGGCGTGCGCGTTGACGTGCCGGACCTCCTCCGGGAAGAGACCGGCGTCGTTGAGGGCGGCGGTCACGGCGGCGGCGCAGCCCGTGCCACCGGGCGCCGGCTGGGCGACGTGGTGGCTGTCGTTGGTGATGCCCGCGCCGGTCAGGCGGCCGTGCACCCGGGCGCCGCGGGCCGCGGCGTGCCCGGCGCTCTCCACCACCAGCATGCCGGCGCCCTCCCCCATCACGAAGCCGTCTCGGTCGGCGTCGAAGGGGCGGGACGCCCGCTCGGGGTCGTCGCACCGCCGGGACAGCGCGCGCAGCCGGGCGAACCCGGCGAAGACCAGGGGGTGCAGGCCGGCCTCCGCGCCGCCGGCGATCACCACGTCGGCGCGGTCCTCCCGGATCAGGGCGAGGGCCTGGGCGAGGGCCTCGGCGCCGGACGCGCAGGCACTGACCGGGGTGTGCACCCCGGCCGTGGCGCCGACCATCAGGCCCACCTCGGCGGCGGCGTGGTTGGGCAGCATGACCGGGATGGCCCGGGGGCTGACCCGGCCGGGACCGCCGGCCTCCAGCCTGCGGTTCTGCTCCAGGATGCTGATGAGCCCGCCCAGCCCCACCCCGACGATGACGACGACCCGGGAGCCGCCGCCCGCCAGGCGCGTCCCCTCCAGGCCGGCGTCGCGCAGCGCCTCCCGCGCGGCGACCAGGGCGAACTGCGCGGAACGGTCGCAGTGGGCGGCCTTCGCGGGCGACAGTTCCGAGCCGGGGTCCACGGCGGCGGGCGCCGCCGGATACACCTGGGGCGGGCCGTCCGGGGAGCCGAAGTCGAGGCTCTCGACCCCGCAGGCGCCGTCCAGCAGCGCCGACCACGTGGACGGGACGTCACCGCCCAGGGCCGTGGTCATGCCCAGCCCCGTGACGACGGCGGCGGGCTCGTCACGGGTCCGCGCGGCCCGGTCCAGTGGGCTCACGCGGCGCCACCGGCCGGGGCGGGGACCACGGAGAGGAGATGGTCGACGATCTCGCGGACCGTGGTCAGCCGCGCCGCGTCGTCCACCGGCACCTGGACCTGCCAGCGGTCCTCGATCGCGGCGATCAGCTCCAGCAGGGCCAGCGAGTCGACACCGAGGTCGTCCTTCAGGTCGCTGTCGAGGCCGACCTCCTCGACGGACACGTCCTCGACGGTGACGGCCAGCAGTTCCCGCAGTTCGTCGAAGAGCTCACGGTCGTCGGCTGTGGGCGGCATGGAAGGTCCTCCTTGGTCGTGGCGTGCGACGCGCCCGGGAACGGACCGGTGGGGCACCGTCCGTCCCGAGCGCTCCGGCACGGCACCGGCGTCCGCCGGATGCACGCCGACAGCCTTTCCGACCGTTCCGAACGGTAAGCGCCGGTTCAGGAGAGACCCCGGGGCAGCCGGAGCACGTCAGGGGCGCTCCGCCAACTGCCGTGCGAGCCACGTGCGTTCGGGCGCCCCATGTCGCGCTCAGGGTGAAGGGCGCCCCGCGCGTAAAGGGGCCGCCGACCGCCCTTCAGTCCCTCCGTTCCGTCCGTCGCCGGCCGGTGGGCTCAGCCCTCGTCCTCCTCTTCCCCTTCGTCGTCGCCCTCGAAGAAGTCACCGACCTCGTCGACGACTTCGGCCGCGACCATCCCGCCGACGACGCCCACGGCCAGGCCCGCGGCACCGGCGGCGACGGCGGTGCCGATGCCCGGTCCGGAGTGGTGGCCGTCGTGGTGGCCGCCGTGGTGCTCCTCGTGGCCGTGGTGCCCATACGAGGCGTGCGAACCGTAGGCGGCCCGGTGGTCGATCAGCTCCCGGATCCAGCCGTCGACCTCGGCGTTCCAGTCGCGGGCGTCGTGGTGGCCGACAGTGAAGCGGGTGAGGGCGTCGTGCCCCTCGGTGAAGAACCCGCCGCGCTTGTCGGCCTCCAGGACGACCTCCAGGCCGCCGGGGTGGGCGAGGAAGGTCAGTTCGATCTCGTTGACCTGGTGGGCGTACTGCGGGGCCGGGACCAGCTCGATCTCCTGGTAGAACGGCAGTTGCTGCCCGGTGCCGCCGATCCGGCCGTACTCCAGGTCGGCGGAGCGGAAGCCGAAGCCGAGCTGGCCGAGCGCCTCCAGGATCGCCTCCTGGGCGGGCAGCGGTGCCACGGTGAGCTGGTCCAGGTCGCCCTTGTCGCGGGCGCCCGCCACCGACAGTTCGGTGCGCACGCCGAGCACGATGCCCAGGCCCTGCCCGTACAGCTCGGTGACCGGGGTCTCCCACGGCAGCGGCACGCTGAACGGCACGGCGCGCTCCTCGCCCTCGGCGAGCCGGAATCCGCCGCCGACGAGGAACCGGTCGAAGACGACCGCGCCCTCGCTCTCGCCCTCGGCGTGCTCGGCCTCGACCCTGGCCACCAGTTCCAGCGCGATGTGCTCGACGTCGAAGTCGGCGGTGCCGCCCTTGAGCCGGACCTCGCCGGTGAGCGCCGCACCGGGGCGGGCCGCGCCCGGGGCGAGAACCGTGTCGACCGTGGGTCCGCCCACGCCGAGCGAGCCGAGCAGTCGTTTGAACACCATCGTGGCGTCCACTCCTTCATCAGACAGGTGTTTCTACGTGCATGTAGAAGAGTAGAGGCAGAAGGGCGTTCGCCGGCACGCGAGTTGGGCCCGTGTCCCGGGCGGCGGTCGCCGTGGCGGAGTGCCGGCCGTTTTGCTTTTCCTTTGCCCACGGGAACCGCGTGCCGTCCGGAGACGTTTGATCGGGTGGGCACGCAGTAGCGTGCTCGACGGCATGCGCACAGCAGGCCTCGCACGAACAGCGGACCTCGTGCGACAGCAGATGTACACGACAGCGGCAGAAGGTGGCACCAGTGGCGATGTGGGACCGGATCAAGGACCAGGCCAAGAACCTCCAGCAGTCCCAGAGCGCGCGCGGCACGGGCAGTGGGCACGGGCAGGGGCAGGGGCAGAGCCCGTACGGCGGCCAGGGACAGAGCCCGTACGGCGGCCAGGGGCAGGGTGCGTACGGTGGTCACGGCCAGGGTCAGGGCCACGGCTCGGGGTCGTCCTCCGGCGGCACCAAGGCGCAGCTGATCGGCCTGTTCAAGTCGCAGCTGGCGTCGGTCAAGACGGAGCTGAAGAGCGGTGCCTACCGGGACGCGAGCATGGCGATGTGCGCGCTGGTGGCCGCGGCGGACGGACAGGTGGAGCCGGCCGAGCGGCAGCGGGTGGAGGAGCTGATCGTCACCAACGACGTGCTGCAGAACTTCCCCGCAGACCAGCTCCGCCAGCGGTTCAACCAGCATGTGGACCGGCTGCTCACCGACTTCCACGCGGGCAAGGCGGAGGCTCTCCAGGTGATCGCCAAGGCCGCCAAGAAGCCCGCCGAGGCCCGCGCGGTCATCCAGACCGGCATCGTGGTCGCGGGGGCGGACGGCGTCTTCGAACCGGCCGAGCAGCAGGCCGTCCGCGAGGCGTGCACCGCCCTCGGCCTGCCGCCGACCGAGTTCGCCGTCTGAGCGGACGCGGCACACACTTTCTCCACCTCTGCGTCAACTCCGCTTCACCCCCTCGGTATGCTCCGGTCGTTCCGTTCGCTCCACTGAGGGGGGATTTCCTCATGCGTATACGCCCTGCCCTGACAGCCACCGCCGCCGTCGCCGCGGCCGGCACCCTCGGCCTCGCCGCCGCCGTACCGGCCCAGGCGGCCGAGTACTCCTCGGCGCTGAAGGTCAAGGGGATCCAGTACGACGCTCCCGGCAAGGACTCCAACAAATGCTCCGGGGGCAACACGAAGAACGAGTACCTGACGATCAAGAACTACTCGCGCACGAAGACCGTGAACCTGAAGGGGTACCTGGTCAAGGACGCCGCGGGCAACAAGTTCACGTTCAAGACGAGTCACAAGCTGGAGCCCGGCGACTCCGTGAAGCTGCGCGGCGGGCGCGGCACCGACTCCGACGCCAAGAACGTCGTCTACCGGCAGAACTGCAACTTCATGTGGAACAACGACAAGGACACGATCTACCTGGTCAAGCCCACCGGCAGCCGGGCCGACGTCCACTCGTACACCAAGAAGGCAGATGACCGGGACGGCAACGGCTACATTACGTACCACGGCTGACCCGGCGGCCCCGTCCGGGCTGCCCGGTTCCTCAAGGGAGTCTGGTCGCTTCCTTAAGGGTTCCTGAAGTCGGCCTCCGGCGCCCGTCTCCGTACCGGGCCCGCCCTAGGCTCTCGGCATCCCCCCACACAGTTCCGGTGGACGCGGTCGCGTCCACCGGGCCCTGTCCGCCGAACGACCAGCCGAGGTGCACTGCGCATGGGTTCCCGCCGAGCCGTCCGTCCGACCCGCTCCCACGCCCGCCCGTCCGGGGGACGACGGGCACGCGGCACCGCTCTGGTGCTCGGCGCCGTCACCGTCACGGCCGGCGTCGGGATCACGCTGGCGACCGTCGGGGGCGAGGACGACGGACGGTCGGACCACGTCGCCGCGAGCGCCGCCGACGACGCCACCGGCACCGTGGACCCGGCGAGCACGTCGTCCCCCGCGTCGCCGTCGGCCACCGCGAGCGCCTCGGTGAGCCCCTCGCCGAGCGAGAGCGCCACCCCCTCCGCCGCGAAGGAGAAGAAGGCGAGCCCGGCCAGGACGGCCGAGCCCGCCGCCGAGACGTCCTCCCGGGCGGCGACGGGCGGCGACGGCGACCAGTCGTCCGTCAGCGGTGACAGCGGTGACAGCGGCGACACGGGGTCGGGGTCGGACGCGGACACGGGGTCGGACACGGCGGCCGCGGGCACCGCGTCCGTCTCCGGCGGTCCCGAGGCCCAGGTCCTCGCGCTGGTCAACGAGGAACGGGCGGCGGCCGGATGCTCCCCGCTCACCGAGAACGCCCGGCTGACCGCGGCCGCGGACGACTACAGCGACGTGATGGCCGCGAGCGGCGTGATGTCCCACACCGGTCCCGACGGTTCCACGATGGCCTCCCGCGTCGAGGCGGCCGGATACCAGTGGTCGGCGCTGGGCGAGAACATAGCGCGCGGCCAGGCCGACGCCGAGGCCGTGATGGACGCCTGGATGAACAGCTCCGGTCACCGCGCGAACATACTCAACTGCGCCTTCGAGGAGATAGGCATCGGCGTCCACGCCGGTGACGGCGGCCCCTGGTGGACGCAGGACTTCGGCACCGGCCGCTGACCCGGAGCCTCCTCAGCCCCCGCCCACCAGGGCGAGCGACACCCGTACCCGGGCGCCGCCCAGCGGTGCCCGGCCTATGGTCAGCTCCCCGTCCGTGGCCCGCGCGGCCCGCGCCACGATGTCCAGGCCGAGCCCCGTGGAACCGCCCACGCTGACGCCCCGGGTGAGCGCCGCCGCGGGGTCCGCGACGCCCGGACCGGCGTCGTCCACGGTGAGCAGGACGTGCCGCCGCTCCCGTTCCACCCGTACGGCGAAGGCGGTGCCCTGCGCGGTGTGCCGGAACACGTTGCCGATCAGGGCGTCGATCACGGCCGCGAGGTCGTCCTCGGCGAAGCGGACGGGCGTCGGGCGCGGGGTGAGGTACCGCTCGCAGGGGCGGTCCTGCTGGGCGGCGAGGACGGACCAGAACTCCAGCCGGGCGGCGACCACTTCGCTCACGTCGCACGGCCTGGCGGTGGCCGTGGCGGCGCCGCCGGGCTGCGCGGCGGCCAGCGGCGTGCGGGCCGCGGTGATGATCGAGTCCAGTTCGGTCTCCAGCTGTACGGCGGCCTCGGTGACCCGGCGGGCGCTCGCGGTGGCGCCCATCCGGTCCGCCTCGAGGTAGAGCGCGGTCAGCGGGGTGCGCAGCCGGTGCGAGAGGTCGGCGACCAGTTCGCGTTCGACGGCGAGCAGGTCGACGACCCGGTCGGCCATGGTGTTGAACGCCGCCCCGGCTTCCTGGAGTTCGGGCGGGCCGTCCGGTTCCACCCGTACGTGGAGATCGCCCGAGCCGAGGGCGAGGGAGGCCCGCTTCAGACTCCGGGAGGAGCGGACGACGCGGGCGCCGAGCCGGTCCGCGACCAGCACCGAGCCGCCGACCAGCCCCAGGGCCAGCAGGGCCATCACACCCCAGGACACGGCCACGCCCCGGGTCAGGTCCGCGGCGGGCACGTACGCCTCCACCACGGCGACACGGTCGCGGGGCAGCACGACGGGCTGGAGGTGGACCCAGCCGTCCGCCGTGTCCAGGGCGAGCGTCTCGCGCCGACGCACGGCCCGCTCCAGCGCGTCCCGCGGCGCGTGCGGCGCCCCCACCAGGCCGCCGTCGGGCAGCCGTACGGCGAGCTGGTCGGCCGAACCGAGTTCGGCGACGGCCTGCTGCACGTCGGCCCGCCGGGTGGTGAGGGCGAGCACCGGTGACAGGGCCGAGGCCCGTTGCTCGGCGGCGGTGGTGGCCCGGTCGCGGGCCTGTTCCCGCACCAGCAGGGCGAGCGGGACGAGGAAGGAGAGCGCCACCATCGAGGTGACCGCCAGGGCGATCCCGGCGAGGGCGCGTCTCATGGCGCGCTGACCAGCTTGATGCCGATGCCGCGGACCGTGTGCAGCAGACGCGGTTCGCGGGCCTTCTCGCCCATTTTCCGGCGGAGCGCGGAGAGGTGGACGTCGACCGTCTGGTCCTCCAGATACGGCTGCCGCCACACCTCGGTGAGGATGCGCTGCCGGGAGATGACCTGGTCGGCGTGGGCGGCGAGGTAGGCCAGCAGGTCGAACTCGCGTCGGGTCAGGGGGAGTTCGCGGCCCGCCAGGTGCGCGGTGCGGGCGGTGCGGTCGACGCGCAGGTCGGCGACCTGGAGGGTCCGCTCCTGCGCCGCCCGGACGTCGGGGGGTGCGGACCGGCGCAGTACGGCGCCGAGGCGGGCGGCGAGCTGACCGCCGGAGAACGGCTTGACCAGGTAGTCGTCGGCCCCGGCGTTGAGCAGCCGGATGATCTCGGTCTCGTCGTCGCGGGCGGTGGCGACCAGCACCGGGACGCGGGAGATCCCGCGGATCATCCGCAGCACGTCGAGCCCGTCGACGTCGGGCAGGCCGAGGTCGAGCACCACGACGTCCGGCGGGTTGCGGGTCATCTCGCGCAGTCCCTCGAAGCCCTGGTGCGCGGTCCGCACCGCGTGGCCGTGCCCGGTGAGGACCTCGATCAGCGCGGCCCGGATCACGGGGTCGTCCTCGACGACAAGAACGGAGGCCATGGGCAGGCACGTTAGCCGGTCGGTCACCATGGTGTCGTGTCCCGTCTCCTGCGTTACCTGCTGCTCTGGCTGTGCTGCACGGCGGCCAGTGTGACGGCCGTCGTCCTCACCATCCACTTCGTGCTGGGTTCGACCCGGCCGACGGCGCCGGTCGCGCAGTCGGCGCCGCAGGAACCGACCGCGTCGCCGGGCCCCACGCCCGCCCGGAGCCAGCCGCGCTCCCCGGGGCCGTCGCCGAGCCGGGACCGGCCAGGTACGGTCCCTTCGCGCACGGCCGGGACCTCCCGGTGGACGGCTCCGGCGCCCTCCCCCACCCCCACGTCCGCACCTACGCCCGCACCGGCCGCTCGCACCGCGCCGCCGCGGCAGCCGGAGCCGACCGGGCGTGCGGCGGCGGGGTGCGAGGAGGGCGGGTCCGGGGTGTACACGGTGCCCTCCGAGGGCGGGAAGGCCACGGTGCGCTTCGGCGCCGGCGGGGTGTGCCTGATCTCGGCCGTGCCGGACCAGGGCTTCACGGTGCGTACGCGCCAGAGCGCGCCGCAGACGCTCACGGTGACGTTCTCGGCGGACCGGCACCGCTCGGAGATCACGGCGACGACGGAGCCGCACGACCAGGCGCGGGTGAGCGAGACCTCGTTCTGAGGCGCCGGGCGGCGGGGCGGGGCGGCTCAGGCAGCCGTGCCGGGCGCCTGGCCGGTCAGTGCCGCCAGCAGCCAGTCGTGCGCGGAGCCCGGGGTCGGTTCCGGACGGGCGCCCGGTGCGGTGATCACCTCGGTGACCAGGTCCCAGTAGCGGTCGATGCGCGGATCGGCCGTGAGCTGCCCGGCCAGCAGGCGGCGGAAGCCGGGGGTGTCCCGGGTGCCGTACGCGGCCGTGTACGCGCTCACGAAGCAGTCCAGCGCCTCACCCGGACGCGGCGCGTGGTCCCGGCGCAGGTGCGCGCCGGCCAGGTCGTACGCCTCGGCCAGGGCCGCGTACAGGACGGCCGCGCCGCGGGCGCCCACCGTGCGGTGTGCCTCGGGCTGGGGCCGGGCGGAGGGCGTACAGGGGGCGGTGGTCAGGGCGTTGAGCCGGGCGAAGGCCAGTACCTGCGCCGGTGCCGGGTCGTCGGGCGGCTGCGGGACCGCCGCCTCCAGGAAGGCGGTGACGGAACGGGCCGGCATGCGCGGCGGCAGCCAGGCACGCCAGAAGCGGGCCAGCGGTGCCGTGCTCGGCGGGGCGGTCACCGTGCCGATCAGGCGGAGCCGGTCGGCCCGTTCGTCCGGCGGGCACTCCTGGACCAGGCGCAGCGCCGCCTCCCGCCAGCGCAACGCCGTGAGCTGGGAGCCGAGGGCGCGCAGGTGTCCGGCGACGGCGTCCTCCAGGACGCGGCCCGCGTCGTCTTCGTCCCCCTCGTCGAGGACGCGGCGGATCTCGGGGACGCCGAGGCCGAGGGAGCGCAGGGAGCGGATCAGCCGTAGCCGGTCGAGGGCCTCGGGGTCGTAGCGGCGGTGGCCGCCCACGGTGCGGGAGGTCTCCGGCAGCAGGCCGCGGTCGGAGTAGAAGCGGACGGTCTTGACGGTGACGCCCGCCCGCTCGGCCAGTTCTCCGATGCCGAGCCGGCCGTCGTGCGCGCGGTCATGCGCGCTGCCGTGCGGGCCGTCGTGCGGGCCGTCGTGCGGTGCGAGCACTTGAACCTCCCTCTGGGGGAGTTTCTACGGTACCGGCGAGCGCGGGCCGGTCAGCGGCCGGACCGCGGTGACACCACGGCCGAGGAGAGGGTCATGACCGTATTCGTTCTGGTGCCGGGCTGGTTCACCGGCGCGTGGGTGTGGGAGGAGACGGCCGCGCGGCTGGCCGAGGCGGGTGCCGAGGCGCGTCCGGTGGCGCTGACCGGGCTCGACGGGCCGCCAGGGGCCGGAGGTGTCGGCGGTGCCGCCGGTGCCGCCGGGGTCGACCTGGATACGCACATCGCGGACGTCCTCGCGGTGATCGACTCGGTCGGAGCGGGGGCTGACGGGTCCGGCGGGGCGAGCGGGTCCGGCCGGGAGATCGTGCTGGTCGGTCACGACTACGGCATCCATCCGGCGCTGGGGGCCGCCGCCCGGCGCGTCGGGCGGGTCGCGCGGGTCGTGTACCTGGACGCGGGGATGCCGCGGGACGGGGTGCCGGCGCTGGCCGCGGTGCCCGACCCGGCGCTGCGGGAGGGGCTGGCGGCGCGGGGGACGGAAGGCGGGGACGGCTTCGAGGGGGTGCTGCCGCCGCCGGGCCGGGACGAGTGGCCGCGCTGGGGCAGTACCGCCGGCGTCCCGGACGCCGCGCTGGACCGGCTCACCACGCGCGCCGCCCCGCAGCCCCTGGGCACGCTGCTCCAGCCGCTGCGGCTGGCCGCGGCGGTGGCCTCGGTACCCGCCACCGGAGTGCTGTGCACCGGCAACGGGGCGGGCCTAGGGATGCTCCAGCTCCAGGTCGACTTCGGTGACCCCGCGCTGGGCGCCCTGGCCGACGCGGGGGTGCCGTTCTTCGAACTGCCCACCGGGCACTGGCCGATGCTGTCCTGCCCCGCCGATCTGGCCCGGGTCCTGGTGCGGGCCGCGGCCGGCGAGGGGCACCAGCTCGTCCCGTTCGACGCCGCACGGCCGCCCGCGCATCTGCGGCCGTTCCCCTTGGACGTCCCTGAGCGGGCGCGCGAGCGGACCGGGCACGTCGATCTGTACCCGCCGGACGCCGAAGGCCCGCGCCCCGCGGTGCTGTTCGTGCACGGCGGTCCGCTGCCCGCCGGGGCACGGCCGGGGCCGCGGGACTGGCCGCTGTTCCAGGGGTACGCCGGGTACGCCGCCGCCCGCGGCGTGGTGGCCGCGACCGTCGAGCACGGACTGCACGCGGTCACCGACTACCCGGCCGCCGCCGACGACGTGGCCGCGGCGGTGGAGAGGGTGCGGGCCGATCCACGGGTGGACCCGGACCGGGTGGCGCTGTGGTTCTTCTCCGGCGGCGGGCCGCTCGCGGCGGAGTGGCTGAGCGCTCCCCCGCCCTGGCTGCGCTGTCTGGCCGCCACGTACCCGATCCTCGCCCCGCTGCCGAACTGGGGCCTGCCCGGCGGCCGTTTCCGTCCCGCGGAAGCGGTGGCGGGCGCGGGCGAACTGCCCGTGGTGCTGACCCGGGTCGGGCTGGAGCTGCCCGAGATCGCCGCCACCGTCGAGGAGTTCCTCACCGCGGCGCGGGCGGCCGGTACCGACGTCGAGGTGATCGACGTACCGCACGGACACCACGGGTTCGAGACCCTCGACCTGACCGAGGAGGCTCGCGCGGCGGTGCGGCGCGCGACGCGGGCGGTGCTCGGGCATCTGACCGGGTGACGGGCCGGTACCGGCCGGTGACGGGCGCCCCGCCGCGGCGGTGCCGGGCGGGGCGCCCCGGTTCCTCCCGGACCAGGCCGGTCGCTCCGGGATCAGACCAGGTCGAACCGGTCCAGGTTCATGACCTTGACCCACGCGGCGACGAAGTCGCGCACGAACTTCTCCTTGGCGTCGTCGCTCGCGTACACCTCGGCGAGCGCGCGCAGTTCGGAGTTGGAGCCGAAGACGAGGTCGGCGCGGCTGCCCGCCCACTTGACCTCGCCGGTGGCGGCGTCCCGGCCCTCGAAGACGCTCTGGTCCTCTGACGTCGCCTGCCACGTCGTGCCCAGGTCGAGCAGGTTGACGAAGAAGTCGTTGGTCAGGGCCCCGGGGGTCGTGGTGAGGACACCGAGCTGGGACTGCTGGTGGCTCACGCCGAGCACGCGCAGACCGCCGACGAGCACCGTCATCTCCGGGGCGCTGAGGGTCAACAGGTTGGCCCGGTCGAGCAGCAGGTACTCGGCGGGCAGCCGGTTGCCCTTGCCCAGGTAGTTGCGGAACCCGTCGGCGGCCGGCTCCAGCGCGGCGAACGACTCGGCGTCCGTCTCCCCCTGCGAGGCGTCCACCCGGCCCGGGGCGAACGGGACCTCGATCTGGAAACCGGCCTCCTTGGCGGCCCGTTCGACGGCGGCCGAGCCGCCGAGGACGATCAGGTCGGCCAGCGACACCTGCCGGGTGCTGCCCGCGTTGAAGTCCCGCTGGACGCTCTCCAGGGTGCTCAGCACGGTGGCGAGCCGGCCGGGCTCGTTGACCTCCCAGGTGCGCTGCGGCTCCAGGCGGATGCGGGCGCCGTTGGCGCCGCCGCGCTTGTCGCTGCCGCGGAAGGTGGACGCCGACGCCCAGGCGGTGAAGACCAGGTCGGAGACGGTCAGGCCGGAGTCGAGCAGCTTGGCCTTGAGGACCTCGACGTCGGCGGCGCCGATCGGCTCGCCCTCGGCCTCCGGCAGCGGGTCCTGCCACAGCAGCGTCTCCTCCGGGACCTCGGGGCCGAGGAAGAGCGACTTCGGGCCCATGTCACGGTGGGTCAGCTTGTACCAGGCGCGGGCGAAGGCGGCCTGGAACTCCTCGGGGTTCTCGTGGAAGCGGCGGGAGATCGGCTCGTAGACCGGGTCGAAGCGGAGCGCCAGGTCGGTGGTGAGCATGTTCGGCGCGATCTTCTTGGTGGCGTCGTGGGCGTGCGGGACCGTGCCCTCGCCCGCGCCGTCCTTCGGCTTCCACTGGTGGGCTCCGGCCGGGCTCCGGGTCAGTTCCCACTCGTAGCCGAAGAGGTTGTCGAAGAAGCCGTTGCCCCACTGGGTGGGCATCGAGGTCCAGGTGACCTCCAGGCCGGAGGTGATGGCGTCCGCGCCCTTGCCGGTGCCGTAGGTGCTGCGCCAGCCCAGGCCCTGTTCCTCCATGGAGGCGGCCTCGGGGTCGGCGCCGACGGCGTCCGCCGGCCCGGCGCCGTGGGTCTTGCCGAAGGTGTGGCCGCCGGCGATCAGGGCGACGGTCTCCTCGTCGTTCATCGCCATCCGGCCGAACGTCTCACGGATGTCGCGCGCCGCGGCCAGCGGGTCCGGGGTGCCGTTGGGGCCTTCGGGGTTGACGTAGATCAGGCCCATCTGGACGGCGCCGAGCGGGTTCTCCAGCTCGCGGTCGCCGGTGTAGCGCCGGTCGTCGAGCCAGGTGGTCTCGGGGCCCCAGTACACGTCCTCCTCGGGCTCCCAGACGTCCTCGCGTCCGCCGCCGAAGCCGAAGGTCTTGACGCCCATCGACTCCAGGGCGACGTTGCCCGCGAGGATCAGCAGGTCGGCCCAGGACAGGCTCTGGCCGTACTTCTTCTTCACCGGCCACAGCAGGCGGCGGGCCTTGTCCAGGTTGGCGTTGTCCGGCCAGCTGTTGAGGGGGGCGAAGCGCTGCTGGCCGGCGCCGGCGCCGCCGCGGCCGTCGCTGATCCGGTAGGTGCCCGCGCTGTGCCAGGCCATCCGGACGATGAACGGGCCGTAGTGGCCGAAGTCGGCGGGCCACCAGTCCTGCGAGGTGGTCAGTACGTCGGCGATGTCCCGTTTGACGGCCGGCAGGTCCAGGCTCTGGAACGCCTCGGCGTAGTCGAAGTCCGGGTCGAGCGGGTTGGACACCGCGGGGTTCTTCGCGAGGATCTTCACATTGAGCCGCTCCGGCCACCACTGGCGGTTCCCGCCGCCCTGCGTCGGGTGGGCGGCGCGCCCGTGCGCGACCGGGCAGCCGCCCTCGCCCTCGGCCTTCGGGTCGGTGACGATCGCGTCGTGGTTCTCGGTCATGGGAGTCCTTCCGGGCATGGATCTCGGTGCTCAGGAATCACTGGTGAGAGGAACAGGCGGGGCACAGGCCCCAGTAGGTGACCTCGGCCTCGTCGACCGTGAATCCGTGGTCGTCGGAGGCGGTCAGACAGGGTGCGTGGCCGACCGCGCAGTCCACGTCGGCGACCGCGCCGCACGCACGGCACACCACGTGGTGGTGGTTGTCGCCGACCCGCCCCTCGAAGCGGGCCGGGCTGCCGGCCGGTTCGACGCGGCGGACCAGTCCGGCCCTGGTGAGCGCGTGCAGTGCTTCGTACACGGCCGGTACGGAGATGTGGCCCACACGGTCGCGCACTCCGGCGGTGATCGCCTCGACGTCGAGGTGGTCGCCGCGGCGGACCGTTTCGAGCAGCGCGACGCGAGCGGCCGTCACCCGCAGGCCGGCGCCGCGCAGTTCCTCGGCGGTGGTCGGGGGCCGGGAGGCGGTCATGGCGGTGAACCTACGCCCCAAACCTGAACTGTTGAAGAGAACGAACGGTTCAAGTTCGGTTGCGCGCAGGGAGATTGCCGGTGCCCGTCGTTTCCCCTTCCGCTCTCACCTGCCCTCGGCAGGCCCGAACAGGTGCGCTACATTTTGCATCTCTTTGCATGGACATCTCTCAACCTACGGAGCCGGCACACCCATGAGCGACATCGTCAACGGACTCGGCCGGGCCACCGCCTACGGCGCCCTCGGTCTGGTCCTGCTGGTCCTCGGCATCGTCCTGGTCGACGTGCTGACGCCCGGAAAGCTCGGCCGGCAGATCTGGGAGCAGCGCAACCGCAACGCCGCCACGGTGCTCAGCTCGGCGCTGCTGGGCATCGGCGCGATCGTGTTCACGTCGATCTGGACGACGTACGAGGACTTCGGCAAAGGGCTGGTGTCCACCGCGCTGTTCGGGCTGCTGGGGCTGGTGATGATGGCCGTGGCGTTCCTGGTGGTGGACCTGATCACGCCCGGGCGGCTGGGCGCGACGCTGGTCGAGCCGGAGCCGCACCCGGCGGTCTGGGTCACGGCCTCCTGCAACCTCGCGGTCTCCGCCGTCATCTCGGCGTCCATCGCCTGAAAGGGCAACTCGGCGCCTGAAAGGGCAGGTCACCGCCTGAGAGGGCAGGTCACCGCCCGGCAAGGCACCGCCCGGCCAGGTCCGTCACCACCCGGCCAGGTCCGTCACCACCCGGCCAGGTCCGTCACCACCCGGCCAGGTCCGTCACCACCCGGCCAGGTCCGTCACCACCCGGCCGGGCCCGTCACACGAGCCTCCTGATGTCGCCGCGGACCCGGTAGAACCCGCCCGCGGCGGCGTGCACCGCGTCGACGACGTACCGGGCGCCCGGTTCCCTGATCGCCCTCGGGAACTGCACGTTCCACGACGAGTCGTAGCCGTCCGACACCACGTGGATCCGCGTCCGGCCGCCGTCGCGCACGCACTCCACGACCACCGACCCGGCCGGGGCCGCGGCGACCGTGGTCACCGACTCGGCCGCCGTCGCCGCCGCGTACGTCGGCAGCGCCGCGGCGAGCTTGACGTCCCGGGCGACCGGCACCGAACCCTGCTGGGCGGCCGTCACCGCCGCCTCGCTCGCGTCCACGCACACCAGGGACCCGTCCGTGGTCACCAGGTAGAGCCGCTCGTCGCGGTACTGCATCGACAGCGCCGAGCCGCCGCCCGTACCGAGCTTCCACAGCCGGGTGCCGTCCCGGTCGAAGCAGTACACCGAGGAGGCGGCGTCCCCGGCGAACACGAACCGCCCGCCGGGCGAGGTGGCGCACGAGTACACGGAACTGTCGCAGCGGTACGTCGCCTCGATGCCGCCGGTCTCCTTCGACAGCCGGTGGACGACGCGGTCGGCCGTACCGGCGTACACCGCGTCGTCCTCCTGCCAGCCGAAGAGCACCGCGCCCCGGGTCCGCGTGTGCCACAACTCGGCGCGGCCGTCCGGGGCGTGGGCCGTCACGCCGCCGCTGTCACCGTGGTACACGGCGCGGTCGTCGGCGCGGACCATCCAGGCGTGCTCGCCGTGGCCGCCGCGTGCCCACTGGTGCTCGTCCTCGTGGTCGATGACAGTGAGCCGGCCGGCGCGGTCCGCGACGTTCAGCACGCCCTCGTGGATGTCGAGCCAGAAGATGTCGACGTCGGCCGCGATGTCGTAGGCCGCGAAGGGCAGTTTGGACGACAGGTCGTAGACCCGGCCGTCGTCGCAGCCGGCGTAGATCCAGAAGTCGTCGGCGACCAGGCACTTGACGCCGTCGGGCAGCCGGTAGTGGGAGAGGACCTCACCGCCGTGCGCCAGGGTGTAGACGTCACCGGCCTGGTTGCCCACCCAGCAGTGCTCCTCGTCGATGTGGATGCCGAAGGCCGCGGAGCCCGTCCGGAAGCGCCACAGCACCGGGGCGACCGAACGCACCGTGGACGGCGCAGAGGTGATCTGCCGGCGGGTGACCGGCCGCGGCGCGCGCTGCCCCCGCACCGCCGGGGCGTACCCCTTGCGCACCTTCTCGCCTATCTTCTTCGCGGCCGCGGCCTGTGCCTTCTCGGCCGTGGGGAACGTCGACGTCTGGGTCTGCCCGGCGGCGCCGATCCGCCCGTAGGACACGGTGACGACCGTCCCCTCGACCGTCACCTCGTAGAACTTGTGCGCTCCCCCGCCGTCCTGTGACAGCTCCAGGTACGTCTTCGACATGGCAGACCTCTCCCCAGGCCAGGGCCCGAGGCGTGTCCGCGGACCCCACTGACCGAACCGTAGATCCAGGCACTGACATCGGCCCTGACGGGCGGGTCACGGGACGCTCGGCCCGGTGATGCGCCGGCCCTCGCTGTCGTAGGGCCAGACGTTGGTCCTGCAGCCGTGCAGTCCCTTGATCTGCTGCATCATCGCCGGGGCGAGCTGTCCTTCGCCGGGACAGGTCTCGTGGCCGTGGCCGAGGAAGTGGCCGACCTCGTGGTTGATGATCAGGGCGCGGTACGAGGGCACGTCGTCCGCGTAGTACTTCGTGGCCAGTTCCCACCGTTTGAGGTTGACCATGACGTCCTGGCCCACTCGGCAGTTGACCTCGCCGCCGGTGTCCAGTCCGTACTGGCCGCAGATGTCGTCGACCGTGGCCGCGGTGGCGAGCCGTACCCGGAAGTCGGAACTGTCGCCGGACACCCTCCGGAACCCCACCTTGCCGTCGGCCGTCCAGCCGCGCGGGTCGGCGAGTATCTTCTCGACCTCGGCGGCGACCGCGTCCGCCGGCCGTCCGATGCCGTCCTCGACCTGGACCCGGTAGGTCAGCAACCGCTGGTCACCGCCGACGGGCTCGCTCTCTCCGCCGGCCGTGGTGAACGTTCCGGGTCCCGTGGCCGGGATCGAGAGCCGCTCCTTCTTCTCCGAGGCCTTCACGGTGGCCTCGTCGGTGGCCTCCTCCGTGGCCTCCTCCGTGGCCTCCGCGGCGGACGGCTCCTCCTCCATCGTCGCGACCGGTGCCGCCCCGGCCGTGCCGTCGGAACCGCCGGACGAGCCGGTCAGCCCCCGCACGACCAGCACACCGAGGACCGACAGCACGACGGCCGCCGCGAGCCCCGCCCAGAGTCTCCTCGGTTTTCGGCCGCGTCCGCGGGCATGGCGCGAGCGCCCGGTCACGGGTCGCGCGACGGACGGAAGGGGTGTCGTTCGGTGTGCGTTCATGATCCTTCAGCATGCGTGGGCTGTGTGATGGCCCGGGGACCGCTTTTGGACCGCTCTGTAACAGCCGCCCCCACCGGAACGGCCCAGTCCCTCACTTACGCATACTGAGCCCCATGCCACGCGTCCTGATCATCGAAGACGACCGCGCCGTGCGGGAGGGCCTGCGGCTCGCCCTGCGGCGCCAGGGACACGAGGTGGCCGCCGCCCCGACGGGTGAGGACGGGCTGGAACAGGTGCGGTCGTTCCGGCCCGACGCGGTGGTCCTGGACCTGATGCTGCCCGGCATGTCCGGCCTGGAGGTGTGCCGCCGCATCCGCGACCGGGACCAGATACCGATCATCATGGCCACCGCCCGCGGTGACGACGCCGACGTGGTCGTCGGGCTGGAGGCCGGAGCCGACGACTACGTGGTCAAACCGGTCCGCGCCCGGGTGCTGGACGCCCGTATCCGCGCCGTGCTGCGCCGTGTGGGCGGCCCGCCCGCCGCGTACGGCCCGCCGGCCGCCGAGCACCACGGCGACCTCGTCCTGGACCGGGCCGCACTGACCGTCACCCACCAGGGCGAGCCCGTCCCCCTGGGCCCCTCCGAACTGCGCCTGCTGCTCACCCTGTCCGCCGCCCCCGGCCAGGTCTTCAGCCGCCAGCAGCTGCTGGAGGCCGTGTGGGAGCACAGCTACCACGGTGACGCCCGGCTGGTGGACGCCTGCGTCAAGCGGCTGCGCGCGAAGCTCGGTGAGACCTCGGACCGGCCGCGGTACGTCCAGACCGTGCGCGGCTTCGGCTACCGCTTCGGGTCCCGGTGGGGGTCCCGGTGACCGCCGCGGCGCGCGTCCGGCGGCTGCCCCGGCCGCTGGGCGGGCTGCGGGTGCGGCTGGTGGTGGCCTTCGCCGTCGTCGCCGCCGCGGCCACGCTGACCACCGGCGCGCTGACCTTCCGCGAGGCGCGGACCGGCGTGCTCCAGCAGAGCCAGGACACGGTGATCGAGGACTTCCGGGAACGGGTCGACGCGCTCGCGCCCAACTACCCGTTCCCGCCCGCCCGGCCGGACCTCGCCTCGCTCGCCGCGGACGTGGCGCGCGGCGGGCGCGCGGACAACTGGCGGGTGCTGGCCGCCTACCGGGAGCTGAGCGCCACCTCCTCGCCCGGGGACGCGTTCGAGGAGCTGTCCCCGGCGATGCGTGCGGCCGTGGGCTCCCGGCCCGCCACGGTGTTCCAGCGGGTGTCCCGGGACGGCCGCTCCTCACTGGTCGTCGGCATGCCCGTCATCTACGCCGCACCGCGGCACGCCGCCAGGGAGAGGTCCGGCCTGGAGCTGTACCTGACCGTGTCGCAGCAGGAGGAACAGGGGTACGTGGAGGCCCTGGTCAGCGCCATCGAACGGGCCACTGTGGTCGCGCTCGCCCTGGCCGTCGTACTCGCCCTGCTGGCCGCGCGCGGGGTGCTGCGGCCGGTGCGGGAGCTGCGGCGGGCGACCCGCAGCATCGCGCAGGGCCGGCTGGACACCCGGCTCGCCGTCCGCGGCTCCGACGAACTCGCCGACCTGTCGCACAGTTTCAACGAGACCGCCGCCGCGCTGGAGGAGTCGGTGGCCGAGTTGCGGCGCATGGAGGCCGGGGCCCGGCGGTTCGCCGCGGACGTCTCGCACGAGCTGCGCACACCGCTGGCCGCGATGTCGGCGGTGACCGACGTACTGGACGAGGACGCGGTCCGCCTCGACGACGACACCGCCATGGCCGTACGGCTGATCAGCGAGGAGACGACGAAACTGACCGGTCTGGTGAACGACTTGATGGAAATCTCCCGGTTCGACGCGGGCGCCGCCGACCTGCACCTGGACGAGATCGACCTCGCCGAGTCGGTGCGGCGCACCCTGTCCGCCCGCGGCTGGCAGGAGGCGGTGGGGACCGAACTGCCGGAGCCCGGGGCGCTGCGCGGCCGGGTCGATCCGCGCCGCCTCGACGTGATCGTCGCCAACCTCGTCGCCAACGCCCTGCGGCACGGCGGGCCGCCGGTCCGGGTGCGGCTGCGCGGCGAGGGCGGCCGGTCCGCGGTCATCGAGGTCAGGGACGGCGGGGAGGGCATCGACGGCACCGTGCTTCCGCACGTCTTCGACCGGTTCTACAAGTCGGACAACGCGCGGTCCCGCAGCGAGGGCAGCGGGCTCGGGCTGGCGATCACCGCGGAGAACGCACGCCTGCACGGCGGCACCGTACGGGCCGCCAACCATCCGGACGGCGGCGCCGTCTTCACGGTCGTCCTCCCGCTGCGGCAGGACGGCGCACCGAGGCCGGCGACCGGCCCGGAGAAACAGATCCGGCCGTGAACGGCGGGACGAGGAAAGCCGGGAAGAGGAGATCCGGCCGTGACCGGCCGGGAGAAAGAGGTCGGCCATGAACCCCGCCCCGAGTCAGCCGGTGTCCCGCCCCTCCCGGCCGGTCCGCCGCGCGCTGCCCCTGCTGTCCGTCCTGCTCGGTGCCGCCTGTCCGCTCACCGCCTGCGGCATCCCCGCGACCGGGGTGATCGAGGCGGGGGCGCCCGCGAGCGGGGTCCGGAAGCCGGTGACCGCCGCGACCCGGCCGACGACCCCGGTGCCGGAGACCTCCGCCGCCGCGGTGCCGCTGTACTTCGTGAGGAACGGGACTCTGGTGCCCGTCATCCGTACGGCGGCCGTCCCCGCCGATCCCGCGAGCGCCGTGTCGCTGCTGTTCCAGGGCCCGGACAGCGAGGAACGCGCACTGGGCCTCACGACCGAACTGCCGCGGGCGGTCGCGATGCCGGCCGTCCGGACCGACGGGGCGACGGTCGCCATCGGGCTGCCGGCCGGGGCCACGGCGCTGAGCGACACGGCCGTCGCCCAGCTGGCCTGCACGGCCGCCGCCGCACGACTGAGCCAGGACCCGGAGCTGGGGACGGCGCTGGTGGCCGTGGAGCGGCCCGGCGGCCTGCCGGCGGGCCGCTCCAGTGACGACTGCCCGGGCCTGTTCCGGCCCGCGGAAACGGCCGGCCCCACCGAACCGCCGGACTGGAGTGCCGCCCCCACCCCGGCGCAGCCCCGCTGACGGGGGCACGCCCCGGCGTCGTCTGGCACCCTGGCGGCAGGAACCGCACGGGGAAGGACCGTCATGATCATTTTTGGCACCAAGGGGTACCTCTACCAGCTGGCGGTACTGACGCTGGTGTGCGGCCACTGCGGCAACCCCGCCGCCCACACGCTCCGCAAGCGGGTCACCAAGTTCACCCTCTTCTTCGTGCCGCTGTTCCCGGTGTCGACGAAGTACACGACCCAGTGCACGTACTGCGGCGCGGAGCGGAAGCTGACCGGCGAGGAAACGGAGCGGCTGCGGGCCCAGGGCACGAGCGGCACCGTCAGCCCGCCGGTGTGACCGCCACGGCCAGGTCGTTGTCGACGGTGTAATAGGGGCGTACGACCGTTTCGCCGACGGGGACCGCGGGCTGGACGTGGATGTCCTTGCGGTCGGCGATGTCGTCCAGGAGGCGGGCCACTCGGACCGGCGGTGCGGACCGGGCGGGCCGGACGAAGACGTCCCAGACGCGCTGCCCGGAGCCGGTCCCGGTGTCCGTCTCCGTGCCGGTGCCGGCGACCAGGTCCGCGAGGGCGACCGTGAAGGAGAAGTTCTGGCGGTCGTCGGCGAGCCGGGGTTCGACGGACCGTTCGGTGCGGGTGCCGCGCAGCCGCAGCCGTACGGCGGCCCCCTCCCCGAACACCGCGCCGTGCAGCCGGGCCCCGACCGTGAGCGCTCCCTCGGCGGCCGTGATGCCGGCGGTCTCCGCGTGGGCGTCGCGCAGCCAGGCCCGTACCGCCAGGAACCCGTCCTTGGTGACGTACGGGATCCGGACCGCCACCGGCGCGCGGCGGTCGCGGGTGTGGCCGTCCACGAGGGCGCGCAGGTCGCGCAGGCCGGGGCGCAGGCGGCGCCGTTCGCCGTCCGGTCCGTCGAGCAGGTACACGTCCCACCGGCCCTCCGCCAGCGCCGTCCCGGTCGGCAGTACGGCGGTGTGGTGGCCGTCCTCCGTCGCGTCGAGGGCGAGGGAGTGGTGAGTCTCCCCGGGCTGCCCCTCGTCCGGCTTCCCCTTCTTGGGCCGCAGCCGGATCAGCAGCCGTGCGTCCGACGCGGCCGGGGGAAGGCGCAGGCCGAAGGTGATCCGGCCGTCCGCCTCCACCGTGCAGCCGACGCGCGGTTCCGTGCCGCGCTCCGTGCCGTGTCCTGTGGCGCGCTCCGCGCCGTGCCCCGTGCCTCGCTCCGTGAGGCGCTCCGTGAGGCGCTCCGTGGTCATCGCCGTCCCCTTCGTATCGTGTGCAGCGCGCTGCTGCCCGTGGCGTGCACGGCGTCCCGTGCCGCGTAGCCCTGCCCGATCAGCACCTGGCGCACCGGGTCGCGGCCCTGGGTGACGGGCCGTCCGGAGCGCCGGGCCGCGCACGCCTCCTCGAACAGGCGCTCGGCGTGGCGTACCACGGGGTCCGGGGCGAACCGCCGCGCGTTCTCCAGCGCCGCCCGGCCCATCCGGCGGCGGCGCTCGTCGTCCCGGACCAGTTCGAGGAGCGCCTCACCGAAGGCCGCGGGGTCGCCGACGGGGACCAGCCGGCCGTCGACACCGTCCTGGATGATCTCTCCGGGACCGTAGGGGCAGTCGGTGCTGACCACCGGCAGCCCGCACCGCATGGCCTCCACGATGGTCATGCCGAAGGGCTCGAAGTTGGAGGCGGCGGCCCCGATCGAGCCCTTGACCCACTCGGCCTCCATGGGAGCGGCGGCGCCCATCAGGAAGACGTTGGCCGTCAGGCCGAGCCGTTCGATCAGCGCGCGCAGCCGGTCGTGCTCCTCGCCCTTGCCGTAGATGCGCAGGGACCAGTCGGGGTGTTCGGCGGCGACCCGGGCGAACGCCTCGATCAGCAGGTCGTACCGCTTGACCGGGACCAGCCGGCCGGCCGCGACGACCAGCTTGGCGCCGCCGTCCGCGGGCGGCAGCACGGGGTCGGGGACGCTGTTGGGCAGGGCCTCGACCCGGACGCCGGGCAGCCGCATCTTGCGCCGGTAGGCGGCGGCGTCCGCCTCCGTGACCGTGGTGAGCACGTCGAGCCGGCGGTAGGCGCGGCGCAGCGCGGTGCGCAGCCGGGAGGGGTGGTTGTCCAGGGTGAGGTGTTCCTGTCCGACGCGGGCGACGTGCCCGGGTGCCTGGAGCGCGAGGTGGACGTTGAGTCCGGGGCGGGTGCCGACGACGACGTCGGCGTCGATGTCCGCCAGGCACGCGCCGATCCGCTCGTCGGTCAGCTCGCTGTACTGGTGGTGGCGGTACTCGGCGGCCGGGAAGACCTTCGCCGGCCGCAGGTGCTGCGGATGCTCTTTCTCCTGCCGCAGGTCCACCAGGGGTCTCAGCGACACCCGGGGATCCAGGGTGAAGTTGGGGCGCTCCCGGTGCCGCAGCACGGACACGATCTCCACGGTGTGCCGCTCGGCCAGGGCCTGGGCCAGGTTGAACGTCGTGGTGATCGTGCCTCCGATCCCGTAGGCGTTGTGCAGGAGGAAAGAGATCTTCATGAGGGACCAGACCGGATGCGCGTACGAACGGTTGCCTGCCGTTATCACTTCGTGGTGCACCTGTTCACCAGGTGTTTCCGGAGCGGCACGGCACGGCGCACCCGGTCGGTGCCGCCGGGCGCGACCGCGCCCGCCCCGTCTTCACCTGCTCTCCTCGTCCTTCCGGCGACCTTGACATATTTCGTGCTCATGACAGATTCGTTGACAGGTGTTCAACTCCCTTGTCGGACACCGGTGGTTGGTCAAGGCTGTACCCCGGCCCGGAGCGGAACGCGACGCTCCCCGGGTCGTGTGCGCGATCCCGCGCACACCCCCCACAGACGCGCGCCCCACCCCGGGCGCACGCCGCCCAGAGGAGGACTCCCTCGTCATGGCACAACTGCGGAGCAAGAGACTCAAGTTCGCCGCGACCGTCGGCGTCGTGGCCGCCGCCCTGACCGGCGGGCTCACCGCGATACCCGCCCAGGCCGCCCCGGCCGAGGGCACCGTCCTCGCGGCCGGCTCCCCCACTGCGGTCAAGGACAGCTACATCGTCACGCTCAAGAAGGACAGCGGGCTCAAGGCGTCCTCGGCGGCCGGCAAGGACGTCGTCGAGGAGTACGGCGGCACGGTGAAGAAGACGTTCAAAAGCGCGCTGAACGGCTACACCGCGACCCTCTCCGCCACCGAGGCCGAGCGCCTCGCCGCCGACCCGGCCGTCGCCTCCGTCGAGCAGGACCAGCGCGTCACACTCGCCGACACCACGCAGTCCGACGCCCCGTGGGGCCTGGACCGCGTCGACCAGACCTCCCTGCCGCTCTCCGGCACGTACACCTACCCGGACACCGCGGGCAGCGGCGTGACGGCGTACGTCATCGACACCGGCGTCCGCATCACCCACAGCGACATCAGCGGCCGCGCCTCCTACGGTTACGACGCCGTCGACGGCGACACCACCGCCTCCGACGGCAACGGCCACGGCACGCACGTGGCCACCACGATCGCGGGCAGCACCTACGGCGTCGCCAAGAAGGCGAAGATCGTCGCGGTCCGCGTGCTTAACAACAGCGGTTCGGGCACCACGGCCGGTGTCATCGCGGGCATCGACTGGGTGACCGCCAACCACTCGGGCCCCTCGGTCGCCAACTTGTCGCTCGGCGGCAGTGCCTCCACCACCCTGGACACGGCCGTCCGCAACTCCATCGCCAGCGGCGTCACCTACGCGATCGCCGCGGGCAACAGCGCCGCCAACGCCTCCTCGTACTCCCCCGCCCGGGTCACCGAGGCCATCACCGTCGGCGCCACCACCAGCACGGACGCCCGGGCCAGCTACTCCAACTACGGTTCCGTGCTGGACATCTTCGCGCCCGGCTCCTCCATCACGGCCGGCTGGTACACCAGCGACACGGCGACCAACACCATCTCCGGTACGTCCATGGCCACGCCGCACGTGGCGGGCGCCGCCGCGGTCTACCTGGCGGGCCACACCTCCGCCACCCCCGCGCAGGTCTCCTCGGCCCTGACGAGCGGCGCGACGACCGGCAAGGTCACCAGCGCGGGCACCGGCTCGCCGAACCTGCTGCTGAAGATCGTTCCCTGATGACGCGGTGATCCCATGACGTGACCCGTCCGGCACGGAATGCCCCCGGAGGCCCCACCCGCCTCCGGGGGCATTTCGTATGCTCCGAGCCCGACAGCGTGCTCGAATCTGCTTGCAACTACGCCCTTCCGATCAGCCCCGATCACCAACTCAGGCGTTTCGGACCCTTGACACGGTCGGGATCCGGTCGATTTACTCCCGGTCAGCGCCGACGTCGTCAGACCGGCCGGCGCCAGAGGTACGCCCAGCCGGTAGCTGGCCCCGCGCCAGGAGTCCGGCCCGAGTCGCCAGGACCGCCCACGGTGTCCGAGGCGGGGTCGTGCCCACCAGACCGGGAGCTCGTGCCATGAGCCGTCAGCGGATCCCTCCTCCCTGACACCGTCACTCCCCCCCTCAGCGCCTGACACCGGGGCGCGGCTGCCGACCGCCGCGCCCCGCCGAGCGACAAGCACCTGCCTGGAGGTACAGATGGACGCGGTCCGACGCGGCGTTCGGCCCTCGCGCCGCGGGGTGCTGCGGGCCGGCGGGGGCGCCCTGCTCGCCGGGGCCGCCGGAGCGGCCGTCTCCGGGTGCGGGGCCGGGACGGACGACGGGGTCGCCGCCGACGGCACGGTCACCATCGAGGTGTGGCACGGCCAGGCCGACACGGCCAAGCAGGTTCTGCGGAAACTCGTCGCCGACTTCGAGCGCGAGCACCCGAAGATCCGGGTCGGCCTGGGCGGCGGGGTGCTGTCGGACGTGATGCTGCAGAAGGTGACCGCCGCCCTCGCCGCCGGCTCCTACCCCGACATCGCCTATGTCTTCGGCTCGGACCTGGCCCGGGTCGCCCGCGGCCCGCAGGTCGTCGACCTCACCGACACGGTGGACTCCGGTCCCCTGCCGTGGAAGAACTACTGGGCCGCCGCCCGGGACGCCGTCACCGTCAACGGCCGGGTCAGGGCGGCGCCCGCCGTGCTCGACGCGCTCGCCGTCGTCTGCAACAAGCGGCTGTTCCGCGAGGCGGGCGTGGGCCTGCCCGAGGCCGGCTGGACCTGGGCGGACTTCACCGAGACCGCGCGGCGGCTGACCGACCGGGCCGCGGGCCGGTTCGGCACCGGCTGGCCCGGCACCGGCGACGAGGACACCGTCTGGCGGCTGTGGCCGATGATCTGGGACCTCGGCGGCGACGTCGTCGACGACAGCGGCAAGGGCATCGGCTTCGCCGACAGCGGGGTCCGTGCCCTGGAGGTGGTGGCCGGCCTGGCCCGCGACCGGAGCGTGTACGTCGACCCCAAGCCCGGCAGCGAGCAGATGTACCAGGTCTTCCAGTCCGGCCGGATGGGCATGGTGGTCACCGGTCCCTGGCAACTGCCCGACATCCGGCAGGCGGGGATCGACCACCACATCGTCCCGCTGCCCAGCTTCAGCGGCAGACCGGTCACCATCTCCGGCCCCGACACCTGGACCCTGTTCGACAACGGCGCCGCCCGTTCCCGGGCCGCCCGCACCTTCGTCACCTGGCTCACCCAACCCGCCCAGGACGTCCGCTGGGCCGTCGGTGCCGGCAGCCTCCCGCTCAGCCGCCGCACCGAGGCCCAGCCGGCCTGGCGGCGCGAGGTCGAGGAGACCGAGGGACTGTCGGTGTTCACCGAGGCGCTGGACAGCGCGCGCGTCCGTCCCGTCCACCCGGCCTACCCGGAGGTCTCGCAGGCGCTCGGCCGGGCCGTCGTCTCCGTGCTGCTCGGCCGCAGCGGTCCCGGGGCCGCCCTGCGGTCCTGCGCCGACGAAGCCGACGCCGCCCTGCTCATACCGCGTTGAGGAGCCACCACGCCATGGAGCGACTGCCCCGAGCCATCACCCTCGCGCACCCGCCGGACGACCGGCGCCGGGCCCTGGTCCGCAAGCGCCGCGCCGAGACGGCCACCGCCTGGGCCTACGTCTCCCCCGCGGTCCTGATCGTCCTGGGCCTCGGCGTCGTCCCGGTCGTCTGGTCGCTGCTGCTGTCCTTCCAGGCCAGTGACCTGGTCACGCCCAGCCGCTGGGTCGGCGTGGACAACTACCGCGCCCTCGCCCAGGACCCGCACTTCGGCCAGGCGGTGCGCAACACCCTGCTCTACACGGTGCTGTACGTGCCGCTGAGCCTGCTCGGCGGCCTGCTGCTCGCGCTGGTGCTGAACCGCCGCATCCGGCTCGTCGGCCTCTACCGCACCCTGATCTTCGTACCGTTCGTGCTGTCGGCGACCGCGCAGGGCGTGCTGTTCTCCTTCATCCTGGACCCGGAGTTCGGCGCCGCCAACTCCGTCCTGCACCAACTCGGCGTCTCCCCGCAGGGGTTCCTCACCGATCCCGGGCAGGCCCTGCCGGTGCTGGTGGCGATCACCCTGTGGAGCGGCACCGGTTTCTGCGTCGTGGTCTACCTGGCCGCCCTCCAGGACGTCCCGCAGTCCCTGGTCGAGGCGGCCCGCCTGGACGGCGCCGGCCGGCTGCACCTGCTGCGCCACGTCACCCTGCCCACGCTCACCCCGGTCACCGTCTTCCTGGTGCTGTGGCAGACCATCCAGTCCCTCCAGGTGTTCGACCTGGTGTACGTCACCACCAAGGGCGGGCCGCTGGGTTCCACCACCGTGATCGTCTACTTCATCTGGGAGCAGGCGTTCAAGAACGCCACCGCCGGCTACGGCGCGTCGGCCGCCTACGTCCTCGCCGTCGCCCTGGGCCTCGCCGCCGGGGCCGTACGCCTCGCCCGGCGCCGTGAGCGCCACCGTCCGGAAGGGGCCCGTCCATGACGGCGACCACCTCGGCCCGGCCCGACACCGTCCCCGCCCGCCCGGCCCGGTCCGCCGGTTCCGTACGGCGCCGCCGGCGGCTGCCGTTCAGCCCCTGGCACCTGCTGCTGGCGCCGCTCGCGCTGACCTTCGCGGTGCCGCTGGTGTGGCTGCTGCTCAGCTCCGTGATGAGCGACGCGGAGATCAACCGCTTCCCGCCCGCGCTGTGGCCCTCCGGCGTCGACCTCGGCGGCTACCGCTACGTACTGGGCAACGCGATGTTCCCGCGCTGGTTCGCCAACTCGGTGATCGTCTCCGCCGTCACCGTCGCCGCCAACCTGCTGTTCGGCGCGCTCGCCGGGTACGCCTTCGCCCGGATGCGGTTCGCCGGCTCGCGGGTGCTGCTGGGGCTGATGCTGGCCACGATGGCCGTGCCGTTCCAGCTGACCATGATCCCGACGTTCCTGGTGATGAGGAAGCTGGGTCTGATCGACACCCTCGGCGCGCTCATCGTGCCGTCGCTGGTCACCCCGTTCGCGGTGTTCCTGCTGCGGCAGTTCTTCCTCTCGCTGCCCCGGGAACTGGAGGAGGCCGCCTGGATCGACGGGTGTTCGCGGCTGCGGGTGCTGTTCCGCATCGTGCTGCCGCTGTCCCGGCCGGCGCTGAGCACGGTGGCCGTCCTGACCTTCCTGACCACCTGGAACGACCTGACCTGGCCGCTGATCGCCATCAACCACGACACGCAGTACACGCTGCAACTGGGGCTGACCACCTTCCAGGGGCAGCACCACACCAGGTGGTCCGCGGTGATGGCCGGCAACGTGCTCACCGTGCTGCCCGTGCTGCTCGCCTTCCTCGGCGCGCAGAAGACCTTCGTCCAGTCCATCACCTCCAGCGGCCTCAAAGGCCAGTGACTCCCAGGGAAAGGCCCATGCCGCACACCTTCGACCTGCTCGTCGTCGGGGACGCCAACCCCGATGTCGTCCTCGGTCCCCTCGACGCCCCGCTCGCCTTCGGCCAGCACGAACAGCTCGTGCCCGGCGGCGCCCTCACCCTCGGCGGCTCGGCCGCGATCATGGCCTGCGGGGCGGCCCGCCTCGGTCTGCGGGTCGCGTTCGCCGGCCGGGTCGGCGACGACGACGCCGGACGCTACGTACGGGACACCCTCACCGCGCGCGGGGTGGACACCCGGGGTCTGCGCACCGACCCGGAGCTGCCGACCCCGCTCACCGTCGTCCTGACCCGGGACGGGGCGGAGTCCGACCGGGCCATCGTCACCGCGCCGGGCACCCTGCGCGCCACCACCCCGGCCGACGTCCCGGCCGAACTGCTGCCCGCCGCCCGGCACGTCCACTTCGCCTCCTACTTCCTGCTGCCCCACCTCGCCGCCGGGCTGCCCGGCCTGATGCGCACGGCGCGCGCCCACGGCGCGACGACCTCCCTCGACACCAACGACGACCCGGCCGGCCACTGGGACCCGCCGGGCCTCGCCGCCGTCCTCCCGCACACCGACTACCTGCTGCCCAACGCCGCCGAGGCCCGGAAGCTGGGCGGCGCCGAGGACCTCGTGGCAGCCGCCGCCGCGCTCGCCGGGCGCGGCCCCGTGACCGTCGTCAAGGACGGCGCCGAGGGAGCGCTCTGCCACGACGGGCACACCGTCACCCGCGCCCCCGCCTTCCCGGTCCGGCCGGTGGACACGGTGGGCGCCGGCGACAGCTTCGACGCCGGTTTCGTGGCCGGCCTGCTCGCCGGGCTGCCGCTGCCCGAGGCGCTCCGGCTGGCCGCCGTCTGCGGCGCGCTGTCCACCCGGGCGCCCGGCGGCACCACCGCACAGCCGACCTGGGACGAGGCCCTCGCCCAGGTCTCCCGCGACCTCACCCCCGCCCGCGACCTCACCCCCTCCCGCACCCCCGCCCCCTCCCACAACCCCGCCCGCGAACGGAAGAACTCCGCATGAGCACCACTCACCCGGCCGCCCCCAAGATCACCTTCATCGGGGCCGGCAGTGTCGTCTTCACCCAGGGACTCCTCGCCGACCTGTTCGCGTTCGACGAGCTGAAGACCGCGCACATCTCGCTGCACGACATCGACGCCGAGCGCCTGGCCACGGCCGAGGCGGCGGCCCGGTACATCGCCGCCGAGCGCGGCGCCCGTCCGACGGTCACCGCGCACGCCGACCGCCGCGAGGCGCTGGTGGACGCCGACTTCGTCATCAACATCGTGCAGGTCGGCATGGGCGAGGCCACCCGCACGGACTTCGAGGTGCCGGCCCGCTACGGGCTGCGCCAGACCATCGGCGACACCCTCGGCATCGGCGGCATCTTCCGCGCGCTGCGCACCTTCCCGCTGCTGAAGGCGCTCGGCCAGGACATCACCGAGGTGTGCCCCGACGCCTGGCTGCTCAACTACACCAACCCGATGGCGATGAACGTCCAGTACCTGGCCGAGGCGACCGGCCTGACCCGGGTGGTCGGCCTGTGCCACTCGGTGTACTGGACGATGCGGGGCCTGTGCGACCTGGTCGGGGTCCCCTACGAGGAGGTCACCTACCACGCGGCGGGCGTCAACCACCAGGCGTGGGTGCTGCGCTGGGAGCACGAGGGCCGCGACCTGTACCCCCGCCTCGACGCGCTCGTCGCCGAGGACGAGCAGTTGCGCCGACGGGTCCGGGTCGACATGTACCGGCGCCTGGGCCACTACCCGACCGAGACCAGCGAGCACTCCTCCGAGTACGTGCCGTGGTTCCTGCACCACCCCGGCGAGGTCGACCGGCTGCGGCTGCCCATCGGGGCCTACCTCGGCATCGTGGACGACAACGTGGCCGAGTACGAGCGGACCCGGGACGCGCTGGCCTGCGGGGCGCCGCTCACCGTCGAGGGCACCATGGAGTACGCGCCGCAGATCGTCCACAGCATCGTGACCGGGACCCCGCGCACGGTGTACGGCAACGTGCCCAACCGCGGCCTGATCGACAACCTCCCCGCCCACGGCGCGGTCGAGGTGCCCTGTCTGGTCGACTCCGCCGGTGTGCAGCCCACCCGGATCGGTGCGCTGCCGTCCCAGCTGGCGGCCCTGAACCGGACCTACCTCAGCACGACCGACCTGGTGGTGCGGGCGGCGACGGAGGACGACCCGCGGCACATCCGGCACGCGGCGATGACCGACCCGGCGACGGCGGCGGCGCTGCCCGTCGAGGAGATCTGGCGGCTGTGCGACGACATGGTCCGCGCGCACGAGGACCGGCTCCAGCCGTCGCTGCGGGCGGTGCTGGGCGCCTGAAGGCGGCCGCTCAGCCCGTGTACGGCCGGGTCACCGCACGGGTCACCGCACGGGTCACCGCACGGGTCACCGCACGGGCCGCCGCGGGCCGGGTGAGGACCTCGGTGCTGTCGGCGAACTGGTCGACGGCACCGGCCGGCGGCAGGGCCCGGACGGCCGGGTCGGTGATCCGGGCGGTGAGCGCGTCGGCGAACCGTTCGGCGCGCAGCACCCGGAAGGGCCTGCCGTGGTAGGGACGGGTGGCCGGGTCCACCGGGTCGGTGAGGCCGAGCCGGTTGTGCTCGGCCGCGACGGTCTCGTACGCCGTGACCAGGTGCCGTTCCCGGGTGTCCGGGTCGGTCGCGGCGAGGACCGCGCGGAGCACCGGGGTGAGCCCGGCCGCGCCGGGGACGCGGGCGAAGGCACTGCCGAGCCACTTGGCGTACGGCGGGTAGCGGCGGTCCATCAGCAGGCTCAGCCGCATCAGGTCGCGGACCAGGCGGGCGGCGACGACGGCGGCGCCGAGTTCGTCGCCCACCTCGCCGCAGCGGCCCACGAAGGCCTCCTCCTGGGAGAGGCGGCGCCACTGGCAGGCCAGTACGTACAGCCAGAGGTCGTGCGGGTACCAGTCGAGCCGGGCCCTGGCGGTGGTCAGGGCGCCGAGCCCGTCGTGGAAGACGTCGCCCGAGGTCACCTCGGCGAGCCGCTGCGTCGGGGCGGAGAGCCGGTCCCGGAGGGTCACGCCCCGGCCCGGGTCGAAGCCGAGGCGCCCGGTGAACCAGGTGCCGGGGTCGGTGATGTCGACCGCGTGCCGGACCGGGCCGTCGGTCGCGGCCATGACGCGGATGCCCGCCTCGTCGGTGGGGACCAGGTGGGTCGGGTGGCCGAGGAAGGTCCTGGGCAGCCCGGCGGCGAGCCGTTCGCTGATCGCCGGGGCGTGCCGGGCGACGTCCCCGGGCCGGAGGAAGAGTTCCAGCCGGGGCCCCCATTCGTGGTCGCGGGAGCGGGCGGTGTCGAACCCGAGCACCTCCGAGCCGCTGCCGAGCCGGGCGGCGGAGTACGCGACCCCAGGGGCGGCCTCCGCGACCAGGGGGCGCACGGCCTCGTGGAAGAAGCGGCGGGAGAGTTCGAGACCGGGGACGAAGGGCGGCGGTGTGGTCATGCGGGGAGGGTGCCGGACGGGCGGGCGGCCGGGCGAGTACATTTCCCCGGGTTCCGTACTCCCGCCTCGGTACGCCGGGTCGCTCCCGCCGCCGGACGACCTCGCGGCGCCCGACCGGCACCGTGGGCCGTATGAAACTCGACCGCCCGGCCCGGCGGGCCGCACTCAGTGTCCATGTCGTCTCCTCCGCGGGCCGGCTCGGGCTCACGCTCGGCCTGCTCGCCCTCGCGGTCACCGGGGTCACCACCGCCTCCCCGGCGGCCTCGGAGGCCGCCGTCCGCGCGATGAAGCTGTTCGCCGACTGGCTGCTGCTCCCCGTCGCGCTGCTCACCCTGCTCAGCGGAGTGCTGCTCGCCCTGGGCACGCCCTGGGGGCTGGCCCGCCACCGCTGGGTGTGGACGAAGTTCTGGCTGACCCTGGCCACGGTCACCGCGACGGCGTTCGCTCTGCGCCCCGCCGTGGACTCCGCGGTGGCCGCCGTCGCCGCGGGCGGGCCGCTGCCGGACTCCGGCGACGTGCTGACGGGGCCGGTCGTCTCCCTGTCCGCGTACGTCTTCATGACGGTCGTCTCCGTGGTCAAGCCCTGGGGGCCGACGCGGCGCGGCAGGCGGCTGCGCGACCGTGCCCACGACGACCGCGCCGGAAAACCGGAGGCGCCCACCGTACGAGCGGCGGTACCGTCCCCGGATGGTCGATGACGACGGATACTTCTCGGAACCCATTGCGGCCACCTACGACGAGTCGGCGGCGGACCTGTTCCGGCCCGAAGCCGTGGACCCGGTGGTCGACGTACTGGCCGGACTCGCCGGCGACGGACGGGCGTTGGAGTTCGGCGTGGGCACCGGGCGGCTGGCGCTGCCGCTGGCCGCGCGCGGCGTTCCGGTGCACGGCATCGACATGTCCCGGGCGATGCTGGACCGGCTGCGTGCCAAGCCCGACGGGGACACTGTCGGCGTGACGGTCGGCGACTTCGCGACGACCCGGGTGGAGGGCACCTTCTCCCTCGCCTACCTGGTGTTCAACACCATCAACAACCTGACCACGCAGGACGCCCAGGTCGACTGCTTCCGCAACGCCGCGCGGCACCTGCGGCCCGGCGGCCACTTCGTGGTCGAGGTGGGGGTGCCCGCCCTGCGCCTCCTGCCGCCCGGGCAGAACGCCGTACCGTTCCACATCTCCGACGGGCGCTGGGCGTTCGACACCTACGACGTCGTGACCCAGGCCATGAGCTCCCACTACGTCACCGTCGTCGACGGCCGCGCCGAGCACTGGTCCATTCCGTTCCGGTACGTGTGGCCGGCCGAACTCGACCTGATGGCACGGCTCGCCGGACTGCGGCTGCGCGACCGCTGGGACGGGTGGTCGCGGGCACCGTTCACCAGCGAGAGCACCGGGCACGTGTCGGTGTGGGAGAAGCCGGCGGACTGACGGCGGGCGACGGCCTGCCCCGGCGCCCCGGCGCGGGGCAGGTGCGCTGCCCTTCCGGGCAGCCGGTCCTGCCTCGGTGTCTCCTGACGGCGCCGGGACGGAACGGTACCGTCCGTGCGTGAGCATCACGTCTTCCCCGCCGCCGTACCCGGCGTGCCGTTCCACACCCGTCGCAGCGACGGTCCGGCCACCGCGCGAGGGCGCCGTCACCTCCGTGGCGGGCGGCCGGTGAACGACGAGCGCACGACGGGGGCACCGGCCGTGCCCGGCCCCCGGGTCCCCGCCCAGGAGGGACACCTCGCCCCTCCCCCGCCGGCACACCCGGAACTTCCCGGCCCGTCGGCACCTCTCGCCCCGTCGGCGCCCCCCGACCCGACGCAGCCGGAACCCGACGAGCAGCCGCCCGGACAGAAGGATCAGCAGGAGCGGCGTAAGCGCCGGGGGCCCGGACCCGTCGTCGTGCTGGTCCTGCCGGGTCTGCTGACCCTGTCCGGGGTGGCGGGCTTCTTCGCGCTGAACGGTGGCTTCCCCGTCGACTCGGAGCAGGAGGCCGGCCCGGAGCAGGCCGCGTCGGCCGATGTCGACGCCTCCTACGTCCCGTGGCTGCGCAAGGCGGCCGACGGCTGCGAGGTCGTCACCCCCTCCCTGCTCGCCGCGCAGATCGACCAGCTCTCCGGCTGGAGCGACGACACGGGCGAACTCTCCGGCCAGAAGGGCATCGCCGCCTTCACCGACGACCAGTGGAAGCGCTGGGGCAAGGACGCCGACGGCAACAAGCGCTCCTCGCCCCGCGACCCGGCGGACGCCATCATGGCCCTCGGCCGGCAGGACTGCTCCGTGGCCGCCGAGGTGACCGACCTGCGCACCGAGGGCCTGGTCAACGGCGATCTCGTCGACCTCACGCTCGCCGCCTACGCCGCCGGTGTGGACCAGGTGGCGGGGGCCGGCAAGGTGCCCGACGACGCGCGGACCTACCTCACCGAGATCAAGGCACTGCTGCCGCGGTACGAGGCGCTGGACCAGGAGAGTTCGGGCGGGACCCCCGCCGCGGCGGGCGCGATCCTGGCCGCCCCCGTGAGCGGCCTCACCGTCACCTCGCCCTACGGTTCCCGCCAGCACCCGCTGACCGGGGTGACCAAGCTGCACACCGGGATCGACTTCGCCGCCCCGCAGGGCGCCCAGGTCTTCGCCGCGCGCGGCGGCCAGGTCGTGTTCGCCGCGTCGACCAGCGCGTACGGCAACCGCGTCGTGATCGACCACGGCACCATCGAGGGCAAGCGGCTGCAGACGACGTACAGTCATCTGTCCGCGATCGACGTGGCCGTGGGCCAGACGGTGGAGACGGGGACGCAGATCGGGCGGGCCGGTTCCACGGGCCTGTCCACCGGTCCGCACCTGCACTTCGAGGTCATCTACGACGGCTACTACTCCAATCCCCAGCCCTGGCTCGCCCCTTCGGGCTGACGACCCTCCGGTGATCCCGCCATGCACACCATCGCCGTACTCGCCCTGGACCGGGTGATCCCGTTCGACCTGTCCACGCCGATCGAGGTGTTCACCCGTACCCGGCTGCCGGACGGGAGCCCCGGTTACCGGATCCGGGTGTGCGCCCAGGAGCCGGAGGTGGACGCGGGGATGTTCACCCTGCGCGCCCCCTGGGGGCTGGAGGGGCTGGAGGGCGCCGACACGGTCATCGTGCCCGGCACGGCCGACGTCTCGGCCCCGCTGCCCGCCGCCGTCCGGGACGCGCTGCGGGCGGCGGCCGAGCGCGGCACGCGGATCGCCTCGATCTGCTCGGGCACCTTCCCGCTGGCCGCCACCGGTCTCCTCGACGGCATGCGGGCCACCACACACTGGGTCGCGGCCGGCGCCCTGGCGGCCCGGTATCCCGAGATCGAGGTGGACCCGGACGTGCTGTACGTGGACAACGGGCAGATCCTCACCTCGGCCGGTGCCGCCGCGGGCCTCGACCTGTGCCTGCACCTGATCCGGCGCGACTACGGCTCGGCCGTCGCCGCCGACGCGGCCCGGCTGTCCGTCATGCCGCTGGAACGGGAGGGCGGACAGGCGCAGTTCATCGTCCACGAGTACGCGCCCCGGCCCCAGGGCTCCGTGCTGGAACCGCTGCTCGCCTGGCTCCAGGAGAACCTGGACCGCGATCTCACCCTGAACGACATCGCCGCCCGGGCCGGGACCAGCACCCGCACCCTGATCCGGCGCTTCCGCGAACAGACCGGCACCACGCCGCTCCAGTGGCTGCACCGGGCCCGCGTCCGGCAGGCCCAGCACCTGCTGGAGACCACCCGCCATCCCGTCGAACGCATCGCCGCGCAGGTCGGCTTCGGCTCCCCCACCGCCTTCCGGGAGCGGTTCAAGCGCACGACGGGTGTCAGCCCGCACGCCTACCGCCGTACCTTCTCCTCATCCCCCGCCGGCTGACCCCCGCACCCGGTCGCGCAGGCTGCCCGCCTCCGCCAGGGTCCGCGCGGCGGCGGCCGCCAGCCGGGGCCGGGCGCGCACGAACCGCCGGGCGGCGCGGGCCGGTTCCCGCGCCAGCAGGTGGGCGGCGCCGCCCGGCACCGGGCGTACCACCGCGCCCTCGTACACCCGCAGGTCGCGGGTCTTGAGCGAGTCCTTGTAGCGGGCCGGTCCGGTCCCGAGGTCGACCATCCGGATCCCGTCGGCCGCGGCGGCCTCCAGCATCCGCAGGTGCAGCACGAGGCCGGGTGAGTACTTGCCGTAGGCGCGGTCGTACGCCGGGAACCACCAGGAGAGCACGGTGGCCGAACGCAGCCCGAAGTGGGCGGCGACGGGGCGGCCGGCGGCGTAGAGGACGGAGAGCAGCCCGCGGCACTCCGGTTCGCCGCTCTGCGCGAGCAGGCCCACCAGTGTGTTGATCCACTCCTGCGCGAAGCGGTCCCGCCGGCCCGTGCGGCGGTACTGGGCAGACTTCCACCGCATCAGTTCCCGCAGCACGGCCGGGTCCCGGCAGTCCAGGACGAACCGGACCTCGCCGACCTGCCGGGCCAGCTTGCGTTCCTTGGCGAGGGTCTGTCTGAGGAACCCGGGAGCGTCCCGGCGCAGTCGCTCCAGGTAGCGGTCGTAGCCGGCGTCGATGTCGACGACCGGGGAGGCGAGTTCCTCGACGGCGTGCGCGGCGAAGGCGCCCTGGCCGTCCTCCAGGGTGTCGAACTCCCAGGACGCCAGGGAGCAGGCCCGCAGCAGCCGGCGCGGTTCGATCCTGATCCCGGGGCGCAGGACGGCCCCCTGGCTGTCCGAGACACCGAGTCCGATGGCCCGTCCCCGGCCCAGGAGGCCCTTCTCGTAGGGGAAGTAGCCGACCGGCGTGCCGTCCTGCTGGAGGACCGCGACGCGGGCGCCGGGCCGTACCCGGCCGACGGCCGCGGTGAACACCGGGTCGAGGAAGGGGTTGGCCGGTGCCCCGGTCAGGGCGCGGATCTCCCGCCACATCTTGATGTCGTCCGGTCCCAGTTCGTCCGGCCGCAGAATGAGAATGCGCTGTCCCGGCATGGCTGATGCCTCCCGTGTGGTCGAATCGAGGACACACGCGGGCCTGTTCGTCACCGCGTCCCGGCTCAGGAGTCGGCGGGCCGCACGGCGCAGGCCCCGTTACCGCTCGCGCCGCTCAGCAGCGATACGTCCGCAGGAGTTCGGCGCCCGGGGACGGGCCGAGGGAGGCCGGCCGTACGGCGGTGACCGCGCCCCGGGGTTCCGTGGCGTCGCGGTCCGCCGCGGACGCCCGTACCGGGGCGCCGCCGTCCGCGCATCCGGCGCCGGCCGCGCCCGCGGTCCTCGCGGGGCGCAGCGCGGCGCGGCGGACGGCCGTGCCGTCCTCGCACGGGCTCGGTTCGGTGAGGCTCTCGTCCCCGGTGTCCGCCGCGGCCACGGCGGGGGCGGAGACGGAGGCGAAGGCGTCCGGTGGCGGCTCGGGCGCGCAGAGGTTCAGCAGCACCGAGGCGAGCAGCAGCACCAAGGCCACTGCCCATCGACGCCGCACCATCGGACTCCTGCCCCTGCGTCTCGGCGGGGGCCGGCCGACTGCTTGGGCACGGACGGCTCCCCCGGACGCGCCCGACCGCGCCTTCCAGTAGGCCGAGCGCGTCCCGGCCCGTCAAGTCCCGCGCGCCGAATCGGCGCACTCCTGACCGACGTTGGCGCCCGCGCGCCCGTCCGGGACCGTGGGGTGCCGTCCGTCTCCTGCGCGGTGTGTCGGCTTCCGGGGCGGCGGAAGGGTTCAGTGCGCGGCCGCGCGGTCCAGGATCTCGGTGACCTGCTCGCGGAGCACGGCCCGGGCCTCGGCGGGGAGGGAGCCGAGGGCGGAGGCGTCCAGCGCGTCGGCGGTCCGGGCGGCGTCCGGACCGCAGTCGGTGCTCTCGCTGAAGACCTCGTAGCCGTCGCGGACGGCGACCCGCAGCCGCCGGTGTCCGTTCTCGTCGGCGTGCACGGCGGTGGCGACGACCAGGGGCGGCGGGCCGCCGGCCTCGGCGGGCATCTTGCGGTATCCGCTGACCAGGGGCGACCGCCAGTGCAGGGAGAGCAACAGCGGACGCTTGGCGACGAGTTCGGTGAGGTCGGTCTGGTAGACGCGGTCCTGGGACAGCACCGTGGCCCGGGCGTCCAGCACCAGTGCGGCGGGCAGCAGGCAGCGCAGGCTGCTGCCCACTATGTTGCCGCCGACGGTGGCCGCGCGCCGCACGGCTCCGGTGCCCACCGTGCCGGCCGCGCGCCGCAGGACCTCGGGCACCCGTTCGTCGACCTGGTGCAGCAGCACGGCCGCGCCCAGCGTCTCGCGGCCCGTCTCGTTCGCCTCCGGCAGGTTCCGCAGCGACATGGCCAGTTCGGGGAAGCCGTCCCGTTGCCAGCCCGCCCAGACGAGCGTCGCCCCGCCTATGGGAACCGCTCCCTGGGCGAGGTACTCCTGAGCTTCGGACACGGACGTGGGCAGACGCAACAGCACGGCGGCCGACCTGCCTTCCTCGGAACTCGGTGGCCGAGGTTCGGCACCTTCAGCCACATGATCGATGGCATGGCGCATTGTGCCCACCCCCTCGGGGGCGCGTACAGGGCTCATGCCGCAGGTTCGTGCGCCGCTTCTGCGCCGGGCGCACGACCTGACGGCAGGAGAACGGTACGGCCGCGACGCCCGGCCGCGCTACGGCCGGTGCGCCGCCGCTTCCTTCGCCAACTGGACGGCCGAGGCCAGCCCGAGGCCCGGTGTCGACACCCGCAGGGCCTTGATCGCCCGCACCGAGTCGGCGGGGCCCTGGTGGCCGGCGGCGGTGAGCCGTTCATGGACCCAGCGGGCGCGCAGCGCGGCGTCCGGTACGGCCGCCGCCCGCTCCACCAGCTCGGCGGCGCGCTCCAGTCCGGGCCGCTGCTCCGGCGTGGCGTCGGCCAGCGCCGTGCGCAGCGCGGCGGCGATCACGTCCGCGTCCCGCAGCACGAGGACGTTGAGTTCCAGGGGCTTGCTCCGTCCGAACATGCCGCCATGGTCGACGCCGTACGCCGTACCGGGCAAGCCACTTGAGCCACTTCTGAGCCCGCGTCTCAGTCCGAGCCCACGGGGTCGGTGTCGACGCGGCCGGACAGGCGCTCGTAGCGCTGGCGGGCGGCCTGCGGGGTGCCCAGGCCCAGGCCGAAGGCGATCTCGTGCCAGGTCATGCCGCGGCCCCGGGCCATCTTCAGGAGGCCGGCCTCCAGTTCGTCCAGCTCACCTCGGACCAGCGGGACCAGGGTCAGCGCGGCGGTGATGTCGGCCCGGTCCACCTCGGGTTCGCCGTCGTCGGGCAGGGCCGCTCCGCTGAGCAGGAACGAGACGAGCCGGACGGCCTCGTGCGGGCCGATCAGCGAGGGGTGGGTCTGGCGGCGGCGCTGGGCGTCGGTGGCCGCGTGCCGTTCGGCGATGCGCAGCAGGGAGGCGTACACCCGCTGTGCGCGGGCCTGCTCCGGCTGCGGCGGGGAGAAGACGTCGGGGGAGGGCGGGTTGGAGGTCATGACGGCCAGCGTGCCCGATGAACGGCGAGAGTTCAACCAGTTATGGTGAACAAGTCGTTCAAAGGCATTCGTGCCTTGGCGTCCGGGGCGTCGCTGCCTAGCGTGTCCCCCGGCGACCGGCCCGGCTCCGACGAGAGGAAGCAGCGCGATGACCCTTCTGGACAGCGAGGTCTGGGGCAAGAGGTTCCTCAGCGACGGCTGGCGGGACGCCGCCGCGACGCGGCCGGTGATCGAGCCGGCCACCGGCGACCAGCTCGGTACGGTCGGACTGGCCACGCCCGAGGACGTCGGCCGCGCCGCCGCCCGGGCCGCCGAGGCGCAGCGGGCCTGGGCGGCCGTCCCGCCGCAGCGACGGGCTGCCGTGCTGCGCCGCGCGGGCGAGCTGCTGACCGAGCACGCCGCCGAGGCCGAGGACTGGCTGGTGCGCGAGGCGGGGTCGGTGCGGGCCAAGGCGGCTTTCGAGGTGGGGCTGGCCATCGGCGAGTTCTTCGAGTGCGCCGGGCTGCCGAGCCATCCGCAGGGCGAGGTGCTCACCTCCGAGACCGCCCGCTGGTCGATGGCCCGGCGCCGCCCCGCCGGGGTCGTCAGCGTCATCGCCCCCTTCAACTTCCCGCTCATCCTGGGCCTGCGGTCGGTGGCGCCCGCGCTCGCCCTGGGCAACGCGGTCCTGCTGAAGCCGGACCCGCGCACGGCGGTCGGCGGCGGCGTCGTCATAGCCCGCGTGCTGGAGGAGGCCGGGCTGCCCGAGGGCGTGCTGCACCTGCTGCCGGGCGACGGCGCGGTGGGCCAGGCGGTGGTCGAGGCGCCCGAGGTGCGGGTCGTCTCCTTCACCGGCTCCACGCCGGTCGGCCGGGCCATCGGGGAGCGGGCGGGCCGGCTCCTGAAGCGGGCCCACCTGGAGCTGGGCGGGAACAACGCCCTGGTGGTGCTGCCCGGCGCGGACGTGGCGAAGGCGGCCTCGGCGGGCGCGTTCGGCTCCTACCTGCACCAGGGGCAGATCTGCATGACGACCGGCCGGCACATCGTGCACGAGTCGCTGCTGGCGGAGTACACCGCCGCGCTCGCCGCGAAGGCGAAGGCGCTGCCGGTCGGCGACCCGGCCCGGCAGGACGTGGCGCTCGGCCCGATCATCGACCGGCGTCAGCTGGAGCGGGTGCACGCGATCGTCACCGAGAGCGTGGCGGCGGGCGCGACCGTGGCCGCGGGCGGCGAGATCGACGGCGCCTGCTACCGCGCCACCGTCCTGACGGACCTGACGACCGACATGCCGGCCTGGCGGGAGGAGATCTTCGGCCCGGTCGCGCCGGTCATCGGCTTCTCCACGGTCGAGGAGGCCGCGCGGATCGTCGACGACTGCGAGTACGGGCTGTCCGTCGGCATCCTCGGCGACGTCGGCACGGCGATGAAACTCGCCGACCTGGTGGACTCCGGGAAGGTGCACATCAACGAGCAGACCGTCGACGACGAGCCGAACGCGCCGTTCGGCGGGGTCAAGGCGTCCGGCACCGGGGCGCGGTTCGGCGGCGCGGCGGCCAACGTGGAGGCGTTCACCGAGACCCAGTGGGTCACGGTCCGACCGGACATCGCCGACTACCCCTTCTGACCCCGCGGGCGGTCCCGGCGCGCGCCCGGCGCCGGGCGCGGCGAGGATCGGTGGATGGGCTTCCTCGTGCCGGTCCTCTTCGCGCTCCTCGCCGCGCTCAGCAACGCCACGGCCACCGTGCTGCAGCGGCGGGCCGCGCTGACCGTGCCGCAGTCCCAGGGGTTCCGCCTCTCGCTCGTCCTCGACCTGCTGCGGCGGCCCGTCTGGCTCGCCGGGATGCTCGCCGTGGTGGTCGCCGGGGCGGGCCAGGCGGCGGCGCTGGCGACCGGTCCGCTCTCGCTCGTCCAGCCCCTGTTCGTACTGGAGCTGCCGCTGGCGCTGCTGCTGGCCTCGCTGTCGACCGGGCGCCGGATGCCACCGGTGATGTGGGCCGGGGTGGCCGCCGTGGTGGCCGGACTCGGCATCGCCCTGGGGGCGGCGTCGCCGTACGGCGGCCAGGGCGAGGTGTCCGCCCCGCGCTGGGCGTTCGGGCTGGCGGCCGGCGCGGCGGCGGCCCTGCTGCTGGCCGGGGCCGGGCTGCGGCGGCCCGTCGGCAAGGCCCGGGCCGGCTGCCTGGGCGCGGCCACCGCGGTGTGCTACGCGCTGACGGCGGCGCTGATGAAGGACTCCATGCGGGTGCTGGACACGGCCGGCGTGACCGGCTTCCTGACCGCGTGGCAGACGTACGCGTTCGCCGCGGCCGGGGTGGGCGCCGTCCTGCTGCTGGAGCACTCCATGCAGGGCGGTCCGCTGGTCGCCTCGCAGCCCGCCCTCACCCTCGGGGACGCGACGGTCAGCCTGCTGCTCGGCGTCTTCCTCTACCTCGAACACCTGCGGACCGGCTGGTGGCTGCTGCCGCAGGCACTCGGCGTCGCCCTGGTCGTGCTGGGCGTGCTCTCCCTGGCCCGGCACGGGATCGACCTGCGCACCGGACACCGACCGCACTGACCTCCCCGCCGCCGACCGGGACGCCCGCGGCGACGCCCTGTCGCACAGGGCCGACGTCGAGATGATCACGGCCCTCGGCGAGGAGCTCCGGGCACAGCCTTCGCACCGCCCGCGCCCCCCGGACCCGTCCCCGGGCCGCCCCGGCCTCCGGTACGCCCGGCGCTCACCGCGTCGCGCCACGGGCCGGGGAGGTCAGGGGTGGCGAGCGGGCCGGGCCGGGGGCGGTGGCCGGCTCGGTGCCGGTGAGGCGGACGCTCTCCGCCCACAGCCGGGCCGCGACGGGGGCGTCCGTCAGGTGGCTCCACCCCGGTTCGGGCCGCGGCCTGCCCCGCGGGCCGAACACGCGATCGGTCCGGGACTGGAGGTCGTCCAGGTCCAGCCGCTCGGTCTCGGCCGCGAAGCTGCCCGTGGTCACGACCCGGCCCGCGGGCGCCGCCGAGAGCAGGGGCAGCAGCCACCGGGGCAGCGCGAGGTGGCCGAGGTGGTTGGTGCCGGACATCAGCTCGTGCCCGGCGCCGGTCTCCTCGCGGTGGGTCGTCGAGCACGACCCCGGCGTTGAGCGCCACGGCGTCCGGCCGCTGTGCCCCGAGGGCGTCCGCCGCGCCGCCCAGCGAGGCCGGACCGGCGAGTCCCACCCTCGCGCCGGGCCGGCAGATCGCCCGCGGTCCGCCGACGCCGGTGCGCGCCGCGCCGTACTCCGTCCGAGTGGTGCGTCGGCGGGCCCCGCCGTAGCGTCGTATCGGACGACGGACCGTGACCCGCAGCACCACGGTCCTCGGTCGAACGGAAGTCGAACGGCAGGAGCGGACATGCGCGGACATGCGATGAGGGCGGCCGTCACACTCGGTGCCGCCGCGGCGCTCGCGGCGCCCCTGGGAGCGGCTTCGGCCACCACCCCGTCCCCGGAGCCGGACCGGCATCGAACCGGCGGCCCCGTCCTGGCCGACTGCCAGGGCCGCGGCGAGGTGCGCCCCGGGGAGTACCTGCTCGCCTGCGGCGACGGCAACAGCAGGCTGGACTCCCTGCACTGGGCGCGCTGGGACGCCGACGCGGCGGTGGGCCGGGGCGTCAACCTGGTCAACGACTGCGACCCGTACTGCGCGGCGGGCACGTTCCGCTCGTACCCGGTGACCGTGCGGCTCGAAGCGCCCGTGGCGGACGGGAAGCACCCGGGTGAGCCCCGCTACACCCGGATCAGCGTGACGTACACCGACGGGCGGCCGGACGGCGCTCCGCGCGTGGTGAGTTACCCGCTGCCGGGCTGAGCCCCGCCCCGGGGACGGTCCGGGAGGACCAGGCGGCAGATGTCGCCGGGCTGGACCTGGACCGTCCGGCCGGGCAGCCGGACGTCGATCGGCAGCCGGTCGGAGGCCGGTACGGCGATCTCCAGCAGCTCGTGCTCCAGCCGCAGCCGTACGCCCCAGTGGCCTTGGTAGCGCAGGGAGAACCCGTACGCCGACAGCTCCGGCAGCGGCACCGGGTCCAGCCACAGCGCGCCGGCGCGGGTCTCCAGCCCGGTCAGTCCGCGCTGGACGAGGTCGAGGGTGCCGGCCATGGCGCCGAGGTGGATGCCCTCGCCGGTGGTGCCGCCCTGGAGGTCGGCGACGTCGCCCTTGAGGGCGTCCTGGACGTAGGCCCATGCCCCGCGCCGGGCGCGGGCCAGGATCCAGCCGTGGACCAGGCCGCTGAGGGTGGAGCCGTGGCTGGTGCGGGCCAGGTAGTAGTCGACCGTGCGGTGCCAGGTGTCGTCGTCCAGGCGGTGGCCGAGCCGGGCGAACAGGGAGCGGAGTTCGGCCGGGGAGAAGAGGTAGCCGAGCATGAGGACGTCGGCCTGTTTGGACGCCTGGTAGCGGTTGACGGTGTCGCCCTCGGCCTCCAGCACCCGGTCGAGGCGGCGGATGTCGCCGTGCCGCTCGCGCAGCCCTTGCCAGTCGAGTTCGGCGAGGTCGCCGTAGCCCTCGAACTGGCTGATCACGCCCCGGTGGAAGGGGACGTGCAGGGTGCGGGAGACGTCCTCCCACTGCTGGAGTTCGCCGTCGTCCAGCTCGGTGCGTTCGACGAGTTCGCGGCGGCGCGGCTCGGGCAGGGCGCGCAGCACCTCCAGGGTGCGGGTGAGGACCCAGGCCGCGGTGACGTTGGTGTAGGCGTTGTCGTCCAGGCCGGGCCGGTCCGCGTCCGGGTACGCCTCGTGGTACTCGTCGGGGCCGACCACGCCCCGGATCCGGTGCCGGCCCAGATCGTCGTCCCAGACCGCCGAGTCGGCCCAGAACCGGGCGATCTGGAGGAGCATCTCGGCGCCCTTGGTGTGCAGGAACTCGGCGTCGCCGCTGGCCTCGCAGTACTGCCACACGTTGTACGCGATCGCCGAGCCGACGTGGTGCTGGAGGTGGGAGTGGTCCGGCAGCCAGCGGCCCGAGCGCGGGTTGAGGTGGAGCTGCTGGGTCTCCTCCCGTCCGTCGCTGCCGCTCTGCCACGGGTACAGCGCGCCCCGCCTGCCGATCGCGCGGGCCGCCGCCCGGGCCCGGTCCAGCCGGCGGTGCCGGTAGTGCAGCAGGGCCCGGGAGACCTCGGGGAAGTGCAGGTTGAGGTAGGGCAGCACGAACAGCTCGTCCCAGAAGACGTGGCCCCGGTACGCCTCCCCGTGCAGGCCCCGGGCCGGGACGCCGACGTCGAGGTCGGCGGTGTGCGGGGAGAGGGTCTGCAGGACGTGGAAGAGGTGCAGGCGCAGGATGCTGCCCGCCTCCCCCGGCACGTCCAGTTCGGCGCGGCGCCACAGCTGCGCCCAGGCGGTGCCGTGGCTGCGCAGCAGCGCGTCGAAGCGGGGCGCGGACGCCACCCGGTCGACGGCGGCCTGGAGCGGGTCGCTGATCGCCGGGTCGCGTGAGGTGTGCAGGGCGACGGTCTTGTCGACGACGGCGGTGCGGCCGGGGCGCAGCGGCAGCCGCAGCCGCTGGACGGCCCGCAGTTCCGCCGCTTCCGGTTCGACCGGTACGTCGGCCGTCACCCGGGAGGCCAGGCCGATCCGGATGTCCGAGGTACGGGTGCGGCAGCGCAGCCACACCGTGCCGGGTCCGGCGTCACCGGTGTGCACGTGGGTGAGGTGCCGGCCCTCCAGGTCCCGGTAGCGCGGCACCCCGGAGTTGGTGACGCCGCCGTCGAGGGCGGCCTCCACGTCGAGGTCGACGGCGGCGGTCTCGGCCGTGAACTCGGTGCGCAGGCAGGCCAGATGGGGGTCGGCCATGTGCACCAGACGCAGCTGCCGCACGGCGAGCACGCCCGAGTCGCCGAGCCGGAACCGGGTGTGCCGCTCCAGCAGCCCGGTGTCCAGGTGCACCGCCTGCCGGTGGGTGAGCACCTCGGCGGTGTCGGGCGTGAGCCACGCGCCGCCCGCCGTACGGAACCGCAGCGACAGCCAGTCGGGCAGGTTGACCATGTCCTCGTTCTCGACCTCGCGCCCGGCGACGGACGAGGTGAGCCGGTTGTAGCAGCCGGCGACGTACGTGCCCGGGTAGTGCACGTCGTCCGCGGCGCACTCGGGCAGCGCGCCGCGGGTGGCGAAGTAGCCGTTGCCGAGCGTGCACAGCGACTCCCGCAGCCGTTCCTCGGCGGCGTCGTAGCCGTCGTACTCCCAGGTCGAGGCGGTGGTCGCGGTCACGGGGCGCTCCTTTCACACGGGTCGGCGCGGGTCAGGCTTCCCAGGACCAGTCGGCGACCTCCGGCAGGTCGACGCCGTGCTCGCGGATGTACGCGTGGTGGCGCAGCCGGACGTCCGCCATCCGCTGGCGGACGGCGGCGGCCCGCACGACGAGGCCGGGCACCCGGTCGATGACGTCCATGACGAGGCGGTAGCGGTCCAGGTCGTTGCCGACGACCATGTCGAACGGGGTGGTCGTGGTGCCGATCTCCTTGTAGCCGCGCACGTGCAGGTGCCGGTGGCCGTTGCGCCGGTAGGCCAGCCGGTGGATCAGCCAGGGGTAGCCGTGGTAGGCGAAGACGACCGGCTTGTCGGCGGTGAACAGGCCGTCGTACTCGAAGTCGCTCATGCCGTGCGGGTGTTCGCCGCTGGGCAGCAGCCGGGCGATGTCGACGACGTTGACCACGCGGACGGCGAGTTCGGGCAGGTGCTGCCGGAGCAGCTGGGCGGCGGCCAGCACCTCCTGGGTGGGGACGTCGCCGGCGCAGGCGAGCACCACGTCGGGTTCGCGGCTGCCGTCCTCGGTGCCCGCCCACTCCCAGATGCCGGCGCCGCGCGCGCAGTGCGTCTTGGCGTCCTCCATCGACAGCCAGTCGAAACAGGGCTGTTTGCCGGCCACGACGACGTTGACGTAGTCGCGGCTGCGCAGGGCGTGGTCGGCGACGGAGAGCAGGGTGTTGGCGTCCGGCGGCAGGTAGACCCGTACGGCCTCGGGGCTCTTGTTGAGGATGTGGTCGACGAAGCCGGGGTCCTGGTGGGAGAAGCCGTTGTGGTCCTGGCGCCACACGTGCGAGGTGAGCAGGTAGGTGAGGGAGGCGATGGGCGCGCGCCAGGGCAGCCGGCGGGTGACGCGCAGCCACTTGATGTGCTGGTTGACCATGGAGTCGACGATGTGGACGAACGCCTCGTAGCAGGAGAACAGGCCGTGCCGGCCGGTGAGGAGGTAACCCTCCAGCCAGCCCTGGCAGGTGTGTTCGGAGAGGATCTCCATGACGCGGCCGTGCGGGTCGAGGTCCTCGTCGACGGGCCGGACCGGCTCCTGCCAGGCCTTGCCGTTGGCGGCGTAGACGGCCTGGAGGCGGTTGGAGGCGGTCTCGTCGGGGCCCACGAGGCGGAAGTCGCGCCGGTCGGCGGTGGCGGCCATGACGTCGCGCAGCAGGTCGCCGAGGACCCGGGTGGGTTCGTGGAGGGTGGCGCCGGGTTTGCCGACGGGGACGGCGTAGGTGTCCAGCGGCGGCAGCGGGAGTTCGCGCAGCAGCAGTCCGCCGTTGGCGTACGGGGTGGCGCCCAGGCGGCGGGTGCCCTCGGGGACGCAGCGCAGCACGGCGGGGCGCGGGGCGCCGTTCGCGTCGAAGAGTTCCCCGGGCCGGTAGGACCGCAGCCAGCGCTCCAGCCGGCGCAGGTGGTCGGGGTTGTCCCGGACGGCGGCCATCGGGACCTGGTGGGCGCGCCAGGTGCCCTCGACGGGGAGGCCGTCGACCTCGGCGGGGCCGGTCCAGCCCTTCGGGGTGCGCAGCACGATCACCGGCCAGCGGGGGCGTCCGGTGGCGCCGTCGTGGCGGGCGGCGCGCTGGATCGCGGCGATGCGGTCCAGGGCGGTGTCCAGGGCGCGGGCCATGGCACGGTGGACGGTGGCCGGGTCGTCGCCGGTGACGTGGAGCGGGTCGTGGCCGTAGCCGCGCAGGAGTTCGTCGAGTTCGGCCTCGGGGAGCCGGGCGAGCACCGTCGGGTTGGCGATCTTGTAGCCGTTGAGGTGCAGGACCGGCAGGACGGCGCCGTCGTGCACGGGGTCCAGGAACTTGTTGGAGTGCCAGGAGGCGGCCAGCGGACCCGTCTCCGCCTCGCCGTCGCCGATGACACAGGCGACCACCAGGTCCGGGTGGTCGAAGGCGGCGCCGTAGGCATGCGAGAGGGAGTAGCCCAGCTCACCGCCCTCGTGGATGGAGCCCGGGGTCTCGGGGGCGACGTGGCTGGGCACGCCGCCGGGGAAGGAGAACTGCCGGAACAGCCGCGCCATCCCGGCCGCGTCCCGGGTGATGTCCGGGTACGTCTCGGTGTACGTGCCCTCCAGCCAGGAGTTGGCCAGCACGGCGGGGCCGCCGTGGCCGGGGCCCCAGACGCACAGGGCGTCCAGGTCACGGGCCTTGATCACCCGGTTGAGGTGGGTGTGGACCAGGTTGAGGCCGGGTGAGGTGCCCCAGTGGCCGAGCAGCCGGGGCTTGACGTGCTCCGGGCGCAGGTCCTCGGTGAGCAGGGGGTTGTCCATCAGGTAGATCTGGCCGACGGAGAGGTAGTTCGCGGCGCGCCAGTGGGCGTCCAGGGCGGCCAGTTCCTCGTCGGTCAGGCCGTCGCCGACCAGGTCGCCGCCGGTCGGTTCGGTGCCGGTCGGTTCGGTGCCGACCAGGTCGCCGCCGGTCGGTCCGGTGCCGGTCGGTTCGTTGCCGGTCGGTTCGTTGCCGGTCAACTGGTCGTCGGTCGGCCGGTCGGGCGCCTCGTGCGGGTCGGCGGACATCCGGGGTCCTTTCCGTGTCGGGACGGCGGTCGGGCCGGGGGCGGACCGCGGTGCCGCCGGACCGCGCGGCCGACGGGACCGGCCGGCCGCGGCGCCCGGTGCACATCCCACCACCCTGCGCGGACCGGCCGGGTACCCGACAGGGCCGTTCGGGTCACTCCCCCGCGGCCGACCCGACCGGACAGGACGAATTTTGCATGTCGTGCATCTTTGCATAGCATGCAAGTTATGTCGGAGGGGAGTGCCGCGGGGGGCGGACTGCGCGAGCGGAAGAAGCGGGCCACACGGGCCGCTCTCACCGAGGCCGCGGTGCGTCTGGCGGCGGAGCACGGGGCGGAGAAAGTCACCGTCGAGGCGATCAGCGCCGCGGCCGGAGTGTCCGTGCGGACGTTCTTCAACTACTTCGACACCCGCGACGACGTCTTCGTCCTGGTGGGCGCCGAGAGCGGCGCCCGCGTACGTCGGGCGCTGCTCGCCGCGCCGGCCGCACTGTCCCCCCTCCAGGCGCTGCACGACGCCATGTCCGCCGAGCTGGCCGAGGCCGAGCAGCAGCACGAGCTGTGGCGGCTGCACGGTGAGGTGCTGCGCGCGGCGCCGCACCTCCTCGTCCGCAGTCTCGGCGCGCATCTGGCCGACGAGACCGAACTGGCCGAGGCCCTCACCGAACGGATCCGCTCCGGCCCCGGCGGCGCCCCGCCGGACCCGGCCGCCTCCCACGAGGAACGCCGCAAGGAGCTGGACCTGTACCCGCGACTGCTGGCCGCGGTGGCGGTCACCGCCGTCCGGGTGAGCGTCGACCACTGGTGCGCCCGCCAGGAGGAGCGCGCCTTCCGCGAGGTGTTCCAGGAGGTCTTCGCGCTCCTGGCCGCCGGACTGCCGGCGCCGCCCGCGTAGTCCTCCCCCGCCCCGCCCGGCCCCCGCCGCCGCCCACCGTCCGACCGCGCACCCCGACCCCGACACCGGCACCAGGCCGCCGGCCCGGTACGCGCGAGACCACCGTTCCAGGCCGTTCCACCCCGTTCCACACCGTCAGCACCGATCACCACAGTTCCACACCGTCCAGCACCGTTCATCACCGTTCATCACCGTCGAAAGAGTTGTCGTGACCGCATCGCAGGCGCCCGCCGCCGCGCCGCCCAGTTCCATGACGCAGAAGCAGATACTCCAGGCCATGTCCGGCCTGATGGCCGGCATGTTCGTCGCGATCCTCGCGGGCACCGTGGTGTCCAACGCGCTGCCGACGATCATCGCCGACCTGGGCGCCAGCCAGTCCTCCTACACCTGGGTCGTCACCGCCGAACTGCTGGCGATGACCGCGACGGTCCCGCTGTGGGGCAAGCTGTCCGACCTGTTCAACAAGAAGCTGCTGCTCCAGCTCTCGCTGTGCATGTTCGTGGTCGGCTCGCTGCTCGCGGGCTTCTCCCACGACGCCGCGCTGCTGATCTTCAGCCGGGTCGTGCAGGGCATCGGCGCCGGCGGGCTGACCGCCCTCGCCCAGGTCGTCATGGCCTCCGTCATCCCGCCCCGTGAACTGGGCAAGTACTCCGGCATCTTCGGTGCCGTCTTCGCCGTCGGCACGGTGGCCGGTCCGCTCATCGGCGGAGTCCTGGTGGACACCGACTGGCTGGGCTGGCGCTGGTGCTTCTTCATCGGCGTGCCGTTCGCGCTGCTCGCCATCTTCCTGTTGCAGCACACGCTGAAGCTGCCCACCGTCAAGCGCCAGGTGAAGATCGACTGGCTCGGCGCCTTCCTCATCGTGGCCGGTGTCTGCGCGCTGCTCATCTGGGTCTCGCTGGCCGGCAACCAGTTCGACTGGGCCTCCTGGCAGACCGCCGCGCTCGTCATCGGCGGTGTGCTGCTGCTGGCCCTGGCGGTCCTGGTGGAGATGCGCGCCGCCGAACCGGTCATCCCGCTGGACATCTTCAAGAACCGCACGGTCACGCTGACCACGGTCGCCAGCCTCCTGGTCGGTGTCGCCATGTTCGGCGGTACGGTCTTCCTCTCCCAGTACTTCCAGGTATCCCTGGGCAAGTCGCCGACGGTGGCCGGTCTGATGAGCCTGCCGATGATCCTCGGCCTGCTGGTGTCGTCCACCGTGGCCGGCCAGATCATCAGCCGCACCGGCAAGTGGAAGCGGTACCTGGTGGCGGGCGCCGTCATCATGACCGCCGGCCTGGCGCTGCTCTCCCTGATCGGCGCCGACACCCACTTCGGGCTGCTCAGCCTCTACATGGCGGTCCTCGGTATCGGCGTCGGCATGCTGATGCAGAACCTGGTGCTGGCCGCCCAGAACGACGTCCCCGCCGCCGAACTGGGCGCCGCGACCTCCGTGCTGTCCTTCTTCCGCAGCATGGGCGGCACCATCGGTACCTCGGTGCTCGGCGCGATCCTGGCCAACCGGGTCACCGACGAGATGACCAAGAGCCTGGAGAAGGCCGGCGTCGCCGGCGCGGCCGGCGGCGAGTCGGGCGGCGGTGAGAGCCTCCCGGACATGTCGACGCTGGCCGGTCCGATGCGGGAGATCGTGGAGCACGCGTACGGGGTCGCCACCGCCGACCTGTTCCTCGTCGCCACGCCGTTCGCCCTGCTGGCGCTGGTCGCCGTGGTCTTCATCAAGGAGAAGCCGCTGAAGACCACCAGCGGTATGGAGCGGCTCGCCGAGGAGGCGGGCGACGCCGCCCCGACCGACAAGGGCCCGGCGGCTCCGGTCCACTGAGCCGCCGCGGACACGCCGCGCGGGGCCGCACGCCCGTCCTGGGCGTGCGGCCCCGCGCGCTCGTACGCCGGGGTTCCGGGGTGTGGCCGGCGTCAGATCCCGAACGGCGCGGCGTAGCGGACGGTCCCCGCGGGCAGCGGCCGGCCGGGGTCGAGGGTGAGGGCCATGAGCGCCTCGTCCGGGACCTCGATGCTCAGGCCGATGCCGTGCGCCGAGGCACGGCCGAAGCCGAACCGGGGGTAGTACTCCGGATGCCCGAGGACGACGACGTGGGCCTCGCCCGCGCGCCGGGCGGCGTCGAGGGCCGCCCGGACGGCCGCCGACCCGGCGCCCTCGCGCTGCCGTTCCGGGCGGACGGCGCACGGCGCCAGGCAGAGCGCCGGGCTCCCGCCGATGTGGCAGCGGGTCAGCAGGGCGTAGCCGACGGGACGGTCGTCACCGTCGACGGCGACGAGGGACAGTCCCTCGATCCAGGCGTCCGGATCGGCCCGGAGCGCGTCCACGAGATCGGCCTCCTCCGCCGTGGGAAAGGCGTCGAGAACGACGTCGCGGACGGCGGGGACATCGGCGGCGGTCTCGACCCGCGTGGTCCAGTGCTGGGGCATGCGGCAGACGGTCCGTTCCTCGGGGCGGTGGGCGGGCGCGCGTCAGTTTAGGGGGCGGTGGGCCGAGGGGAAGGGCGTACGAACGTACGAGAGGCCGGGCCTACGGCCGCGGACGCGGACGCCGGCCCCCGACGCGATGCCCCCGTTCCTTGCCGACGCCGGGTGGGGAGCGGCAGGCTGCGGGGATGGCCACTTTGCTGATCGTGCATCACACCCCGTCACCCAACTGCCAGGCCCTGCTGGAAGCCGTGGTGGCCGGGGCGTCCGCGCCGGAGATCGAGGGCGTCCGCGTGGTGCGGCGGGCGGCGCTGGCGGCCACCGTGTCCGACGCACTGGCGGCCGACGCCTACCTGCTGGGCACGCCGGCCAACCTGGGCTACATGTCCGGCGCCCTCAAGCACTTCTTCGACCAGGTCTACTACCCGTGCCTGGACGAGACGCGCGGCCGGCCGTTCGGCGCGTACGTGCACGGCGGCAGCGACACCACGGGCGCGGTGCGCGCCCTCGACACGGTCACCACCGGGCTCGGCTGGCGGCGCGCGGCACCGCCGGTGACCGTCACCGGCGACCCCGGCAAGGCCGACCTGGAGGCCTGCTGGGAACTGGGGGCGGCGCTCGCCGCCGGGCTGATGGAATGAACCGGGCCGGGTCCGCGAGCGGCGCCGGAACCCGAGGTGCGGGCCGGGCACCGCGCGGCACACTGGTGTCATGGGCGACGTCGACCGGCCGGAGAGCGTGTCACGGTGGTTCCCCGAGGCGCCCCGGAGCGCGGCGGCGGCCCGGCGGTTCGTACGGGCCGCGCTGGACGGCGTAGCGCCGGAGCTGGCCGACACCGCCCAGTTCCTGACCGGCGAGCTGGTGACCAACGCGGTGCTGCACGCGCGCACGGCCGCCGAGGTGGCGGTGGGCGTCGACGACGGCAGGGTGAGGGTGCGGGTCAGTGACGACCGGCCGGGCCGCGGCCCCGTACCGCGGCGCTACCCGCCGTACGCCGGTACCGGGCAGGGTCTGGCCCTGGTGGAGCGGCTGGCGTCGCGCCACGGGGCGGAGGCGGAGACCGGCGGCCGGCGCAAGACGGTGTGGTTCGAGCTGTGGCCGGACGGCCCGCCGGCGCCGTCGCCCGGATGGGTCACGGCCGAGCCGTGCGGCGGCTCCGGTACGACGGTGACGCTCGTCGACGTGCCGAGCGCCCTGTGCTCGGCGGCCCAGCAGCACCGGCACGCGGTGCTGCGCGAACTGGCCCTCGTCGCGTCGGCCGGTGACGTGCCGGGGGTGCGCGCCGAGGACCTCGTCACCGCCGCCGACATCGACCACGTGCTCAGCGCCTGTGTCGCGGCCGCGTCGGAGCGGCCGCCCCAGGAGGCGCATCTGGCCACCCTGCGCCTGCCGCTGCCGGCCGACGCCGCGCCGGCGGTGCGGACCCTGCGCCAGGTGCTGGACCTGGCCGAGGAGGCGGCCCGGGAAGAACGTCTGCTCACCCTGCCGGCGCTGCCGCGCGGCCGGGCCTTCCAGGACTGGATGTTCGAACAGATCCTGGGCCAGCTCGCCGGGGAACGCCCCACGGCGTGGACCGTGGTGCCCCGCGAGCCGGACGCCAGCGCCTCGGAGCTGGTGCCCTGGGACCCCGGAGCCGTGCGGGCCGGCAGGTCCCCGGTCATCGCCGCCGACGCCGGGAACCGGATCATCGCGGTGAACGGGCCCGCCGCGGACCTGCTCGGCTGGCAGCCGGACGAACTCGTCGGACGGCGGCTCACCACACTCATCCCCGAGCATCTGCGCCGCCGCCACAGCGTGGCCTTCAGCTCGCTGCTGCTCACCGGACGGGCACGCATCGTGGGCCGCTCCGTGCCGCTGCCGGCGCTGCACCGCGACGGCCGGGTGGTGCCCGTACGGCTGTACATCGAGACCCAGGAGATGGCCGACGGCCGGACCGTCTTCGTCGCCCAGCTCTCGCCCCGGGCCACCACGTCCGTCGACGCGCCGGCCCCGCCCGGCCGGAGCGCGCAGCCGTCGCTCCCCGAGGACGGCGGGGCGTCCGCGCCGGCCGCCCCGGAGCCCCGCCGGAGCACGGGCGGCGGGCGGACGGACCTGAGCGCGCTGGAACGGCTCGCCCTGCTGGCCGACACGGGAGCCGCGCTGAACAACACGCTGGACCTGGGCGAGGGGCTGCGCTCGGTCGGCCGGCTGCTGACCCGGCGGCTGGCCGACTGGTGCGCGGTGGATCTGTTCACCGAGGACGCCCGGGTGGAACGGGCCTGTGTGGTCCACCGCGACCCCCGCGGGCTGCGTCCCGGGGCGTACGAGGGCCGGCTCCCCCCGGTGTCCGAGTCGTCCCGGGGCCCGCTGGCCCGGGTGCTGCGCGGCGCGGGGCCGCTGCTGCTCGCCGACGCCCCGCCTGCGGGTCAGGTCGGCAGCGCGCTGGACGCCGACTACCGGGAGCTGTTCCGCGGGCTCGGCGCGGGCAGCGCCGTCGTCGCGCCGCTGCGGGCCCGCCGGGAGATCTTCGGCGCCCTGACGGTGGCCCGTACGGCCGGGCGGCGGCCGTTCACGGAGGACGACCTGGTGCTCGTCGACGACCTGGTGCGCGGGCTGGCCCTGGGGGTGGACAACGCCCGCCTGTACCAGGAGACCCGCAACATCGCGCAGCGCCTCCAGCGTTCCCTGCTGCCCGTGCTGCCGGAGGTCGAGAACCTCCAGCTGGCCGCCCGCTACGCCGCGTCCTCCACCACCGCGCAGGTCGGCGGCGACTGGTACGACAGCTTCGTCGTCCCCAACGGTGACACCGCCGTGGTCATCGGCGACGTCACCGGGCACAACCTGGACGCGGCCATCTCCATGAGCCAGCTGCGCAGCATGCTCCGCGGCATCGCCGTGGACCGGCAGGAACCGCCCGAGGTGGTGCTGCGCCGGCTTGACCTGGCCAACCACAGTCTGTACCGGGAGGCCACCGCCACCTGCCTCTACGGTCTCGTCAAGGGACCCGCGCGGGGCCCGTGGGAGCTGAAGCACTCCGCCGCCGGTCATCCGCCGCCCCTGCTGACCACCTGGAACGGCGAGGCCCGCTACCTGGAGGAGGGGTCAGGTCTGCTGCTCGGCATGGACCCCACGATGCCCCGCCGCACGGCGCGCACCGCACTGCCGGCCCGCTCGACCCTGCTGCTGTACACCGACGGCCTGATCGAGCGCCGCGACGAACCCCTCGACCGCGGCCTCGACCGGCTGCGCCGGCACGCGGCGGCGCTGGCCCGCGAGCCGCTGGAGACGTTCTGCGACGAACTGCTGATCGGCCTGGGCGCCGACAGCGCCGACGACATCGCCGTCCTGGCCGTCCGCCCCGCACCGTCGTCGTGAAACCGAGGTGCCCAGTGCGGCGCCGCTCGGGTACCGTGCGGCCCATGTCGAGCCCCGAGTCGGACGAGGTGGGGGCTTTCGGTCACGCCGTCAGCCCCCTGCACCACTGAGTACGCGCACCACCGCACTCCTGGTCGGGTGCTGACCGCGGTGACGAGCCGGCCTTCTCCTGCTCGCCCTCACCTCGGAGCCACTCGATGCCTCTTGCCCTGTACCTGCTCGCCCTGGCCGTCTTCGCCATGGGCACCTCGGAGTTCATGCTCGCCGGCCTGCTGCCGGACATCGCCTCGGACCTCGGTGTCTCCGTCGGCACCGCGGCCATGCTCACCCCGGCGTTCGCGATCGGCATGGTCGTCGGCGCCCCGCTCATGGCCGCCTTCGCCCGCGACCGGTCCGGACGCTCCAGCCTGCTCGGGTCCGTCCTCGTGTTCGCGGCGGCCCACGCCGTGGGCGCCGTCACCGCCGGCTTCCCGGTCCTGTTCGCGACCCGGGTGGCCGCGGCCCTCGCGAACGCCGGGTTCCTCGCCGTGGCCCTGACCACCGCCGTCACCCTGGTCTCCCCCGACCGGAAGGGCCGCGCCCTCGCGGTACTGCTGTCCGGCACCACGGTCGCCATGGTCGCCGGTGTCCCCGGGGGCTCCGCACTCGGCACGCTGCTCGGCTGGCGGGCCGTCTTCTGGGCCGTCGCCGCGCTCTGCCTGCCCGCGGCCGTCGGTGTGCTCACCGCGCTCCCGGCCCGCCGGGTGCGGCAGGACACGGCCGGCCGGCCGGCGCTGCGCGCGGAGCTGGCCCAGCTGGCGCGTCCGCGGCTGCTCCTGGTCATGCTGCTCGGCGCCCTGGTGAACGCCGCCACCTTCGCCGGCTTCACCTTCCTCGCCCCCGTCGTGACCGGCCCCGCCGGACTGGGCGAGCTGTGGATCTCCGTCGCCCTGGTCCTCTTCGGCGCCGGTTCCTTCGCCGGGATCACCGTCGCCGGGCGGCTCGCCGACCGCCGCCCCGGCCCGGTCGTCGCGGTCTGCGGCCCCCTGCTGCTCGCCGGCTGGCCCGCCCTGGCCCTGCTGGCCGAGCGGCCGGCCGCGCTGCTCGCCCTCGTCTTCCTCCAGGGCGCGCTGTCCTTCGCGCTGGGCGGCACGCTGATCACCCGGGTCCTGTACGAGGCCGCGGCGGCCCCCACCATGGCCGGCTCCTGCGCGACCGCCGCGCTCAACGTCGGCGCCGCCACCGGCCCGGTCGTCGCCGCGGCCACCCTCGGCACCGGGGCATCCGGCCCGCTGTGGGCGAGCGGGGCCCTCGTACTGCTGGCGCTGCTCGTCGCGCGCGCCGGGCGCGGCGTGTTCCGGGTCCCCACCACCGCTGCCGTCCCGGCAGCCGCCGACCCGGCACCGGTCCGGCCCTGCGATGCCTAGACGCACCCCCGCGACCGGCCCGGCGGTCCCGGACGCACCACCACGGCCGGCCCAGCAGTCCCTGGTCATGGGGATCTGGGACCACATCAAGAACTCCGGCCGGTTCGAGGCCGACACCCTCACCCTGGAACGGGTCGGCTCGCTGCCCGGCAAACGCGAGTACCGCCGCTTCGTGGGCGACCACACCCTGCCCCAGCAGGACATCCTGCAGCAGCGGCAGTTCGAGGACCGGGTCGCCTTCGGCCGCTGGTCCGTCGACCTGCACCCCGTCGCCGGGATGTACGCCGAGGGCCCCGGAGCACGCCAGCGGCACGCCGACGGCATCTTCCACATCCCGCTGCGCTGCCTGTACTCCGTCGACGTCGACAACCTCCTGTTCGCCGGCCGCAACATCTCCGCCACCCACATCGCCTTCGGCGCCACCCGGGTCATGGCCACCTGCGCCACCTACGGCGAGGCCGCGGGGACCGCCGCCGCCCTGTGCGTCCGCGACGGCATCCCCCCGCCCCCCGACTCCTCGCCCGCCGGCGACCCGGCCTGCTCACCCATGCCGGAACTGGTGCGCCACTACCGTCTGCAGGCGCTGGACGCGCGGGACGTCTGGCGGACCGTGGTCACCGAGCGGGACAACCGCCGCCACCGCGTCCATCGCTTCGACGGGAACGGCCTGCGCGGTGTCCGTGCCCTGCGGCTACGGGTCGACGCCACCCACGGCGCACGGCACGCCCGGGTGGTCGCCGTGCGCGCGTACTGAGCGCCTGGGCACCGGCCTCGTCAGAACCTCCTCAGAAGGCCGCCCGGAAGATCAGGAACATCGTCACCGTCGCGTTCGCGGACGACATCACGGACGCGGCGGTGCCCGCCGCCGCGGCCCACGCCGCCAGGCCCACCGAGGTGAAGACCGACGGGCGGCGGCGTGCCACCGGGGCGGGCCCGAGCAGGGCCGCCACCCGGCGCGGCACCGGGCCCGGCGCGGCGAGGCCGGCCAGGGTGGCGACCGGGGTGCCGCGGGAGACGAGGGCCGCCTTGCCGATGGCGGTGGCCACCGCCCGGCGGCTGCCGGTGACCCGGGCGGCCTCCTCGTCGGCCCAGCGCTCGGCGGTGTACGCCACCGCCGTGCGCAGCGGCCTCAGGAACGGGTTGGCCAGCGCGGCGAGCCGGACCGCGAGCAGGAAGCGGTGGTGCCGGCCGGCCAGGTGGGCCCGTTCGTGGGCGAACAGGGCCCGCCGCTCGGCGGGTTCGAGCCGCTCCAGCAGGGCGGTGGTGACGACCACCCGGTCGCGCCGGCCGCCGGGCAGCGCGTAGGCGTAGGGGACGTCGTCCGGCAGGACGGCCACCGAGGTGCCGGGGAGTCCGGCCAGCGCGCCATGAGCGCGGCGGCGTACCCGGCCGTGCCGCCACAGCGCCCGTGCGCAGGCCACGACGACGGCGCACAGCGCGGGGATCGCCGCCTTGCCGGCCACCTCGTCGAAGGGCACGGCGGCCCGCACCTCCGGGTCGGACCAGCCGTCGGGCAGCGGGTTGCCGGGGAGCTGGGCGGTGCCGACCACCATCACCAGCCCCAGGCAGACCGTGCTGCACAGCGCCATCACCGCGGCCACGGCGGTCAGCAGCCGGGTCGCGGTCCGGGGGTGCAGATGCTGTTCGGCCAGGCGGGCGACCGGCCATGCCGTCAGCGGCAGGACCAGCGGAAGAAAGACGAAGAGCCCCATGAGGCGTCAGTCTTCCCCTTCGTCCGGGGACTGTCCCAGCAGGTCGCGCAGCAGCCGCTCGTCGTCGGGGTCGAGGCCGGTGACGAAGCTGGCCAGGACGGCCTCGCGGTCGCTCTCCCCGTCCAGGACCTTGCGCATCTTGCGGGCGGCCAGGCCCGCCTGGTCCGCCGCGGGGGTCCAGGCGAAGGAGCGGCCGGCCCGTTCCCGGGTGACCGCGCCCTTGTCCAGCAGCCGGGTCAGGATGGTGATGACGGTCGTGTAGGCGAGGCCGCCGCCCAGGCGCTCCTGCACCCAGCCGGCCGTCGCCGGACCGTCCGCCTCGGCCAGCGCCGACAGCACCAGCGCCTCCAGTTCGCCCTGCCCCCTGCGGGGACGCGGGTGATCCGCCACGGTCCGTCTCCCTTCCGCCGCCGTCCGTTTCCCGAGGCGCCATCGTATAGACGCCACGGCGGGACGCGCTCCGTTCCCCCTCCGGACATCGTCCCGTCACCGGGAGAACGCCCGGCCGACCCCCTGCGCCACCAAGATCACAAGACGTACCGTGTTGTCATGTCTCCGACCTACGAGGAGTACCGGTGAGGCACCCCTTCGGACGGCTGGCCGTCTCCGTCCTGACCGCGGCCGCCGTCGTCCTTCCGGCCGGCCCGGCCGTCGCGCGGCACGGCCAGGCCACGGCCCTGCCGACCGTACACCCCCGCGCCGAGACGGCCCCGCTGAGCGACGACGAGGCCGGCGGCAACGCCGACGCGGACGACCCCGCGATCTGGCGGAACGCGGCCGACCCGGACCGCAGCCTGGTCGTCGCCACGGCCAAGGAGGGCGGGCTGCGGGTCTACGACCTCGACGCGCGGCTGGTGCAGTCGATCGCGGCGCCGGCCGGTCCGACGCCCGAGGACGCGCCCGGCCGCTTCAACAACGTGGACCTGGTGCACGGCGTGAAGCTGGGCACCGGCCGCGCCGACCTCGCGGTCACCACCGACCGCGGCAACGACCGTCTGCGGATCTACCGCATCGACCCCTCCTCCCCCGCCGGTCCGCTGACGGACGTCACCGACCCGGCCGCCGCCCCGGTGTTCTCCGCCGACCAGGCCGAGATCAACGAGGAGCGCACGGCGTACGGCCTGGCCACCTGGACCGACCGCTCCACCGGCCGCTCCTACGCCCTGGTCAGCCGCCGCGAGCGCACCACCCTCGCCCTGCTGGAGCTGACCCCCACCGCCTCCGGCACCGTCGGCTACCGCGAGGTGCGCACCCTCGACCTGCCGTCCTCCTTCCGCCTGCCCGACGGCACCGCCTGGTCCCCGTGCGCGGAACCCGACGAACTCCCCCAGGTCGAGGGCATGGTCGTCGACCCGGCCGACGGCGTCCTGTACGCCGGTCAGGAGGACGTCGGCATCTGGCGGCTGCGCGCCGACCTCACCGGCACGCCCCGGCTGCTGGACAAGGTGCGGGAGTACGGGGTACCGGGCACGTACGACGAGAGCACCGAGGAGTGCGTCGCGGGCACCGACCCCGGCTACGGCGGCACCCGGATCTCCGCCGACGTCGAGGGGCTGACGCTGCTCCAGGAGGACGACGGCGACGGCTACCTGTTCGCCTCCAGCCAGGGCGACGACTCCTTCGCCGCGTACGACCGCGAGACCGGTGAGGGCAACGAGTACGAGGGCGGCTTCCGGGTCACCGCCGCCTCGGCCGCGCTGGACGGCTCCGAGGAGTGCGACGGGGCGGCCGTGCTCGACCAGCCGCTCGGGTCGCGCTACCCGGACGGGCTGCTCGTCGTGCAGGACGGCCATGACGCCCCCGGGGACGGCGAGACGGCCGTCACCAACTTCAAGTTCGTCGACCTCGGGGACGTGAAGGACGCGCTCGACGACTGACGGCTGCCGTCGGGCACCGGACGGGTGCCGTCAGGCGCAGCAGGAGTTCCGGTCGAGGCGGCAGAAGCAGGACGCCTCGACCGGCACGTCCGCCAGCGCGGTCGCCGTCCGCAGCTGCTGGGCCACGATCCGGGCCTCGCCGTCCTTGCCGCGCCGCACCAGGCACTCGTGCAGCCCGTGCAGCGCCCAGACGTTGCCGGGGTGCTGGAGGGCGCGCGGCAGGGTGTCGTCCAGGCCCAGGTCGGCCCGGTACACCGCCTCGGCCTCCGCCACCCGCCCCTGTTCCAGGAGCAGGGCGCCGTACGCGTGCCGGGTGGGCTGCATCCAGCCCCACGGCTCGTCGTACGGGAGGCCGTCGTCCAGTTCTACGGAGCGCCGCAGGGCTTCGAACGCGGCCTCGTGGTCGCCCTTGCGGTACTCCAGTTCGCCGTCGAGCATCGCGGAGGCGATGGCGAGGAGGTCGGCGCAGGTGTTGTTGAACAGGGTGCGGGAGGCGGGCACGCGCGCGCGGGCCTCCCGGAACAGCTCCCGCTCGCGCTCGGCCTCGGTGACGCGGCCGGTGGCGGAGAGGGCCACCCCGCGCGCGTAGCGCAGCATCGCGGTCGTCACGCAGTACAGCCGCGGGTCGGCGGGCAGCGGCAGGGCGAGGATGTCCGCCCAGCGGCCGAACCGGATCAGTACGTGCGCGCGCAGGGCGAGGAAGCCCTCCAGCCAGTCGGCCATCGGCGGGCTCTCCACCCGCAGCAACTCCTCCGGAATGGACGCCTCCAGGCGGTCCACGGTCTCCAGGGCGTCCTGGAGGCGGCCGAGGAACATCGCGCCGTAGACCTTGAAGTGGTAGTCGTGCGACCGGTAGAGGGTGTAGAAGTTCATCGATCCGGCCCGGGCCCGGTACTTCTCGTCGGCGGCGATCGCCGCGGCGTTGTCCGAGACCACGCGCCGGTAGTCACCGCACAGGACCTCCAGGTGCGAGGGCATGTGCAGCAGGTGCCCGGCGTCGGGGACCAGGTGGCGCAGCCGGTCGGCGACGGTCAGGGCCGCCTCGGGGGTGGGGGACATCTCCATCAGGTGGACGTAGAAGTGCACGACGCCCGGGTGGTCGCGGCCGGCCTCGGTGGCGAGGGCGCGGTCGAGGACCGCCTTGGCCTCCAGGGTGCGGGCCCCCTCGGCCGGGCGGCCGGTGCGCAGGTCCCACAGCCGCCACGGCGTCAGGTTCATCAGCGCGTCGGCGCAGAGGGCGGCGACGTCCAGGTCGTCGGGGGCGAGTTCGTGGACGGCGCGCATGGCGTCGGCGTACGGCGGGTTCCACACCGCGCAGTCCTCGACGGCCTCGGCCCTCGGGTAGCGGGCGCGCAGGGCGCCGATCAGGGCGCGCTCGACGGGGGTGGCCGCACCGGCCTTCGCGTGGGCGCGCTCCACGGCGGCGTGGGTCCGCTCCACCGTCAGCGCCAGCTCCCGGCCGTCGAACGCCTCCCAGGGCTTGTTGTAGTTGGGCCCGAGCGCGTAGGCGATGCCCCAGTACGCCATGGCGCAGTCCGGGTCGGCCGCCGCGGCGGCCTCGAAGCAGGCGACGGCCTCCTCGTGGTGGAAGGCGTACGTCCACACCAGGCCCCGGTCGAACCAGGTCTGGGCCTCGCGTGACGTCGTCGTCACGGGCCGGCCGTGGGTTCCCAGGTCGTAGTAGTCGTCCATGCTGGACGTATAGCGCACGGCACGGGCGGGACCGTCGTCTTCCGGCACAAGTGCGCCGCATCGTGTACGGCCCCGCCCGCCGGGCACCGGGCTCAGGTGAAGTTCACGTCACTGCACAGGAAGTACGTCTGGTCCATGTGCGACGCCTGCCAGATCGTGTACACGACGTGCCGGCCGCTCAGGCCCGAGGTGCTGACCGGGATGTCGTAGGTGTTGGCGGGGGCGTACTTTCCGGTCTGGGCGACGAGTTGGAGGCTGCTCCAGGTCAGGGGCTGGGTGGCGGGGTCGAAGCCCTGCTTGGTGACGTAGACGAGGAAGTAGTCCGCGCCGTGGCTGGCCTGGTCGTACAGGTGGACGGTGAAGTCGCCGGTCGCGATGTCCGTGGTCTTCCAGGCGCCCACCGCGTCCAAGGCGTTGTACCGCCCGCCCTCGGTCCGGCCGCCGCTGCACAGCTGTCCGTCGGGGACCACCGCCTGGAAGTTCCCGGCGGAGCCGTTGCGGTACAGGCCGTTCCAGTTCCACATGGCGTTGGGGTCGGCCTGCCACGCCTGCCAGCACATGGGGTCCTGCTCGGCCATGGCGGGGTTCTGGAAGTCGCTGCCCCAGCGCAGCCAGCAGCCGTAGTTGCGGGAGGCGGGGTCGACGACGGAACCGTGTGCGACGGCGGTGCCGCTCCAGGGGATCAGGGCGAGCAGGGCGGCGGCGAACGCGCTGAGGGCGAGCGTCAGGACGCGGCGCCGTCCGGTCCGCGACACGGCACTAATGTCGGGCTCATGACAAGTCATGATCTCCTTCTTCCGGGTGGGGGGCCGATGAGGAGGGTGGGGTGCGGGAGCGCGGGAGCGTCGCCATGGGAGCGCTCCCAATGTGCTCCTGACGCACAGGTTGCGCCCTGTGAAACACGGCCGCAACATTCGTTTGCGCCAGTTCCGGCGACGCGTTGGCGTGTTCGACGCGCGTTTTCGACAGGGCGCGGTCCGGTCGGCTCAGGGGCGCAGGATCAGCCGGATCGGGTCACCTTCCTTCGTCTCCAGCCGCGCGACCGCCTCGGCGGCCTCGGCCAGCGGCAGTACGCCGCTGATGGACTCGGAGAAGTCCAGCCGGCCGCCCTCGATCAGCCGCAGCAACTGCGGCAGCGCCACCGGCATGTCGGAGCCGTAGTGACCGAGGATGCGCTGCTGGAGGTAGCTGAAGCGGGTGCCGTCGGCGACGGTGAGCGGCTTGTCCGTCAGCCCCGCCAGGACGAGGCGGCCCTTGGGTGCGAGGACGGAGACGGCCTGCTCGCGCACGGCGGGCACGCCCGCGAAGTCGAAGGCGGCGGCGATCCCGGCCCCGCTGGTCGCCTTGCCGACGGCCTCGCGCAGGCCGGGGTCGGCGGAGTCGAGGGCGAGGTCGGCACCGGCGGCGAGGGCGCGGGCGCGGGCGACGGGGTTGGGGTCGACGGCGATCACCGGGCAGGCGCCGACGGCCCGGAGCAACCGCACGGCGTGCACACCGAGCCCGCCGGCCCCCCAGACGCCGACCGCCTCGGCGGGCCGGACCGCGCCGGTCTCGGTGATCGCGCCCCACGGCGTGGACACCGCGTCGGGGATGATCGCGCCCTGGTCGAAGGGGATGGCGTCGGGCAGCAGGGTCAGCGCGTCCGCGGCGGACAGGGCGTACTCGGCCCAGCCGCCGTCGTAGTCGACACCCCTGGTGTAGGTGACGCCGTCGCGGACCTCGCCCGCATACAGGACCACGCGCTGTCCGGGCGTCCAGGCGGTGACGCCCTCGCCGGCCTCTGCGATCGTGCCGGACACCTCGTGGCCGAGGGTCACGGTGTCGCCCCGGAGGAACAGCGGGGTGAGCGTGCCGTCGATGAGATGGACGTCGGAGAGGCAGACCCCGGCCGCCTCCACCTTGACCAGCACCTCACCCGGACCGGGCTGGGGGCGGGGCACCTCCTCCAGCCGCAGGGTGCGGCTCGGGACGTGCAGACGGGCGGCGAGCATCCGCGCCATGACAGGACCTCCTCGGTACGGCGGCGACCCCACGCGTATCGCAGGTCGTCTTGCGTTGACCGTACACCCAATGCAAGCCGAGTTGCTTTAGGCTGGGGTGATGACCGCGCCGAAGGACTCCCCCGTTTCCGCCGCCCCGCCGTTGCGCCGACGGGGGGAGCCGATGCGGCAGGCGGTGCTGGCCGCCGCCGTGCACCTGTTGTCGAGCGAGGGCCTGGCGGGGGCGACGGTCGCCGCCGTCGCCCGTGCGGCCGGGGTGCACGAGACGTCGGTCTACCGCCGCTGGAAGACCCGCGAGAACCTGATCCTCGACGCACTGACCGAGGGCCTGGACTCCGCCCTGCCGATCCCCGACACCGGGCGGCTGCGGGACGACCTGCTGGCCTTCTTCACCCAGTTGGCGCGGCTGCTCGCCACCCCGCAGGGGCAGGCCCTGCTGCGGCTGAGCGTCGAGCGCGACGTCACGCTGGACGACCGGCGCGGCCCGTACTGGCGGGACCGGCTGGACCGCGCGGTGGTGATGGTCCGGCGCGGTGCCGAGCGCGGTGAGCTGGCCCCCGGCACCGATGCCGGTCTGCTGATCGAGGCGGTGAGCGGGCCGCTGTTCGTACGGGCGCTGCTCAGCGGGGCGCCGCTGGACGAGGGGCTGGTGGCGGGGCTGGTGGAACTGGCGCTGGACGGGGCGCGGCCTCGCTGAGGGGCGTCCGGCCGCGCAGGGCCGGCGCCCGCTCCGCACTCCCGCTCAGGGACGCCCGGCGCGCTGGGGGATGCCGGGCTCGGACACGCGCCGGTACCGCCCGCTCCGGGTCCCGGCCCTCGCGGGGCACGGCGGCCGGCAGGAGCCGCGTGTACGCGTGCGCCGGATCGGCGGGGACCCTGGGGGTGGGTCCCTGCCTCACGACGCTCCCCCGGCGCATGACCAGTACCTCGTCGGTGATGTGCTGGACGACGGCCAGGTCGTGGCTGACGAAGGCCAGGGCGACGCCCGTGTCCCGGCGGACGGTGTCGAGGAGTTGGGGGATCCGGGCCTGGATCGACACGTCCAGGGCGGCCACCGCCTTCGTCCAGGGCAAGGATGCCCGGTTCCACGGCGAGCGCCCGTGCGATGGCGAGCCACTGCCGCCGGCCGCCGGAGAGGCGCCGGGGCCGGGCGCCGGCCTCCCGCTCCCCGAGGCCGACGCGTTCCAGGAGGTGCCCGGCGAGGGACTCGTCCCGGCCGTGCAGGCGCAGGGGTGGTGCGCAGGCACTGGGCGGCGGTGAGGCGCGGGTCGAGGGCGACGTACGGGCAGCGGGACACGAACGGGCAGCCGGGTAAGGCGTCGCCCAGGGACGGGGGCCGGCCCGGGACGGGCGCGGCCGGGCGGGCGGACGGTGTCGCCGAGGGCCGGTGAGCAGTCCAGCCGCAGGCCACGGGTGTCGGGCTGGACGACGAGGGAGTCGAAAGCCCACCACGAGCAGGCCTCCGGGGCGCCGCTCGTCCACGTCGGCGTACCGGCGTCGGCGTACCGGTGTCGGCGCGGCGTACCGGCTGCTGCGACGCGGCGGCGGGCCGCTGCCGGCGGGGCGGCCGTGGTGGGCGGCGGCGCACGGGCCGCCGCGCTGAAGTCCCGGCAGGCGCCGAGGCGGACTTCGAGGGGCCTTGCCCGCCCTCGCCCCTGGTGGAACGATGCCCGTACCGACCACCGAAAGGCCGATCGTGACCGACGAGCAGCAGCGGGCGCGGGCCGCCGCCGTGTTCGACGCGCTGGGCGCCGCCTACGAGCAGGCGTTCGCCGGTTCCGAGGCGCACCACCGGTCGCTGGAGTGGCTGCTCGGCCGGCTCGCGCCCGGCAGCCGGGTGCTGGACGTGGGCAGCGGGACGGGGCGGCCGACGGCGCAGACGCTGGTGCGGGCGGGCCACGAGGTGCTGGGGGTGGACGTCTCCCCCGTCATGGTCGAGCTGGCGGCCCGGCAGGTGCCCGCCGCCGCCTTCCGGTGCGCCGACATCCGCGAACTGCCGCTCGCCGACGGCTCCTTCGACGCGGTCTGCGTGTACTTCGCGCTGCTCCAGATGGGCCGGGCCGAGCAGACGGACGTGGTCCGGCGGCTGTCGCGGGCGCTGAAGCCGGGCGGGCACCTGGTGCTGGCCACCGTGCCGCTGGACGTGGAGGCCGCCGAGGGCGTCTTCATGGGGCAGCCCGTACGGGTGACCAGCTTCGCCGCGGCGGACCTGACGGCCGTGGTGGAGGAGGCCGGTCTGGAGGTCCTGGGCCGGGAGGACGTGCTGTTCACGCCCGCGCACCCGGACGCCGTCCCGGAACCGCAGCTCTTCCTGCACTGCCGGCGCGCGGACACCCTCCCGGCCGGCTGAGGCACGGCACGGCACGGAGGCCGACGGACTCCGGGCTTCCGCTCCCGGAGAGGCCCCCGCCCGTGTGATCACCGCTCAGCCCGACGAGGCCGCTGCGCGCCTCGGACGATCGCTATGATGACCCGAAACGCTCAAACGAACATTCTCGGGTGCGACTCGGGTGGGTGGGGAGGCCCAGGTGCGGGAGCCGGTCGATTCCAGGCGGCAGCGGATCCTGGCGGCGGTCCGGGCGCGCGGCACCGCGCGGGTGCGCGACCTCGCCGAGGAGTTGCAGGTCTCGGTGGTGACGGTGCGCCGGGACGTGGAGGAGCTGACCCGGGAGGGCAGACTGCGGCGCGGCCACGGGGTGGTGCGCTCGACGGCGCCCGCCGAGGAGGCGCCCGCCGCGGGCGCGCGGGACGGGGGCCGGGTGGCGCTGGTGGTGCCGGAGCGGCACGCGTACCTGACGGAGGTCCTGCACGGCGCCCGGACGGTCCTGGAGGAGGCCGGCGTGCCGTTCGCCCTGCACATCGCGCCCCGGGGGGCGGGCGCCGAGCGGCCGCTGGTGGAGCGGGCGCTCGCGGACGGCGCCCGGGGACTGCTGCTCGCGCCCCGCTGGCTCCGCCTGGCCGACGAGGAGGCCGACCACGGCTGGCTCGCCGCGCTGGACGTGCCGACGGTGCTCATGGAGCGGCGCCCCCGGCCGGGCAGCGCGCCGCACGCGCTGGACTCGGTCTGCTCCGACCACTGGTACGGCGCGCATCTGGCCGTGGAGCACTTGGTGGGGCTCGGCCACCGGCGCATCGTGTTCGCGACGCGGGACGACAGTCCGACCGCGCGCACGCTGCGGGCCGCCTTCTCCGGGATAGCCCGCGACCACCCCCTGGTCGAGGAGTGGGCGTGGGCGCTGAGCGCGCCGGGGATCGGGCAGGAGGGGCCGTACGCGGCGGACGAGACGGCCGACGTGCCCGCGCTGCTGCGCGAGGTGGGGGCCACCGCGCTGGTCGGGCACGGCGACGAGGACACCCTGATGATCGTCCAGCGGCTGGCCCAGGAGGGGGTGCGGGTGCCCGGGGACTGCTCGGTGGTGGCGTACGACGACGTGATGGCCGGCCTCGGCACGCCGCCGCTGACGGCCGTGTCGCCGCCCAAGGCGGAGGTCGGGCGGGTGGCCGCGGAGCTGCTGCTGCACCGGCTGCGGGACGAGCCGGAGCGGTCGGCGCGGCGGGTGGAACTGCTGCCCCGGCTGACGGTGCGCGGCTCGACGCGGGAGCCGGCCTTCACCGAGTGATCGTTTGAGCGTTTGAGTTTCCTCTGATCGATCTATTGACCGTTTGAGTCAGGGCGTCCAGGATTCCCGTGTCCCCAAGAGTCGTGCCGCCGGACGACGGCACGCAGGAGCCGCGGGAGGCGCCATGCCCGGTCGACACAGTCGTCGATCCGTGCTCGCCGCGATGGCCGCAGTGCCGCTGACAGGAGCCGTGGGCGCCTGCAGCGGAGGAAGTGGCGGCAGCCGGTCGAGCGGCACGAGCAGTACCACGCGCATCACCTTCTGGTCCGCCCTGCGCGGCAGCCAGGAGGTGGTCGACGCGTTCAACCGCACCCACGACCGCATCCAGGTCGATTTCCAGCAGATCCCCTCCGGCGGGCAGGGCGGTTACGCCAAGCTCAGCAACGCCGCCCGGGCCGGCAACGCCCCCGACGTCGCCACCATCGAGTATCCGCAGGTCCCGGGGTACGCCATCGACGGCGTCGCCCGCGACATCACCGACCTGGTCGACGACCGGCTGCGGCGCGAACTGCTGCCGCAGGCGCTCGGGCTGACCACCTTCGAGGGCCGGGTGTTCAGCGTGCCGCTGGACATAGAGCCCATGGTGATGCACTACCGCGCCGACCTGTTCGACCGCTACGGGCTCTCGCCCGCCCGCACCTGGGACGAGTTCGCCGAGCAGGCGCGCACCGTGCGGCGGAAGGCGGCCGACCGGCGGCTGGTGCTGTTCCCGACCGACGGCATGACCCAGATGGCCGCCTATGTGTGGCAGGCCGGTGCCCAGTGGTTCGACACCGCGCGCGGCGCGTGGAACGTCTCCCTCGCCGACGCCCCGTCCCGGCGCGTCGCCGGCTACTGGCAGCGGCTCATCGACGCCGACGACGTGTTCATGAACGCCGTCGAGAGCCGTCAGGCGGACGCGCAGATCGGCAACGGCCTGGTCCTCACCCGGCTCAGCGGGGCCTGGGACGCCGGGGCGCAGATGAACGCGCGCCCCGGGCAGAAGGGGCAGTGGCGGATCGCGCCGCTGCCGCAGTGGGACACCGCCCGCCCCTGTGTCGGCACCCACGGCGGCTCCACCTTCGCCGTCACCAAGGACAGCCGGCATCCCGAGGCCGCGATGGAGTTCATCGCCTGGCAGGTCTCCCACCCGGACGCGCTGCGCGCCCGCCTGTCCAGCGGCACCAGCAGCCAGTACCCGGCCGCTCCCGGCCTGGTCCCCGTCGGCCGGGAGGCGTTCGACCGCTCGTACTACGGCGGGCAGGACATCTACGCCCTGTTCGAACAGGAGGCCGAGAAGATCGGCGAACAGTGGCTGTGGGGCCCCCGGATGACCGCCACCCAGAAGGTCATGCAGGACTCCTTCGCCCGGGTGAGCGGCGGACAGGGCAGCCTCGTCCAGTCGCTGCGCACCGCGCAGGAGGGCACCATGCCCGACCTCAAGGCCCTGGGCCTGGCCACCACCCAGCACAGCACCTGAGCCGTCGAGAGGCAGGTGACACCCCATGACCGCGACCACCCACGAACGGGTGCCGGCCGGCACCCCCCGCCCGGCCGTCCCGGACCCCGCCGCCGCCGGCCTGCGCGCCCGCAAGGCGGCCGAGCGCCGTCGACTGGCCGCCTGCGGCGTGCTCATGACGCCGTTCTTCGCGCTGCTGCTGACCGTCTTCCTGATCCCGGTCGGCACCGCCGTCTACCTCAGTTTCTACAGCGACGACCAGCCCGGCCTCGGCTTCGGCCCCGAACGCACCGTCTTCGTCGGCCTGCGCTCCTACGCGGCCGTCCTCACCGACCCGACCTTCCTCGGCGGGCTCGGCACGGTCGCGCTGTACTGCCTGATCTACATCCCGCTGATGGTCGTCGGCGCGCTCGCCCTCGCCCTGCTCCTCGACTCCGGCATGGCCCGGCTGCGCGCCTTCGCCCAGCTCGGCCTGTTCCTGCCGCACGCCGTGCCCGGCATCATCGCGGCGCTGATCTGGCTGTACCTCTACACGCCCGGCATCAGCCCGGTCATCGACCTGTTCGCCCACGCCGACATCACCATCGACTTCTTCGGCGTGCACACCGTGATCCCGTCGATCGTGAACATCGCCTTGTGGAGCAACCTCGGCTACAACATGGTGGTCTTCTACGCCGCCCTGCAGGCCGTCCCCCGCGAGGTGATCGAGGCGTCGGTCGTCGACGGCGCCGGGCCGGTGCGCACCGCGCTCCAGGTCAAGACCCCGCTGGTGCGCGCCTCCATCGTGATGGTGGCCATCTTCACCCTCATCTGGGCGCTCCAGCTCTTCACCGAGCCGATGCTGCTCAGCCAGTCCTCCCCGATGATCAACTCCCGGTTCTCGCCGAGCATGTACATCTACGACGCGGCCTTCAACCGCAACAACTACAGCCTGGCGGCGGCCGCCTCCGTGGTCCTGCTGGCCTGCACCATCGCCCTGTCCTACGGCGTCACCCGCTTCACCGGCCGCGCCGACACCGCCGAGGAGGTCCGATGAGCGCCGTCGGCGGCACCACCCCGCCGCGCCCGAACCTGCTGGGCCGCCTCACCGTCAACGTGGTCGTCGCGGTCTCCGTCCTCTACACGCTGCTGCCGGTGCTGTGGCTGCTGCTGGCCTCCACCAAGACCCGGGACGCGCTGTTCAGCAGCGACCTGCTCTCCTTCGCCGACTTCTCCTTCGTGCAGAACCTCGAGGACCTGTTCGCCATGGACGGCGGGCTGTACGGCCGCTGGTACCTCAACAGCCTGCTGTACGCGGTGCTGGGCGCCGCTGTCGGCGCGCTGGTGAGCGTGGCCTGCGGCTACGCCTTCGACAAGTACCGCTTCCGGCACAAGGAGAAGCTGTTCGGCCTGGTGCTGGCGGCGGTCATGGTGCCGCAGACGGTGCTCGCGCTGCCGCTGTACCTGATGGCCTCCGAGGCGGGCCTGGTGAACACCTTCTGGGCGGTGTTCGTCCCCGTGCTGTTCAACCCGTTCGGGGTCTACCTCGGCCGGATCTTCAGCCGGGGCTACGTCCCCGACGAGGTGCTGGAGGCGGCGCGGGTGGACGGCGCGGGCGAGCTGACCACGTACGCCCGGGTGGCGCTGCGGATGCTCGGCCCCGGGCTGGTCACCGTCTTCCTCTTCCAGCTCACCGCGATCTGGAACAACTTCTTCCTGCCCATGGTGATGCTGTCGAACCAGGACCTCTATCCCGTCAGCCTCGGCCTGTACCAGTGGAACAGTTCCGCCTCGGTCTCGCCGGAGTACTACCCCGTGGTCATCATGGGGTCGCTGCTCGCCGTCGTCCCCCTCATCCTCGCCTTCGTGCTGCTCCAGCGTTTCTGGCGCAGCGGACTGACCGCCGGAGCCGTCAAGTGAGTCCGCACGTCCCTGGTCCCGGCTTCCGGCCCCGCGCGGCCGTGGCCATGTCCCCGGCGGCCGCCGAGGCCGTCCTCGATCCGGAGTCCCGCGCCGCGCTGGGTACGCTCTGCGACCTCGCCCCCTTCCCGGTCCTGGACGACCTGTCCACCCCGCGGGCGAGAGAGGTGCTGGCCGGCGTCGACCTGCTGGTCACCGGCTGGGGGTGCCCGCCGCTGGACGCGGAGGTGCTGCGGGCGGCGCCACGGCTGCGGGCGGTGGTGCACACGGCGGGCAGCGTCCGCGGGCACGTCACCGACGCCTGCTGGGAGCGCGGCGTCGAGGTGTCCTCGGCCGCCGCGGCCAACGCCGTGCCGGTGGCCGAGTACACCCTCGGCATGATCCTGCTCACCGGCAAGCGGGCGCTGGAACAGGCCCGTGCCTACCGGGCGGCCCGCCGGCGCGACGACTGGCTGCGCACCCCGCGCACCGTCGGCAACCACCGCCGTACCGTCGGCATCCTCTCGGCCTCCCTGATCGGCCGCCGCGTCATCGAACTGCTGCGCCCGCACGACCTGGAGGTGCTGCTGCACGACCCGTACGTGTCCGACGCCGACGCGGCCGAACTGGGCGTGGAGCGCGTCGGGCTGGCCGACCTGTTCGCGCGCTGCGACACGGTCAGCGTGCACACCCCGCTGCTGCCCGAGACCCGGGGGCTGGTGAGCCGGGACCTGATCGACGCGATGCCGGACGACGCGGTGCTCATCAACACCTCCCGGGGTCCGGTCGTCGACCAGGACGCGCTGACCGACGCCGTCCGGGCGGGCCGCGTCCGGGCCGTCCTGGACGTGACCGACCCCGAGCCCCTGCCGCCCGACCACCCGCTGTGGGACTGCGAGAACGCGCTCATCACCCCGCACCTCGCCGGTTCCGTCGGCAACGAGTGGCGGCGGCTGGCCGACCTGGCCCTCGCCGAGACCGCCCGCTGGGCGTCCGGCGAGGGATTCCTCCACCCCGTACGACGCGAAAGGCTGGCCTTCCTGGCATGAGCATCCCGTTCGAACTCCCCGCCGAGGACCGCGCGTCCAGCCCGTACACCGGCTACACCCGGGCCCACTGGGAGGCGGTGGCCGACGGGCTGCTGGCCGCCGCCTGGCGCTGGGCCGGCCCGGGCGGCGCCCTGCTCGACCTGCCGGGCCGGCCGTCCCGCTCGGGGGTGCGCTCGGACGGCCTGGAGGGGTACGCCCGTACGTTCCTGGCCGCCGCGTTCCGGGTGGCGGGCGCGGGCGGCGACGATCCGCACGGCTGGCTGGACCGCTACGCCGAGGGCCTCGCCTCGGGCACCCGCACCCCGGGCCGCGACGACGCCGAGTCCTGGCCGCTGATCCTCGACCACGACGTGCAGGGCCAGCCCATGGTCGAGTCGGCCTCGGTCGCCCTGGGCCTGCGGCTGACCGCGCCCTGGCTGTGGAAGCACCTCGACGCGGGCGTCCAGGACCGGGCGGAGGAGTGGCTGCGCGGGGCGCTGCGGCACACCCCGGCGCCCAACAACTGGTACCTCTTCCCGTACACGGTCGCCGGTTTCCTGGAGTCGGTGGGCCGCGGCGACGCCGAGACCGCGGCGGCCCGGCGCCGGGCGCTGGAGCTGCTGGAGGGCTGGTACCGGGGCGGCGGCTGGTACGCCGACGGCGACGGCCGGGCCTTCGACCACTACAACGGCTGGGCGCTGCACCTGTACCCGGTGCTCGACGCCCACCTCGGCGACGACCCGGAGGCCGCCGCGCGGTACGGGGAGCGGCTGCGCGCCCACCTCGACGGCTTCTGTCTGCTGTTCGGCGGGGACGGGGCGCCGCTGCACTTCGGCCGGTCGCTGACGTACCGCTTCGCCGCGTCGGCGGCCGTCGGGCTCGGCGCGCTGACCGGGCACACCCCGCTGGCGCCGGGCGTCTCCCGGCGGCTGGCCAGCGGCAGCCTGCGGTACTTCCTGGACCGCGGGGCGCTGACCGGCGACGGGCTGCTGAGCCTGGGCTGGCACGGCCCGCACGAGGCCGTCCTCCAGTCGTACTCCGGTCCCGCCTCCCCGTACTGGGCGTCGAAGGCGTTCGTGTCGCTGCTGGCGCCGGCGGACCACCCGCTGTGGACGGCGGCCGAGGAGCCGGCCCCGGCGGAGGTGTCCGACCGGGTGCTGGCCCTCCCCTCCCCCGGGCTGCTGGTGCAGGCGACCCGCGCGGACGGGATCGTACGGCTGCACAACCACGGCAGCGACCATGTCCGGCCGCACGAGGGCGAGTCGGCCGCCGAGGACGACCCGCACTACGGGCGGCAGGCGTACTCGACCCGGACCGGGCCGACGGCGCCCGGGAACGTCGCCGACAACCACCTGTCGGTGGAGGTGGCCGGCCGGCCGAGCGTGCGGCGTCGTATCGAGCCGCTCGGCGCCGGGCACGGTGACGGCTGGGGCTGGGCGGCGTCCCGGCACCGGCCGGTCTTCGCGAGCGGGCCCCCGATGGTGCCGGGGCTGCGGGTGGACAGCGTGACCGTCGTGCGCGGCGCGTACGAGCTGCGGGTGCACCGGGTGGCCGGGGCGCCCGCCGGGAGCCGGGTCACCCAGACCGGGTGGGCCACCGGTCCCGACGAGCCCCTCGTCTCGTCGCTGCACGCGCTGCACGGCTTCGACCCGGAGCCCGAGCCGCTGCGTGCCCCGCAGGGCACCGCGTACACCCGCTGGGCGCGGGTGCCCCGCCTCGCCGGTCCGGCGGTCGGCACGTCCCTGCACGTCTGTCTGGCCGCCCTCACCGCCGCGCCGGGGCCGGGGCCGCTCGCGGAGGCCGTCACGGAGTTCACGGCGGACGGCACGACCGGCGTCGAGCTGGCCTGGGCCGACGGCGGCGGGCGCACCAAGGTCTCCTTCGATCCGCTCCGGGTGACGCACGAGGCGGGCTGAACCGCCCCGGGCGGGCGGGTGTCCCCCGCCCGCCCGTGTCCGGTCGCGGCCCGCGCCCGGGGCCGTGAGGCTGGTACGGCACGGGTCACCGGAGCCGGGAGCTGCCATGCACAAGTCGTCCTGCGCGCTGGTCGCGGCGCTGGCCGTCGTCCTCGTCTTCCCCGTTCCGTCGGCGGACGCCGCCGCGCTGCCGCGCGCCCCCGGTGACGTCACCGCCGTCGAGTGCCTGCGAGGCGGCGGGTCGCTCCTCGTGGAGTGGGACGGGCAGGGCGGGTTCACCCGGCGGTGCCAGGGCGGCGTCCACGACGGCGAGACGCTCGTCCCCCGCCCCGTCTCCCCGCTCGCCGCCGAACCGGGGCGCTGATCCCGGCATCCGTGGGTACCCGCCGCGCGGCCGGGGACGCGTGGCCCCGGCCGTGACGACAACGACCGGCCGCCGGCCGACATCGGAGGAATGAGACGTATGAGCGAGGCCAACCCCCTCAAGCGGGTAGCCGGCAAGGTCAGCGACGCCCTGCGGGGCGACGGACCGGCAGACGGCGTCCCCGGCAAGCCGGGACCCGAGTCGCCGGCCGTCGCCGAACCCACCGAGCCCCGCGAGCCGCTGCCGCCCAAGGCCGACCAGAGCGGCCCGGACACCGTGTCGCCCACCGGGCAGCCGACCGGCGCCGACCAGGCGCGCAACGCGCAGTCCGGGGCGTATCTGACGGACGCGCAGGGCACGCGGCTGTACGACACCGATCACTCGCTCAAGGCCGGTCCGCGCGGCCCGGTGCTGCTCCAGGACCACCATCTGCGCGAGAAGATCATGCACTTCGACCACGAGCGCATCCCGGAGCGCGTGGTCCACGCCCGGGGCGCGGGCGCGCACGGCACCTTCCGCAGCTACGGCACCGCGGCGAACGTCACCAAGGCGGCGTTCCTCGGGCCGGACGTGGAGACGCCGGTGTTCACGCGGTTCTCCACGGTGGTGGGTTCGCGGGGCTCCTCCGACACCGTGCGGGACACCCGCGGCTTCGCGACGAAGTTCTACACCAGCGAGGGCGTCTTCGACCTGGTCGGCAACAACATCCCGGTCTTCTTCATCCAGGACGCCATCAAGTTCCCGGACGTCGTGCACGCCGCGAAGCCGCACCCGGACCGGGAGATCCCGCAGGCGCAGAGCGCGCACGACACGTTCTGGGACTTCGTCTCGCTGCACACCGAGGCGACCCACCACACCATCTTCTTCATGGGCGACCGGGGCATCCCGCGCTCCTACCGGATGATGGAGGGCTTCGGCGTCCACACCTTCCGGCTGGTGAACGCCGCGGGCGAGACGACGCTGGTGAAGTTCCACTGGAAGCCGAAGCTGGGCGTGCACTCCCTGGTGTGGGACGAGGCGCAGCTCATCAACGGCGTCGACCCGGACTTCCACCGCCGGGACCTGGCCGACGCCATCGAGGCGGGCGCCTACCCGCAGTGGGAGCTGGGCATCCAGACCTTCCCCGACACCCCGGAGCAGACCTTCGAGGGCATCGACCTGCTGGACCCGACCAACCTGGTGCCCGAGGAGCTGGCGCCGGTGCAGCCGGTCGGACTGCTGACCCTGGACCGCAACCCGTCGAACTTCTTCGCCGAGACCGAGCAGGTCGCCTTCCACGTCGGCCACCTCGTCCCCGGCATCGACGTCACCGACGACCCGCTGCTCGCGGGCCGGCTCTTCTCGTACCTGGACACGCAGATCACCCGGCTCGGCGGCCCCAACTTCCCGCAGCTGCCGATCAACCGGCCGCACGCGCCGGTCAACGACATGCTGCGGGACGGCATGCACCAGACGGCGGTCCACCGGGGCGTCGCGCCCTACCGGCCCAACTCCCTGGACGGGGGCTGTCCGTTCACGGCCGGAGCGGACGCCGGGGCGTTCGTCGAGGCGCCGGTGCGGGTGCCGGAGAGCCGCAAGGTGCGCGAGGCGCCCGAGTCGTTCGCGGACCACTTCAGCCAGCCCCGCCGGTTCTGGCTGAGCATGAGCCCGGTGGAGAAGGAGCACATCGTCGGCGCCTACACCTTCGAACTGGGCAAGTGCTACGAGCAGGCGGTCCGGGAACGCACCCTCCAGGTGCTGGCCAACATCGATCCCGAGCTGTGCGAGCAGGTCGCCACGGGGCTCGGCCTGCCTGCGCCGGCACCGACGGTGCCGCTGGCCGACGTGGAGCCCAGCCCGGCCCTCTCCCAGATCGGGCGGACCTGGCCCACCGAGGGGCGGGTGATCGGCATCGTGACCGGCGGGGACGACCTGGACGGGGTCGCGGCCGTACGGGAGGCGGTGCTGGGCGCGGGCATGGTCCCGCTGGTCGTCGCGCCCACCGGCGGCACGCTCGGCGACGGCGCGCTGACCGTGCAGCGGACCTTCGTGACGGCGCGTTCGGTGGAGTTCGACGCCGTGCTGCTGGCCGGGGTGCCCGGTGTGGGCAGCGACGCGTACACCGCGCGGGACGCCAAGTCCGACCCGGCGCCCGCGGGTCCGGCCGTCACCGATCCGCGGGTGGCGCTGCTGCTGTCGGAGGCGTTCCGGCACGGCAAGGCGATCGGTGTCTGGGCGGGCGGCGAGGCGGCGCTGGAGGCGTCCGGGGTGCCCGCCGACGCGCCGGGCGTCGTCCTGGCCACCTCCGGGACCTCGGCCCTGGAGCAGGTGACCGGGCTCCTGGGCAGCCACCGGGTGTGGGAACGCTTCACCACGCAGGTCTGAGGCAGCGGCGGCGGGTGCTGTCCGGCGGGCACGGCGGGTCCGGTACGGGTCTCAGTACAGGACGCCCAGTGCCCCGGGCAGCACCCGGGCCGTGACCGGCAGCACGGCGTCGACCTCGCCGTCGGCGCCGTAGGGCACGTTCCGGTCGGCCTCGATGCGTATCTCCCGGCCGCGCAGGACCCGTACCTGGGGCCGGTGGACGTGGGTGCCCGCGTCCAGTTCCCGCATCAGGGCGAAGAACAGCCTGCGCGGGGTGTGCCGGACCATGACGACGTCCAGCAGGCCGTCGTCGACCCGGGCGCCGGGCGCGATGCGGCGGCCCGAGCCGTAGTAGCCGGAGTTGGCGGCCACCACCGTGTAGCCGCGGCACAGGTGTTCCTCGCCGTCGACGGTGACGCGGTAGCCGGCCGGGCTCCAGCCGGCCACGGCACGCAGCGCGCCGGCGTAGTACGAGGCGGTGCCGCGCAGCAGCCGGGCCCGGTTGGCGTGCCGGTTGGCGACCGCGTCGACGCCCGCGTAGACGCTGCCCAGCACCACGGTGCGGTCGTGGACGGCGGAGGTCAGCTCGACGGTGTCGACGGGGCGCGGCTCGCCGTGCAGGAGCAGGCGGGCGAGTGCGCCGGGGGAGGCGGGGAGCCGGAGGGCGCGCGCGAAGTCGTTGCCGCGTCCGGAGGGAACGAGGCCGAGCGGGGTGCCGGTCCCGCTGAGGGCCCCGCCGACGGCTCCGACGACGCCGTCCCCGCCGACGGCGAGCACGGCTCTGCCGCGCAGCCCGGCCCGCCGGGCCAGTTCCCCGGCGTGCGCGAGGTCCCGGCTGTACTCCGTCTCCAGCCCGGCCCCCGCCGCGCGCAGCAGCGGAGCCAGGCGGTGCAGGGTCGCGGCCCCGCCCGCGGCCGGGTTGACGACGGCGGTGAACTGGCGCATCGGTGTGCCTTCCGGGCTGACGGACGGTGCCGCACAGTTCTCTCATGGCGGTCCGTGCCGGAAGGCGGGCGGGGTCCTGGCCGGGCAGGGGCCTAGCCGGGCGGGGCCGCCCCGTCGCCGCCGTCCGGCCGCAGGGCCCGGCCCACCTCCGCCTCCACCTCGCGGGGCGTCTGCCCGTGCCGCCTGACGTACTCGGCGAGCGCGGTGCGCCAGTCGCGGTCGAGGTCGCGCCAGGCCCGGACGGCGGTCTCGTAGGTACTGGACTGCCGCGGGGTCCACTGCTGCTGGGTGGGCGGACCGTACGCGTCACGCAACTGTTCGACCCGGCTCTGCGCCAGGTCCGCCGCGCGCCGCTTGTGCACGAGTTCGTCGAATGTGTACGCCACGGGAGAAGACCCTAGTCACGGCGGGACTCCCGCGCGCGTCGAACCGGTCCTCCACAAGTTGCCCACCAAGGGCCCTCGGACCCTTAACATCATGGTCACCAACCATGGCCGGACCTGCACGAGAAGTGAGGAAGCGTGTCGGACACCGAGGGAGCGGCGGTGCCTGAGCGGCTGCTGATCACCCGTACCACCACGGACGACGGCGTCTGTGTCGTCACCCTCGCGGGCGAAGTGGATCTCGACGGCAGCGCCCAGCTGCGCGACGTACTGCTGTCGGGCCTGGAGGGTGCCCGGGGCACGGTGGTCGATCTGGCGGACGTGGGCTTCATGGACTCCAGCGGCATCAACGTGTTCATAGCGGCGCACCAGGCGGCGGAGGCCGGCGGCGGCTGGCTGCGGCTGGCCGCCCCCCGGCAGGCCGTCCGGCGGGTGCTCCAGCTCGTCGGCGTGGACATCCTGATCGCCTGTTATCCGACGGTCGAGCAGGCACTCGCCGACTGACGGCGGCGGGGCCGGCGGCCCTCACGTCGGCAGCGGGGCCGGCCCTCACGACAGGGGAAGCCGCGCGTACACGGTCTTCCCCTGGGCGTGCGGCTTGGTGATCACCTCGTCGCACAGCCGGGTCACGATCTCCAGCCCGTGCCGCCCGACCCGCAGCGGGTCGCGGGGCAGGAACGTGGGGAAGCCCTCCCCGGTGTCCGACACCGCGATCTCCACCTGGTCCTCCACCAGGGTCAGCACCAGCCGGCAGGGGCCCGGCGCGTGCCGCAGGGCGTTGGTGACCAGCTCGCTGGTGACCAGGCGCGCGGCGTCCAGGAACTCGGCGGACGTCGTCACCCCCGCCTCGGCGAGCCGTCCGACGAATCCCTGGACGATGTCGCGGGAGGCGGGGATCCTCGCCGATCCGCCCCTGAAGTCCACCACCGTGGACAGGACGGACGAACCCGCGGCATCGGGTCTGCGCGCCGGAGTCATACAGAGCCTCACCGTCCGGTCCGGGGCCGAGTAGCGGAAGCAGAAGCCCGCGGCACCTCACGATACGCAGCGAACGGGCGCTTGCGATTCGCTTGCCGCAACTCGCGCCCGTTCCGCGGTTTTTCCGGACACCGCCGAGGTGTGCCGCTCCGGTCCCCGGGCAGAAGGGCGGCGCGGGCTGCTCCGCGTTCCTGTCCCGGTACGTATCAGGAGCAGCCCGCGCACGCGGACCAGCCCACACTGTTGACATGGGCACACCCCACCGGCACTCTGAGAGCGCTCTCAACAGGTCCGGACCAACACGTTCCACCCTCCCCCCACGTCTCCGCGGTCCTGTCCCCAGGACCCGTACGGAGGTTGCGCATGTTCAGAGGACTCCACAGACGACTCCGGCACCGGATCGCCGCGACGGCGACCGCCCTGGCCACCACCGTGGCGGGCGCCCTCCTCGCGACCGGTGCCGCCGCCCCCGCCGACGCAGCGGTCCCCGCGACGATCCCCCTCCAGATCACCAACGACTCCGGCCGCTCCGGGCCGCTCTACGTCTACAACCTCGGCACCGAGCTGTCGACGGGACGGCAGGGCTGGGCCGACGCGAGCGGCGCCTTCCACGCCTGGCCCGCGGGCGGCGCCCCGCCCGTCCCGGCCCCCGACGCCTCGATCTCCGGACCGGGTCCCGGGCAGTCCACGACGATCCAGATCCCCAAGTTCTCCGGACGGATCTACTTCTCGTACGGCCAGAAGCTGGTGTTCCAGCTGGCCACCGGCGGTCTGGTGCAGCCCGCCGTGCAGAACCCGAGCAATCCGAACCGCGACATCCTCTTCAACTGGTCGGAGTACACGCTCAACGACTCCGGGCTGTGGATCAACAGCACCCAGGTCGACATGTTCTCGGCGCCGTACGCGGTCGGCGTGCAGCGCGCCGACGGCACGACGGTGACCACGGGACACCTCAAGTCCGGTGGTTACAACGGCTTCTTCGACGCGCTGCGGGCGCAGTCCGGCGGCTGGTCCGGTCTGATCCAGACGCGTGCCGACGGCACCGTGCTGCGGGCGCTCTCCCCGCTGTACGGCGTGGAGACCGGCGCCCTGCCCGCCTCGGTGATGGACGACTACATCGACCGCGTCTGGCAGAAGTACGCCACCTCGACGCTGACGGTCACCCCGTTCACGGACCAGCCGGCCGTCAAGTACTACGGCCGGGTCACGGGTGGCGTCATGAACTTCACCAACAGCTCGGGCACCGTCGTCACCAGCTTCCAGAAGCCCGACGCCGGCAGCGTCTTCGGCTGCCACCGGCTGCTGGACGCCCCCAACGACCAGGTGCGCGGCCCCATCTCCCGCACCCTGTGCGCGGGCTTCAACCGGTCCACGCTGCTGACCAACCCGAACCAGCCGGACACCTCCGCGGCCGGCTTCTACCAGGACGCGGTGACCAACCACTACGCCCGCGCGGTCCACGACCGGATGGCGGACGGCAAGGCGTACGCCTTCGCCTTCGACGACGTCGGCAACCACGAGTCGCTCGTGCACGACGGCAGCCCGGCCAAGGCGTTCCTGACGCTGGACCCGTTCAGCTGATCCGTTCCCCCGGGGCGTACCGGACGGTGCGCCCCGGGGCCTGCGGCCGCCCGGGTCTCAGGAGGCCGCGCAGGTGCCGACCGCCGGCACCGCGCCGCTGCCGTTCTTCGCGACGGTGAAGCCGAAGCTGGTCGAGGCACCGGCCGCCAGGCTCCCGTTCCAGCTGGGCTCGACGGTCATCACGTTGCCGCTGCCGTCCCAGGTGGCCGTGGCGTTCCAGACGGCGGTGACCTGCTGCGGCGCCGTCAAGGTGACGGTCGTCGTCCAGCCGCTGATCGCCGAGTCGCCGGCGGTGATGGTGACCTTGCCGTTGTAGCCGTCGTTCCACTGCGCGTCCGTGCTGTACGTGGCCGTGCAGGCGGCACCGCCACCGCCGCCCCCTCCGCCGCCGGTGCCCCCCAGCGCGGCCAGGACGGCGTCGTAGGCCGGCTTCGCGGCGTAGTCCGCGTCGAACAGCAGCGGGGTGCCGCCGCTGCGCCAGGAGTACTTGTCGGTGACGCCCCAGACGGTGATGCCCGTGCAGCGGCTCACCGCGAGGCACGCCTTGACCACGGTGCCGTAGCTGGCGGCCTGGGCGGTGCCGGAGCCCTCGATGTCCAGTTCCGTGATCTGCACGTCGACGCCGAGGTCGGCGAAGCGCTGGAGGTTGGCCTGGTAGTCGGCCGGGACCGGGGAGGCGCTGTTGAAGTGGGACTGGAAGCCGACGCAGTCGATGGGCACGCCCCGGGCCTTGAAGTCCTTGACCATGGCGTAGACGGCATCGCTCTTCGCGTTGACGCCGTCGGTGTTGTAGTCGTTGTAGCAGAGCTCGGCGGCCGGGTCGGCGGCGCGGGCGGTGCGGAACGCCTCCTCGATGAAGCCGTCGCCCAGCTTGTCCTGGAACGGGGAGCTGCGGCGGGCACCGCTGGAGCCGTCCTGGAAGGCCTCGTTGACCACGTCCCAGGAGTGGATCTCCCCCTTCCAGTGGGTCATGAGCTGGGTGATGTGGTCGTTCATCGCCGCGCGCAGGTCGGCGGCGGCGAGGGTGCTCACCCAGGACGGGAGCTGGGAGTGCCAGACGAGGGTGTGGCCGCGGACGTCCATGCCCCGGCCCTGGGCGTGGCTCACGATCTGGTCGGCGGACGTGAAGGTGAAGCCGCCCCGGGTGGGCTCGGTGGCGTCCCACTTCATCTCGTTCTCGGGCGTCACGGAGGTGAACTCGCGGTCCAGGGTGGCGGCGTAGTCGGACTCGCCGAGGTGGTTCGCCGCGACGGCGGTGCCGAAGTAGCGGCCCTGGCCGGCCGCCGCCGAACCGAGCGTGTCGGCGGCCTCGGCGGTGTGCGCGGCGGCCGCCAGGGCCGTGGCGGCGACCAACCCGGCCGTCGCGGCTCTCAGTACGCGTGTCAGGTACATGACATTCCCTTCGGCGAAGAGACGGGCGACTCGATACTTTCGACCTAATTTCCGAATGTCGCGGTGGAGGTTACGGATTCGAGGCGTCCGGGTCAACGGCCGTCACCCGCGCGGATTCGCGGAGGACGGTGACATGCTGCGAACCCGTTACGGGGAATGCGGGGTCCGAAACATTCGGAACGGTGCCATCGCCCGGGCGCATCACCCGGACGGGCGTACCGGCGCCCGCCCGCCGGGCGACCGCGTACCGGCCGTGGCGGGCGCTGTCGGCAGGCCGCCCCCGGGAACGTCTGTCGCCCCATCCGGCCCCGCAGGGTAGACATGGACATATGGTCCGACTCCCGGGCGGATCGGAAGCCCGGCCCACCCGCAGTCCCGGCCGGCTCCGTCGCGCACCGGCCCCGGGGCTGCGGTCCGCACTGTCCCGGCGCAGCCTGGCCGGGCAGGTGTTCCTCCTGCAAGTGGCCGTGGTGCTGCTGCTCGTGCTGGCCGCGGTGGTCGCGCTGGTGCTCCAGGCCCGCAACGACAACAGCACGGAAGCCCGCAACCGCTCGGTCGCCGTGGCCGGGGCCTTCGCCAACTCCCCCGGGATCGTCCAGGCGCTGCGCGCCCCCGACCCCACGGCGGCGCTGCAGCCGAGGGCCGAGGCCGCCCGCAAGGCGGCGGACATGGACTTCGTCGTCGTGATGAACACCGACGGAGTCCGCTACACCCATCCGGAACGGGACCGCATCGGCCGCGAGTTCGTCGGCACCATCGGCCCCGCCCTGGCCGGACGCACCGTGACCGAGGAGATCGAGGGCACCCTCGGCCCGCTGACCCAGGCCGTGGTCCCCGTGGAGACGTCCGACGGCACCGTCGTGGGCCTGGTGTCGGCCGGCATCACCACCGACCGCCTGGGCGGCGCCGTCCACCGCCAGCTGCCGCTGCTGCTGGGCACCGCCGCGGCGGCGCTGGTGCTGGCCACGGCCGGCACGGCGCTGGTCAGCAGACGGCTGCTGCGCCAGACCCACGGCCTGGGACCGGACGAGCTGGCCCGGATGTACGAACACCACGACGCGGTGCTGCACTCCGTCCGGGAAGGGGTGCTGATCGTCGGCGGCGAGGGCACGCTGCTGCTCGCCAACGACGAGGCGCACCGCCTGCTCGACCTGCCCGCCGACGCCGAGGGACGCCGGGTGCGCGACCTCGGCCTCGACCCCGGCACCGCGCGGCTGCTGGCCTCCGGACGGGTCGCCACGGACGAGGTGCACCGGGTCGGGGAACTGCTGCTGGCGGTCAACCAGCGCCCCACGGACATCCGCGGCGGGCCGCCCGGCAGCGTCGCCACGCTGCGCGACTCCACCGAGCTGCGCGCCCTGTCCGGCCGGGCCGAGACCACCCGGGAACGCCTGGACCTGCTCTACGACGCCGGCGTGGGCATCGGCACCAGCCTGGACGTCACCCGCACCGCCGAGGAGCTGGCCCGGCTGACGGTGCCGCGGTTCGCGGACTTCGCCACCGTGGACCTGTCCGACGCCGTGCTCACCGGGGGTCCGCCGGAGCCCGGGCGCCCGCTGCGGCGGACCGCGGTCGGCGGGCTCGCGACGGACACCGCGCTCTTCGCGCCGGGCCGGCAGATCGACTTCGTCGGCTCCACACCGCAGGCGGCCGCCCTGCGCACCGGCCGCGCCGTCCTCGAACCGGACCTGAACCGGGCCCGCGGCTGGCAGGCGCAGGACCGGGAGCGCGCGGCGCGGCTGCTGGAGCACGGCGTCCACTCGCTGGTCGCCGTGCCGCTGCGGACGGGCGCCCTGACGCTCGGGGTGGTCACCTTCTGGCGGGCCGGGAGGCCGGAGCCGTTCGACGCGGACGACCTCGCGCTCGCCGAGGAGCTGGTGGCGCGGGCCGCGGTCTCCATCGACAACGCCCGCCGCTACACCCGCGAGCACGGCCTGGCGGTGACCTTGCAGCGCAGCCTGCTGCCCCGCACGCTGCCCGAGCAGAACGCCCTGGAGATCGCCTACCGGTACCTGCCCGCGCGGGCCGGGGTGGGCGGTGACTGGTTCGACGTACTGCCGCTGTCCGGAGCGCGGGTCGCGCTCGTGGTGGGGGACGTCGTCGGCCACGGGCTGCACGCCGCGGCGACGATGGGGCGGCTGCGGACGGCGGTGCACAACTTCTCCGCGCTGGACCTGGCGCCCGACGAACTGCTCGCCCTGCTGGACGAGCTGGTCGCCCGTATCGACCAGGACGAGGAAGCGGCCGGAGACAGCGCCCCGGTCACCGGCGCGACTTGCCTGTACGCGATCTACGACCCGGTCTCGCGCGGCTGTACGGTCGCCCGGGCCGGCCATCCGCCGCCGGCCCTGGTCCACCCCGACGGCCGGGTCGAGTTCGTGGACGTACCGGCGGGTCCGCCGCTCGGGCTGGGCGGGCTGCCCTTCGAGGCGACTGAGCTGCGGCCGGCCGAGGGCAGCCGGCTGGTGCTCTACACCGACGGGCTGATCGAGGACCGGGAGCAGGACATCGACGTGGGGCTGGACGAGCTGCGGGGCGCCCTGGCGGCGGCCGGGCCCTCGCCCGAGGAGACCTGCCGGGCCGTGCTCGACGCCCGGCTGACGGACCGGCCGGGCGACGACATCGCCCTGCTCGTCGCCCGTACCCGGGCGCTCGGCGCGGACCGGGTCGCCGAGTGGCCGGTGCCCGCCGACCCGGCCGCCGTCGCCGGGATACGGGGCCAGGTGACGCGGCGGCTGTCCGCGTGGGGGCTGGAGGAGCTGGCGTTCACCACCGAACTGATCCTCAGCGAACTGGTGACCAACGCGATCCGGCACGGGGCGGAGCCGATCCGGGTCCGGGTGCTGTACGACCGCAGCCTGATCTGCGAGGTGGCCGACAGCACCAGCACCGCACCGCACCTGCGGTACGCGGCCATGACCGACGAGGGCGGACGCGGCCTGTTCCTCGTCGCCCAGCTCGCCGAACGCTGGGGCACCCGCTACACCCCCTCGGGCAAGGTCATCTGGGCGGAACAGCCGGTGCCGTGACCGCTGTGCCGTAACCGCTGTGCCGTAACCGCTGTGCCGTAACCGCTGTGCCGTGACCGCTGTGCCGTGACCTCACGGAAAGCCCCGGCGCCCGTGCGGGCGCCGGGGCTCGGCCGCCGTCGGCGAGGCGCACCCGTGCGGAGCACGGGGCGCGCGGCGGGTCAGTGCCGGAAGGCGTCCTTCGCCTTCTCCTTGGCCTGGCGGGCGTCGCCCTTCGTCTGGTCGGCGCGGCCCTCGGCCGTCAGCCGCTCGTTGCCGACGGCGCGGCCCACCGCCTCCTTGGCCTTGCCCTTGGTCTGTTCCGTCCTGGCCTTGGACTTCTCGGTGCCTGCCACGGTCGTTCTCACCTCTGCGGTCTCGTCGTTCGCGGATCGTCCGGGAACCCTCCGGGTTTCCCGCTCCCCGGCCGGGAAACCCCGGCGGGCCGCCGGGTGAGAGCGGGGCCGGGGCGGGTAGGCGGGTTCTGCGCGGGCGTCCCGCCCGCCGGGAAGACCACAGCGCAAAGACCACAGGAGGAACGTGATGGCCGCACTGCTGGAGAGGATCAAGCGGTACGCGCGCAGTCCGCAGGGGCGCCGGACGGCGGAGCAAGTGCGCCGGGCCGCCGCGGACCCGCGCCGCCGGGCACAGGCCCAGGGGCTGCTGCGCCGGTTCGGGAAGCGCCATTGAGCCCCGGCTGATCCGGCCGACCGGACCGGCCGGATCAGCTCCGGGTCGCGTGGGTGTGGCCGTGGGCCGTCTCCGCCGGGCCGCGCCGGTCCCGGCCGGCGCGGTCCCGCCGCCAGTCCGCGACGGCGACGGCCAGCGCGCACAGCATGAAGGCGACGCCGCTGCCGACGGAGACCGCCACGGCGTCGCGGTAGTTGTCGTGGGTGCCGGTCAGCACCAGGTAGAACAGACCGGGCAGCGCGGCCGTGCCCACGGCCCCGCCGAGCCGCTGCCCCGTCTGCATGGCACCGCCGGCGGCGCCGGCCATGCGGACCGGGACGTCGCGCAGCGTCATGGTGACGTTCGGGGAGATGACGCAGCCGCTGCCCAGGCCCCCGAGGAACAGCAGCGGGGCGGCGGCGAAGGCGGCGGAGTCCGCGGGCGCCAGCCACAGCACCAGTGCCGTACCGCCCAGCCCGGCCATGACGGCGACCAGTCCGCAGACGGTCAGCAGCCGCCCGAACCTGCCCACCAGGCGCCCCGCCACCGCGGCGGCACCGGCGGAGCCCGCGGCGAACGGGGTCACCGCCAGCCCCGAGCCGAGCGGTGAGTAGCCCAGCCCGTTCTGGAAGAACAGCGCGAAGACCAGCCAGACGCCGCTGAAGCCGACGAAGTACAAGGTGGCCAGGCTCGCACCGGTGGCGTAGCCGCGGGTCGCCGTGAACAGCCGGGGGTCGAGCAGCGGGTCGCCGTCCCGGGCCGCGACCCGGCGTTCCCACCCGACAAAGCCCACGAGGATCAGCAGCCCCACCGGGAACAGCCACCACAGGCTGGCCAGCCCGCCGGCCTCGGCCAGCACCAGCGGCAGCATCACCGCGAGGATGCCGGTGCCCAGCAGCGCCACCCCCGCCGGGTCGAGGCGGCCCCGGCGTCCGGGGGCCACCCGGGGCAGCAGCCGCCAGCCGAGCACCAGGGCGACCAGCCCGACCGGCACATTGACGTAGAAGATCCAGCGCCAGCCGTCGGGGCCGTCGGCGAGGGCGAGGATCAGTCCGCCCACCACCGGCCCGACGGCGCTGGAGACGCCGACGGTGGCGCCGAAGAGCCCGAAGGCCCGGCCGCGCTCGGCGCCCTGGAACAGCTGCTGGATGAGGGCGGTGTTCTGCGGGGACAGGGTGCCCGCGGCCACGCCTTGGGCGAGCCGGGCGACGACGAGGAGCGCGACCGTGGGCGCCGCGCCCGCCGCCGCGCTGCACACCACGAAGGCGGCCAGGGCGATCAGGAAGACCCGCCGCCTGCCGAAGGCGTCGCCCAGCCGCCCGGCGGTCACCAGGGTCAGGGCGAACGCCAGCGCGTACCCGGAGACGACCCACTGCACGGACGCGGCGGAGGCGTCCAGCTCCCGCTGCATGGACGGCAGGGCCACGGCGACGATCGTGACGTCCAGCAGGGTCATGAACCCGGCGGCCAGGGTGGCCCACAACGCCCGCCAGCGGTTCGGATCGTTCACGGGGACTCCCTCCACCGGTCCGGTCTCCGCCTTGGTGTCTGCGTCACCGGTCACCGAAACCCGGGCGGTCCAAACAACCCGTAAGGGACTCATAAGCGGGCCTTATGGGCCCATAGACCGGACCCGCGTACCCACTTAGGGTCCCCTTAGCTTAGGCTTCCCGTCGAGTCGATCTGTCACCGCTCGAAGGGAAACCGCACATGCCCCGCCCTCTGCGGGTAGCCATCGTCGGATCCGGTCCCGCCGGAATCTACGCCGCCGACGCCCTGCTCAAGTCCGAAGTGGCCGCCGAGCCCGGCGTGTCCATCGACATCTTCGAGCGCATGCCCGCTCCGTTCGGGCTCATCCGCTACGGCGTCGCTCCCGACCACCCGCGGATCAAGGGCATCATCACGGCCCTGCACCAGGTGCTGGACAAGCCGCAGATCCGCCTCTTCGGGAACGTGGACTACCCGACCGACATCAGCCTGGACGATCTGCGCACCTTCTACGACGGTGTGATCTTCGCCACGGGCGCCACGGCCGACCGCGACCTGTCGATCCCCGGCGTCGACCTCGACGGTTCCTACGGCGCCGCCGAATTCGTCGCCTGGTACGACGGCAACCCGGACTTCCCGCGCACCTGGCCGCTGGAGGCCGAGAAGGTCGCCGTCCTCGGCGTCGGCAACGTCGCCCTGGACATCGCCCGCGTCCTCGCCAAGACCGCGGACGAGCTGCTGCCCACCGAGATACCCCCGAACGTCTACGAGGGCCTGAAGGCCAACAAGGCGCTGGAGGTCCACGTCTTCGGCCGCCGCGGCCCGGCGCAGGCGAAGTTCAGCCCGATGGAGCTGCGGGAGCTGGACCACTCCCCCAACATCGAGGTCATCGTCGACCCCGAGGACATCGACTACGACGACGGCTCGATCGCCACCCGGCGCGGCAACAAGCAGGCCGACATGGTCGCCAAGACCCTGGAGAACTGGGCGATCCGCGACGTCGGCGACCGGCCGCACAAGCTGTTCCTGCACTTCTTCGAGTCGCCGGCCGAGATCCTCGGCGAGGACGGGAAGGTCGTCGGCCTGCGCACCGAGCGCACCGAGCTGGACGGCACCGGCAACGTCAAGGGCACCGGCAAGTTCACCGACTGGGACGTCCAGGCCGTCTACCGCGCGGTGGGCTACCTGTCGGACAAGCTGCCCAAGCTGCCCTGGGACATCGACTCCGGCACGGTCCCGGACGAGGCCGGGCGGGTCATCGAGGAGTCCGGCGAGCACCTGAAGTCGACGTACGTCACCGGCTGGATCCGGCGCGGCCCGATCGGTCTGATCGGCCACACCAAGGGCGACGCCAACGAGACGGTGGCCAGCCTGCTGGACGACTTCGCCAACGAGCGGCTGCACACGCCCTCCGCGCCCGGCCCGGAGGCCGTCGACGCCTTCCTGGCGGAGCGGGGCGTCCGGTTCACCACCTGGGAGGGCTGGTACAGGCTGGACGCGGCGGAGAAGGCGCTGGGCGAGCCGCAGGGCCGCGAGCGCGTCAAGTACGTCGAGCGCGAGGACATGCTGCGCTGGAGCGGTGCCTGAGCGACCGCCCGACCGGGGCCCCGGCCCCGCGTGACCGGACCGACCGGCCCCCGGAAGCCTGCCTTCCGGGGGCCGGTCGCGTGCGGTGGGGGGCGGTCGCCCGTGGCCGGGGGGTACGAAGATCAGGCGCGCGCGGCGGTGACGTCGCCGTTGACCGTGGTGAGCCGGATCGCGCGGCCGGCCGTGTCGTGGGTGGTGGGCAGGTCGACCGAGGTGCTGCCGTTGTCGGCGGCCGCCCTGACGCGGTAGGCGGGCGCGCCGGCCGGCAGGGTGAGACGGACCGAGCCGTTGACCGTGGTCCCGCCGACGCCTGCCGGTGCCGTCGCGCAGGCGAGGGTCACGTCGCCGTTCACCGTCCCGGCGCGGAGCTTCCCGGCGCGCAGCGCGTCGGCGCGGACCGAGCCGTTGCGGGTGACCAGCCGTACGGGGCCGTCGTCCGCCCCGGAGCGGGTGACGGCGATGTCGCCGTTGACGGTCGTCAGGTCCAGGGCGCCGGCGATCCCGGCGGCGTCGATGCCGGCGTCGCGCGCGCGGACGGTGACCGAGACCCCGTCGGGTACGTCCACCCGTGGCATCCGGGGACACCGTCCGTCGCGTTCCGCGCAGTCCAGGTCGAGCACGCCGGTGTCGTCCCGGCGGGTCCAGCGGTGGCCGGCCCGGTCGTCCACGCCGACCTCGCCGCCGCTGCCGGGCCGCAGGGTCACCCCGTGGTCCGTGGTGATGACGAGGTCGCCGCCGGCCGGCACCCGGAGCGCGGCCCGCGCGTCCGGCAGGTCGTCGCCGCCCCCTCCTCCCCCGCATCCCGCCGCGCCGGAGACGAGCGCGAGGACCAGTGCCGCGCGGGCCGCTGTCGTCGGTCTCATGCCGGACCGGCTTCCCCGCCCTGGACGGGACATGGCCCCCGGGGCCCGTGCGAGACTGCGGAACGCGGGGCGTGGCGGGGGAGGGCGGCACATGCTGGTGACGGAGTTCAGCACGGAGACGGTGGCGGCGCCTGAGCGGTTCGCCCTGTGGGAGGAGACCACGGCGCGGTCGCACCTGCGCAACCTGATGCGCAGCGACGACCAGGACGACTTCCGCGCCCGGATGCTGCTCCTCGACCTGGGTGACGTACAGGTGTCCGGTCTGGCCTACCCGCACCTGGGCATCGCGCGGACGGCGAGACTCGTACGGCAGTCCGATCCCGAGATGTACCAGGTCAACTGTTTCATCGACGGGCACGGGACCGTCCGCCTGGGCCGGAGCGAGACGGCGCTGCGCACCGGTGACCTGGTGCTGATGGACAGCAGCAGTCCCTATCGGGGCGATGTCCGGGCCGATCCGGGCAGTTGGTCGCACCTGACCGTGCAGTTCCCCCGCGGGCTGCTGCCGCTGCCGGAGCGGACGGTGCGGGACCTGCTCGCCGTCCCGGTCGACGGACGTCACGGCATGGGCGGCATGCTGGTCTCCTGGCTCACCGGTCTCACCGCGCGCGCCGCCGAGTTCACCCCGGCGGACGCCCCCGCCCTCGCCTCGGTCACCCTGGACCTCCTGGCGTCCGCACTCGCCCGGTCACCGGAGGCCCAGGGGACGCTGACCCCCGAGACCCGGCGGCGTGCCCTGCGGATGCGGGTGAACCAGTTCGTCGAGCGGCATCTCGCCGATCCGGAACTGACGCCCCGGACGATCGCGGACGCCCACCACATCTCCCTGCGCACGCTCCAGCAGTTGTTCGCCGAGGCGGAGGAGTCGCCGGCCGCCTGGGTGCGGGCCCGCCGGCTGGAGCGCTGCCGTCTCGACCTGGCCGACCCGCGCCTGGGCGCGCGTCCGGTGCGGGCGGTCGCCGCCCGCTGGGGGTTCACCGACCCGGCGCACTTCAGCCGCCTGTTCCGGGCCGCCTACGGGATGCCGCCGCGGGACTACCGGAACGCGGCGTACCGGGAGGGGCGCGCGGATCGACAAGAGTCCCGCGCGCGATGACAAGGCAGTGGGCGCCCGCCCCGGGCATGCTGGTCGCGGGCCGGCCGCTCCGGGCAGGGGGAACCCGGGGCGGCGCCCTGTTTCCGGCGCTTCGCGCCGACGGGCCGGCGACCGCGTGGTCGCCGGCCCGAGCCGGTTCAGACCTCCAGTTCGGTCTCGATGCGGCGCAACTGGTGGCGGGCCATCGCCAGGTTCGCCCGGCTCGCGTCGAGCACCAGGTAGAGGAAGAGGCCGTTGCCACCGCGCCCCTTGATCAGGCGGATCAGGTGGTACTGGCTGCTGAGCGTGATCAGGATGTCCTCGATCTCCTCCTTCAGGCCGAGGAGTTCCATCGTGCGCAGCTTCGCCCGCACGACGTCGGTGTTGCCGGCGGCGGCGACCTCCAGGTTGAAGTCCTTGGTGCCGCCCAGGGTGCCGAGCGCCATGCCGCTCGTGTAGTCGACGAGCGCGGCGGCCGAGGCCCCGTCGATGACGCTGAGGCATTCCTTGAGCGAGGTTTCCAGGTTGGCCATGAGTCGATTTCCTTCCGGATGTGACCGTTCGGGTCGGTTCAGGTCGGCCGGCGCTGACCGCCGGCCTGGGGACGGGGCGGATGGGTGGGCCGCTGCGGGGTGCGCACCGGCAGGGTGCCGATGGGACGGGCGAGGTCGGCGGGGGTCACGGCGGGTCCGCCGGAGCCGGACCGGTCCTCGTCGGCATGGGCGGTTCGGGCGGTACGGGTGTGGCCGGCGACCAGTTCGCCGATCCGCGCGCCGCTGCGCCGGCCCTCCAGGTGCAGCCGGCCCACGTTGACGCGGCCCTCGGCGAGCAGGGTGAGGACGGCGGCCGGACCGGCCGCGTAGGTGGCGACGTAGCCCTCGGCGCCACGCAGCAGCAGTTCGCGGAAGTCGCCGCGGCCGGTGGCGTCCGCCGTGCGGTGGGCGACGCCGAGGGCCGCGGCGGTGAGCGCGGCGAGGCCCTCCGGTTCGGTGCCCGGCGCGTCGTGGGCGAGGACCAGTCCGTCGACGGTGGCCGCGAGGGAGCCGGTGAGCTGGGGCACGTGGTGGCGCAGGCGGTGCAGTTCGGCCAGGACGTCGCTCTCGACGGCCATGAGCAGTCTCCTTTCGGCACGCTGGCGACGCGCGCGGATCACAGGGCCTCCAAGGCGTCTCGGAGCCGTCGCAGCAGGGCGGCGTCGGGGTCGTCCCAGGCGGCCCCGTACGGATCGGGGGCGGCCCGGGTGTCCTGCGCGGGGACGCGCGGGGCGGTGGTGACGAGCCCGTCGGCGGCCAGGCGGCGCAGTTCGACGAGGGTGTGGTACGTACGGCAGGCGAGGGTCTCCGCGATGGCGGCGGCGGTGCGGACGCCGTCGACCAGGGCGAGGACCCGTCCGCGCCGGGGCGGCAGACCGGCGGGCTCCGCGCCGGCCGCGCGCGCGAGCGGGGCGACGTCGACGAGGGGGTCGGGCCATATGGCGTGCAGCAGGTCCCGGCGGCGCCGGGACTCGCGGACCACGGTGTCCACCGGGACCGGGCGGACCACGCCGAGCCAGTGCCCGGCGCCCGGCCGGAAGCGGTGCGCGCGCCCGTCGTGGGCGAGGGCGAAGTAGGCCGCGTCGAACAGCGCGCCCAGGTGGCACAGCTCCAGCGCGCCGGCGGCGAGCCGCCCGTCGTCCACCAGCCGGCGGCCCACCCGGTGCCGGGCGCCGTCCCGGTCGATCGCCTCCCACCAGCCGTCCTCGGTGAGGGCCCCGCCGCGGACCAGCAGGACGCCGAGGTCGGGGGTGTGCGCGGACTCGACGTGCGCCACCCGGCCCGCCGTGAGGTAGAAGACGCCCCGCTCCCCGGTCAGGGCACCGGTGGCTCCCTCGGCGGCCAGCGCGCCCAGCGCGGCCGAGGTGGTGTCGTGCGCGGTCCAGGTCGTCGTCATCCGAGCACCAGCCGCCCCGCCATCTCGCCCAGCCGGATGCGGGCCAGGGCCAGGTTGCCGTCGTTGCGGTCCAGCCACAGGTGCAGGAACACGGTGCTGTCGAAGGGGGTGCTGACGAACCGGATCAGGTGGTACGCGTCCCCGGTCGTGACGATCATGTCCTCGACGGGTGAGGTCCCGGCGTCCGCGCCGTGCGGGCCGCCCGGCGCCAGCGCACCGCTCTCAGCGGCGTGCCGGGCCAGCTCCGCGGTCACCGCGGCCGTCGCCTCCGCGTCGCCGCCCGGCGCCTCGCCCACCGCGCCCAGGGCCAGTCCGCTGATCCAGTCGACCAGCCACGCCCCGCGCGCGCCGGGCAGGCGCATCGCCTCCAGCAGGCTCTCGTCTATTCCGGGCACGCCGAAACCCCTCCCGCACGGCAGCACCGTCAACGTGACGGGGACACTACGGAAAGTGCGCGCGCCGGGTGGAGGCTTTGGCATTTTCCAGAGGAACGTGCGTCCGGTACGTCATACTGCGGGTCTCCACGCCCGTTCGCGGCCCGCCCAGGCGCGGACCCCGATGGCGGACCCCGATGGCGGACCCCGATGGCGGACCCGGATGCGTGTCCGGTGCCGGACGGGCTACTCGGGCTCCATGGCCCGACTCCACATGCCCCACCGCGGGAAACACACATCAGGTCAGGACGGTGCCCCCGCCGCACGGGACGCCGGCGAGGACTTCGGCCCGGACACCGCCACCGAGCGCGCCGCGCCGGACTCCCCCACCGAGCTGCCGAAGCGCTCCTGGTCGGCGCTGCTGCGGCGGGTGGTGAAGGAGTTCAAGGACGACGAACTCACCGACCGCGCCGCCGCCCTCACCTACTACGGGATCCTGTCCCTCTTCCCGGCCCTGCTGGTGCTGGTCTCCCTGCTCGGCATCGCCGGGCGGTCGGCCACCCAGGAGGTCCTGGACAACGTGCAGAAGCTCGCCCCGGGACCGGCGCGGGACATGCTGTCCGACGCGATCCGGCAGTTGCAGGGCCAGGCCGGGCTCGGCTCGGTACTGGCGGTGGTCGGTCTGGCCGGCGCCGTCTGGTCGGCGTCCGGCTATGTAGCCGCCTTCATCCGCTCGGCCAACGCCGTCTACGACGTCCCCGAGGGGCGCCCGGTGTGGAAGGTGCTGCCGCTGCGGGTGATCCTGACTGTGGTGCTGCTGGTGCTGGCCGTGGCCAGTGCGCTGATCGTGGTGTTCACCGGCTCGCTGGCCGAGCAGGCGGGCACCGCGCTGGGCATGGGCGACACCGCGGTGACGGTCTGGTCGATCGCCAAGTGGCCGGTCCTGGTCCTGCTGGTGGTCATCATGATCGCGATCCTGTACTGGGCCACCCCCAACGCCCGGGTGCGCGGCTTCCGCTGGATCACGCCGGGCAGTCTGGTGGCCCTGCTGATCTGGCTGGTCGCCTCCGCCGGGTTCGCGTTCTACGTGGCGAACTTCGGCTCGTACAACAAGACCTACGGAACCCTGGCCGGCGTGATCATCTTCCTGGTCTGGCTGTGGGTGACCAACCTGGCCATCCTGCTGGGCCTGGAGTTCGACGCCGAGCTGGCCCGGCAGCGCGTCATCGACGGCGGCCACCCCGCCGACCGGGAGCCGTACGTCGAGCCGCGCGACACCCGGGCCTGGGACGAGGCGGACCGGCGGCGCGCGGATCCGCGGGAGTGAACCCGCTCATGGCCCGGAGCCGGGCGGGTACGCGGACGGCATGACCGATCAGCGCAGAACCCCCGAACCCGAGCACCGGGACGAGGCCGTCTCCCCGGAGTCGGAGAAGCGGCGCGCCGCGTCCCGCCCGTTCAGCCGGCCCGCCCCCGAGCGGCGCCCCCATGTGCGGGCCACCCGGCACATCAGCCGTGAGGAGGCCGACGCGGACAGCGTCCCCGGCGTGCCGGGCGGCTACGGCACCACCGGCGGCGGCCAGCCCGGCGGCGGCCGGAGCACCCCCCGGCCGCACGCCGACACCGCCGACGAGGCCGGCGTCACCGACATCGTCGGCGGCCGGGAGCCGCACCCGGACCGCCCGAACCGCGGCGGCGGCACGGACCGCGAGTAGCGGACCCCGGCTGTCAGGCCGTCACGGCAGGATGGAGTCGACGTACCCGCCGTCGACGCGGACCGCCGCGCCGGTCGTGGCGGACGCCTGCGGCGAGCTGAGGTACACCACCAGGTTGGCGATCTCCTCCGGCTCGATCAGCCGCTGGATCAGCGACTGCGGGCGGTGCTCGCGCATGAAGACGCGCTGGGCCTCGTCCCAGGGCACGTCGCGGTCGACCAGCTGGTACACGAAGTCCTCGACGCCCTCGGTGCGGGTGGGCCCGGCGATCACCGAGTTCACCGTGACACCGCTGCCGGCGGCCTCCTTGGCGAAGCCGCGGGAGACCGCGAGCAGCGCCGTCTTGGACATGCCGTAGTGGATCATCTCCGCCGGGATGACGACGGACGAGTCGCTCGCGATGTACAGCACCCGTCCCCAGCCCCGGTCCCGCATCCCGGGGAGGCAGGCGCGGGTGAGCCGGACGCCCGCGAGGACGTTGATCTCGAAGTAGCGGCGCCACTCGTCGTCGCTGATCTCCAGCGCGGGCGCGGCGCCGAAAACGCCGAGGTTGTTGACGAGGATGTCGACGTCGGGCAGCGCCTCGACCGCCCGGTCCGCGCCCTCCTCGGTGCCCAGGTCGGCCGCCACCGGCACGAACTCGCCGTCCGGCACCTGCTCCCGCAGCGCGGCGACGCTCTTGTCCAGGCGTCCGGCGTCGCGCCCGTTGACGCCCACCCGGGCGCCGGCGCGGGCCAGCCCCGCGGCGATCGCCGCGCCGATGCCCTGGGAGGATCCGGTCACCAGCGCGGTCCGTCCGCCGAGGTCGAGTTTCATCAGGTCGCTCCTTCGGGTGCCGTACGGTCGTCCGCTGTGCTTGTGCCCACCGCCGCCCGGGTTCCACGCCACCTCGCCCGGCCGCACCCCCGGCCGGCCGCACGCCCGGCGCGTCGGCGTACCCCGGGTGATCCACGGCGGCCCGCGGCGACGATACTGGGCCTGCGCACGTGCCCCCGCCCTTCAGATGGACTCATGCCGACCTCTTCGACCGATCGCCCCACGACCCCGCCGACCGTGTGGCCGGCGCGCGGCCGCCACGTCGGAACCGCCGCCCGGGACGTCCTGCTGCGCACCCTGCGGCAGCACAAGGACGACGGCGTCATCGACGACTTCCACGAACTGCCGCAGGACGACGGGGACGGTGACGACCGCATCTTCGAGGCGCGCTGGCGGGTGGCCGGGGACGTCACCGTCCGGGCCCGGCTGACCCTGGGGGCCGCGTCGGCCGGCTCCCAGGAGTGGACGCTGCTCGCGGAGGCCGAGGAGCACTGGGACCAGGGGTGGCCCTCCCCCGCCGGGATGTTCTGGCCGGACGACCCGGACGTCACCTGGGACCGCGACGCCGCCACCGGACTGCGGCTGCGGGGCCTGAACACGCTGCCGGAGGACGACAAGGCCGTACGCCGGCTGCTGCGGGACGCCGGGCGCGACGCCTGGATGATCCACGTCGTCGTCCACGAGGCGATGACCCCCGACCACCGCGGCCGGGTACCGCTGGTGCGGTGGCTGCCGCCGAGCCTGCGCCACCGCGTGATCGAGCACCGCGCCGCGCCGCAGCAGCTGCGGGTGGTGAACTGGGCCCTGGAGGAGTTCGGCGTCCAGGTGCCGCGCGGCGGCGCGGTGGTGCTGCCCGGCACCCCGGCCCCGCCCGAGCCCGGCGACCTCTCCGTGCGCACCGTCTTCCTCGACGGTTCCGAGCCCGCCGAGCTGATCGCGACGGTCCGGCGGTTCGCCGCGCTGGCCAGGCCGCTGCCCGACGGGGGCGAGGCGGCGCTCACCGCGCTGCGGGAGGACTGGCAGCTGCTGACGCTGCGGGAGGAACTGGAGCGGGAACGCCGCCTGGTGGCCATGTACGCCGAGGCGCTGGAGGCGATGACGCGGTCCCGGGACCTGTACCGGGAGGCGGCCGAGAGCGCGGGCGAGGCGCTCGCCGCCCTGCGCGAGTCCACCGGGACGCCCCCGGCCGTCCGCCCTCAGCCGTCCGAGTCCCGTCCCGCGTCCCCGCTGCGCGCGCTGACCCGTGGGCTGGAACGCCTGAAGGCGGCGTCGGCGGCACGCTCCGCCGCACCCGCGCCGGCGGGCGGCACGCCGGACGGGGACGGGAAGACGGACGGGGAGGGGACGAAGACGGTGGACGGAAAGACGGACGCGGACGGTCGTTCCCGGTCCGACGAGCGCTGAGCGGTCCGGCCCGGCCGGGCACCGGGAGGCCGCGGCCGTCGGCGCGCTCCGGCACCTCCGTGTGACGTGTCAGCCGGGACAACCTGGATACGCGGACTGCACAGCCGTACCGGCCCGTCCCGGAAGGTCACCGACGCCATGGACAGCCCGCACACGACCGCAGTCACCGCCGTCGAGCACTCGGACACCACGCTCCGGGTCAACGGCAAACCCCACACGCTTACCCTCGACCACCGCCGGGTCCTGCTGGACCTGCTGCGCGAGGACCTCGGCCTCACGGGGGCCAAGAAGGGGTGCGACCACGGCCAGTGCGGGGCGTGCACGGTCCTGGTGGACGGGCGGCGCGTCAACAGCTGCCTGCTGCTCGCCGTGGCCCTGGACGGCTCGGAGGTCACCACCGTCGAGGGGCTCGGCGGCGACGGGGAGGGGCTCCACCCGTTGCAGCGCGCGTTCCTGGACCGGGACGCCTTCCAGTGCGGGTACTGCACACCGGGCCAGATCTGTTCCGCGCTCGGCGCCCTCGCCGAGGCCGCCGCCGGCCACCCCTCGCACGTCACCGACCCGGCGACGCCCTCGGGCGAGCCCGTGCCGCTGGGCCGGGCGGAGATCCGGGAGCGGCTGAGCGGCAACCTGTGCCGGTGCGGTGCCTACCCGCGCATCGCCGAAGCCGTCGAGGACGTGATCTGAGTGCGGCCCTTCGCCTACGTCCGCGCCGCCAGCGTCGAGGAGGCCACCGACGCCTTCGCCGCCCGGCCCGGCGCCCGCTATCTCGGCGGCGGCACCAACCTGGTCGACCTGATGAAGCTGGGCGTCGAGGCGCCCGCCGCCCTCATCGACGTCACCCGGCTCCCGCTGGACACCGTGGAGGAGCTGCCCGACGGGGGTCTGCGCGTCGGGGCGATGGTCCGCAACAGCGACCTCGCGGCGCACCCGGCGGTCCGCGACCGCTGGCCCGCGCTGTCGCAGGCGCTGCTGGCGGGTGCCTCCGGGCAGTTGCGCAACGCCGCCACCACCGGCGGCAACCTGCTCCAGCGCACCCGCTGCCCCTACTTCCAGGACGTGACCAAACCGTGCAACAAGCGGGAGCCCGGCACCGGCTGCGGCGCGCTCCAGGGCGTGCACCGGGACCACGCGGTGCTCGGCCACTCCGAGCAGTGCGTCGCCACCCACCCCTCCGACATGGCGGTGGCGCTGGCCGCCCTCGACGCCCGGGTGGAGCTGCGCGGCCCGGAGGGCGCCCGGAGCGTCCCGGCCGCCGACTTCCACCGGCTGCCCGGGACGCACCCGGAGAAGGACACCGAGATCCACCCGGGCGAGCTGATCACCTCGGTGGTGCTGCCGGCGGCCACGGGCGGGCTGCCGTCGCTCTACCGCAAGGCCCGGGACCGGGCGTCGTACGCCTTCGCGCTGGCCTCCGTCGCCGCCGTGCTGCACTGCGAGAACGGTGTGGTCGAGCGGGTCGGTATCGCCTTCGGCGCGCTGGCGCACCGGCCGTGGCGGGCCCGGCGGGCCGAGGACGCGCTGGTGGGCGCTGCGCCCACGGCGGCGGCGTTCGAGCACGCCGTCGACCTGGAGCTGGCCGCCGCCGAGCCGCTGCGGGACAACGGCTACAAGGTCCCCCTCGCCCGTCGGCTCGCCCTCGACGTCCTGGGCCGGCTGGCGCCCCACTCCCCCGTCTGAACCGGCGTCCACGATCCACGAGGAGTTGTTCCATGACCGTCACCGAGACCGTCCTGGGCACGGGGGCCGAACGCCGGGAAGGGCGGGCGAAGGTCACCGGCGCCGCCCGCTACGCCGCCGAGTTCGACGGGCCCGGCCGCGCCTTCGCCCGGGCCGTACCGGCCGCCGTGGCGCGGGGCCGGGTGACCGGCGTCGATGCCGTGCCCGCCCTCGCCCTGCCCGGCGTACTGGCGGTGCTCACCCACGAGAACGCGCCGCGGCTCGCCGAACCGGACGATCCGGTGCTGGCCGTGCTGCAGGGCCCGCGCGTGCCGCACCGGGGCCGGCCCGTGGCGCTGGTGGTGGCCCGGTCGCCGGAGGCCGCCCGGGCCGGCGCCGCCGCCGTCCGCGTCACCTACGAGACGGAACCGCACGACGTCACGCTCACCGCGTCGCACCCCGGCGCCTACGTCCCCGAGGAGGCCAACGGCGGCCACCCGGCGGTCCGGGAGCGCGGCGAACCGGAGGCCGCCTTCGCCGCCGCCGAGGTGCGGATCGACACCGAGTACCGGGTGCCGCCGCTGCACAACCACCCGATGGAGCCGCACGCGAGCACCGCGCGCTGGGAGGGCGACCGGCTCACCGTGCACACCTCCAGCCAGGGCACCACCCTCGTACGCGCCACGCTCGCCCAGATGTTCGAGGTGCCGGAGGAGGGGATCACCGTCGTCGCCGAGCACGTCGGCGGCGGTTTCGGGTCCAAGGGCACGCCCCGCCCGGACGTGGTGCTCGCCGCGATGGCCGCCCGGCACACCGGCCGGACGGTCACGGTGGCGTTCCCGCGCCGTCTGCTGCCCGCCGTGGTCGGGCACCGCGCGCCCACCCTGCACCGGCTGCGCCTCGGCGCCGGCCGGGACGGCCGGCTCACCTCCCTCGGGCACGAGGTGACCACCCACACCTCGCACGTCAAGGAGTTCGTGGAGCAGGCCGCCGTACCCGCCCGCGTGATGTACGCGGCGCCGCACAGCCGGACCGCGCACCGCGTGGTACCGCTGGACGTGCCCACGCCCTCCTGGATGCGCGCGCCGGGCGAGGCGCCCGGCATGTACGCGCTGGAGTCGGCGATGGACGAACTCGCCGCCGAGCTGGGTGTGGACCCGGTGGAGCTGCGGATCCGCAACGAGCCGGAGTCGGAGCCCGACAGCGGCAAGCCGTTCAGCAGCCGGCACCTGGTCGAGTGTCTGCGGGAGGGCGCCCGCCGGTTCGGGTGGGCGGCGCGCGACCCGCGCCCGGGGGCCCGCACGGAGGGTCCGCTGCTGGTGGGCACCGGCGTGGCCGCGGCCACCTACCCGGTGCTGGTCGCGCCGTCCACCGCGGCGGTGCGGGCGATGCCCGACGGCGGCTTCCTGGTCCGGATCAACGCCACCGACATCGGCACGGGCGCGCGGACGGTGCTCGCGCAGGTCGCCGCCGACGCCCTCGGGGTGCCGCTGGAGCGGGTCCGGATCGAGGTGGGCAGCAGCGATCTGCCGGCGGCCTCGCTGGCCGGGGGCTCCTCCGGCACCGCCTCCTGGGGCTGGGCCGTGCACGACGCGTGCGTCCGGCTCGCGGACCGGCTGGCCGAGCTGCCCGGCCCGGTGCCCGCGGAGGGGATCGGCGCCCACGCCGACACCACCGGACGGGCCGAGACCGAGAGCGCCTTCTCCCGGCACGCCTTCGGCGCGCACTTCGCCGAGGTCACGGTCGACACCGTCACCGGTGAGGTACGGGCACGGCGGCTGCTGGGCGTCTACGCCGCCGGGCGCATCCTGAACGCCCGTACCGCGCGGTCCCAGTTCGTCGGCGGCATGACCATGGGGCTGGGCATGGCTCTGACCGAGGACAGCCACATGGACCCGGCGTTCGGTGACTTCGCCGAGTCCGACCTGGCGTCGTACCACGTGCCCGCCCACGCCGACGCCGTGGACATCGAGGCGCACTGGGTGGACGAGGAGGACGCCCATCTCAACCCGATGGGGAGCAAGGGGATCGGGGAGATCGGCATCGTCGGCACGGCGGCGGCGATCGGCAACGCCGTCCACCACGCCACGGGCGTCCGCTTCCGCGAACTCCCGCTGACCCCGGACCGGGTACTCACCGGGCTGCTCGCCCACGAGGCCCCGGCGGGCACGTTCGGCGGGTGAGGTCCGGCGGACGCGGCTGACCGGGGGCCGGACACAGCGCCCGTGGTCCGGCGGGCGTGTCCGGCGGACGACGGACGAGGGGCGGCGTGCGAGCCGGACGCGCCCGGCGGAAGGGCCCGCTGGAAAGACCCGGTGGAAAGGCCCGGCGGAAGGGCCCGGTGGCAGGGCCCGACGGACGGTCCCCGTGAAAGGGCCCGGGCCGCGTGTCGGCGGCCCGGGCCCGTGCCGTTGCGGGCGGCGGGAAGGTGGTCAGTCCGTCGCGCCGCGCGCCCCGGCCGCCGGGCCGGCGGCCCAGCGGCTGCCGGGCAGCAGGGAGGCGACCCGTATGCACAGGGCGGTCAGCGCCGTCAGGGACGCGGCCACGGCGATCGTGACGGCCGGCCAGGCGGGGGCGAGGGTCAGGTCCATGAGCCGGTCCAGGCGGGTCTCCGCGGCCGTCATGGCGTAGAGCCGGACGGCGGCCAGCGCCGCCGGTCCCACGACCGCGGCGGCGAGCACGGGCACGAGGGGCCGCACGGACATCACCAGGGCCAGCAGCAGGCAGAGCGCGGACAGGGCGAAGGCGGCGGCGTAGACGCGGGCGGAGGCGCCGCCGGTGTGGAGGGGGAAGTACGCCACCCCGCAGCCGGCGAGCACCACCACGGCCAGCCAGTTCGTCAGCGACGCGGTCCCGGACACCGGCCGGCGCGCGGCGCGCTCGGCCGCGCCGTCCGGCGTCTCCCGGCGGGTGCCGGCGGCGCGGATCCGGCGTGCGCTCCACGCGCGTTCGCGGCCCCTGCGGCCGACGCCGGTGAGCGCGGCGCCCAGGCCGCCGTGCCGGGAGCCGGCGCCGGGGGTCCCGGAGCCGCCCGGCTCCTCGTCGTCGGGATCGCGCGGCGGCCGCTCGCCGGGCTGTCCCAGCGGGTCGGGGCGCTCTTCGGCGAGGCGGCCGATCAGGTGGACGAGTTCCTCGACGGGCCGGCCGGTGGCCGCGGCCCGGACCGCCTCCTTCCCGCAGTGCGGTTCCAGCGGGGTGCGGTGCAGCAGCGCCATCAGCCGGGTCACCTCCTCCACCGGACGGTGCTCGGCCGCGGCGCGGATCGCCTCGTCGGCGCTGTCGGCGTGGCGCGGCGGCCGGGTCAGCAGGCCGACCAGCCGGGTGACGTCCTCCACCGACCGGCTGACGCCGACCGCGCGCAGAGCGTCGAGGGTGGCCTGGGCGTACTGCGGCGACCGCTCCAGCATCGTGATGAGCGAGACGACCTCCTCCAGCGGCCGGTCGGCCACGGCCGCCCGCACCAGGTCGCCGACCGGGTCGCCGTACGCCGCCGGGTCGTGGCGTCGCCGAGCGGGTTCTCCGGCCCCCATGGGCTCCCCGGCCTCCCCGGCCTCCCCGGACCCCGTGCGCTCCCCCGGCCCCGTGGGCTCCCCGGGCTGTCGTGGTCCCCCGGCCCCCCGGGGCTCCTCGGACGCCGGTTCCTCGTCGGCGCGGGGCTCGTCCGGGAGGGGGCCGTCGAGGTACGGGGCGTCATCGGCGTACGAGGGGCCGGCGTACGCGCCGTCGGCGTACGGACCGTCGGGCTGCTGCTGACCGGGCGCGGCGTCCGGCGGGCTCACCGGGTGGGTTCCGGTGCCGCTGGTGGTCTCCGCGGACGGCAGGTCCACGGAGGTGGCTATGGCGTACTCGTTCGGGCGGGGTGTTGAAGAGCCGGTGGTCATGGTCTTCTCCGTCTGAAGGAATGCGGCCGCTTCCTGCGTCCCCGACATGCGACGCGCGACTTGTGTGGTGACCATTACTAGGCGCCCCCGCACCGGCCCGCCACTCGGGTGAGCCGCGCGGATGAGGGGTGACGCGGAGCACCCGTCCGGCTGCCATATCCGCGCCGGACGGGGGAATCCGGTCGGAGACGCGTGCGTCGCGGCGCACCGGGAAGAAGGGGGGCGGGGGTGGATACGACCACGTCGGTACTGATCGTGGCGGCGTCGCTCGCGGCGGTCGTGCTGGCCCTGGCCGTGGCGGTGCTGGTGCGGCTGGTACGGACCCGGCGGGAGCTGCGCCGGGCCGGACTGCCGACCGGACCGCGCTGGATCTTCTGGGGCGCCGTCCTTTATCTCATACTGCCCGCCGACCTGGTGCCCGATCCGGTGTACCTGGACGACGTGGGCGTACTGCTCCTGGCTCTGCGTTCCGCCCGCGGTTCCCTGGCGAAACCGCGTCGCGACTACGCAGAGTAAGGAAACCATTCACCCGTTCGATTCGTATAAGTCTCTGGAAGCCGAAGGAAGTCGGCGGACCAGGCGACGGCACAGGCGGCCCATCGCTTGATCGGCGCAGCACCGACCAGGGAGAGACGATGCAACCGTTCGCGCTCGACTACGCACGTCCCGTAGGGGAGTTGGAGTTCGCCGCTCCGTACGTCTACGACGCCGGACTGCAGTTGAACGTGCTCCGCGACGGACGCGTGGCCGCCGGCGACCACGCGCTGCTGAGGGAGCTGGGGACCACTACCTCCACGGCGGGCTCGAAGACCCACTTCGACGACTGAACACGGACCGTCTTCGATGACCGTGTTGATCCTGACCTGTGAAGAGGACGTCACGGCGGACATGGTGGTCGTGCACCTGAACGAGTCGGGCGTGCCGGTGGTGCGCCTGGACCCGGCCGACCTGACCTGTTCCGTCGCCCTGTCCGGGGAGTTCGTCCACGGCTCCTTCCGGGGGCACCTGTCCTCGGGGGGCCGGCTGGTGAGCATCGGCGGGCTGCGTTCCGTCTGGGTGCGCCGCCCGGGCGTCCCGGCCGCCCGGGCGGCCACGCCGTCGCGGTGGCTGACCGAGGAGTCCGAGCAGGCCCTGTACGGGATGCTGCGCGGCTGCGGGGCAAGGTGGATGAACCATCCGGACGCGGCCCGCCGGGCCCGGCACAAGCCCTGGCAGCTGCGGCTCGCCCAGCAGTGCGGGCTGCCGGTGCCGGCCACGCTGATCACGACATTCCCGCGCGCGGCCCGCGAGTTCGCCGAGCGCTATCCGGACCTGGTGGTCAAGCCCGTCTCGGGCGCGCATCCGCAGGACCCGCCGCGGGCGGTGCCGACCAGCCGGGTCTCCCCCGAGACGGACTTCTCCGCGGTCGCCTTCGGCCCCACGCTGCTGCAACGCCGGGTGGCCAAGCGCGCCGACATCCGGCTGACCGTCGTCGGCGACCGGCTGCTGGCCGCCCGCAAGGCGGCCGCCGCGGACTCGGCCGAGGTGGACGTCCGTTTCGACGGCTCCGCCGAGCCGTGGCGGCCCACCGAGGTGGCGCCGCGGGTCGCGGCGGCCGTCCTCGCCTACGTCCGGGAGGCCCAACTGGCCTACGGGGCCTTCGACTTCGCCGAGGACGGCGACGGCACCTGGTGGTTCCTGGAGTGCAACCAGTCGGGGCAGTTCGGCTTCGTGGAGGTGGACACCGGCCAGCCGATCGCCCGGACCATCGCCGCGTGGCTCGCCCGGCCCGGCGCCGGGGAGCCGGAGGCCGACGGCGAGGAGAGCGCGGGCGGCGCCGACGCGGCGGTGTGCTGACCGGCGGACCGGCCGCCCGGTCCGCCGGTCAGCTCGGGCCGGGGCCGGGCAGCAGGGCGGTGCGCTGCCAGCCGTTGCCCGGGGACGGCGGACGTTCGCGGCCGGCAGCGAGCATCGGACGCATGACGGCCTCCAGTTCCCTGTTCACCCGCTCCGCCTCCCGCCGCACCACCGTGGGGACATCACCGCATTCGGCGACGAGTCGGTCGTAGATGGGCGAATCCTGGAACATCCGTCAACGTGCCTTTCCTGTCGTCCGCCCCTGGGGGTCCAGGCGCGACTGCGCAGTCTAGTCGGGCGCCGCGCCGGCCCCGCGAAGACGGCGCTGCCGGACGAGAGGTGACCGGGCACCACGCCACCGCTCCTGACGGGGACGTGGCCCCGGCTCAGGCTCCGGTCGTGGAGCCCGGGCGGACGATCATCAGGACGGTGACGGTGGCCCAGAGCAGGTTGAACAGGCCGGTGAACATGGCGAGCCGGACGGTGCCGGCGCGCTCCACGGCCCGCCCGCCGGCCAGTCGTTCCAGGAGGGCCTCCTGACCGGGCAGGACGAGGACGACGAGGAGGCCGGCCGCGACGGCGGTCAGCACGACGGAGACGATGAGCCAGGGGTCGCCGAGCACGCCCATCGCCTGGGCGGTGACGAAGCCGAGGAGCGGAACGGCGATCCCGAGCCCCGCGTAGACGCGGCAGATGCGGTGCAGCAGCCGGGCGGTGCCCAGGCCGCCCGCCCCGCCGGTGTCCCCGCCGCCGGTCTCCCCATCGCTGGCGCCCCCGCCGCCGGCGCCTCCGGGCAGCGCCGCCCGGCGGACCGCGGGCGGGAACATGCTGGCGGCCACCGTGACGGGGCCGATGGCGACGATGGCGGCCAGGACGTGCAGCGACAGCAACAGCTTTGTCATCGGTCGGGCTCCGGTGCGGGGTGATCGGCGTGGTTCGGAGCCCCACGCTAGAGAGCCGCCGAGTGATCGCACAGGGGCGGTAATGACAGCTTCCGACGGATTCCCGCCAGGCGCGGGGGCGGTCCGCCGGGGAAAGGGCCGGCCCGGCGGACCTCGCCCGGGGTCACACGGCCAGCGACAGGCCGCTCTCCTCGTCCGGTTCGGCCGCCTGGGCGAGCAGCAGGGCGTCCGCCGCCGCCACCGCGTCGTGGATGTCGGTGGTCCCCGTCATCACGCACAACGTGTAGCTGACGTCGGCCAGCTCGCGCGCCGTCGCCGGCCGCTCCTGCTCCGCCTGCGCGATCCGCAGTGCCGCGTAGCGCGTCAACAGCTCCCTGACGACCTTCGGGTCCGGTACCAGCACGTGGCGCCCCTCTCTCGATTTTCACTGCGCCTGCCCGGACCCGGCCGAATCATTCGCAACATGCACACCGCTGCTCTCGATTGACCGGTTTTCTACGCTTACCGACCATCCGCCTCGGTAAATGGACGGCGACATGGCCGAAAATGGGCCGGTACGCCCCCGCTTCCCCGGCCCGCCGCCCCGCGTTGAGCAGCCTGTACGGCATCCTCGACGAACGGTGTTCCCGCGATGACGCGATCCAGCCGCCTGCTCTGCGCCCTCTACGTCGCCACCAGTACGGGACTCGCCTGGACCGCGGCCCTGGAGCTGCGGTACGGCCCGCTGTGGGCCGCCGCCGTGTTCGCGGGCGCCAGTGCGGTGCCGCTGATCGCCGTCGTCCGGGAGACGGTCATCGCCGACCAGCGGGCCGCCGCCGCCCGGCGGCGCGCGCCGGTACGCCCGTCCCGCGCGTCGGCGGCGACCGGGGCCGCCGACGCGCTGGTCCGGGCCGAGCTGGACGCGGCCTGCTGCGAACGCTGGTGGACGAGTCTGGGCAGCGACCACGACGCCGGCTGCGCCCGGCGGGTGCCCAGGAGCAGCGCGGCGTGACGGCTCCGCCGGCCGGTCAGGCGACCTGGCCGCTGTGCAGCGCGGTGTACGCCCCGCCGCGGCCGAGCAGTTCCTCGTGGGTGCCGATCTCCTCGATCCGCCCGTCCCCCATCACGACGATCCGGTCCGCGCCCCGCACGGTGGAGAGCCGGTGCGCCACGACGAAGGTGGTGCGTCCGCGCAGCAGCCGGGCGAGGGCCTGCTGCACCAGCGCCTCCGAGCGGGTGTCCAGCGCCGAGGTCGCCTCGTCCAGGATCAGCACCCGGGGATCCCGTATCAGCGCGCGGGCGATGGCCAGGCGCTGGCGCTGCCCGCCGGACAGCCGGGCGCCGTGCTCGCCGACCAGGGTGTCCAGGCCCTGCGGCAGCCGGTCGACGAACTCCAGCGCGTTGGCGTCGCGCAGCGCGGCGCGCACCGCCTCCTCGTCGGCGTCGTCCATGCCGTAGGCGACGTTCTCCCTGATGGTGCCGTCGAAGAGGATGGACTCCTGCGGCACCACCGACACGAACCGCCGGTAGGTGCGCAGGTCCAGGGTGTTCATGTCGGTGCCGTCCAGCAGCAGCCGGCCGGAGGTGGGGCGCAGGAAGCCGATGACGAGGTTGAGCACGGTGGACTTGCCCGCGCCGGAGGCGCCCACCAGCGCGATCGTCTCGCCGGGTGCGACGTCGAGGGTGAAGTCCCGCACCGCGGGCCGCCCGTCGCGGTCGTAGACGTGGCCGACGTTCTCGAAGGTGACCGCGCCGCGCAGCGAGTGCAGTTCCATCTTGCCCTCGTTGTCCTCCAGTTCGGGCGCCTGGAGGACCTCGCCGACCGAACGGACGGACTCCAGGCCCTTGGTGATGACCGGGGCGAGACTCGCCAACGTCGTCGTGGAGTTGGTGAGGGTGGTGAGGAACGCGCTGAGCATGACGACGTCGCCGGCGGTGACGCCCCACACGTCGTAGTACGAGATGAGTCCGGCGCCGGCCAGGACCAGGACGCCGATCACGTTGAGGAGCACCCAGGCCGCCGAGCCGAAACGGCCGTTGACCAGGTCGAGGCGGAGGGCGGAGGTGAGCAGGCGGTCCAGGGTGCCGTCCATGCGGCGCAGCGCCTTGCGCTCCAGGCCGTGGGCGCGGGTGACCGGTATCAGCCGGGTCATCTCCGTGACGCGGGACGACAGGGTCTCCACCTCGTGGCGGAAGTGCTCGTTGTGGCTGCGCAGCCGGGCCCGCAGCCGGGCCACCAGGAGCGAGGCGGCGGGCACGACGACGAGGAAGACGGGGAGGAACTCGGGGGTGCGCACCGCGATGATGACCAGGCCGCCGGTGAGCACGGTGAGGGCGCCGAGCCCGTTCTCCGCGGTCTGCTGCACGGCCGTCTCGACGGTCTCGACGTCCCGTACCACCTTGGCCTGGAGCACACCGGCGCTGACCCGGGAGTGGTAGCCGATGGAGAGCTGCTGCATGCGGGTGCACAGCGCGGAGCGCAGCGCGGTGCCCATGCGGCGGATGCTGCCGTACAGGAGGCGGACGTACAGCAGGTGCAGCGGGTAGTTGACCACCAGGATGAACATGATGATCCCGGTACTGGTCCACAGTTCGGCGATCGGCCGGTGCTGGACGACCGTGTCGATGATCGAGGCGGTGATCAGGGGCAGCAGCCAGACGGGGCTGTGCTTGACCGTGAAGACGACGACCGCGCCGATCAGACGGTTGCGGTCGGCGCGGAACAGGTAGACGAGGGTGCGTATCGGGTGCTCGCCGCGGTAGCGGTGGTCGAGCGGCTTTTCCATCGACGACGCCATCGGCGTGGTCCTCCAGTGCGGCCGTGGGTGGGGCAAGCGTGGGGCAAGCGCTTTCCTACCCGGTTCGGCCCGGAGTCCGCCACACCGTCCACGCACCGGGAGACCCGCGCCCCCACCCCCGTGGAGGGCGCGGGTCCCGTTCCGGGGCGCGGGCGGGTCTACTCCCGCAGGGTGCGGGCCAGTTCGGAGGTGACGCGGGTGATCTCGGTGTCGTCCTCCGCCATCAGCCGCTCCAGGTCGCCGCGCCGGGCGCGGACGGCCTGGCGGGCCGCGCGCTCCCAGGCCACCGGGTTCTCCCGGTGGTTGAGCAGCTTGGGGTAGGCGGCGGCGGTGCTCTCCCACTGCCGGGCGTCCGCGATGCTCCGCAGCAGCCGGATGATCTGCGCCCGGCAGGCCACCTCGGGCCGCTGGGCCAGCTCCCAGAGGAAGGGGACCGTGGCGGCGGTCGCCTGCTCGACGACGAAGCCGTACTGGCAGATCCGGGCGCGCAGTTCGGCGAGGGCGGCGCGGGCGGTCTCGGCGTCGCCGGTGGCCACCCGGTCGAGCAGGGCGGGGATGCCGGCGGCGGAGCCGCTGGAGTCCTGGATGTGCTCCCAGGGCACCTGGTCGAGTCCGGGCAGGGACGCGGCCCGGGCGGGGCGGGCCGATGGCGTCGGGCGGTCGGTGCGCTGGGTGCTCGGCTGCGGGGTCGGAGCGGTGCGCATGGCGTGGGGGCCTTTCCGCGGCGGTCGGGTCGGGGGGCGGGTCACGTCAGGGGCGGGCCGGCGAGTCGGCCCGGAGGGACGCGTCCGTGGGGGACTCGGGCGTCCGGCCCCAGGTGCCGGCCGGAGTGTCGACGACGCGCGGGTCGTGGCCGTGCTCCCGCGGGGCGCGGGCGCCGGCCGGAGCGGGACGGCGGCCCCGGGCACGGGACCGTTCCTCGTCCCGGGCGGCGGGCACGACCCTCCCCTCCGCACGGGCGGGCACCGACCGCGCCACGGACCGGCCCGGCACGCCCGCCGCGCTGGACTCGCTCGACGGGCGGAGCACGAGGTACGCGGATGACGGCACGGCGCCTCCCTGATACGGAGTCAGCTTGGGGCGTCGACGCGGGAGTTGCGTCACAGCTATTATCCACGCTGACAGCGCTCGCGTGCAATTGCACGAGAAATTGCGCGAAAAATCGGCTGGGAGCGCGCGAGGCCGAGGAGCCGCTGTCCGCTCCCTCCTCCCCTCCCCCCGAACACGGCAAGGAGACCGCGGTGCCACCAGTACACAACGGAGTACAGGCGAGTTCGTTGGACGCCAGCTGGACCAAGAGCCGGCACAGCAACGCGGAGGGCAACTGCGTCGAGGTCGCCCGGGTGGACGGAGGCATAGCGCTGCGCAACTCCCGTGACCCGGACGGGCCGGCGCTCGTCTACACCTCCGCCGAGCTGGCCGCGTTCCTGGCCGGGGCGAAGGACGGCGAGTTCGACCACCTGGTCTGACGGCCTCCGCCGCGAGCGGAGGTCAGCAGCAGGTCAACTGCCCTTTTCCCAGAGGCTGCTACGGTGCGGACCGGCAGGATGGGATAGTCTGTTCCCCAAGTCTGCCGGTCTGCTGGGAGTCAGGTATGTCCGCCGCGTCGTCGCCTCGTCTCTCCCGTCTCGAACCCTATCTGGACCGGCCCGAGCCCGCGCCCACCCTGCTGAAGATGCTGGTCGGCGTCCAGTTGGCGGGCATCCGCGAGGACGCCGGACTGTCCCAGGAGCAGGCGGCGCGCGAGGCGGGCTTCAGCGCGGCGAAGCTCTCGCGCATCGAGTCCGGCAAGGGCCGCAGGCCCCCGACGGAGACCGACGTCCGGACCCTGCTGACGCTCTACGGCACCGATCCCTACGAGGCGTCGACGCTGATCAAGCTGTTGCGCCGGGCCGGTGAGCCTGGCTGGTGGCAGCGGTACGACAAGCGGCTGATGCCCCAGTGGTTCGACCGGCTGGTGGGGCTCCAGGAAGCCGCCGCGACCATCCGGACCTTCGAGATCCAGTACGTCCCCGGTCTGCTGCAGACCGCCGCCTACGCCCGTGCCGTGGTGGAGCGCGGCCTGCCGCACGCGCCCGAGACCGAGGTGCAGCGCCGGGTCGAGCTGCGGATGCGGCGTGCCCGGCTGCTGACCCGCGACGACGCGCCGCAGGTGTGGGCGATCATCGACGAGTCCGTGCTGCTGCGGGTGCTGGGCAGCGCGGAGGTGATGCGCGAGCAGCTGGAGCACCTGGTGCGGACGGCCGCGTGGCCCAATGTGACGCTCCAGATCGTGCCGTTGAACGTGACCAACGCGTCGGCGCCCGCGATACCGGTCACCTATCTGCGCTTCAGCGGCGCCGATCTGCCCGACGTGGTCTACCTGGAGCACATCAGGAGCGCCAACTTCCTGGAGGACCGGGACGAGACCGAGGAGTACCGGGTCGCCCTGGACCGGCTGGCCGACGAGGCGCTCACCCCGCGCGAGTCGGTGGAGCTGCTGCGCAGCACGGTCGAGCAGCGCTACCCCGCGGGGTGAGCGGGCTCTGCCCCGCCCGCGCCGCTAACCGATGCGGCCCACGCCGCCGAACTCGATCCACTCCCTGGTGAGCTGACGGGGCACCACCTCGGTGTCCGGACGCCAGGTGGAGACCTCCACCAGACCCGGTTCCAGGATCTCCATCCCCTCGAACCACTCCGCCACGTCCTTCTGCTCCCGCACCCGGCCCCAGTTCCCGTGGGTCGCCTGGTCCATGAAGGCGGTGACGGACTCGCGGACCTCGGCGTCCTCGCTGACCAGCTGGCACATCACCGCGTAACTGCCGGGCGCGAGACGCTCGGCGACCCGGCGGGCGACGGCGGTGGGGCCGTCGGTGTCGCTGTCCGGGATGCAGTGGAAGACCGAGTTGAAGAGCACCGCCACCGGCTGCGAGAAGTCGATCAGCCGCTGGGTGTCGGGGTGCGCGAAGATCTGGTCGGTGGCGCGCATGTCCGCGTGGATGACCGCCGTGCGGTCGTTCTGGTCCAGCAGTGCCCGGCCGTGGACCAGCACCATCGGGTCGTTGTCGACGTACACCACCCGGCAGTCGGGGTCGACGCGCTGGGCGATCTGGTGCACGTTGTCCTGGGTGGGCAGGCCGGACCCGTGGTCCAGGAACTGGCGGATGCCGTAGTCCTGGGCGAGGACCCTGACCACGCGCTGCAGGAAGCGCCGGTTGTTCAGGGCGAGCCGGCGCGTGCTGGGGACGACCTTGTCCAGCTCCTCGACCGCGGCGCGGTCGGCCGCGTAGTTGTCCTTGCCGCCGAGGTAGTAGTCGTACATACGAGCGGCTGTCGGTACGTGGGCGTTGATCTCCCTGGACAGCTGCTTGTCGGCCTGCATCATTCCCCCAGCTTTCAACGGCGCCAACTGCACTGGCTTGACTGACAGTACATCCTAGGGAGTCGGTCCTCGCCGGAACCAGAGCGGTGACGGTGACGGTCGCCGGTGCCGGTCCGGTCCGCGGGCGGTACCGCGGACCGGACCGGCCGTCGTCCCGTCAGTCCCGGGAGGCCAGGTACTCCTCGACGCCGGGCGCCTCGTGGGCCTCCTCGACCGTCACCATGCCGCCCACCGCCTCGGCGTCGGGCTTGAGGACATACGTGGAGCGGCTGGCGGGCTGCGAGACGTCGGTGAAGTTCTGCGGGGTGCCGAGGCCGGTGTCGGCGTTCTCCTGCGAGCGGTGCGCCTTGACCACGTCCTCGCGGGTGAGGCTGCCGCCCTCGCACGCCTTCTTCAGGTCGGCGCCCAGCAGTTGGGCGGCGTTGTACCCGGAGAGCACGCCGGAGTCGACCGGCGAGTCCGGGTACTTCTTGCCGTAGGAGGCGACCATCTTCTTGACGCCCGGCAGGTCGGAGCTGACCGCGGGCGCGGCGCTGACCACGTTCACCATGGCCTCCAGGGCCTTGGCGGCGGGGGTCTTCATCAACTGCGGGGCGTAGCCGGGGGCGCTGGAGACGATCGGCACCGTCAGGCCGCGGGAGGCGGCGACGCCGGCGAGGGAGGCGGTCTGGGCGGGTCCGGCGCTGATCAGGACCGCCTTCACGCCGGCCTTGCGCAGCGCCGAGACCTGCGCGGACAGGTCGGTGTCGGTGGCCTTGATCTTCTGGCCGACCACCTTCACCCCCGCTTCCTTCCCGGCCCACTCCGAGCCTTCCAGCGCGTTGGCGCCGTAGTCGCCCTCGAAGTAGACGTGCCCGATGGTGTCGCCCTCGGCGACCTTCTTGGTGCGGGTGAGGTAGTCGACGGCGGCGATCATGTCGAGGTCGTAGGTGGTGCCGAGGACCTGGACGGCGTCCTTGTCGAGCAGTGAGGCGGCCCAGGCCTGCGGGAAGGTCAGGATGTTGTCGCGCTCGATGTCGTCGAGCAGGGCGGAGACCACGGGCGAGCCGATGACCTGGGGCAGGGCGACCACGTCGGAGGAGATGTCGGCGTAGGCGGTGACCGCCTTCTGCACGTCGTAGCCGTGGTCCTTGACGACGATCTCGATCTTGCGGTCGCAGATGCCGCCCGCCGCGTTGACCTCGTCGGCCCACATCTGCTGGGCCTGCACGATGGACTTGCCGAGGGTGGCGTAGGGGCCGGTCAGGTCGGTGAGGGCGCCCAGCTTGATGGACGCGTCGCTGACGCCGGGGCCGGCCTTGACGCCGTCGGCGCCGCCGCCCGCGTCGTCGTCCTCGGCCTTGGAGCTGCAGGCCGTGCCCGCGAGCAGCACGGCGGCGACGGCCGCGGCCAGGGCGATCTTGGTGGTGCGGGGCCTGTGGTGCGTGTTCACGGGGTGGGCTCCTTGGCTCGTACGGTGGTTGCCGGGGGCCGGGGCGCGGCCCCGGGGTCGGTGGGTGCGGGGCGGGTACGGCGGCGGGCGAGGCGGGCGCGGGCACGGCGGGCCAGGCCCGTCAGTCCGTCGGGTGCGAACAGCAGGACGACGACGATCGCGGCGCCGTAGAGGTAGCGGGCGGCCTCGGTCGGGCCGAGCGAGCCGTCGCCGCTGCCGGGCGCGGCGACCAGCGGCAACTGGTCGGCGTAGCGGGTCATCAGCAGCGGCAGCGCGGTGACGAAGACGGCGCCCGCGGTGGCTCCGGCGACGGACCCGAGCCCGCCGATGACGATCATGGCGAGGTAGTCGACGGAGAGGGCGAGGGAGAAGTAGTCGGGCACCACGCGCCGGAAGGCGAGGGCGAGCAGGACGCCGGCCAGACCGGCGTACATGGAGGAGACGACGAAAGCGGCCGAGCGGTACTTGGCGACGTGCACGCCCATCACGGCGGCGGCGGTCTCGCTGTCGCGCAGGGCGACCAGGGCACGCCCTGGGCGTCCGCGCAGCAGGCCGCGGGCGGTGAACCAGGTCAGGGCGAACAGGGCGAGGCCCAGGTACCACAGGCGTTCCTCGGCGCCGAACGGCACGCCGAGCACGGCGAGGCCGTCGCCCTGGTCGAAGGCGAAGCCGCCGATCTCCAGCGGCGGCACGGAGCTGCCGTTGAAGCCGCCGGTGACGGAGTCGGCGGTGAGCAGGACGTGGTGGCCGAGGAAGACCAGGGCGAGGGTGGCGACGCCGAGGTAGATGCCCTTGACGCGGCCGGCGACGGGGCTGAACAGGCCGCCGGCGGCGCCGGCGAGCAGGACGGCGGCGACGAGGGCGACGGCGGGCGGCAGCCCGGGTCCGTCCTCACCGGCCAGCCATACGTAGCCGTAGGCGCCGACGGCGAGGAAGAAGGCGTGGCCGAGGGAGAGCTGCCCGGCGGTGCCGCTGAGCAGGCCGAGGCCGACGGCGCCGATGGCGGCGGCCATGGAGAACAGGCCGATGCGCAGCCAGAACGAGTCCAGGTAGAACGGGAGCGCGCACAGCAGCAGGAGGGGGAGCAGGAACCTGCCGCTCCTGAGGAGGCCGGACACGGGACGGTCAGACACGGGCCGCTCCCTTCGCCGCGAACAGTCCGGCGGGGCGGACCAGGAGGACGAGGACCATCACGGCGTACGGGGCGACGTCGCCGAAGCCCTCGCCGAGGACGTGCAGGTCGGACTGGTAGCCGGCGACGAACGCCTCGGTGAGGCCGATCAGCATCGAGCCGACCAGGGCGCCGACGGGCGAGGCCATGCCGCCGAGGATCGCGGCGGGGAACGCCTTCAGGGCGATCTGGCCGGTGGTGCGCTCAAGTCCCGGTGCCGGGAAGGCGGCGAGGAACACGGCGGCCAGCGCCGCCAGCGCGCCCGCCAGGCACCAGGCCAGCATGCGCGTCCTGGTCAGCCGTACGCCCATCAGGGCGGCGGCCTCGGAGTCCTCGGCGGCGGCGCGCAGCGACAGGCCCCAGGGGGTGAACCGGAACAGGGCGAAGGCGCCGGCGATGGCGAGGGCGGAGACGACGATCGCGGCGACGCGGCTGTCGGCCACGGTCACCGGGCCCAGTTCGGTCACCGCGTCGCCCCAGGGGTCGCCGAGGGTGAGCAGGTCGCCGCCGATGCGCCGGGCCAGGTCGGTGAGGAGCACGATGTCGATGCCGATGGTGGCGATGGTGGCCACGTGGGCGGCGTGCGGGTCGGTGCCGATCCGCTGGAGGATCAGCCGGTCCACGAGTCCCGCGACGGCGGCCGTCACGACGACCGCGAGGGCGAGCGCCCCGGCGAAGCCCAGGTCGTCGTGGAAGACGGCGATGAGATAGCCGCCGAGCAGGAGCAGCGAGCCGTGGGTGAAGCTGAGGACGCCGGACGCCTTGAAGATGGTGACGAAGCCGAGGGCGATCAGGGCGTAGACGGAGCCGAGGGCCACGCCGTTGAGGAGGCTGTCGAGCAGGCCGGTCATGCCGCGTCCTCCCCCGTCGCCTCGGCACCGAGGTAGGCGCGCAGCACCTCGGGGTCGCGGCGGACCTCCTCCGGGGTGCCGTGGGCGATGCGGCGGCCGAAGTCGAGCACGGTCACCTCGTCGGCCAGCCGCATCACCAGGCCCATGTCGTGTTCGACCAGGACGACGGAGAGGCCGAGTTCGGCGCGCACGTCCCGCACGACCTCGGCCATGCGGGCCCGTTCGCCGGCGTTCATCCCGGCCACGGGTTCGTCGAGCAGCAGCACACGGGGCTCCAGACAGAGGGCGCGGGCGAGTTCCACGCGCTTGCGGTCGCCGTAGGAGAGCAGCGCGACCGGGGTGTCGAAGTGGGCGCCGAGACCGGTGAGTCCGGCGAACTCGCGGGCCTTGGCGAGGTGTTCGCGCTGTTCGCGCACGGCGTGCGGCAGGCGCAGGGCGCTGGCGGCGAACCCGGCGCGGGACAGGGCGTGCCGGCCGAGCATCAGGTTGTCGGCGACCGTGCCCTGGGTGGTGACGATGTTCTGGAAGGTGCGGGCGACACCGAGGGCGGCGATCCGGTGCGGGGCCAGCCGGGTCAGCTCGGTGGTGCCGAGCCGGACGGTGCCGGAGGCGGGGCGGTACAGGCCGGACAGGACGTTGAAGCAGGTGGACTTGCCGGCGCCGTTGGGGCCGATGACGGCGTGCACGGTGCCGGGCGCGACGGTGAACGACACCTCGTCCAGCGCGGTCAGGCCGGCGAAGCGGACGGTCACCTCCCGGACCTCCAGCGGGGGCGGCGCGTCGGTGCGGTGGGTCACGCGGCCCCCTGACCGTCGGCGGTCTCGCCCAGGTAGAGCCGGCGGACCGCGTCCGTGCGGGCGAGTTCGGCGGCGGGGCCGGACAGGCGGATCTCGCCGACCTCCAGGACGTGGGCGTGGTCGGCGAGGGAGAGGGCCAGACCGGCGTTCTGCTCGACGAGGAGTACGGCGGTGCCCTGGGCGTTGATCTCGCGGACCACGTCGCCGATCCGCTGGACCATCATCGGGGCGAGACCGAGGGAGGGTTCGTCGAGGAGGAGCAGGCGGGGGGAGGCCATCAGGGCGCGGCCGATGGCGAGCATCTGCTGTTCGCCGCCGGAGAGCAGGCCGGCCGCCTGGTGGGGGCGTTCGGCGAGCCGCGGGAAGAGCGCGAAGACACGGTCGCGGGCCTCGCGGGTGCGGGCGGGGGCGCGGCGGGTGAGTCCCAGTCCCCCGGCCCGCAGGTTCTCGTCGACGCTGAGCCCGGCGAACACCCGACGGCCCTCGGGCACCTGGACGACCCCGGCGCGGACGGCCGCCACCGGGTCGCGGCCGTCGAGGGTGGTGCCGCCGTAGCGGATGCGGCCGGCGGTGACCGCGCCGCGGTGCAGGCGCAGCGTGCCGGAGACGGCCCGCAGCAGCGTCGTCTTACCGGCGCCGTTGGCACCGAGCAGGGCGACGACGCCGCCGTGCGGGACGGTCAGCGACACGGAACGGAGGGCGGACAGGGCACGGCCGTAGGTCACGTCGACTTCCTCGACGTGCAGCGCGGGCGCCTCGTCCGGTGGTGCTTCGGGCATCACGGCTCCTTGGCGCCGTGCCGGTGCGACCGGCACGGTTACGGGGGCTTCCGGCGTTCATGAGTTCATGCGTTCGGGCGTTCGGGCGTTCGGGGAGGAACGCGCGCTCACGACAGCACGGGCGCCGGTGACCGGTACAGCACCGGACGCCGGGTCGCTGCGGCGTCCCAGTCCGGGAGCGGTGACTCTGTGCGGACGCCCAGCGGGCCGGGGCGGGGACGCGGGGTGGCCGGAGCGCGGCGGGCGCTGGATGATCGGCGAATGCGTCCGCTGAAGCACGGCTGCATCCATCGCACCGTCGGCGACGGCGCCGTCGTGACGAAGACCTACGAGGGCCCGGACGCCACCGCGCGGCTGCGCCGCGAGCATTTGCTGTTGGACCGGCTCCGGGGGCGGTTGCCGGTTCCGCCGGTGCGCGGGGCGTCCGAGGGCACCCTGACGCTCGGCTTCGTGACGGGGGTGCCCGGCCAGGAACTGCTGGACGCCGGCCGTGCCCCGGCGGTCCTGGCGAGCTGCGGCCGGCTGCTGCGCCGCGTCCACGACACCCCGCCGAGTGTGCTGGAGGACGGGGAGCACCGCCGGGCGGACGCGGTGCTCGTGCACGGTGACTTCGGTCCGCACAACGCCCTGTTCACTCCCGCCACCTGCGAGGTCACCGCGGTGGTCGACTGGGAGTTCGCCCACGTCGGGAAACCGGTGGAGGACCTGGCGTGGTGCGAGTGGATCGTGCGCACCCACCACCCCGGACACCGGGACGCGCTCGGTCACTTCTCCCGGGCCTACGGCGGGGAAGCGCCGCCCTGGCCGGTGCGCAGGGCGGTCATGCTGGACCGGTGCGAGGCGCTGCGGCGGTTCTGCGACCGATGGCGGCCGGACGGACCGGCGGTACGGCAGTGGCGCGAGCGGGCCGCCGCGACGGCGAAGTGGCGGGAGCAGCCCGGCGCCCGCTCCGGCGCACCGGCGCTGACGAGGCACCGCGGGCTGCCCGCGGCCCGGTCCGGACGACAGGCCCTACCGGTCCGGCAGCAGTCGCCGTGCGGTGAGGGCGAGGCTGACCTCGACGACGTCGGACGGGCGGGCCAGGGAGCGGCCGGTCAGTTGCTCGCAGCGGCGCAGCCGGTTGAGGACGGTGTTGCGGTGGCAGTAGAGCCGCTCCCCCGCCCGCTGCGCGGAACCGTCGCAGGACAGCCAGGTGGTCAGGGTGTCGAGGAGGACCTCCCGGTCGGCGGGCTCCAGTCGCAGCAGTGGGCCGAGCACCCGCTCGGCGAGGGCGTGGCCGAGTTCGGGGCTGGAGACGACCAGCGCGGCGGGCAGGTGCTCGGCGAGCCGGACCGTGCCGCCGCCGGCGGGGCAGATGCTCAGGGCGGTGTCGGCCAGGCGGCGGGCGTCGCCGACGGCGGCCAGGCCGTCGACGGGGCTGCCGACGCCGATCCGGACGCCCGGGGCGGGATCCGTGGAGCCGGGGGCCGGTGCGGGCAGGCCGTCGTCGCCGAGCAGGACGATGCCGTGGTCCGCGTCGACTCCGGCGTGCCAGTGGACGCGCAGCCCGTCCGGTACGGCTGCGGCGCGGGCGGCGTCGCACCGCGCGGGGTGCGCGCCGGCCACGGCGACGACGACGTACCGGCCGTGTTCGGGCAGGTCCAGCGCCTGCGCGGTCTCCGGCAGGTCGGCGATGCGGCTGCTGCCGTCGAGCAGGGCGGCGGCCAGCAGCCGGGCCCGGTTCTCGCGGCGGCGGTTGAGCTGCCACTCGACCTGCCGGTAGGCGTCCGCGACGAGGGTGGAGTGCTCGTCGACGAAGTTCCACACGTCGGAGGCGACGTGCACCAGCAGGCGCACGTCCTCGGGGGCCGTGCGGCTCGTCTCCTCGACCAGGCGCTGCCACACCAGGGAGCCGCCGAGGCGGAACGCGTGCAGCAGAGCGTCCAGCGGCAGCCCCTGTTCGGCGCGGGTGGCGCCGATCCGCCAGGAACAGCGGCGGGCCGCCTCCCGGTTGCTGCGCGGGTCGAGCAGCGAGGTGACGCTGTGCCGCAGCGAGCGGTGCGCCTCCTGCCAGGTCCCGGTGGGGTCGCCGGCCATGGCCGCGCGGTAGGCGGGCTCCTGTTCCTGGAGCACCGCCACCAGGCGGTCGGTGAGGTCGGGCAGGTCGTCCAGGAGGACGCGGGCGGCCCGGTGCAGGACCCGCAGCGCGTCGGCGTCGATCAGCGACGTGACGCGACGGGTCCGCGGGCGCGGAACGGGTGCGGGTGCGGAGCGGATCGCTGCTCGTGACCGTACGGCGTGGTGCATCGCGGCCCTCCCCAAGGCTCGGGCTTCCAGCGGCGGCTCGCACCGGGCGCCCGGCCCGTGCGCGGCTGTCCCCTGACTCGTCCTGCCCCGAAGGATGGCATACCGTCCGGTCGGTCCCTAGGTCCTCGGCAGTACGAATCCTGCTCCGGGCCGGGTCGGCCGGTAGGGTGCCGTGATCGTTCCGGGGTGGGGAGTGCGGAGATGTCCATGCGTGGCACGGGGTGGGGCGGGAGAGGTGGTCGCGGGGGTCCGCGGGGTGCCGTGCGGGCGGTGGCGGCCGCGGCCGCCGTCGTCGTCGTGGCGGGCGCGTCGGCCGGCTGCTCCGGCACCGATCCCGAGGAGGTCCGCAACCGCCGGGAGACCTACTGCACCGGACTGGCCGCCTGGCAGCGGGCCGAGCGCGCGGCGGAGGGCGGCGACGAGGTCGCCGGGTACGGGGTCGTCGCCGCCGCGAAGGCGCTGGACCAGGAGGGTCTGGACGTCGACGGCAGCCACATCCTCCAGGACACCGGCCTGGCGGTCGGGGGTGATCCGGCCGCCGAGGGCCGCGCGGCGGCCTACTGCGCCGACACGGGTTTCGAGACGCTGGTCAAGTGAGGCACGCGGTCGTGGGTGGGGGGCGGTCACGGGTGGGCGTGGTCACGGACCGCCGGCGGTCACGGATGGGCGGCGGTCACGGATGGGCAGTGGTCACGGATGGGCAGTGGTCACGGATGGGCAGTGGTCACGGATGGGCGGCGGTCACGGATGGGCAGTGGTCACGGATGGGCAGTGGTCACGGATGGGCGGCGGTCACGGATGGGCGGCGGTCTGTTCCGACTGTTCGACCATGCGGGCCAGTTCCACCCGGGAGCGGACGCCCAGCTCCGCGAAGACCTTGCGGAGGTGGTAGTCGACCGTGCGGGTGCTGACCGCGAGGGCCAGCGCCACCTCACGGTTGGTGGCGCCCTCGGCGACGTACCGCGCGATACGGAGCTGCTGCGGGGTCAGCCGGGTCAGCGCGCCCCCGCCCCCGGCGCGTGAGGCGCCGCCGATCGCGCGCAGTTCGCCGCGCGTCTGTTCCGCCCACACCCCGGCGCCGCACCGCTCGAAGCCGGCCAGCGCGCCGCCGAGGTGGTCCCGGGCCTCCCGCGGTCTGCGCCGGCGGCGCAGCCACTTGCCGTACAGCAGCGCCGTACGGGCCCGTTCGAAGTCACCGCCGTCGGTCTCGTCGTGCCGGGCCAGCGCCGCGCGGTAGAGGGCGTCGGCCTCCTCGGGTGCGGCCAGCAGGGCGCGGCAGCGGGCGAGCTGGCCGACGGACTGCCGGTCGGCGCCGAAGGCCGCCCAGTCGGCGAAGTCCGCCAGTACCGTACGGGCCTCCTCGTGCCGTCCGGCGGGTACGGCGGCCTCCACGAAGCAGGGCACGGCGAGCCGCCACACCGCGAAGTGGCCGCGCCGGGGGCCGGGCAGGACCAGCAGGCCGAGCCGGTCGGCCGCGTCCAGGGGCCGGCCGCGGCCCAGGTCGACGCGGGCCGCCGCCCACTCCGCGAGGGTGGCGGCCTGCGCCAGGCCGTGCCGCCGGGCCGTGGTCTGCGCGGCCGTCACATGGCGGGCCACGACGTCCGGTGCCTCCTCGATGGACGCCGCCAGGGCCAGCACCGCGTGGTGCAGGGCCGCGGTGTTGCGCTGCCCGGCCCGCAGCGCGGTGCGCAGCCCCTCCTCGGCGTGGGCGCGGGCCTGGGCGTGCCGGCCCGCGCGCAGTTCGGCGTAGGCGAGGTACTCCAGGGCCAGGGGAACGAGCGCGGCCGACCCCAGGTGCCGGGCGGCGGCCAGGGCGCGGGCGCCGGCCCGGCGGGCGGCGTCCACCTCGCCGAGCAGCAGGGCGGCGGCGGCCGACCGCAGCAGCGACTCGGGCGGGTCGTCGGTGCCGGCCCGGCGCACCACGTGCCCGAGCGGCCCGGCCGCGCGGTCGAAGCGCCCTTCGAGCAGCGCCCGCATGCCGAGCCGGTGGTCGCCCACGGTGCCCCGCGCCCCCTCGCCGGTGCCGAGCGTGGCCAGGCAGGCGGCCAGGTCCCCCGCCGCCCAGGCCGCGTTCGCCGCGGCCAGAACGGCGGCGGCGGCCTCCTCGGGGGCGGGGCCGGCGAGCAGGGACGCCGCCAGCAGCAGGGACTGGTGGGCGTCCTCGACGGGACCGTCCCGCAGTTCGGTCAGCCCGCTCACCAGCTCGGCCCGCCCCCGCACCAGGGGCGGCGCGGCGCAGTCGCGGGCGGTGGCGAGCAGCGGCCGTGCCCGGTCGGGGCGCCCGGCGAGCAGTTCCTGTTCGGCGGCGGCGGTGTACCGCTCCGCGCGGACCGGGCCGTCCGCCGCCAGTTCGGCGGCGCGGGCGTACGCCGCGGCGCGCAGCCGGTGGGAGGCGGGTGCCGTCCCGGCGGACGCCTCGGCCGCCAGCCGGTCCCCGAGCCCGGGGGCCGGTGCGGCCTCGGACCAGGAGCGGTGCAGCAACCCGGGCAGCCGCTGTCCGCCGGCCTCCAGGACGTCGGCGAGCGCCCGGTGCGCGGCCCGCCGCCGGTCCGGGGCCGCGGTGGCGCGCACGGCCCGCCGCAGCAGCGGGCTGAGGAAGCGCAGTCCGCCCTCGGCGACCGGTTCGAGTTCCGGTGGCGGCTGCGGGTACGGCTCCGAGTGCGGCTCCGCCTGGGCGGGCCGCAGGCGCCGTACGGCGTCCCGCACCAGGCCGGTGCCGGCGTCCGGGGCGTCCGACGTCCGTGCCGCCAGCGCCACTGTCAGCAGCAGGTCCCGGGCCTCCGGCGACAGCCCGGTCAGGGCCCGTCCCGCCACGGCGGCCAGGGTGCCGGCGTCGGCGAGCGGCCGGGGCAGCGGACGCCGGCCGCGCAGTTCGGCGGCGGACAGGCGCTGGACCAGGGCGACCAGCAGGGCCGGGTTGCCCTCGGCCTCGGCCAGCAGTTCGGCGCGGACGGCGGGTTCCGCGGCGCCGTCGGTCACGTCGTCGAGGAGGGCGCCGGCCTGTGCCGGGGTCAGCGGGTCCAGGCGGACGACGGGCAGGGTGGCGAACTCCGCGTCGAGGGCGCGGTGCCCGGCGACGGAGAGCAGCAGCCCCACCCGGTCCGCGGCGTCCGGCCGCCCGGCCACCGCGCCCAGGGCGGCGCGGCCGGCGGCGTCCCAGCGGTGGGCGTCGTCCACGCAGACCAGCAGGGGGCCGCCGTGGGCCGCGGCGCGGAAGGCGTCGAGCAGCGCACCCGCGGTGACACCCGGACCGGGGGTCCACGTGTACGTGCGCCGCCCGGCGGCCCACCCGTCCGCACCCGGCTCGCGGCCCTGGGCGTGCGGGCGCCGATCGGGACGCCCCGTGCGGGTGCCCTGCCCGACGTCCGGGCCTGCCCAGGCGTACGCGCTCTCCTCGGCTGCCCAGGTGTCCGCGGTGTCCGTGCCGTGCCCGGCCTCCGGACCGCCCGCCCCCGCGCGTGTACCCGGGCCGGCTCCCCCGGCCCCGGCGCGTGTGCCGTGGCCCAGGGGACGTTCCTGGCCGGCTTGGTCCGGGAGCCACGCGAAGCCGTCCTCCCCTCGGGGCCACGCCCGTCCGTCGTGGCCGTACGGCACCGGCGAGATGCCCGGCCCCTCCGGAGCGCCCGGAAGGCCCGGACAGACGTCCGGACAGCCCGGGGCCGCAGGGCCGCCGCCGGGTCCCGCCCGCAAATGAAGAACGTTCCCGGCCGTGAAGCCCCGGGCGGCCCAGCGCAGGAGAGCGGTGCGGCCGAGGCCGGGCTCCCCGGTCACGACGAGTCCGGCGCCGTGCGTCCGCAGCTGGTCCAACAGGGCGGCGACCGCCCGTCGTTGCATGCTCCGCCCGTGCATCCGCACAGCCGGACGTACGATCGTGTTTCCGGTCATTCCCGGGAGGTTACGCGTGCGTAACCAGAGGCGGAAGGGAGAGGTCCGCACTGCGGGACGGCCTGCCGTCCGGTCCGACCTGCGCATCCCTTGGTCATGGACATGACCCGGAGTGTGTCGGTGCCCAGTGCGCGGCCCCCGGGTCCGTGCATCTGCACAGCGACGGCGGCGGCCGCCGGATGGGCGACCGCCGCCGGGTGGGGCCGGACGAGCGTCAGGAGGTGTGCGGGCAGTTGCCCCGGTACTCCTCGATGGTCAGGCTCGACGACGGCAGCGGGCACAGGAACTGCTCGTAGCGGGTGTCGTTGTCGATGAACCGCTTCAGCCAGGAAATGCTGTACTTCGCGATCGTCGTGTTCGACGAGTTCGGCGAGAAGTGCGTCGCGGAGTTCAGCTCCAGATAGGCGCGGTCCGTGCTGGACGGCAGGCTGGAGTAGAACGGCTCGGCGTGCGAGGCGACCGGGGCGATGGTGTCCCCGTCCGCGCCGACGATCAGGGTGGGGGTGCTGACCTCCGGCCAGGTCTTGTCGGTGTTCCAGGGCGTGAGCGGGATCGCGGCCTGGAGCGAGGGCCGGTCCTTGGCCGCCTCCAGCGTGCCGCCGCCGCCCATGGAGTGGCCCATGACGCCGAGCCGGCTGCTGTCGATGCGGGTGCGCACGGTGCTGCGCTCGGTCAGGTAGTCCAGGGCCGCGAGAAGCTGCTCGCCACGGGAGGCGGGCTGGTCCACCGTGCTGTTGGTGTCGATGGTGAACACCACGAAGCCCTGCGAGGCCAGCCGCGGTCCGAGCCACGCCATGGAGGACTGGTACGCCGTGAAGCCGGGCGCGATCGCCACGGCGCCGAACGTGCCGTCGCTGGTGCTGGTCGGGTAGTAGATGGTGCCGCCGCCGAAGCCCGTGACGCCGAGCGAGGAAACAGACGTCTCCGACACGGAGTACGGGCCGCGCAGCGCCTCGATGCTGGACTGGGTGGGGGCCGGGCCGCGCTCGTAGGGGTTGTCGGCGGCCTGGGCGCCCGGGCTGGTGAGGGTGCTGAGCCCGACGACCGCGGTGATCGCCGCCGCCGCGCCGGCCAGCCGGCGCCGGGTCGGGCGGGGCGTTCTGTGCGAGCCACGGTGACCGGCGGGGGTGTGGGGGGTGGAGTGCACGACGAGTCGTCCTCTCTCTCGTGGCGACGGGCCCGGCCGACGGCCGTTCGGGCACCGGCACGCGGGGAACGGCGTTCCGGTGCCGCACCGGCCGGGCATCGCCGGTGGACTGGCCGTTCCACTGTCGACGGGTGGCGTGCCGCCCGGATCGGCAATATCACCGGCCACGCGAACGCCCCGGTCCGTCGGACCGCCGGACCGCCGGACACCCTCCCGCCAGGGCACCAGGCGTCGTCAGGCACCGCTCCGTCCGGGCGTGCGGGCAAAGGTGGTGCACGGTCACGGGACGGTGTGGCACGCTCGCTCCCGGCCGGGCCCGTCCTCCGGGCCGTCCCGGCCTTTTCGGCATCCGAGGAAGGCGGCGGCATGCGTATCGGACTGCTCGGCACCGGTCCCTGGGCGGAGCTGGCGCACGCCCCCGCCCTGCGGCGGCACGAGGGACTCGACTTCGTCGGCGTATGGGGACGCCGCCCCGAGGCGGCCGGGGAACTGGCGGACCGGCACGGCACCCGGGCCTACGACGACGTGGACGCCCTGCTGGCGGACGTGGAGGCGGTGGCCTTCGCGCTGCCCCCGTCGGTCCAGGCGGGGCTGGCGGTGCGCGCGGCCCGCGCGGGCCGCCATCTGCTGCTGGACAAGCCGCTGGCGACCACCGTGGAGGAGGCGGGGGCCGTGGCCGGGGCGGTGCGGGCGGCCGGGGTGGCCTCGGTGGTGTTCTTCACCGCCCGCTTCCAGCCGGCGGTCGAGGAGTGGATCGGCGAACAGGCGGACCGGGGCGGCTGGTTCACGGCGCGGGCGCAGTGGCTCGGCGCGGTGTTCACCGGCGACAGCCCGTTCGCGGGGTCGCCGTGGCGGCGGGAGAAGGGAGCGCTGTGGGACGTCGGCCCGCACGCGCTCTCCGTCCTGCTGCCGGTCCTCGGTGACGTCCGGCGGGTGGCGGCGGCCGCGCCCGGCGCCGGGGACACCGTGCAGGTCGTCCTGGACCACACCGGCGGCGCGTCGAGCGTGCTGACGCTCAGCCTGACGGCACCGCCGGCCGCGGCCGGCGCGACGGTGGAACTGCGCGGCGATGCCGGGGTGACGCTGCTCCCGGAGAGCACGGAGGGGGCCGTACCCGCGCTGCTACGGGCCGGGGACGCGCTGCTCACCGCCGTACGGACGGGCCGCCCGCACCCGTGCGACGCCGCGTTCGGCCTGCGGGTGACGGAGGTCCTGGCCGAGGCCGAAGCGCTGCTGAAGTGACGGGCAGCGGCGGGTCAGCCCTCGTCCGACCTGGTCAGGGCCTCGGTGATCAGGCGGGTGGCGAAGTCGGGATCGTCGGTGATGCGGTTGATGTGCTCCGCGAGCAGGAAGGCGGTGGCCTCCAGGGGAGTCATCTCCTCCTCGGTCCAGTACCCGTACTGCTTGCGCCAGAGGCTGGGGCTCAGGTCGGTGCCCGCGGCGATGACCAGGCCGGCCATGGTGGGGATGGTCTCGGGGGGAACGCTCTTGGGCATCATCCGCATCGTGGCCACGAGGTTGGGCACCACGTACTCGATGACGTCCTTGCCGTGGTCCTCGTGGGCCATCCGCAGCCACCGCATGAACATGTAGATGAGGGTGCAGGCGCCGTCGAGCACGTCGTCGACACCGCCCGGGCCCAGGGAGGCGGCGAACTGGTCGATCAGCTCCTGCTGTTCGGGGTCGGTCCCGGTCTTGCCGTCGTGGATGCTCTTCAGCCGCGAGTCGATCATCATGAGCGCTGCGCCCACATCGCCGGCGGGAGCGTGCTGGGGGTCGCAGGGCGATGACACAGGAATCCTCCTCGGACGACCACGGTGGGTAACTCCGTTTATCCGTAGAGTAGACGGCCGGGGCGGCGGGTGTCCGACGAATCCGGACGAAGGTGAACGGGCCTTCCAGTGTTCGAGGAGCGAACGGTGAGCACGTCGTCGGCGGCTGCCGGAGCGGGCGAACTGAAGCGGCACCTGGGCGTGTTCGATGCCATGGTGATCGGGCTCGGCGCGATGGTCGGCGCGGGGGTGTTCGCCGCGCCGGCCCCCGCCGCCCGCGCGGCCGGTTCGGCACTGCTGATCAGCCTGGCCCTGGCCGCCGTGGTGGCGTACTGCAACGCCACCTCCTCGGCCCGCCTGGCCGCGCGGTACCCGCGGTCGGGCGGCACCTACGTCCACGGCCGCGAGCGGCTGGGCGACTTCTGGGGGTACCTGGCCGGCTGCAGCTTCGTGGTCGGCAAGACCGCCTCCTGCGCGGCGATGGCCCTGACCGTGGGGACCTATGTGTGGCCGGAGCGCGCGCACGCCGTGGCGGTCGCGTCGGTGGTGGCGCTGACGGCGGTGAACTACGTCGGGGTGCGCAAATCCGCGTGGCTGACCCGCGCGATGGTCGCGGTCGTCCTGGTGGTGCTCGCCGCGGTGGTCGCCGCCTGTCTGGCCGGCGGCACGGCCCGGGCCGCCCGGCCGGACGCCGGGGCGGGCGCCGGCTTCGACGGGGTCCTCCAGGCGGCCGGACTGCTGTTCTTCGCGTTCGCCGGGTACGCGCGCATCGCCACCCTCGGGGAGGAGGTCCGCGACCCGGAGCGGACCGTCCCCCGCGCCGTCCCCCTCGCGCTCGGCATCGCGCTGGCCGTCTACACGGCCGTCGCGGTCGCCGTGCTCGCGGTGCTCGGGCCGGACCGGCTCGCCCGGGCCGGGGCCCCGCTCGCCGACGCCGTGCGCGAGGCCGGCACGCCGGGACTGGTGCCGGTGGTCGGTGCCGGGGCGGCCGTGGCGGCGGCCGGATCGCTGCTGGCGCTGATCCTCGGGGTCTCGCGCACCACCCTGGCCATGGCCCGCGACCGGCACCTGCCGCACGCACTGGCCGCGGTCCACCCGCGGTTCGGGGTGCCGCACCGGGCCGAACTCGCGGTCGGCGCGGTGGTCGCCGTCCTGACCGCCGTCACCGACGTACGCGGCGCGATCGGCTTCTCCTCCTTCGGCGTACTGGTCTACTACGCCGTCGCCAACGCCTCCGCCTGGACCCTCACGCCCGCCGAGGGCCGCCCCGCGCGGATCGTGCCGGCCGTCGGCGCCGCCGGGTGTCTGGTCCTGGCCTGTGCCCTGCCGCCGGCCTCGGTGCTGTGGGGAACCGCGGTGGTCGTGGCCGGCGCCGCCGCCTGGGCGCTGCGGCGGGCCACCGCCCGCGCCGGGGCGGATTAAGCGGCCCTTAAACACCGGTTAAGGCGCGCCCGCGGCGCTTCCGGTATCCCCAACTCCTCACCGGATCAGCCGATTTGGCCACCTCGCCGACCGTTGGCCGCTCCCCTGCCGCTGCGTAGCATCGGGCCCGTTCTGAGAGCGCTCTCACGCGCCGCACCACGCAAGCCCTCAGGAGGCCCCCCACATGACCGCTCGTCACCAGCGCCCGCTCGGCCGCCGCAAGCTGCTCGTCGCCCTCGGCGGAGCGGCGGTGGCCGCACCCGCCATCGCCGCCATCGCTCCGCACGCCCTCGCCGACAACGGCTCGGACGCGGCCCGGGCCGGCACCGGGGCGGCGGGCGCGCTGCCGTTGACGGTCGTCAACGAGACCGGCTCCTTCGGCAACGGCGACGTCCACCTCTACGTCGTGGGCAACGTGGACGGCAAGCAGGTGCGGCTCGCCCCGGACGGCACCCTCGCCCCCATCGCCCTGTCCGACAACGGCGCCGACGGTTACACCGACTACGCCATCAGCCTCTCCGGCGGCGACGAGACCCGGCTCTCCCTGCCGTACATGTCCGGCCGGATCTACGTGGCGCTCGGCGAGAAGCTGAAGTTCAAGGCGGTCACGGACGGCGCCGGCAACGCCGCGCTCCAGTACCCGGCGGGCTGGGTGTCGTCCGACCCCAACTACGGGGTGCTGCACGACTGCGCGGAGTTCACCTACAACGCCTCCGGCATGTTCTGCAACACCACGATGGTCGACATGTTCAGCGTGCCGATGGCCATCCGGCTGACCGGCGCCAAGGACCAGACGACGGGCACCGTGAAGGCCGGCGGCCGGGCGGCGGCGTTCGCGGCGGTGCGGCAGGTGGAGGAGTTCGCGCCGCTGGTCGTCGACGACACCCGGATCATCGCCCCCGGGCACGGGCTGGACGCCGGGCTGTTCGCGAAGGACTACTTCGCCCCGTACATCGACGAGGTGTGGAGCACCTACACCGGCAAGGACCTCACCGTCACCACCAACGCCGGGACGTTCACCGGCCGGGTGCGCGGCGAACGGTTCACCTTCAGCGGACCGGCCTCGGTCTCCTTCGCCAAGCCGTCCACCCGGGACGTGCTGTTCTGCGACGGCGCGCTGGCCGCGCCGAACGACGGCACGACCGGCCCCGTCGCGGCGGTCCTCGGCGCCGGCTTCAACCGCTCCACGCTGCTGTCCTCGCCCGCCCAGCCGGCCACCGACCCCGCCGCGTTCTACGGCACCGCGCTCACCAACCACTACGCCAAGGCGATGCACGCGGCCACCGAGGACGGCAAGGCGTACGGCTTCGCCTTCGACGACGTCGCCGACTTCGCCTCCTACATCCAGGACACCGCGCCCACCGGGATCCGGCTGACGCTCACGGCCTTCTAGGGCCCCTCAGGGGCTCCACAGCGGCTCCTCCGGGCGCCCGAGCCCCTCGGGGACGTTACGGTGATATCGGGAGATTCGGGACCGGGAGATGGACACCGGGACCGAACCAGCGATCCGGACCCCGAGGAGCGTACCGATCATGTCGACACCACAGCCCGACGCTTCCCGGCCGTCCGGGGCGGGCGCGGACGAGGACCGCGTCACCCCGGACGGCCTGCTCCACGCCCGTACCGGCACCGAGGTGTCACCCGAGGACGTGGTCCTCGCGGCCGGACGGGACCTCACCGAGAGCAACCTGGAATGGGCCCGGCGCAAGCTGGCCGCCGAAGGCCCGGCGGCCTTGGACAAGCTGCTGCCCTGACAGCTGTGCCGTCCTCTAGGGGAGGTCCGTGTCGTCCTCGATGACGTGTACGGCGGCCTCCTCCGCGCCGGCCGCACCGCCGTCGATGCCGACGTCCTCGGCGACGGTCTCCTTGGTCGTGTCGGTGCGGACGCCCTCGTCGGGGGCGACCAGGCGCCCGGAGCGGTCCGTGCCCGCCTCCGGGTCGACCGGTTCGCCCTCGCCGTCCGGGCTGTCGCCGATGCCGTCGCCGGCGGGCGGGGACACGTCGGGCACCTCCTGGGCCAGCCGTTGGTCCAGGGTCTCGCCGTCGTGCTGCTCGGCCGCGGTGGTGCCCACCTTGTCGACGCCGAGCGGCTTCTCCGGCGGGGAGTAGCCCTCGTCGAGGGTGTCGTCGTAGGTGCGCTCGTCGAGCGCGTCCTCCATGTCCAGCGGCGCGGCGTCCTCCTGCTCCTCGTTGCTTCCGGTGGGCTGGTAGACATCGTCGGCCATCGGGTCCGTGCCCATCGCTGCCTCCCTCTCGCTCGCGCTGCGTCGCCTGGGGCGTCTCGGTCTGCTTTCGCGTTTCCCGTCACGCGATCTTTAACCTCAGCGGGCGTCGAGGGGCAGGGAGCCAGAAGGCGGCGAAGAGGTCAGAGGGCGGCGGGCGGTCCGTCCGGCCGGCTGTCGCGCTGCTCCACCATCTCCCGGCTCAGCCGCTCCGTCTCGGCCTCGGAGAGCCGCTCGACCCCGGCCTCGGTGATGACCGAGACCACGGGGTAGATGCCCCGGCCGAGGTCCGGGCCGCCGGTCGCAGAGTCGTCGTCGGCGGCGTCCCACAGGGCGTGCAGCGCGGCCAGGACCGCCTCGCGCCGGGACATGTCCGCGCGGTAGAGCTTCTTCAGCGCGCCCCGGGCGTACGGGGAGCCGGAGCCCTCGGCGTGGAAGCCGTCCTTCTCGTAGAGCCCGCCGGCGACGTCGTAGGAGAAGACACGTCCGCGTCCGCCGCCCGGTGCGGTGACGTCGTAGCCGGCGAGCAGGGGCACGACGGCGAGGCCCTGCATGGCCTGGCCCATGTTCTGCCGGATCATGGTCGCCAGCCGGGTGGCCTTGGCCTTCAGGGTCATCGGGATGCCTTCGATCTTCTCGAAGTGCGCCAGCTCGACCTGGTAGAGCTTGACCATGTCCAGCGCGAGCCCGACGGTGCCCGCGAACGCCACCGCCGTGTGGTCGTCGGCGGGGTGCACCTTCTCCAGGTCGCGCTGGGCGATGAGGTTGCCCATGGTGGCCCGGCGGTCGCCGGCGATCAGCACACCGTCGCGGTAGGTGAGGGCGAGCACGGTGGTGCCGTGCGGTACGTCGTCCGAGGCGCGCACCCCGTCGGACAGGACGCGTCGCGTGACCAGCAGTCCGGGGCGGTGGGCCGCCAGGAATTCGGTGAAGGACGACGTCCCCGGCGTGAAGAACTCCGCCACCGGCCGCCCGTCCGTCTCTGCGCTCGCCATGCCTCTCCCCCTTCGCCCGGATACCGACAACCGGAGTCCTACCTGATGCCGCCGGGCCGGAAACCCGCCCCTCAGCCGTCGCCGGCCGGCCCCGGCCGCGGGGCGACGAGGACACGCAGGTCGCCGACGCGGTGCGGGGTCCAGGTGCGGGCGTAGCCGGGCACCGCGCCGCCGGGAGCGGTGACCGCGGCGACCGGGAGGCGCCGGGCGGTGCGTGCGACCTCGGCGGGGGTGGTGTTCTCGTTGTGGCCGGCGGTGTTCCCGGAGGAGCAGCCGGTGTAGTAGCCGAGCGGGATGGCCTCGTGGCCGGTGAGCAGGCAGGGCGGGCGCACACCGAGGCGGTGCAGCTCGGCTGCCGCGCGGGCCCAGTCCTGGCGGGCGCGGGTGGTGCGGTCGACGGTGCGGTCCAGTACGGCGTACTGCGCCGCCAGGTGTCCGGCCAGCGCGAGGGCGACCAGGGCCGCCGCGACCGGGCGCCACCGGCCGCCGGGGGTGCGCACCAGGTGCCGCAGGGCGTCGGCGACCGGGACGGCGAGCAGGGCGTAGGCGGGCTGGAGGAACCGGGGCGCCGCGTACCCGATCATGAACAGGTAGGGCAGGGCGGCGGTCGCGGCGCAGGCGAGCGGCAGCAGGGTGCGGGCGGTGCGTCCGGCCCGTACGGCGATCACCAGGGCCAGGGCGGCGAGCAGGGGCAGCGCGAACCACCACAGGGTGACCGCGGGGTGCGGGAACGACCCGGTGCACGGGCGGCACAGGGCGCGTCCGCCCAGGCTGCGGAGCTGGTCGTCGACGGCGATCTGCCAGCCGAGGCCGCCCTGGATGCGGGACGCCTCGCGCAGCCGCTCGCCGAGGCCCCCGTACCAGGCGTACGCCTCGACCACCCACTCCACTCCCCCGGCCGCGAGGCCGCCCACGAGGGCGACGAGCAGCCGCAGGTGGCGGCGCCACAGGGCGACGGCCAGCAGCGGGAGGCTGACGTAGACGGCGTCGGCCGGGCGCATCCACGCCATCAGCGCGGCTCCCGCCACCACGCCCCACAGCGCGGCCCGCGCCGAGCGGTCGGCGCGGGCCCGCAGGAAGGAGCCGGCGCAGATCAGGGCGCCGACGGCGACCCAGTAGTTGGGCATGGCCTGGGGGCCGTAGAAGAGGGTCACCCACAGGGTGGCGAAGAGGGCGCCGGCCGTGGCGAGGACGCCGGCCGGGAACAGGCCGCGCCAGGCGCGCAGGGCGAGGAAGAGGCCGAGGCCGGAGAGGGCGGCGAGGTAGACGCGGAGCAGTCCGGTGGAGGACGACCAGGAGGCGACCGGGGCGACCAGCAGGGAGGGGCCGCGGGAGCGGGGGGCGCTGAAGAACGCGGCGGGGTGGTGTCCGGTGACCTGGCTGACGTAGACGATCTCGTCCCAGCCGAGGCCCAGGCCGGGGCGGACGAGGAGGAGCTGGGCCAGGGTGAAGGCGCAGGCGACGGCGGCGAACAGGCGGGTGGCGGGGAGGCGTCCGGGGGCGCCGGGCCCCGGCGCCGGGCCGCCCCGCCGCCCGCCGGTCAGGACGGCGTGCGCGCTGTCGGCCATGTGCACCCCTCACCCGTACATACGGAGAACCCCGGGCGAACCCCGGGTGAACGAGATCAAGTTAACCCGGGGTGCGCGGCAGCGCAGGCCAGAACCGGCCAGTCGCCGGACCCCCTCAGCGGGCGTTCGGGCGGCGGTGCGGCGGCTGTTCGGGCTCCGGGCGCGGGGTGAGCGGGGGGACGGCGCGGACGACGGGGCCGTCCCCGTTCACGGTGAACACGGTGCCGTGGTGGCCGACCCGCATGGGCGGCCCGGACAGCAGGGTGTACGTCGCCTTCCCGCCGTCGATCTCGACGCGCAGGCACCGGCCGCGGAACTGGAGCCGGAAGGCCAGCCGGCTGAACTTCTCCGGCAGCCGCGGGGAGAAGCGGAGCATGTCGCCGTCGCGCCGGGTGCCGCCGAACCCGGCGACCAGCGCCATCCAGGTGCCGGCGAGGGAGGCGATGTGCAGTCCGTCGCGGGTGTTGTGCTCCAGGTCGGCCAGGTCCATCAGGGCCGCCTCCGCCGCGTAGTCGTAGGCGAGGCGCAGCTGGCCCGTCTGGGCGGCGACGACGGCCTGGCAGCAGGCGGAGAGGGAGGAGTCGCGGACGGTGAGCGGCTCGTAGTAGGCGAAGTTGCGGGCGATCTGCTCCTCGTCGCAGTGCGCGTCGAACCAGCTGCCGCAGGTGTACATCGCGAGGACGAGGTCGGCTTGTTTGACGACCTGCTTGCGGTAGAGGTCGAAGTAGGGGAAGTGCAGCATCAGGGGGTACTGGCCGGCGCCGGTGCGGGCGAAGTCCCAGCGCTGGTGTCGGGTGAAGCCGGCGTGCTGCTCGTGGACGCCCAGTTCCTCGTTGTACGGGATGTGCACGGACTCGGCGGCGTCCCGCCAGGTGGCGCTCTCCTCGTCGTCCACGCCGTGCCGGGCCGCCTCGTCCGGATACCGCTCGCAGACCTCGGCGGCGGCCAGGAGGTTGGAGCGGGCCATGAGGTTCGTGTACAGGTTGTCGTCGGCGACCGCGCTGTACTCGTCCGGGCCGGTGACGCCGTCGATGTGGAAGACGCCGTGGTGGTCGTGGTGGCCCAGCGAGCGCCACAGGCGGGCCGTCTCCACCAGCAGTTCCAGGGCGGTGTCGCGTTCGAAGCCGGTGTCGCCGGTGGCGGCCACGTACCGGACGGCGGCGTGCGCGATGTCGGCGTTCACGTGGAAGGCGGCGGTGCCGGCCGGCCAGTACGCGGAGCCCTCGGAGCCGTCGATGGTCCGCCAGGGGAAGGCCGCGCCGCGCAGGCCGAGCTGGGCGGCGCGGTCGCGGGCGGCGGGCAGGGTGTCCTGGCGCCAGCGCAGCGCCTCGGCGACGGCCCGGGGCTCGGTGTAGGTGAGGACCGGGAGCACGAACATCTCCGTGTCCCAGAAGGCGTGTCCGTCGTAGCCGGAACCGGTCAGCCCCTTGGACGGGATGGCGCGCTGCTCGGCCCGGGCGCCGGCCTGGAGGACGTGGAAGAGGCCGAAGCGCACGGCCTGCTGGATCTCCTCGTCGCCGTGCACCTCGACGTCGGCGCGGGCCCAGAAGTCGTCGAGGTAGGACCGCTGTTCCGCCACCAGGCCGTCCCAGCCGCCGTGCGCGGCGGCGGCCAGCGCGGCCTCGACCTGGTCGCTCATCGCGGGCCGGGACCGGGCGCCCGACCAGCCGTGGGCGACGGTCTTGCGCACCCGCAGCCGCTGCCCGGACTCCAGTACGGAGGTGACGGTCAGCCGGGCCACGTCGTCGCTGGACTCGCTGCCGGTCGTGGTGGACTCGGGGCCGTCCACCTGGTGGTCGGCGGCCACCGCGACCCTGAGGCCGCTGCGCCGGGTGCGGTGGACCAGGCGCAGCCGGGGGCCGAGGGCGTGGTGCTCCTCCGGTTCCAGCGGGGACTTGAGGGCCTTGCTGGCGCGCGGGTCGCCGTTGGGGTCGGGCAGGCTCTCGTTGGCGACCAGCTCCGACTGGATGACCACCCGGACGCGGCCGTCGACGGCCTCGACCTCGTAGTCGACCGCGGCGATGGCCCGCTGGGTCAGGGAGACCAGCCGGGTGGAGCGCACCCGTACGGTGGAGCCGGCCGGGGAGGTCCACTCGCAGACCCGTTCCAGGACGCCCCGGCGCAGGTCGAGGGTGCGTTCGTGGGCGACGAGGCGTCCGTAGCGCAGGTCGAAGGGTTCGTCGTCGACGAGGAGGCGCAGCAGCTTGCCGTTGGTGACGTCGATGACGGTCTGGCCGGACTCGGGGTAGCCGTAGCCGGCCTCGGCGTAGGGCAGCGGGTGGAGTTCGTGGACGCCGTTGAGGTAGGTGCCGGGCAGGCCGTGCGGTTCGCCCTCGTCGAGGTTGCCGCGCCAGCCGACGTGGCCGTTGGACAGCGCGAAGACGGACTCGCTCTGGGCGAGGAGGTCGAGGTCGAGTTCGGTCTCGCGCACCGACCAGGGGTCGACGGCGTAGGCGCGGTCGGTGATCACGCGCCGCTCCCGAGGTCGGCGAGGTCCTCGACCACACGGTCGGCGCCGTGGGCGTAGAGGGCGTCGCGCTGGCCGACGCGGTCGACGCCGACGACGTAGCCGAAGTGGCCGGAGCGGCCGGCGTCCATGCCGGCCAGGGCGTCCTCGAAGACGGCGGCGCGGGAGGGGTCGACGCCGAGGTCGCGGGCGGCGGCGAGGAAGGTGTCGGGGCGCGGCTTGCCCGGCAGGCCGCGTTCGCGGGCCACGACGCCGTCGATCCGGGTGTCGAAGAGGTGCTCGGCGTCGATGGAGCGCAGGACGTCGACGGTGTTGGCGCTGGACGACACGATGGCGGTGCGCAGGCCGGCGGCGCGGACCGCCTCGATGTAGCGCAGGGTGCCGTCGTAGGCCTCGACGCCGTCGGTGCGGATCTTCTTCAGGAGCAGCTCGTTCTTGCGGTTGCCGAGGCCGTTGACCGTCTGCCGGCCCGGCGGGTCGTCGGGGTCGCCCTCGGGCAGCTCGATGGAGCGGGAGGCGAGGAAGGTGCGCACGCCGTCGGCGCGGGGGCGGCCGTCGACGTACTCGTCGTAGTCGGAGTCGGTGAAGGGCCGGAAGTCCTCGCCGTCGCGTTCGCGCAGGAACGAGTCGAACGTCTCCTTCCAGGCGGCGGCGTGCACCACCGCCGTCCTGGTGACGACCCCGTCGAGGTCGAAGAGGCATGCCTGCACGGTTTCGGGGAGGCCGAGCTGCGTGGTCATACCCGTGACAGTTCCCCGCCAGAGCGCCTCCCATCGGGTGGTCCGTGACACAGGGGCGGGCCCGGGGGCTGGTCGGCGGCGGTGGCACACTGCTGGGTGTGCCGCTGACTTTCGACGACCTCCTGGCCCGTGCCCGTGCCCTCCCGGTGGACGGGCGGCGCGCGGTCCTCGGCATCGCCGGCAGCCCCGGGGCGGGCAAGACGACGCTCGCCGAGCGCCTGGTGCGGGAGCTGAACCGGGACGCGGGGGCGGCGTGGGCCGCGCACGTGCCGATGGACGGCTTCCACCTCGCCGACGCCGAACTGGACCGGCTGGGCCGCCGGGACCGCAAGGGCGCGCCGGACACCTTCGACGCGGCGGGGTACGCGGCGCTGCTGCGGCGCCTGCGCGAGAACGACTCCGACGGGTGCCGCGACGTCGTCTACGCGCCCGGCTTCGAACGGGTGCTGGAGCAGCCGATCGCCGGGGCCGTCCCGGTGGAACCGGGGGCCCGGCTGGTGGTGACGGAGGGGAACTACCTGCTGCTGGACAGCGGTGCCTGGGGCCGGGTCCGGCGGGCGCTGGACGAGGTCTGGTTCTGCGAGATCGACGACGCGGAACGGGTACGCCGGCTGATCGCCCGGCACGAGCGGTTCGGCAAGTCCCCCGAGGAGGCGGCGGCCTGGGTACGGCGCACCGACGAACGCAACGCGGCCCTGGTCGCCACGACCCGGGGACGGGCCGACCTGGTGGTACCCGGGGCGGCGCTGCGGGGTGGTCCGGCGGGGGCTGGATCAGCGGGGGTGGGCTGAGCGGGGGCCGGTACAGCGAGGCCCGGACCGGCGGGGACCGGTCCGGTGTCCCGGTACAGCAAGGCCCGGACGGGCGAGGACCGGTCCGGTGTCCCGGTACAGCAAGGCCCGGACCGGCGAGGACCGGTCCGGTGTCCCGGTACAGCAAGGCACGGACCGGCAGGGACCGGACCGGCGGAGGCCGACTCGGCGGAGACCGGTCACGTCGTGGGCCGGTCCGGCACCCGCCGGTCGGCACCCGCCGGTCGGCACCGGCCGGGCACGGCGCGGCTGACCCGGGCGGACGGGCCCGGCCGGGCCCGGCATGCCCGGCCCGAGACGGATGGCCCCGGCCGGCCCCGGAGCCGTGCCCCGCGGCGCATCGCCCCGACCGGGCCCCGGGGCGGTCGCCCTTGGCATGTCGCCCCGACCGGACCCAGGGCGGTGGCCCTGGTCAAGCGACCGACCGGGCCGCGGAGCGGCGGCCCGTGACGGAACGCCCCGACCCCCGCAGAGGAGCACCCCCGACGAAACGCCCCGCCCCACCCCCGTACGTCCGACCCGGAACGGACCGACCCGACCGGCCCTCACCCGACCGGCCCTCACCCGACCGGCCCGAGCCGGACATACCCCCAGGCCGAGATCCCCCAGGCCCCGCCACCACGGTCCGCCGTCCGCTCAGCTGTCGAAGTCGACGGTCAGGGCGTCCGAGACGGGGAACGTCTGGCAGGTCAGCACGTACCCCCCGGCCACCTCCGCCGGTTCGAGGGCGTAGTTGCGGCGCATGTCGGCCTCGCCGTCGGTGACGAGGGCCCGGCAGGTGCCGCAGACGCCGCCCTTGCAGGCGAACGGCAGGTCGGGCCGGACCCGCGACGCCGAGTCGAGCAGCGGCTCCTCGCGGGAGAGCGGGGACGTGGTGGAGCGGCCGTCCAGGACGACGGTGACCTGGCTGACCGGTCCGTCGGGCCGCCGGTCCTCCCGGCGCACGGGTGCGAACGGTTCCTCACCGGCGTAGAACAGCTCCTGGTGGACCCGGTCGTCGGGCACTCCGAGCCCGGACAGCACCCGTCGCGCGTCCTGGACCATGCCGTGCGGGCCGCACAGCCACCAGTGGTCGGCCCCGGCCACGTCGACCAGCCCGTCGACGAGCGCGGCCAGTCGGCCGGCGTCCAGCCGTCCGGACAGCAGTTCCGCCTCGCGGGGTTCCCGGGAGAGCACGTGTGCGAGCTGGAACCGGTCCGGGCAGAGGTCCTTCAGGTCGGCCAGTTCGTCGGCGAACATCACCGAGTCGGTGCGGCGGTTGCCGTAGAAGAGGGTGACGCGGGAGCGGTCGTCGGCGGCGAGGACGGACTCGGCGATGGAGAGCATCGGCGTGATGCCCGAGCCGGCCGCGACCAGGACGTGGTGCCCGGGTACGGACAGGTCGGGGGTGAAGGTTCCGGTCGGGGCCATCACGTCCACGACGTCTCCCGGCCGGACCTCCCGCACCAGCCAGGAGGAGAACAGCCCGCCGGGCACCGTACGGACCCCGATGCGGGGCTGGTCGCCGACCGGTGAGCAGATCGAGTACGAACGCCGCTCCTCGCGTCCGCCGACCTCGCGGCGCAGGGTGAGCGCCTGTCCGGGCGCGAAGGCGAACTCCTCCGCCAGTTCCCCGGGGACGTCGAAGCTCACCTCGGCCGCGTCCTCGCACAGCCGCCGTACGGCCGCCACCCGCAGGGCGTGGAAGGCCGGGCGGCGGCGCGTGCGGCGGCCGGGAGCGGGGGTCGCGCAGGCAGGGGCCGACAGGTCCGCCATCAGATCTCCTTGACGTACTCGAACGGCTCGCGGCAGGCGCGGCAGCGCCACAGCGCCTTGCACGAGGTGGCGCCGAACCGTGAACTCTCCTCGGTGTCCGCCGAACCGCAGCGCGGGCACGTCACCCGGTGCCGCGTCGGCGCCAGCGTGAGCGGCACGGGTCCGGGCGGGTGGCGCGGTGCCGGGCCGGGCGGGGCGATGCCGTGTTCGGTGAGCTTGCGCCGGCCCTCGGGGGTGATCCAGTCGGTGGTCCACGGCGGGTCGAGGACCGTGCGGATCTCCACCCGGTCGAAGCCGGCCTCCCTCAGCCGGGCGGCCACGCCCGCGCGCATCTCGGCCATCGCCGGGCAGCCCGAGTAGGTCGGGGTGAGGCGCGCGACGACCGTGCCGTCGTCGGTGACCTCTACGGCGCGCAGTACTCCGAGGTCGGCGAGGGTGAGCATGGGCAGCTCCGGGTCCGGCACCTGCTCGGCGACGTGCCGGGCGTGCCGCGCCGGGGTGAGGGCGGTCACCGGGCCGCCTCCGGGGGGCACCGGGTCGCCTCCGGGGGGCACGATGTCGCCTCCGGGGGTCACCATGTCGCCTCCGGGTCGGCGCGGGCCACGGACTGCAACTCGGCCAGCAGCGGCGCCAGGTGTCCGGTGTGCCGGCCCTGCCGACCGGGCCCGTCGACGCCTGGCGGCACCTCCGGCGGCTCGTCCGGCAGGTCGAGGCCCGCCGCGTCGGTGACCTGCCGCAGAACGCCGAGGACCTCGTCCCGGGCGTCGTGGGCGTCGAGGAGTTCGCCCAGGTACGGCACCACCCGCTGGAGCCCGGCCCGCATGCGGCGGTGCGACTCCTCGGTGCCGTCACCGAGCCGGACCACCCACTCGGCCGCGTACTGCCGGTGGTACGTCAGCTCCTTCACGCCCTTGGCCGCGACGGCGGCCAGCACGGGGTCGGGCGACCCGGACAGCCGCTCGAAGTGCGCGAGCCGCCAGCTGGAGAGCACCAGCAGCCGGGCCACCGTGAACGCGAAGTCGCCGTTGGGCAGTTCGGCCAGCGTCACGTTGCGGAAGTCGTCCGGGTCACGGAAGTAGGCGTAGGCGTCCTCGTCGCGGCCGGTGCCGTCGGCCTGGCCGCAGCGGGCGTACAGCAGGCGGGCCTGGCCGAGCAGGTCGAGGCCGATGTTGGCGAGGGCCACCTCCTCCTCCAGCTCCGGGGCACGGGTGGTCCACTGCGCCAGGCGCTGGGCGCTCACCAGGGCGTCGTCCCCGAGGGCCAGGCAGCACGCGGCGAGTCCGTCGCGGTCGACGCCGGCCGGGACGGTGGTGTCCACGCCGTGCAGCGGGTCCTCGAAGCCGGTGCCGTACGCCCACCGGGTGTCGTCCCCGTGTCCCTCGGCCAGGGACATGTAGACGTGGTCGTCGCTCATGCCCGCGCTCCTAGATGTGGGGGACGTCGTCGGGGATGTCGTAGAAGGTGGGGTGCCGGTAGACCTTGTCCCCGCTCGGGTCGAAGAAGGGGTCCTTCTCGTCGCGGGTGGAGGCGGTGATGTGCTCACTGCGCACCACCCAGATGCTGACGCCCTCGTTGCGCCGGGTGTACAGGTCCCGGGCGTGGGTCAGGGCCATCCGGTCGTCTGCGGCGTGCAGCGAGCCGACGTGGACGTGGTTCAGGCCGCGCTTGCCCCGGACGAACACCTCGTACAGCGGCCACTCCCGCTTCTCGCCGGTCATGCCGCCGCTCCCTTCCGCGCGCGGGCCGCCCGCTTGGCGGCGTGGGCCAGTGCCGCCTCGCGCACCCAGGCGCCCTCCTCGTGCGCCGTGCGGCGCCGCTCGATCCGCTCGGCGTTGCACGGGCCGTCGCCCTTGATGACCCGGGTCAGTTCGTCCCAGTCGGGGGTGCCGAAGTCGTGGTGCCCCCGTTCCTCGTTCCAGCGCAGCTCGGGGTCGGGCAGGGTCACGCCGAGCTTCTCGGCCTGGGGGACGGTCATGTCGACGAAGCGCTGGCGCAGTTCGTCGTTGCTGTGCCGCTTGATCTTCCACGCCATGGACCGCGCCGAGTTGGGCGAGGCGTCGTCGGGCGGGCCGAACATCATCAGCGACGGCCACCACCAGCGGTCCACCGCGTCCTGCACCGTCTCCCGCTGGGCGTCGGTGCCCCGCATCATCGTCATCAGCAGCTCGTAGCCCTGCCGCTGGTGGAAGGACTCCTCCTTGCAGATGCGCACCATCGCGCGGGCGTACGGCCCGTAGGAGGAGCGGCACAGCGGGACCTGGTTGCAGATCGCCGCGCCGTCCACGAACCAGCCGATCACGCCGACGTCGGCGAAGGTCGGCGTCGGGTAGTTGAAGATCGACGAGTACTTCTGCCGGCCCTCGATCAGCCGCTCGGTGAGGTCGGCGCGGTCGGCGCCGAGGGTCTCGGCCGCCGAGTACAGGTAGAGGCCGTGGCCCGCCTCGTCCTGGACCTTGGCGAACAGGATCGCCTTGCGGCGCAGCGACGGGGCGCGGGTGATCCACTCCCCCTCCGGCTGCATCCCGATGATCTCGGAGTGCGCGTGCTGCGCCACCTGCCGGATCAGTGTGCTGCGGTAGCCCTCCGGCATCCAGTCGCGCGGCTCGATCCGCTGGTCCCGCGCGATCGTCGCGTCGAAGTGCTCCTGGGGTCCGCCGATCGCGGTGTCCGCGGCCGACGAGGCGGCCCGCTGTTCCGTCATCCGTACCACCCATCCCAACCGACCGTTCGTTCGGTATATGATACGGCGCCCCTCCCCCTGTCCGGCAAGTGGCGGGAGCGAATCGTTCACCGAAGGAAGCGGACGGCCGGTCTCCCAAAGCGGCGCGCCCCTTGACAGTCCCCGGCGCGACTTGACTTACTGATCCGAGCCGCACGCTAACCGAATGTTCGGTCGGTACACGAGGTGGTGTGAACCGTGACGGAAGCAACCCCCGCGGTCCCGGGGCCGGCAGCACGCGTGTTCGCCGCCGACCGGGCCTCCCGGCTGCTGGGCATCGAACTCCTGGAGCAGGGCGAGGGGACCGCCGTGCTCCGCATGACCGTGACGGAAGCGATGGTCAACGGGCACGGGACCGCCCACGGCGGCTACCTGTTCCTGTTCGCCGACACCGCGTTCGCCTGCGCCTGCAACAGCCACGGCCCCGTCACCGTCGCCTCCGGAGCGGATGTCACCTTCGTGGCCCCGGCCCGCGAGGGGGACGTTCTGACGGCCACCGCCCGGGAGGTCACCCGTTTCGGGCGCAGCGGCATCTACGACGTGAGCGTCGTACGCGGCGAGACGGTGATCGCGGAGTTCCGCGGCCGCAGCCGCGCTGTCCGGCACACGGGAGCTGTCCGGAACACGGGATACGAGGAGCCGCGATGATCAGCGAACCGACCGACCCGGTGGGCACCCGGTCCCGTCGTGGCGAGCCCCTGCCGGCGGAGTTGCTGGACGACGCCGAGCGCATGCCGCGCGAGGAGGTGGAGGCCCTCCAGTTGCGCCGGCTGCGCCGGACGCTGCGGCACGCCTACGACCATGTGGAGCTGTACCGCAGGAAGTTCGACGCGGCCGGTGTCACGCCGGACGACTGCCGGACCCTGGCCGACCTGGCCCGGTTCCCCTTCACCACCAAGGCCGACCTGCGGGACACCTATCCCTTCGGCATGTTCGCCGTCCCCCTGTCCGAGGTGCGCCGCGTCCACGCCTCCAGCGGCACCACCGGGCGCCCCACGGTGGTCGGGTACACCGAGCGGGACCTCGCCACCTGGGCGGACCTCGTCGCCCGCTCGATCCGCGCGGCCGGCGGCCGCCCCGGCCACAAGGTCCACATCTCCTACGGGTACGGCCTGTTCACCGGCGGCCTCGGCGCCCACTACGGCGCCGAGCGCGCGGGCTGCACCGTGATCCCCGCCTCCGGTGGCATGACCGCCCGCCAGGTCCAGATCATCCAGGACTTCCGGCCCGAGATCATCATGGTCACCCCGTCCTACATGCTCACCCTCCTCGACGAGTTCGAGAGACAGGGCGTCGACCCGCGCTCCACCTCCCTCCAGGTGGGCATCTTCGGTGCCGAGCCGTGGACGGAGGAGATGCGCCGCGAGATCGAGGAGCGCGTGGACCTGCACGCCGTCGACATATACGGCCTCTCCGAGGTCATGGGTCCCGGCGTCGCCCAGGAGTGCGTGGAGACCAAGGACGGCCCGCACGTGTGGGAGGACCACTTCCTCCCGGAGATCGTCGACCCCCTCTCCCCCGGGGTCCTCCCCGACGGCGAGCGCGGTGAACTCGTCCTCACCTCCCTCACCAAGGAGGCCCTGCCGGTCGTCCGCTACCGCACCCGCGACCTGACGAGGCTGCTGCCCGGCACCGCCCGGCCCGCCTTCCGCCGCATCGAGAAGATCACCGGCCGCTGCGACGACATGATCATCCTGCGCGGGGTGAACGTCTTCCCCACCCAGATCGAGGAGGTCGTCCTGCGCACACCCGGCGTGGCCCCGCACTTCCAGATCCAGCTGACCAGGCGCGGCCGCATGGACCACATGACCGTCCGGGTGGAGGCCCGGCCGGACGCCGGCCCGCAGCAGCGCGCCGACGCCGTCCGTGCCATCGCGCAGGGCGTCAAGGACGGCGTCGGCATCACCGTGGAGGTGCTCGTCGTGGAACCGGAGAGCCTGGAGCGTTCCGTCGGCAAGCTCCGCCGGGTCAAGGATCAGCGCGGGTCGTGATCCGCTTCCCGCGGACCGGCTGCCCCCGCGGAACGCTCAAGGCGCGGCGGCCTGGGCGACGACGCGGGGGACGGAGCCGTAGCGCCGGGTGCGGCGGGCGTACTGGCCCATCGCGTCCCACAGGTCGCGGCGGTCCGCCTCCGGCCACGGGGTGTCGAGGAACAGCAGCTCGGCGTAGGTGGCCTGCCAGGGCAGGAAGTTGGAGGTGCGGTGGTCGCCTCCGGTACGCAGGAGCAGGTCGACGTCGGGCAGTTCGGGGACGTACAGGTACTGGGCGAAGGCGTGCTCGGAGACGGCATCGGGGTCGGCCTTCCCGGCGGCCGCTTCCCGGGCGAGTCTCGCCGCGGCCTCCGTGATCTCGGCCCGGCCGCCGTAGTTGACGCACATGGTCAGGGTCAGTCCGGTGCGGTCGCGGGTGATCCGCTCGAAGTGGAGGAGTTGCTCGACGACGTCGGCCGGGAGCCGGGAGCGCGCGCCGGCCCAGCGGACGCGGACGTCCAGGTTCTCGTCCACCAGGCGGCGCACGATCTGGGGGATCTCGTACATCAGGGCCTGCAGCTCGGCGGCGGGGCGTTTCCAGTTCTCGGTGGAGAACGCGTACACGGTCAGGTACTCCAGGCCGATCTCCAGGGCGCCGTGGACGACGTCGACCAGTGCCTCGGCTCCTCGCCGGTGGCCGTCGGTGCGGGGCAGGCCGCGGGCGGTGGCCCAGCGGCCGTTGCCGTCCATCACGATGGCGACGTGGCGGGGTGTGGCCTCGGCGGGCAGCCGGGGCGGGCGGGCGCCGGAGGGGTGGGGCGTCGGAGCGACGGCCGGGGGGCGCCCGGGAGCGGCCGACCGCGCCTGCTCGGCCGGGCCGGGCCCTTCGGAGGCCGGCGCCGGTTGCGGTGAGCCGGGCCGGACAGGGAAGGGGAACAGGCCCCAGGCCAGCGCGGCCTTGGCCCGGGCGGGCAGCAGCAGGCGCAGCCGGGCGCCGCGCGGCAGGGCCGGCCGGCGGTGCAGCAGCGCGGCGGGCGTGTCGGCCGCGGCCTTCAGGCGCAGCCGGTACAGGTCGGTGTAAGCGCCGAGCGCGACGCCGACCGCCGGGTGCAGCGCCGGCGGCGGTGGGGTGCGGTCGAGCCAGGTGCGGGCCCGGTCGGCGAGGCGGCGCACCAGTTCCTCGAAGGCCGGGGTGGCGCGCCGGGCCAGCAGGTCCGCCCGGCGCACGCCGGTCTCGTCCAGGGCTTCCTGCGGCAGCGGTACGTGGCCGCGGCCGAGGTCGTCGGAGAGGTCGACGAGGGCGTCGGTGAGGTAGACCGCCTCGACGGCGGTCCGGCAGGCCACGGCCACGTCCGGCACGCCCGCGGCGAGCGCCTCCGGTTCGGTGGACAGGCCCGTGGCCCGCAGCAGCAGTGAACCCGCGCGCAGCACGAGCGGGGTGTTGATCAGGCTGTTGTAGTGCCGCCACTCCTGCCAGGTGGCGAACTGCCGTCCGTCGGCGTCCTGGCGGAGTTCCTCGAACAGCGTGTGCAGGAACCCTGGTGGCAGGTTCCAGGTCAGCATGGTGTGGATCAGTGCCCGCCGTACCGGGTCGCTGCCGCGGCCTTCGCGCAGGTCCGTGTCGAACGCCGAGATCCACGCCTCCAGCCGGTCGGCCCGCCCCGGGTCCGCCTCGCCCGCGGGTCCGGCCGCGTCGGCCAGGTCGTCCACGGCGCGGACGGCGCCGTACAGCGCCCAGGTGGCGGTCCGCAGCGGGGGCGGCAGCAGCAGCGAGACGGCGTACTCGATCTCACCCGTCGCGCGGGTGGCGCGGCGGCACGCCTCGTAGCCGCGGCGCAGGGCCGGGTCGTGGATGCCGCCGCGCCGGTAGACGCCGGGGGCGGGCACGGCGAGGGAACGCACCTCACGCCTCCTCTTGTGGGGTCGAAGGCGCCGGCTGGGGAATCCAGGCCAGGGCCAGGGCACTGCCGACGGCGGTGAGCAGGAAACCGAGCAGCAGGCCGCCGAGGTTGGCGGCGACCAGGCTGACCAGGGAGAGCACCCCGGCCAGTACGCCGGAGAAGTGGCGCAGGGCCGGGTTGTGCCACGTCGTCGCCCCGGCGACGACGAACCCGGCGCCCAGGGTCCACGAGGCGGCGCCCGCGGTGCCGGTGAACCGGAGGAAGCCCAGCCCCGCCCAGGAGACACAGACCAGTTCCAGACCGCCGAGGCACAGCAGCAGTCCCGCCGCGAACGGGCGGCCCCGGCGCCACCCCCGCCCTCCGGGCCGGGTCCCCGTGGTCATCGGGTGGTCCCCGGCGTGCAGCCGCCCGCTCCGCGGCGCAGGTCGACGGCGACGCCCCGGGACGTGATGGTCCCGGCGGTGAAGGCGTGCGGCCGCGTGGTCACCGCGCTGCCGGTGACCTCCCGCGCGCCGACGGTGAACAGTCCGGTGGGCCGGTCCGGGGACGTTCCTGGCGTGCTGAACTCCGCTCCGGAGAGCCGCACCGACCGGGCTGTGGCCATGCCCGCCTCCACCGTCAGACCGGTGGCGGTGGCCCGTTCGATGCGTACGACGGCCGTCACCGCTCCGATGACCGGCAGGTGGGCGGTGGAGTGGACACAGGCGTCCTCGACGGTCGCCCGCTCCATCCGCGTGGCCAGCGCCGGCAGCAGTCCGCCACGGCCCGAGGCGGCCGGGGAGGCCGTCACACCCGACCCGGACACCCGCGCGGCGTGGACCGTGACCGGCACCTCGCCCGCGAACGCCACGGAGACGACCCCCGCGGCGCTCCCGGCGAGCAGGGCGCAGGCGCCGACGAGCAGGGGGGCCAGCGCCAGAGCGAACCGCCGGCGGCTGGTGCGCCCGCCGCTCGTCCGCACGGAGGAGTCGTCATCGATCACGCCCGGCCCAACGACCACCCCGGACCGAAGTACTGCCAATCACACCATCGGATGAAGAGCCGTCGCGACCGGTTGCCCCCGCCGGGTACGGACACACCGGGGCGGCGGTCAACTGCCGCGCGGACGGCAGGTCATGGGCAGCGGGCCGGGGGAGATGACGATGCGGGCGCGCGGTCGGTGGCGGTGTCCCGGCACGGTGCGCAACTGCCAGCGGGCGGCGATGGTGGCCACGGCGGTGAGGACCTGGTTGACCGTCATCGCGTCCCCGACGCACTTGCGCACCCCCGCGCCGAAGGCGATGTCCGAGCAGCGTGCCAGGCCCCTGGTGCGGTCGGGCAGCCAGCGGTCGGGGTCGAACCGCAGCGGGTCGGGGTGGACCGCCGGATTGCGGTGCACCGCGTAGGTGCAGTAGGCGAGTTCGGTACCGGCCGGCAGCTCGGCGGCGCCGAGGCGGACCGGGACGAGGGTGCGCCGGCCCAGCATCCAGGGAGCGGGGTGCAGCCGCAGGGTCTCCTTGACGACCCGCCGGGTGTAGTCGAGCGCGGGCAGGTCCTCGGCCCGCACGGGACGCCCCCGCAGGACGGAGCCGATCTCCTCGTGCACCCGCTGTTCGACGTCGGGATGGAGCGCCAACTCGTAGAGGACGTGGGGCAGTACGTCCTTCAGGCCGTGCGTCGCGGCCCAGAGCAGGAAGAGCGTGTCGGCGATGATCTGCCGGTCGCCGAGCGGCTCGTCCGTGTCGGAGTAGCGGGCCCGCAGGAGCTGGGAGAGGACGTCGTCGCCGGTCGCGCCCCGGCCGCGGTGGTGGTCGAGGGAGGCCGCGACGGCGGCGCGCAGGCGGGACAGGGCCCGCCGGAAGCCGCCGGTGCCCGGCACGTTCCGGAGGTGGGCGAGCCCGGGGAGGGCGAGGCGCCAGTACATGCCGGGGGTGGTCCGGGAACTCAGGGCCGCGAGCGCGGCCTTGACCCGGCCGAGCGCCGGTGTGTCGCCGCAGACGGCGCGGGCGTTGACGTCGTAGGCGAGGCGGGCCGCCGCCTGGTCCACGCGGACGGTGGCGCCGGGGGTCCAGCCGGCGACGGCCTCGTACGTGGCGTCCCGGACCGCCGGTGTCCGGGCGGCGATCCGGTGCGGGTGGAACGCCGGCTGGACGGCACGGCGGTGCCGGAGGTGCGACGCGAAGAGCGTCAACCCGTCGAACTCCATGTCCATCACCAGGCTGATGCCGAACTGGGAGCCGATTCCGGCGGTGATCCGTGCCTGGGAGTAGCTGCGGGCGTCGGTCACCAGGACCTGGTGCAGGAGTTCCGGCGAGTTGACCAGGTAGACGTCGGGGGTGAAGGCGGGGCCCCGCATCCGCACCAGGGGGCCCGACGCGTTGAGCGACGTCATGAAGCCGAGCGGGTCGCACAGCAGCTTCAGGCCGTGGCCGAGCAGGGGCAGTGCGCCAGGAGCGGTCGGTACGGCGGTGGGAGGCACGGAAACAGCCACGGGCCCTCTCTGAAATCGGATGACACGCACATACTGTGATCGACAATGTACCGGTGGTAGTGAGAGGTGGGGTGCGTGGTTCCGCACGAAGTGCTCGTCGTGGGCTCCGGGTTCGGCGGGAGCGTCGCGGCGCTGCGGCTCGCGGAGAAGGGGTACCGCGTCACGGTCGTCGAGGCCGGGCGGCGCTGGCGGCCGGAGGAGTTCGCCGCCTCCCCCTGGCAGGCGCACCGCCTGCTGTGGGTGCCCTGGCTCGGCTGGCGCGGCATCGCCCGCCTGCGGGTGCGGCGCCGGCTGGCCGCGCTGACCGGTGTCGGAGTCGGCGGCGGCTCCCTCGTCTACGCGGGGGTGCACCACCGGCCCGAGGCGGCCGTGTTCCGCGACTCCTGCTGGGACCCGTCCCTGGACTGGGCGGACGAACTCGCCCCGCACTACGCGGTGGCGGACCGGATACTGGGCACCACGCCGGTCCCCCGGCGGGCGGCGGGGGACGATGCCCTGCGCCGGGCGGCCGAGACCCTCGGGGTGCCCGGCGGGGTCCGTGCCACCCGGGTCGGCATCCACTTCGGCCCACCCGGCCGGACGATGCCGGACCCGTTCTTCGGCGGCCGGGGGCCGGCCCGCGCCGGCTGCTCGGAGTGCGGCCGGTGCACCCTCGGCTGCCGCGCCGGAGCGAAGAACTCCCTGGACCACAACTACCTGTACCTCGCCGAACGGGCCGGAGCCCGCATCCGGCCGCTGACCGAGGTCCGGGCGCTGGAGCCACGGCCGGACGGCACCTGGCGGGCGCACGTCCGCGAGGGCGCCGGTCCCGTCCGGCGCCGCGCGGCGCTGTCGGCGCACCAGGTCGTCCTCGCGGCCGGGGCCTGGGGCACCGCGGAACTCCTGCACCGCTCCCGGCCGTACCTGCCGAGGCTGTCACCCGCGCTGGGCACCCGCACCCGCACCAACCGGGAGGTGTTCGCCGCCGTGCACGCGGAAGGCTTCGACATCGGGCCCGGCGTCGCGATCAGCTCCGCGCTGCGGCCCCGCCCGGACCTCCTGGTCCAGCTGTGCCGGCTCGGGCCGGGCTCCCACCCGGCCGCGCTGCTCACGGCGCCGGCCGGCCTCCCCTGGCGGGACTTCGGCCGCCGTACCGCCGTGCTGCTCGCCATGGAGCGGGGCGACTCCCACCTGACCAGCCGCTACCGGTACGGCAGGCTGACCTTCCTGCGGGGCGGCCCGCGGCCCGAACCCGTACGGCTGGCCGCCGCCGAGGCGGTGGCGGACCACTACGCCCGGCACACCGGCGGCCGGGCCGCGCTGCCGTGGAGCACCGCCCTCGGCCTGCCGGTCACCGCCCATCTGCTGGGCGGCTGCCCGGTCGGCGCCGACCCCGCCACCGGCGTCGTCGACCTCTACCACCGCGTGCACGGCTACCCGGCCCTGCACATCACCGACGCCTCGGCCGTGCCCGGCAACCTGGGCGCCAATCCCGCGCTCACCGTGACGGCGATGGCCGAACGGGCCTGCGCCGCCTGGCCCGCCGCCGGCCGTCCCGACCGGCGCCCCGCCCAGGGCGAGCCGTACCGGCGCGTACCGCTTCCCACGACGGAGGAGACCCCGTGACCCACCCCGTTCTCGTCCGGCTCGCCACCAGCCGTGCCGTACTGCGGGTCGCCCCTCATGTCCTTCCGCGCTGGGACCTGTTCGTCCACCGCCTGACCGGGGGCCGGCTGCTGCCGAGCCGGATCGCCCTGGACACGATCGTGCTGTCCACCACGGGCCACCGCAGCGGAGCCCCGCGCTCCACTCCGCTGGCGGCGCATCGGGCGGCGGACGGCACCTGGCTGGTGGTCGGCAGCAACTTCGGCCGCTCCCACCACCCGGCCTGGAGCACCAACCTCCTGCTCCGCCCGCACGCCACGGTCACCGCGGAGGGACGCTCCTGGCAGGTCACCGCCCGCCTGCTCACCGCCCGGGAGAAGGAGCGGCAGCGCGACCGCGTCCTGCTGGCCGTCCCCTTCTACGACGTCTACGCCGCCCGCTCCGGCCGGGACATCCGCGTCTTCTGCCTCACCCCGGTCACCGCTGCGCCCGCCGGCCGCCCCGCTCGCGCGTGAGCACGGGAACCGGCGGGGACGGACGCTCCTGCCGACCGGGCGGCTACTCCTCGTAGTCGGCAGGGCGGACGTGGGCCTCCTCCAGCGCCTCGCGCATCGTGCGGCCGGTCGCCCCGGCCTGGCCGTGGGCGTCGTCCTCGCGATTCTCCCGTTCGAGGACCTCGTCGGTCGTGTCGGTCTTCGGCCGGTTCTCTTCGGGGACGGTCATGGCGCCTCTCCTCGTCGGTGGTACGGGTGTTCCGAGGCAGCGGGTTCCCGGACCGGCCGCGGCTATCCCTGGGCTATGTTGAACCTTCCGCGGGAGACGTCCTCGGCAGACGAAGGAGGCGCACGGTGCCATCGCCGCAGCAGGCACGCGCACAGGCGTCAGCGATCACCTCGAAACCTGCCGCCCCGGAGCCGGAACCCTCCCCGGCGTCCCAGCTCAGGACGTTGTTCGACCGTCCCCGGCTCTCCCCCGGGCAACGGCGCATCGCCCAGTACCTGATCGAGAACCTCACCGAGGCGGCGTTCCTGTCGATCACCGACCTCGCCGACCGGGTGGGGGTCAGCCAGCCGTCGGTGACGCGGTTCGCCTCGGCGGTGGGTTTCACGGGGTACCCCGCGCTGCGGGAGCGGCTCCAGTCGATGACACTCGCCGCGCGCGGCGGTCCCGCCGAGGAGTACCGCGGCAACGAGCTCCAGGCCGCGGTCGACGCCGAGATCGAGAACCTGGAGAACCTGCGGCGCGACTTCGCCGACCCGCACGCGGTGATCGACACGGGCCGCGCGCTGTCGGCGTCGGTACCGCTGACCGTGCTCGGGCTGCGCATCTCCGTCTCGCACGCCGAGTACTTCGCCTACGCCGCCCGCCGCATCCACCCCGATGTCCGCCTGGTGACGCGGGGCGGCAGCGTCGCCTACGACGCCCTGCTCCAGTCGCGGGAGGCCGGCGGCACCTGGGTGCTGGCGTTCTCCATGCCCCGGCACGCCCGGGAGACGCTGCAGGCGGTGCGGGTGGCGCGGCGGGCCGGCCTGCGGGTGGCGCTCGTCACCGACCTGGCGCTCGGACCGGTCGCGGACGAGGCGGACGTCGTCTTCGCCACCGGCACCGGGTCCCGGCTGGTCTTCGACTCCTACGCCGCCACCGGGGTGCTGTGCGCGGCGCTGCTCCAGGCCATGACCGACGCCGACCCGGAGCGGACGCAGGCGCGGCTGGAGGCGTACGAGCAGATCGCCGAGGAGCACCGCTTCTTCCTGCGGGACTGAGTGCGGGTCCTGTGCCGAGTCCGTATGAATGTTTTCATGCTTCTTGAAAAGCGGACCGTATATATAAATACTGCTCACGGAACGCGACCCGGCCGTACCGGACCGCATCCGCGAGACCGCACACCCGGAAGCGAAGATCATGCCCCTGACGCCCACGCGCACCGGCCCGGACTGGCCGTGCCAGGTCAAGCCCCCCGGCAGCTACGACTGGGAGCGCTCCGCGGTCAGGTGGCTGCGTGAGCTGGTGCCGGCCCGCTACGCCGGTTACCCCGCCCTGATCCGCCACCCGGTGCTGCTCGCCCGCCACGCGCACCTCCAGGTGCAGCAGGAGATCCGGGTCGCCCGCACCGCGCTGCAGAGCGCCCGGGCCGACCTGCCCCGGCTGGGCCTGCCCGAGTCCGTCATCGAGCACACGATCAAGCTGTACGCGGCGGAGATCGGTCAGTTGCAGCACATCGCCCGCAGCGTCCGCGCGGTCACGACGGCGCTCTCCGACGGAGTCGGCGCCGGCGGCAGCCGCTGACGGAGCCCGGCGGGCGTACGCCGGGCTGCCGGCGCCCGGGGCGGCGGGCGGGAGGCCCAGGCAGGCGGCGGGTCCGGCCCGGCGGCACCAGGCCCGGCCCGTCGGCACCGGCTTCCGGCGGCCGGCGGCCCCCCGCCGGGGCGACGCGACGAGCAGGACAACGGAGACAGCCCGATGTGCGATGCTCGTGGCGTGACGAGCGAGCACGCCACGCCCGATCTGGCCACTCTGGCCAAGGTCGTCGCCAGACAGCGCGCCGAGATGGACCGGCTGCGCGACCTGGCGGCGACGTCGGCCGTCCTCGAACGCGCCAAGGGCGCGGAGATGGCCCTGCGCGGATGCTCGGCCGACGAGGCGCGCGAGGCACTGCTCCAGCGGGCGAAGGACCGGCGCCGCACGCTGCTGGAGGAGTGCTGGATCACCCTCGGCGCACTGGGGCCGCCGGTCGCCGGACCGGACCGGCGGCCGGAGCTGGCGGTGGCCGGCACCGGCGGCCCGGCATCCGGCTCCGCCGCCCCCGCGGTCCCGTCGGCGTCCCCCGCCCCGGACGACATCCCGTCGGCCTCCGCCCCGGACGGCGTCCCGGCGGCCCTCGCCCGGCTCGCCCGGACCCTGCTCCGCGTCGGGTCCCCGCGGGAGCTGGCCCGGGCCCTGCTGGAACACCTCGGCCCCGAGACCGCCGCCGACGCCGTCCTGCTCTACGCGCGGCTGCCCTCCGGCGCGCTGGAGCTGGTGGGGCACGCCGGGATCGACGACACCCTGGCCGCCCAGTGGCGGCAGGTGCCCCCGCTCGGCGCACTGGTCGCCCCGGACGTCCTGCGCACCGGTGAGCCGCGCTGGCTGGAGGATTTCGACCGCGACCGGGAGCGGTACCTGCTGATCGGCGATCCGCCCGAGCGCTGGCGGTCACGGGCCTGGCTGCCGGTGCCGGGCGGCGAGGCGCCCGGCTTCTGCCTCGGTGTGCTGCGGCGCCGCGGCGGTGCCTTCCCGCCCGCCGACCGGGAACGCCTGCTCGCCGTCGCCGGACTGTGCGCCGGCCGGCTGCGCGCCTTCGGCACCCGCCAGGAGCCGGCCGCGGACGCCGCCGCCGTGCAGCGGGTGTTCGACGCGCTGCCGGTCGGGGCGGTGCTGCTCACCCCGGTGCGGTCGCCCACCGGAGAGGTCCGGGACTACCGCATCGACGCCGCGACCGAACCGGCCGGCCGGGCCGCCGGACGCACCGGTCCGGAACTGGTCGGGCGGTGGTTCTCGGAGTGCTTCCCGGCCCTGGCGGACGAGCCGCTGTGGCCGGCCTGCCTGGCCACGCTCGCCACCGGCACGCCGTACGAGGGCGAGCCGTTCGCGCACCGGAACGTGGTGCCCGGCACCACCGAGCCGGGCACGTACTCGGTGCGGGTGGCGCCGCTGGGCGGCGGGCTGGTGCTGACCTGGCTCCGGCACGGCTCCTCCGACCGGCAGGAACAGCGGCTGGCCGATCTGCAACGGCTGGGCGACCTCGGCTGGGTCAACTGGAACCTGGTCACCCACGAGGCCGGCTGGTCCGCCCAGGTCTTCGCCATCTTCGGGCGCGACCACGGGCTCGGCCCGGTCCGCCTGGCCGAGCTGCCCGCGCTGTCCCTGCCGGAGGACCGGCCGGCGCTGGCCCGGGCCGTGCGGGCCCTGGTGGACGAGGGACGGCCGTGCGACGTCCCGTTCCGCACCAGGACCCCGGCCGGCGTCCGGCACCTGCGCGTCGTCGCCGAGGCGGCGCGGGACGCCGACGGCACCCCCGTCGAGGTGCACGGGTTCGTGCAGGACCTGACCGCCCGGCGCCGGGTGGAACTGGCCCTGGTCGAGAGCGAGCAGGCCATGCTGACCCAGCACGACGTGCTGCGGGCCGAGCGTTCCCTGGCCGCGCAGCTCCAGCACGCGCTGCTGCCCCTGCCCAAGGGCCGGCTCCGGCTGGCCGGGCTGCGCGTCGAGGTCTCCTACCTGCCGGCGCAGTCGGGGGTGTACGTCGGCGGCGACTGGTTCAGCGCCATCGAGCTGCCCGACGGCGACGCCCTGCTGGTGGTCGGCGACGTCGCCGGGCACGGCGTCGACGCGGTCGCCACCATGGCCCAGCTCCGGTTCACCGCCAAGGGCATGGTCATCACCGGGTCGTCGCTGACCGGTGCGCTCACCCGGCTCAACACGCTGCTGCTGCACTCCCGCGACACCCACGGCACCGCGAGCATGGTCCTGGCCCGCTACGAGCGCGCCCGGCACCGGCTGCTGTGGGCGCAGGCGGGGCATCTGCCGCCGCTGCTGGTGCGCGACGGCACGGCGCGCTATCTCGACCGCCCGCGCGGCATACTCCTCGGCGCGACGCCGTCCCCGGTCTTCGGGGAGGGGGAGTGCGTGCTGCGGCCGGGCGACCGGCTCGTGCTGTACACGGACGGCCTGATCGAGCGGCCCCCGGAGAACATCGACCGGGGTCTGGAACGGCTCGCTCGGGCCGCCGCGGCCCCCGCCGAGGACGCGCCGGACTCCCTGGAGCCGCTGCTGGCCACGCTGCTGGAAGGGGAGGAGCGCCGGGACGACGTCTGTGTCCTGGACATCCGGGTGCCGGACGAAACCGCCTGACCGGCTCGGGGACGCGGGGACGGCGGGCGGTCAGTCCACCGGGTGACCGGGACGGACGGCTGCCGCGTCCCGCTGCCGCAGCAGCGGCCGGTCCCCGTCCGCGCGCCCGCCGCACTCGACCGGATCGAGGACGAACCCGACGTGGTCGCCCCCGTCGGCCCGGCCCGCGATCCGCCCGACGAACCACGCCTCCACGTCCTCCAGGACCACGGCCCCGCCGTGCCCGGCACGCCACCGGACGTCCTGGAACTTGTCCGTCCGGTGACCGGTCCGGCCGCCGAACAGCTCCGCCAGGGCGCGCTGGTCGCGGGCGAGCAGATGGACCGCGAGGAACTCCGCCGAGCGGGCGACCTCGTAGGTCCGGTTGAGCTCGGACAGCCACACCGCGAACCGCACGGGACGCAGCGAGCACTGCGAGGCGAAGCCGACCAGACAGCCGGCCCGCTCGCCGCCCGCCGCGGCCGTCACCACGCACATGTCGGGATCGAGCCGCCCGAGAAACGCGTCCATCTCCACCATGCTCACACCGCTTCCCGCCACGGGCCCGCTGAATCAAGCACTCAGTACCGTCCAGCGCTGCCCAGCACTGCACCGAGTGCCATCCGTCCGGTCAGGTGCTACGTTCGGCGTCCATGAACGCCAGCAGTGCGGCACCGCGCCGCGACGGTCGGCCGCCGATGCGCGAGGCCCTGGTAGCGGCCGCCTTCCGGCTGTTCCTGGAGCGGGGCTACGAACAGACCACCGTGGACGACATCGTGGCGCTGGCCGGGGTCGGACGGCGGTCGTTCTTCCGCTACTTCCCCTCCAAGGAGGACGTGGTCTTCCCGGACCACGAGCGGTGCCTGGCCGACCTGACCGCCTTCCTCGCCGCCTCCCCCGCGGACGCGGAACCGGTGCGCCGGGTCTGCGACGCCGCCCGGCTGGCGTCGCGCATGTACGCCGAGAACCCGTCCTTCTCGGTGCAGCGCTACCGGCTGACCAAGCGGGTTCCCGGGCTGCGCGCGTACGAGCTGTCCGTGGTGTGGCGCTACGAGCGCGCCCTTGCCGCCTATCTGCGCGGCCGGTTCGCCGACCGTCCGGACGGGACGCTGCGGGCCGACGTGATCGCCGCCGCGGTGGTCGCGGCGCACAACAACGCGCTGCGCGCCTGGCTGCGTGCGGACGGCGCGGGCGACGCGGCCGGCCCCATGGACCACGCGCTGGGGTATGTGCAGTCGGCGTTCGGTGACGGCCCGCCGGCGGCGGCGCCCGTGCCGGCCGCCGTCGCCGAGGGGCCCGAGGACGTGGTGGTCGTCGTGGCCCGGCGGGACGCGCCCCTGTGGCGGGTGGTCCAGGAGCTGGAGTCCACGCGCGGCCCGCGCGGCCGGGAGACCGATCCTTCAGATGATACGGAGTGCCTTTACGGCTGACACTGAGTGCCATACTCTGCTGTCGTGCACGGTGGCACCAGCGGAACCGCGCACCCGTGTGCCCGGGGGACCGCGCACACGGCTTTCCGGCCGAGCGCAGGGAGTTGACCAGCGTGTACCACCACTCAGGAAGCGTCGCCCAGCAGACCGCCGGCGCCCCGGCAGGGGTGCTCGAAGCCTCCGCCCCGGTCACGGACGCCCTTGTCTTCCAGCGCTGCACCTGGTGCGGGACCGCCATGTACCACCGGGTGCTGTGTCCGGTGTGCCGGGGCAGCGATCTGCGCACGGAGCGCAGCGAGGGCACCGGGACGGTCCGCCACTCCACGGTGGTGCACCGCAACACCCCCGCGACGCGCAATGTGTCGCTGATAGAGATGGCGGAGGGCTTCGTGCTGCGCGGCCGGGTCATGGGCCCGCCCCTCGGCATCCACAGCGGGGACCGGGTGCGGCTGTCCACGGCCAAGGACCCGGTGCGCGGCGAGCCGGTCTTCCAGCTCGTCGACGAGCCCTACCGGGCCTGGACCTGACGGAGGGTCAGGTGCCGGTCCCGGCCCCGGGCGTGAGGGTGACCCGGATGCCCACGGTGCCGTCGAGGCCCCGGCGCAGCCGGCTGCCGAGGAGGACGACCCGGCCGGCGATCCCGTACTTGCGGGCGATCAGCCTGCGGTAGCGGGCGGTGGTCGCCGCGTCGCAGATCCGCGCGGTGGCGGGGGTCAGGTCACCGGTCGGGTTGCCGCGCACGTCGCAGGGCCCGACCAGGACCTCGGGGCGGTTGCGGACCCGCTTCACCTTCCACGAGTCCGCGACCGTCCACACGCCGAGCGCGTCCCCGTCGCGCACCACCCACACCGGGGTGGCGACCGGGGTGCCGTTCTTCCGGTAGCTGGTGAACAGCAGATAGCGGCCCGCGCCGAGCCGGGCCAGCGACGCCTCGTCCATGGCCGGGCAGTCTAGGCCGCTTCGCCGCCGGCCACGAGGGCGCCCCCGCCGTTCAGGACAGGACGGACGCCATCCGCCGCACCGCCTCGTCGAGCACCTCCGGTGACGTCGCCAGGTTGAGCCGTACGTGCCCGGCGCCCCCGGTGCCGAACGGGAGGCCGGAGTTGACGGCCACCCGGCCGCGCCGCAGGAACACCTCGGCCGGATCGTCGCCGAGGCCGAGGGCGCGGCAGTCCAGCCAGGCGAGGAAGGTGGCCTGCCCCGCGCGGTGCACGACGCCGGGCAGCCGCTCGGCCAGCAGGTCCGTGAGCAGCCGCCGGTTGTCGTCGAGTCCGGTGAGCAGCGCGTCCAGCCAGGCGGTGCCGTCGCGCAGGGCGGCGGTGTGGGCGAGCACCCCGACGTGGCTCGCGCCGTGTCCGACCTCTTCCGGCATCCGGGCCAGGTCGTCCGCCGCACCGGGGCCGGCCACGGCGAGGGCGGCCTTGAGTCCCGCCAGGTTCCAGCCCTTGGACGCCGACATCAGCGACAGACCGCGTTCGGCGCCGGGCACGCTCAGGTACGGCACGAACCGCGCGTCCGGGAAGACCACCGGGGCGTGGATCTCGTCGGCGACGACCCGGACGCCGTACCGCTCGGCGAGCGTCGCCACGGCGGTCAGTTCCTCGGCGGTGTGCACGGTGCCGGTGGGGTTGTGGGGGCTGCACAGCAGGTAGGCGGCCCGTCCGCCGTCCGCGACGCAGCGCCGGAAGACGTCCTCCAGCCCGGCGAGGTCCAGCCGCAGGTCCGGGCCGAGCGGGGCCTCGGCCACCCGGCGGTCCAGGTGGGTGACGAACTGGTAGAACGGCGGGTACACGGGCGAGTTGACGATCACCGGGTCGCCCGGCCCGGTGACCAGCTTGAGCAGTTCGACGGCGCCCAGCATGACGTCGGGCACGACGGCGGTCCGCGCCACGGCGAGCCCGTCCCACGTCCACCGCGCGCTCGCGAAGCGGGCCAGTGCCTCGGCGTAGGCGGTGCCGGCGGAGTAGCCGGTGTCGCCGCGTTCCATCGCCTCGGTGACGGCACGCACCACCGGCGCCGCGAGCGGCACGTCCATCTCGGCCACCCACAGCGGCAGTACGTCCTCGGGGTAGGTACGCCACTTCATGCTCGTACGTCGTCTCAGGCGGTCGAGGGTGAGCGCGCGCAGGGGGTTCGGTTCACCGGTCATGGCCCACAAGATAGGGCTGAACGCGACCGGCCGCGGGGACGTATGGAGGGGCGACGGCGCCGGTCCGGCCACGGGAGAGCACGTATGAGCCATGTACGACGACGCATCGTCCGGCGGGCGGTGCGGCTGGCGGCCGTCGGCGGACTGCTCCTCGGGGGCACGATGGTGACCACGGCCGTCGCGGACGAACCCGCCGCCCCGCGGGCCGAGGAGGTGACGGCCGCCGGACTCGTCTCGCGGCTCGGTGCCTCGCGTACGGCGGGGCACTGGATCGGGGCCGACGGGCGGCCGGTGGTCGCGGTCACCGACGCGGGGGCGGCGGCCGAGGTCCGCCGCGCGGGCGCCACGGCGAAGCTGGTGACGCACAGCATGCGCGAGCTGAAGTCGGCGACGGCGACGCTGCGTTCGCTGCCGCGGGTGGCCGGGACCGCGTGGACCGTGGACTACCGGTCGAACGAGGTGGTGGTACGGGGCGACAGCACCGTCTCGACGGACGACTGGTCGGAGGTGACGGACGCCGCCGAGGAGATCGGCGGCTTCGTCCGCACGGAACGCACCGGGGGCGCCTTCACCCCGCGGGTGAGCGGGGCGCAGCCCATCCTGTCCACCGCGGGGCGCTGTTCGGCCGGGTTCAACGTGACGGACGGCACCGACGACTTCGTCCTGACGGCGGGGCACTGCGGCCCGACGGGATCGGTGTGGTTCGCCGACGGCCGCGAGGTCGGGGCGACGGTCGCCGGGAGTTTTCCCGGCGACGACTTCTCGCTGGTGCGGTACGCGGACGGGGACGCGGGCGACGGCGCCGAGGTGGTGGCGGTGGGCGACGGCAAGGGCGTGCGGATCACCGGCACCGGGGAGGCGGCCGTGGGACAGCGGGTGTTCCGCAGCGGCAGTACCAGCGGGCTGCGGGACGGCCGGGTGACGGCGGTGGACGCGACGGTGAACTATCCGGAGGGCACGGTCACCGGTCTGATCGAGACCGACGTGTGCGCGGAGTCCGGGGACAGCGGCGGCCCGCTGTTCTCGGAAGGGGTCGCGCTCGGCATCACCTCGGGCGGGAACGGGGACTGCGCGTCGGGCGGTACGACGTTCTTCCAGCCGGTGTCGGAGGCGCTCCGGTCGCTCGGTGTGCGGCTGATCACCGCCGGGCCGGCCGGGCCGGGGCAGGGTGCCTCCGCCGCGCCGTCGGCGTCGGCGCCGGGTGCCGCGGCGCCGGGAGGGGCGGCGCCGGCGTCGGGCACGCAGGCCTCGACGCTGCTGGCCCGCCTCACCGACCGGCAGAACGTCGGCCCCGGTCTGCTGGTCGTCGCCGGGAGCCTGCTCATGTGGGTCGCGGCCCGCTGGATCCGCACCGAGCACGACCGCAAGGCGTACCGGCGGCACTACTCGGCGACCTGGGGGTGAGCCCGGCTCAGCCCAGGGTGAGCAGGACAGTGGCCGCCGCGGCTCCGAGCAGGCCGGCCGTCTGGCGCGGGGTGAGCCGCTCGTGCAGCAGGGCGAGGCCGAGGAGGACCGGCAGGGCCGGGTAGAGCGAGGCGAGGACGACGGTGACGGCCAGGAGCTGCCGCTGGGCAGCGAGCAGGTACAGGATCAGGGCGAGGGCGGCACCGGCGCCGATCAGCAGCGCCCCGGCGGCCCGGTGCGGCGGGGTCCGCAGGCGTCGCGGGTGCCGGGCGGCGGCCGGCAGGAGCAGGAGGACGGCGGCGGCGCGGCCGGCGGCCACCGGCCACAGTCCGCTGCCGGGACCGGCCTGTCCCAGGGCGAGGTACTGCACGGCGACCCCGGCGCTGGCCAGCAGCCCGTCCGTCACGGCGGGCCCGCGGCCGGTGCCGCCTCCGCCGGAGACCAGCCAGAGCGCGGGCACCGTGACGGCGATGCCCGCCCAGGCGACGGCGCCGGGCCGGTCGCCGAGGACGAGCACCCCGCACAGCACGGACAGCGCGACGCCGGTGACGGCGCTCACCGGCACGACGACGCTCATCGCGCCACGGCTCAGGCCCCGGTTGAGGAAGAGCATGGCGACGCCGCTGCCGAGGCCGGACAGCGCGCCCCACAGCAGGTCGGCGTGGTGCGGCTCCGGTGCGGTGAACAGGAGCGCCGCGGCACAGGCGAGCAGCAGCCCGCCGAGCTGCCCGAGGAGGGAGACGGTGAGGTGGTGGACCCGGCGGGAGAGCATGCCGCCCGCGAAGTCCACGAGGCCGTAGCAGGCGGCCGAGGCCAGTGCGAGGAGGGCTCCCATCCGGTGGGGGTGCCCCGGACGGAAGCCGCGATGCGCTGCCGAGGGGAGACCGGGAGGCCGGCGGTCAGGCCGCCTTCACCGGATGCGGGACCGCGGCGGCCCACTCCAGGACGAGTCGCTGGTACTCCTCGCGCTGCTCGCCGCTCAGGGTTCCGCCCGACCGGTGCCACAGGGCCCGGATCTCCTCGTTGACCTCGGCAGCCGATCGCTCGGAGGAAGGATCAACAGTGGTGGACATGGTGTGAAGCATACGGCTCGCGACGTGAAGGCACCGTGAGTAATCGCGAGCTAAACGGACATACCGGACCGTGTCTCTGGTCACGTCATATGCCGCGGCGTGTGCGGGAGTTCACACCGTTCGGCCGACGTCAGCGGTACCCGGTGACGTCGGCCGGCTTGCCCGGGTCCTGGACCTCGACGAGATAGCGCCAGGCGTCGGGGCGGCTGCCGTCGAGGTCGGTGAAGCCGTACTCCCGGGCCAGGCCGCCGCTGGAGAGGGAGCGGCCGTTGTGGCGTGCCACGTCCGGGTCGGCGGCGAGCGCGGCGACGGCGCGGCCGGCGTAGCGGGGTGTCTCCGAGATGGCGAAGTGGGGCGTGGCCGGCAGGGCGTCGCGCCAGTTCTCCTCCCGTACGCCGTAGTGGTCGAGCATGATCTCCGAGCGGAGCCAGCCGGGGGTGAGCGCCACGGCGGTGGCGCCGCGGGGGCCGAGTTCGTGTCCCAGGGCGAAGGCCATGCGCAGCACGGACGTCTTGGCGAGGTCGTAGAAGAAGGAGACCCGGTAGTGGTCGCGGTTGTAGTCGGCGGTGCCGTCGGTGACCTCGACGGCCAGGCCGCCGGGGCGGCGCAGCAGCAGGGGCAGGGCGTGGTGGCTGGTGACGGCGTGGGTCTCGACCGCGAGCCGCAGCAGCCGCAGGCCGCGTTCCAGGTCGTGCTCCCAGACCGGGACGTCCCAGTCGAAGAGGTTCTCGCCGCCCCAGATGTCGTTGACCAGGACGTCCAGGCGGCCCTGTTCGCGGTCGATCCGGTCGACGAGTGCCTCGACCTGGTCCGGTTCCAGGTGGTCGACGGGGACGGCGATGCCCCGGCCGCCGGCCTCGGTGACCAGGTCGGCGGTGTCCTCGATGGTCTCGGGACGGTCGTACTCGGAGCGCCGGGCGCGGGTGCTGCGCCCGGTGACGTAGACGGTGGCGCCGGCCGCGCCGAGTTCGACGGCGATGCCCCGTCCGGCGCCCCGGGTCGCCCCGGCGACGAGTGCGACCTTGCCCGTGAGCGGCTGTGACATGTCCGGCCTTCCGTTGCGTGGAGAAGTCCTCGTGCGTTACCGGTATCGAGGATTCCCGGAAAGCCGGACACCTTCTGTCGTCTTTGCGGACGGGCTTGCTCAGTGCCCGCGCTTGATCCAGTCGTCCAGGTGGGGGGCTTCCGCGCCGATGGTGGTGGGGTCGCCGTGGCCGGTGAGGACCTTCGTCTCGGGCGGCAGCGTCAGCAGCCGGTCGCGGATCGAGTCGATGATCGTCGGGAAGTGCGAGAAGGAACGGCCGGTGGCGCCGGGGCCGCCCTGGAAGAGGGTGTCGCCGGTGAAGACGGTGCCGAGCCCGGGGTCGTACAGGCACACGGCGCCGGGCGCGTGTCCCGGCGTGTGCAGCACGGTCAGGTCGGTGCCGGCCGCCTCGATCACCTGGCCGTCGGCCAGCCAGGCGTCGGGGTCGCGGTCGGGGTGGGTCTGCCGCCACAGGGGCAGGTCGTCGCGGTGCAGCCAGATCACCGCACCGGTGCGCTCGGCGAGCGCGGGGGCGGCGCCCACGTGGTCGTTGTGGGCGTGGGTGCACACGACGGCGGCCAGCCGGCGGTCCCCGACGGCGTCCAGGATCGCGTCGGCGTCGTGCGCGGCGTCGATGACGACGACCTCGTGGTCGTCACCGACGAGCCACACGTTGTTGTCGACGTCCCAGGTGCCGCCGTCCAGGCTGAACTGCCCGGAGGTGACGACGCGTTCGATGCGGGCGGCCATCAGAGGACCACCACCGAACGCAGCACGTCACCGGCGTGCATCCGCTCGAACGCCTGCTCCACCTCGTCGAGCCGGATGGTCTCGGTGACGAACTTGGCCAGGTCCAGGCGGCCCTGGACGTGCAGGTCGATCAGCATGGGGAAGTCGCGGGAGGGCAGGCAGTCGCCGTACCAGGACGACTTGAGGGCGCCGCCGCGGCCGAAGACGTCCAGGAGCGGCAGTTCCAGCTTCATCTCGGGGGTCGGGACGCCGACCAGGACGACCGTGCCGGCCAGGTCACGGGCGTAGAACGCCTGCTGGTACGTCTCCGGGCGGCCGACCGCCTCGATGACGACGTCGGCGCCGAAACCGCCGGTCAGCTCGCGGATCGCCTCGACGGGGTCGGTGGCGCGGGAGTTGACGGTGTGGGTGGCGCCCATGGTGCGGGCGGTCTCCAGCTTTCGGTCGTCGATGTCCACGGCGATCACCTTGGCGGCGCCCGCCAGGTACGAACCGGCGATCGCCGCGTCCCCGACGCCGCCGCAGCCGATGACGGCGACGGTGTCGCCGCGGCCCACGTTCCCGGTGTTGATCGCGGCGCCGATGCCGGCCATCACGCCGCAGCCGAGCAGCCCGGCGACCTCCGGGGCGACGGCCGGGTCGACCTTGGTGCACTGTCCGGCGGCGACCAGCGTCTTCTCGGCGAAGGCGCCGATGCCGAGCGCCGGGGAGAGTTCCTGGCCGGTGGCGGCGAGGGTCATCTTCTGCTCGGCGTTGTGGGTGTCGAAGCAGTACCAGGGCCGGCCGCGCAGACAGGCCCGGCACTTGCCGCACACGGCACGCCAGTTGAGGATCACGAAGTCACCGGGGGCGACGTCGGTGACGCCCGCGCCGACCGACTCGACGACGCCCGCGGCCTCGTGGCCGAGCAGGAAGGGGTAGTCGTCGCTGATGCCGCCCTGCTTGTAGTGCAGGTCGGTGTGGCACACGCCGCAGGCCTGGATCTGGACCACGGCCTCGCCGGGTCCGGGATCGGGCACGACGATCGTCTCGATCCGCACGGGCTCGTCCTTGCCCGGTGCGATCACGCCGCGTACTTCCTGCGCCATGGTGCTGGCTCCTTGTTCTCGGCCACGGTTGTATCCCTGCCGACCCTAGCCGCAAGCCGACGGTGCGCAGTGCCGACGTAACCTGAGTCGTCGCGCCGACCCGCCGAAGGAGCACCGTGAGCGCCATCGCCGAGAAGACCGGCCCGCCTCCCTGGCGGCTGCTCCTGGAGTACATACGGCCGCACCGGTGGGCCCTGCTCGGCGGCGCCGTGCTGTCGCTGCTCACCGGGGCCACCGGGCTGCTGCTCCCGCTGGTCGCCCGCGGGCTGATCGACGACCTGTCGCACGAGCGGGCCATCACCGGCGCGCTGCTCGCGATGTCGGCCCTGGTGGTCGTCAACGCGGTGGTGGGCGCGCTGGGTTCGTACGTGCTGCGGCGCACCGCCGAGTCGGTGGTGCTCGGCGCGCGGCGCGCCCTGTCCTCGTACCTGCTGCGGCTGCGGATCACGGCCGTGGACCGCACCGAACCGGGCGACCTGATGGCCCGGATCACCTCGGACACCACCCTGCTGCGCACCGTCACCTCCGAGTCCCTGGTGGGTCTCGCCACCGGCGGGCTCACCCTCCTCGCGACGATCGTGATGATGGGGCTGGTCGACACCGTGCTGCTCGGCGTGACCCTGGCGGTGATCGCGGGCGCGGGCGCGGTGATCGGACTGATCGCGCCGCGCATCAACCGGGCGAGCAGACAGGCCCAGCAGGCGGTGGGGCTGATGGGCGCCGCGCTGGAGCGGGTCCTCGGCGCCCTGCGCACGGTCAAGGCGTCGGGTGCCGAGCACCGCGAGGAGCGCGCCCTGCACGAGGCGGCCGAGGAGTCCTGGCGGCAGAGCGTGCGCGCCGCCAAGTGGTCGGCGGCGGCGGGCAACACGGCGGGACTCGCCCTCCAGATCGCCTTCATCACGGTGCTCGCGGTGGGTGGCGCGCGGGTCGCCACGGGCGCGGTCGACATCGGCACCCTGGTCGCGTTCCTGCTGTACGTCTTCTTCCTGATCTCCCCGCTCCAGCAGGTCATCGGCGCGGTCACCCAGTACCAGACGGGCGCGGCGGCCGTGCTCCGCATCCAGGAGGCGCTGCGCCTGCCCGCCGAGCCCCCGGCGCACGCCGCCCCGCTGCCCTCCCCCGGCACGCGGCCGGCCGCCGTCGCCTTCCACGACGTGCGTTTCCGCTACGCCGACGACCTGCCCCACATCCACCACGGTGTGACGTTCTCCGTGCCCGCCCAGGGCATGACGGCGTTCGTCGGCCCGTCCGGCGCGGGCAAGACCACCGTCTTCTCCCTGATCGAGCGGTTCTACGACCCCGAGTCCGGCACGATCACCGTGGACGGCCGGGACCTGGCCGACTGGGAGCTGCCCGCGCTGCGCGCCGCGATCGGGTACGTCGAGCAGGACGCGCCGGTGCTGTCGGGTTCCCTGCGGGACAACCTGCTGCTGGGCAACGCCGAGGTGGACGACGACGAGGTCGCCCGGGTGGTGAAGACGACCCGTCTGGACGGGCTGGTCGCGCGGCTGCCCGACGGGCTGGGCACGCTGGTCGGGCACCGGGGCACCAAGCTGTCCGGCGGTGAGCGCCAGCGCGTCGCGATCGCCCGGGCCCTGCTGCGCCGCCCCCGGCTGCTGCTGCTCGACGAGGCCACCTCGCAGCTGGACGCGGTGAACGAGGCGGCGCTGCGCGACACCGTCGCCGACGTGGCCCGCACGACGACGGTGCTGGTCGTGGCCCACCGGCTGTCCACGGTGACGATGGCCGACCGGATCGTGGTGATGGACGCGGGCCGGGTCCGCGCGGTCGGCACCCACCGGGAGCTGGTGGGCACCGACCCGCTGTACGCGGAGCTGGCGGCGACCCAGTTCCTGACCGCCGGCGGCTGACCGGGGAGACGCCTACGCGGGTGGCCGCCCGCGCGAGCGCCGTCGACGAGGTGCGGTACGCCGGGGGGGGTCAGCGCCGCCGCGACGGCGTGCGCGGCGGCAGCCGGTGGAGTTCGACGGCGTCGAGCCGGCCGCCGGCGACCGTCGCGGTCAGGTACGTGCAGTACGGCTGGCGGCGGCGGTCGGTCGGGGAGCCCGGGTTGAGCAGCCGCAGGCCGGTGCCCGCGGTGGTGTCCCACGGGATGTGGCTGTGGCCGAACACCAGGACGTCCAGATCGGGGAAGCGGGCCGCGCAGCGTGCCTCCCGTCCCTGGGCCGGGCCGGTCTCGTGGACGACGCCGAAGCGCAGGCCGCCGAGGTCGGCGCGGGCCACCTCCGGCAGCCGGGCCCGCAGCTCGGGCCCGTCGTTGTTGCCGTACACGGCCACGAGCCGGCGGGAGCAGTCCGCCAGGAGGTCGAGGGTGGCCGTGTCGACCCAGTCCCCCGCGTGGAACACGACGTCGGCGCGCGGCAGTTCGGCCAGCAGCGGGGCGGGCAGCTCCCGGGCGCGCTTCGGCAGATGGGTGTCGGACATGATCAGCAGGCGCACCGGCCCAGCGTAGATCCCCGTCGGCCGGACGGGCCGTACGGACATGAACAGGTAAAACTGTGCAGCCTCGACTGGACAGTCTGTCCTGTCGATTTTAGGGTCGGAGCATGAACGCCGGGAGTATGAACAGGCAAGCCGCCGAGGGTGTCTCCGACTCCGCCGCCCGTGCCGCGCACGACCTGCGCGTGGTGTTCAGCCGGCTGCGCCGCCGGATCCGGGAGGTGGCCCGGGACGAGGACCTCACCCCGTCGCAGGTGTCGGCCCTCACCCTCGTCGGCAAGCACGGTGCCGCCACCGCCAGCGCGCTCGCCTCCGCCGAGGGGGTCCGTCCGCAGTCCATGGCGGCGACGCTCGCCGCACTGGCGCGGCACGGACTGATCCGCCGCACCCCCGACCCCGACGACGGCCGCCGGCAGCTCGTCATCCTCACCGACGCGGGCCGGGCCCGTGTCGACGGCGACCGGGAGCTACGGGGCGAGTGGCTGGCCCACGCGTTCCAGGACCGGTGCAGCGAGGAGGAACGGCAGACCGTTCTCGACGCGCTCGCCGTACTGGAGCGGCTCACCCGGCCGTGACCGGCATCCGACCCCCGCACACCGCACCACCGAAAGGCCCCTGCCCCATGGCTCTCACCGCCCTCGACCCCCGTACCGCCCTCGTCGTCATCGACCTCCAGGCCGGCATCCTCGCCGCGCCCGTCGTCCCGCACAGCAGCGCCGACGTCCTCGCCCGGAGCGTCGAGCTGGCCGAGGCCTTCCGTGCCCGGAACCTGCCCGTGGTGCTGGTCCGGGTCTCCTTCGCGGCCGACGGGGCGGACGCCGCACCGGGCCGCACCGAGGCCGGTTCCGGGGGCACCCGGCCCGAGGGCTGGGACGTCGTCGCCGGCGAACTGTCCGGGCACCCCGGTGACATCACCGTCACCAAGCACAACTGGGGCGCCTTCCACGGCACCGACCTCGATGTGCAGCTGCGCCGCCGGGGCGTCACCCAGATCGTGCTGACCGGCATCGCCACCAGCATCGGCGTGGAGTCCACCGCCCGCGCCGCGCACGAGCACGGCTACCACGTCACCCTGGTCACCGACGCCATGAGCGACATGGACGAGCGGACGCACCGCAACAGCGTGGAGCGGATCTTCCCGCGGCTCGGCGAGACGGGCACGACGGCCGACGTCCTCGCCCTGCTGGACAGGGCGCACGGCTGACGCACGGCCGAAGTCGCCGCACGGCACGGCCTCTTCCACGGGCCGGGGACGGCGAGCACAGCGGACCGCGTTAGCATCGGGCCACCTTCGCCACACCAGCACATGAACGGCAAGAGACCCAGGGGGCCCCAGCCTGATGCCGGTCAAGGTCAGCGTCATCGTTCCCGTCTACAACCCGGGGACATACATCGAGGACTGCATCGCCTCGTTGCAGCGGCAGTCGCTGCCTCCGGAAGCGTACGAGGTGATCTTCGTCGACGACGGCTCCACCGACGCCACCCCGGCCCGGCTCGACGCGCTCGCCGCCGAGGACCCCCGGATGCGCGTGATCCACCAGGAGAACTCCGGCTGGTCGGGCAAGCCCCGCAACGTCGGCATCGAGGCCGCCCGGGGCGAGTACGTCATGTTCGTCGACAACGACGACTACCTGGGCGACGAGGCCCTGGAGCGGATGTACGACTACGGCGTCGCCAACGGTGCCGATGTCGTCGTCGGCAAGATGGCCGGCAAGGGCCGCCCGGTGCCCGTGGAGCTGTTCCGCCGCAACCACCCCCGGGCCACCCTGGCCGGCACGCCGCTGATCGACAGCCTCACCCCGCACAAGATGGTGCGCCGGGAGTTCCTGGACCGGATCGGGCTGAGGTTCCCGGAGGGCCGGCGGCGCCTGGAGGACCACGTCTTCGTGACGGAGGCGTACCTGCGCGCGGAGAACGTCTCCGTCCTCAGCGACTACGTCTGCTACTACCACGTCAAGCGGGACGACGCCGCCAACGCGGGCTTCCAGCGCTTCGACCCGGTCGGCTACTTCGGCAACCTCCGCGAGGCCCTCGACATCGTCGAGAAGTACACCGAGCCCGGGGCCCTGCGGGACCGGCTGTTCCGGCGCTGGCTGCGCAACGAGATGGTCGAACGGCTGCGCGGCAAGCGGCTGCTGGCCGCGCCCGAGGACTACCGCCGGGAGCTGTTCACGGAGATCCACAAGGTCGTCGTCGAGCGCTTCGGTCCCGGCGTGGCGGCCGGGCTCCAGCCGACCCAGCGGGTCGTCGCGGCGCTGACCGCCGCCGACCGGTTCGACGACCTGGTGGCGTTCGCCGAGTGGGAGGCGTCCGTCGCGCTCGGCTCCGTGCCCGAGACGGTGACCTGGCGGGACGGCGCGCTGGAGATCGGCTTCCGGACCGAGTACACGTGCGCCGGACAGCCGATGACCTTCCCCGCGGAGGCCGCGAGCACGCCCCTGGACGGTGCGCCGAAGGACGTCGCCGAGGCGATCGCGTGGGTCGAGGAGCAGACCGCGGTCCGCTTCGAGGCCGCCACCGCCGATCTGCTGCTGCGCGAACGCTCCAGCGCCGCCCAGCACTTCCAGCCGGTGCGGTTCACCCGTGAGCCGGTTCCCGCCGGCGACGGCCGGGTGCGGCTCACCCTGCGGGCGACGGCCACCGTGGACCCGGGCACGCTGCCCGGCACCGGGATCTGGGACGCCCTGGTCCGGGTCAAGCTGGGCGGCTGGACCAAGGAGTGCCGGCTGGGGCCCGTCCCCCGGCCCGAGGGACGGCTCGCCCCGCCCGCCGGGGTCGTCGCCGCCCGGGCCGTACTGCCGTACTGGACCGATCCGCACCGCAACCTCTCCCTGGACCTCGGCGCCTCCGCCAAGCGGCTCGGGGTGCCGCGCGCGGACCTGTCGGTGTCCGGGGACCGGCTGGGCACGGGACTGCCGCTGTACGTGCCCGGCGAGACGGAGGTACTGGTGCGGTTCACCGCGCCGGGCCGGTCCGTCGACGTGCCCGGCACCCTGGCGCCGACGCCGGACCCCGCGCGGTCGCGGCTCGCGGCCGTGCTGCCCGCCGCCGTCCTGGCCGGCGGGACCTGGAAGGCCGCCCTCTGCCTCACCCCGCAGGCCGACCGTCCCCGGTTCCACGGCCTGCCGCAGCCCCTGCGGGTCGAGGGCGGCGCGGTGCGGGTGGGTCCGCCGCCCCGCCCCGGGCTCGGGGAGCGACTGTGGCGCACGGCCCGGCGGATGCTGGGCGCCGCCGTACGGAAGACGGCTTCCCGGATCGCGGAAGCCCGGAAAGCGAGGACGTGAGACGTGCGGGCACTGGGGATAGCGGGCGCCTGGGTACTGGAACCCAAGGTGTTCCCGGACGACCGGGGCAGTTTCCACGAGTGGTACCGCGGCGCGGAGTTCCGGGAGGCCACCGGGTACGACCTGGCGCTGGCGCAGGCCAACTGCTCGGTCTCCCGCCGGGGCGTGCTGCGGGGCGTGCACTTCTCCGAGGTGCCGCCCGGCCAGGCGAAGTACGTCACCTGTGTGCGGGGCGCGGTCCTGGACGTGGTGGTCGACATCCGCACCGGCTCCCCCTCCTTCGGGCAGTGGGAGGCGGTACGGCTCGACGACGACACCCGGCACGCGGTGTTCCTCGCCGAAGGGCTCGGGCACGCCTTCATGGCGCTCACCGACGACGCCACGGTGGTGTACCTGTGCTCGACGGGGTACGCGCCCGGCCGAGAGCACGGGGTGCACCCGCTCGACCCCGAGCTGGGCATCGCCTGGCCGGAGGGCATCACGCCGGTGCTGTCCGAGAAGGACGCCGCGGCGCCGACGCTGGCGGAGGCGGAGCGGGCGGGGCTGCTGCCGAGGTTCGCGGACTGCTCCGCGTACTACGAGCGGCTGCGCGGCCGGTAGCCGGGGTGCCGGGCGCCGTGCCGCGCGTCGGCGGGGCGGCCGGTGAGGCGGGGCTTCGCGGCCTCGGGACCGGCGGCGACGACCTCCTCGGTGGGGGCCTCGGCGCGGGGCCCGGTCCGGGGCGCCCGCGACGTCGCTGCCGTTCTCCCGTCCCGCCCGTCCCGCCCGTCCCGCTCGCGTGCGGGACGGGCCGGGGGACGGCCGCCGGGCCCGAGGTCCCCGGCGGCTCCCGTGATCGATGCGCCTAGCGGCTGACGCCGACCTGTTCCACCGCGCGGCGCAGCGGCTCCCAGCCGCGGGAACGGCCCAGGCCCAGGTTGCGGGCCTTGACCAGGCGGCTCCAGAAGCCCGCCTGGAGCAGGGTCTCGGCCGGTACCGCCCCGGACCGCTCCAGCAGCGTCTCCGGCACCTTCTGCGGGTCCTCGACGAGGTACTCGGCCATGATCTCGTCGTACTTGTCCTGGAGCACGGTGTTGTCCGGGTCGGCGCCGAACACCACGAGCTGGCCGGTGGGCCGGGTGTCCACCAGGACGGTCACCAGGTCGGGCCGGTACCGGGCCAGCACCTCGGTGATCTTGTAGACGTCACCGGTCCAGGCGTCGGTGTGCCGGTCCCGGGCCGCCTCGTCCACGCTGCGCGGCAGCATGTCGTCGAGGACGATCACGCTGGACCAGTCCGAGTGCTTCTCCACGTTGATGAAGTCGCGCAGCGCGTACTCGAACAGGTGCATTCCGTCGATGAACGACAGGTCGAGCGTGGTCCGCCGCCAGTAACCGGTCAGGGACCGGCCGCGGCGCATGTTGCGCAGCGGGTGGCGGCCGCTCTTGAGGTGCGCGAGGGGGTTCTTCCGGGCGAAGAAGTCGTCACTGGTGGCCTTCACCAGGTGGACGTCGCACTTCAGCTCCGAGACGACCTTGAACGCGGGGTCGATCGCGATGCTGGGGACCCGGGACAGGCGCAGGCTGCGGCCGTCGTTGACGCCGATCTCCAGGTAGTTGCGGTTGGCGCTGACCTTGTGCAGTTCCCGCAGGAACTCGTGGCGTTTCAACTGGACTCCTTGCGGATTCGGGGAAGAGCCTCGTGCAGGGCGGAACGCCAGTCGCGGGGCGCGGACAGGCCGGTCTCCTGCCAGCGGCCGTGCGCGAGGGCGCTGTATGCGGGGCGGGGCGCGGGCCGGGTGAAGGCCGCGCTGTCGGTGGGACGGACCCGGTCCGGGTCGGCGCCGAGGAGGGAGAAGATCTCCCGGGCCAGGTCGTACCAGGTCGCCTCGCCGGAACTCGTGGCGTGGTAGACGCCGCTCGCGCCGCAGCCGACCAGCGGGCCGAGGTCGGCCGCGCGGGCGGCGACGTCCGCGCTCCAGGTGGGCTGTCCGCGCTGGTCGTCGACGACGTCGACGGTGTCCCGGCGGCCCTCCAGCTCGATCATGGTGCGGACGAAGCTGCGGCCGTGGACGCCGTAGAGCCAGGCGGTGCGCAGCACGGCGCTCGCCTCGGGGAGTTCCTCCAGCACGGCCCGCTCGCCGGCCAGCTTGGTGCGGCCGTAGGCGGTGCGCGGGGCGGGGGGATGGTCCTCCGGGTAGGGGGCGTCGCGGCCGGCGCCGTCGAAGACGTAGTCGGTGGAGATGTGGACCAGGCGGGCGCCGTACGCGGCGCAGGTCCGGGCGAGCAGACGGGGGCCCTCGCCGTTGATCTCCAGGGCGCGGGCCTCGTCGGTCTCGGCGTCGTCGACGGCGGTGTAGGCGGCGCAGTTGACCACCAGGTCGGGGCGGTGGGCGGTGAACGCCTGCTCCAGGGCGGCCGGTTCGGTGATGTCCAGGGCGGTGCGGTCCAGGCCGGTCACGTCGGCGCCGCGCCGGGTGAGTTCGGCGACGACGTCCCGGCCGAGCATGCCGCCCGCGCCGGTGACCAGCCACCTCACGCGGCCCCCCGGGCGGCGCGCTGCTTCAGTGGCTCCCACCAGGCGCGGTTGTCGCGGTACCAGGCGACGGTCTCGGCGAGGCCGGTGGTGAAGTCGTGCTCGGGGCGGTAGCCGAGTTCGTCGCGGGCCTTGCTCCAGTCGACCGAGTAGCGCAGGTCGTGGCCCTTGCGGTCCTCGACGTACTCGACCCGGTCCCAGTCGGCGCCGCAGGCGGTCAGGAGCAGGCCGGTCAGCTCCTTGTTGGTCAGCTCGGTGCCGCCGCCGATGTTGTAGACCTCCCCGGCCCGGCCCCGGGTACGGACCAGTTCGACGCCGCGGCAGTGGTCGTCGACGTACAGCCAGTCGCGGACGTTGAGGCCCTCGCCGTAGAGCGGCACCTTCTTCCCGTCGAGGAGGTTGGTGACGAACAGCGGAACGACCTTCTCGGGGAACTGGTGCGGGCCGTAGTTGTTGGAGCAGCGGGTGACCCGCACGTCCAGGCCGTGGGTGTGGTGGTAGGCCAGGGCGATCAGGTCGGAGGAGGCCTTGGAGGCGGAGTACGGGGAGCTGGGCCGCAGCGGCCACTCCTCCGCCGCCGACCCCTCGGCGATCGAGCCGTACACCTCGTCGGTGGAGACGTGCACGAACGTCTCCAGGCCGTGCCTGAGGGCGGCGTCGAGGAGGGTCTGGGTGCCGACGACGTTGGTGAGGACGAAGTCGTCGGCGCCGAGGATGGACCGGTCGACGTGCGACTCGGCGGCGAAGTGCACCACCTGGTCGGCCTCGGCGACCAGTTTGCCGACCAGTTCGGCGTCGCGGATGTCGCCCTGGACGAACTCCAGCCGCGGGTGGTCGAGTTCGAGGTTGTCGAGGGTGCCCGCGTAGGTGAGCTTGTCCAGCACCGTGACGCGCGGCGCGTCCGGCGCGTCGTCGGCGAGGAGTCTGCGGACGTAGCGGGAGCCGATGAACCCGGCGGCGCCGGTGACGAGGAGGTTCATGAGTGGATCTGCACCTTGCTGTGGTCTCCGAGGACGAGTCGGTGGGCGCTGGGCACACTGGGTGCCGGTGTCACTTCCACGTGCCGGCCGATCAGCGATGCCTCGATCCGGCCCACCCCGTGGATCGAGGAGTCGCGCAGCACGATGGAGAACTCCACCTCGCTGTCGGTGATCCGGCAGTTCTCCGCGACGGAGGTGAACGGGCCGACGTAGGAGTCGCTGACCACGGTGCCCGCGCCGATGACGGCGGGGCCGACGATGCGCGAGTTCACTATCCGTGCCCCCTCCTCCACCACGACCCGGCCGATGGTCTCGGACACGTCGTCCACCTCGCCGTCGATGCGGCGCTCCATGCCTTCCAGGACCATCCGGTTGACCTCCAGCATGTCGCCGACGTTGCCGGTGTCCTTCCAGTAGCCCTCGATGACCGTGCACCGTACGTCGGCCCGGGTGTCGATGAGGTGCTGGAGGGCGTGGGTGATCTCCAACTCCCCGCGCCAGGACGGCTCGACGGCACGTACCGCCTCATGGATGGCCGGGGTGAAAAGGTACACGCCGACCAGGGCGAGGTCGCTCTTGGGCCGCTCCGGTTTCTCCTCCAGGCCGATCACCCTGCCGTCCGGGCCGAGTTCGGCGACCCCGAAGGCGCGCGGGTCGGCGACCCGGGTGAGCAGGATCTGGGCGTCCGGCCGGTGGGTGCGGAACTCCTCGACGAGGCCGGTGATCCCGCCCACGATGAAGTTGTCCCCGAGGTACATGACGAAGTCGTCGTCGCCCAGGTACTCCCGGGCGATCAGCACCGCGTGGGCCAGCCCCAGCGGGCGTTCCTGCGGGATGTAGGTGACCTTCAGGCCGAATCTCGATCCGTCGCCGACCGCTTCCTCGATCTCCGCCGCGGTGTCGCCGACGATCATGCCGACGTCGGTGATCCCGGCCTCGGCCAGGGACTCCAGTCCGTAGAACAGGACAGCTTTGTTGGCGACCGGGACGAGTTGCTTGGCCGAGGTGTGTGTGATGGGCCTCAGCCGGGTGCCCGCGCCGCCGGACAGCACCAGTGCCTTCATCTGGTTCACCCTACTGTCGATCCGGGTGAACGGAACGTTAGTTGATCGACCTGGTGGTGGCGAAGCCGTGCCGGCGAAGGCGCGGCGACCGGGTCAGGTCGCCGCGCCCTCGTCGTGTCGGTCAGCCGTCGTCGCCGCGCGGATCGGTCCGGGCGTCAGTCCTCGCCCCGGACGATGTGCGGTTCCGGCTCCCGTCCCGGCGGCGTCGCGCGCGGGGCGCCGGGGTCCTCGACGGCAGGCACCCAGGTGCGCACCGGGCCCGTCCCGGGTCGGCGGCGGGCCTCGGACCAACCGGTGGCCGGGTGGCGGGCGGCGGGTTTCTCACTGGTCTCCGTGACCACGGAACATCCACTTCCTTCTGCTCTCCGGGACCCCGGCCGGGTTCCCGGGTCCCGGGACGGCCAAACCCGCTCAGGTGTTGGGCCGGGCCACGCTGATGTCGCCCAGCGCCGACTCCGGGTCGCGCTCCATGGCCAGGTCGCCGAGCGAGACGATGCCGACGGGGTGCCCCTGGTCGACCACCGGGACGCGGCGTACGGCGTGCTCGCGCATCACCTGCACCGCGTGGTCCAGTTCCTCGTCGGGGCGGACGGTCACCAGGTCGTCACTGCACGCGCCGGCCACCGTGGTCCGTTCCGGGTCGCCGCCCTCGGCCAGGGCACGGATCACCAGGTCCCGGTCGGTGACCAGGCCGCGCAGGTCGTCGCCGTCGGTGACCAGGACGGCGCCGAGGTCCTGGTCGCGCATGATGCGGGCCACCGCGGTCACCGAGGTCTGCGGTTCGACGGTCACCGGGTCGCCGGTCATGATGTCGCGGACGTACTGGGTCATGACTGCTGCCTCTTCTTCCCTACGCGTACGTGCGGTCGGGGGCCGGGTAACCCGATGGCGGGCGCCGTCACCGGCCGACCGGCAGTTCGCTCCAGACCTGTTTGCCGCCGCTGACCGGCAGCGTCCCCCAGGCCGCGGAGACCGCTTCGACGAGGAGGATGCCGCGCCCGCCGGTGGCCTCCCAGCCGACGCCGGTGGGCCTGGCCGGGGTGCGGGGCGAGGAGTCGGCGACCGCGACGCGCAGCCGGCCGCCGACCAGGGTGAGGTCGAGGCGGACCGGGCCGTCGGTGTGCACCAGGGCGTTGGTGACCAGTTCGGAGACGACCAGCAGGACCGCGTCGACGCCGCCGTCCGCCACGTCCCAGGCGCGCAGGGTGCGCCGGGTGAAGCGGCGGGCGTGCCGGACCGCCTCGGGGACCCGCCACACCGTCCAGCTCTCGCGCAGCGGGCGCAGCGCCATCCCGTCGTAGCGGACCAGCAGCAGGGCCACGTCGTCGCTGCGGCGGGCTCCTTCGAGCAGGGCGTCCGCGACGAGGTCGAGGTGGCCGGGGTCGGCCGCGGCGAGCCCGCGGGCCAGCCGGTCCATGCCCTGGTCGAGGTCGGTGTCGGCCGACTCCACCAGGCCGTCGGTGGTCAGGGCGAGCAGGGTGCCGGGGCTCAGGCCGAGCGGACTCATCGGGAAGTCGGCCCCGGCCACCACGCCGAGCGGCGGGCCGCCCTCCGCCTCGGCGATCTCGGTCCGGCCGTCCGGGTGGCGCAGCACCGGGGGCGGATGACCGGCCCGTACGCACCAGGCTGTGCCCTCCTCCATGTCGAGGTCGACGTAGGCGCAGGTGGCGAAGAGGTCGGTCTCCATCTCGGCCAGCAGCCGGTTGGCGCGGGCGACCACCACGTCCGGCGGGTGTCCCTCGACAGCGTAGGCGCGCAGGGCGGTGCGCATCTGGCCCATGAGGGTGGCGGCGCCGGCGCTGTGGCCCTGGACGTCGCCGATGACGAGGGCCACGTGGTGGTCGGGCAGCGGGATCACGTCGTACCAGTCGCCGCCCAGTTCGAGGCCGGCGGTGCTGGGCAGGTAGCGGGCTACGGCGACCGCGCCGGGCAGTTTCGGCAGGCGGCGGGGCAGCAGTTGGCGCTGGAGCATGCCGACGAGTTCGTGTTCGGCGTCGAAGGCGTGGGCCCGGTTCAGGGCCTGGCCGGCGAGGCCGGCGGAGGCGGTGAGCAGGGCGCGTTCGTCGGGGCCGACGTCGTGCGGGCGGTCCCAGCCGATGAGGCAGACGCCGACGGCCCGGTCGCCGGCCGGCAGCGGCAGTACGGCGAGCCCGCCGGGGCCGACGTCGGCGAGGGCGGGTTCCAGGGAGCCGGTGCCGGCCGGCCAGACCTGGGCGCGGCCCTCGCGCAGGGCCGCGGCGAGGGTGGGCGTGGCGCGCAGCGGGGCGTCGGGCCACTCGGAGCGCCATTCGGTACGCCACACTGCCGGCCATGCCTCGGGGTCGGGCGGGTCGAGGACGGTGACGACGAGACGGTCGTTCTCCAGTCCGGCGAGGGCGATGCGGTCGGCGCGCAGTGGTCCGCGCAGGGCGGTGACGACGGCCCGGCCGACCTCGCGGACGGTGCCCGCGGTGGCCAGCGCGGCGGCCAGGCGCTGGACGCGGGCGACGTCGGTGACGTCGGAGCGGAGGGTGGCGGCGTCGGCGACGGTGCCGACGAGGCGGGCGGGCCGGCCCTCGCCGGCGGGCCGCAGGCGTCCGCGCAGTCTGAGCCACCTCGGTGCCCCGCCGGGGCGCAGCACGCGGAACTCCAGTTCCCGCTCGCCGAGGGACATGTGGTCGGCCTCGACCACCGACATCAGGGAGGGCAGGTCCTCCGGCACGGTCAGCCGGAGCAGCGTCTCGATCCGGCCGTCGAACTCCCGGGGGTCCAGGCCGAACACGTCCAGGATGTCGTCGCCGACCTCGACCCGGCCGGTGTCCACGGCGAGGGTGAACATGTCCGGTGGCAGTGCGTCGTCCGGGGCGGCCGGGGGCGGGGCGGGCCGGACGACGGACCCGGCGATCAGCTCCAGGTGCGCGCGCCCGCCGGTGCCGAAACCCGCCGGGCGCTCGGTGACCGCGAGGAGGCAGCCGCCGTTCCCGGGGAGGGGCAGCGCCGCCAGCCAGAAGCCGTCCGGCGGTACGCGGCGGGCCGCGGGGTGGCCGGCCAGTTCCTCCGGGCCGAGCCACACCGGACGGCCGCCGCGGTGGGCGTCGGCGACCGGGGAGCCGCCGGACACGGGGTACGCGTCGCGCAGCCCGTACAGCGTCCGGGGCACCCCGGCCGACTCCGCCAGGCACAGCAGGCCGGGGTCCTCGCCGGGGGCGTAGAGGCCGGCGAAGGAGGCGCCGGCGAAGACGAGCGCCAGTTCCAGGGCGCGGCGCGGCCGGTCGCCCGGACCGGCGACGGACGCGAGCTCCGCGAGGGCCCGCGCGGCACGCGCCGTTCCCGCTCCGCGCTCCACGTCACCCTCACTGGTCACGCCGCCATTACAACGCTTGCGCGGGGCCCGCGCAGCCCCTGTGCGCGGACCGCGCCGACGCGCCACGGGCCGGGCGGGGCGCGGCGCGTACGGCGCGTCAGTGCGTCAGTGCGTCAGTGCCGGGCGCGGAGCGGCGCGTACGGCGCCTCAGTGCGTCGAGGCCGGCGCGGAGCTGTCGGCGGCGGCGCCGTCACCGGCGCCGGTGCCCGTGTCGCCGGTCTCCTCTCCGGCGCCGGGCTCCTCCCCCGTACCGATGCCGTCCCCGGCACCCGCGCCGGCGCCGGCACCATCGTCCCCGGCACCCGCGCCCGCACCCTCCCCGAGTGTCGCCCCCACCGCCTCCAACGCGGTCGTCACCGGCTGGAAGAACGTCTCGCCGCCCACCGTGCAGTCGCCGCTGCCGCCGGAGGTGAGGCCGACCGCCAGGCCGTCCTGGGTGAACAGCGGGCCGCCGCTGTCCCCGGGTTCGGCGCACACGTCGGTCTGGATGAGCCCGGTGACCGTGCCCTCGGGGTAGTTCACCGTGGCGTCCAGCCCGAGCACCTGCCCGTCGGCCAGGCCGGTCGTGCTGCCCATCCGGAAAACCTGCGCGCCGACGGCGGCCTCCGCGGCCTCGCTGATGGCGACCGTCTGCTCGCCGACGTTCACCTCGCTCGGCGCCTCGGTGCCCGGATCGTCGTAGCGGACGAGCGCGAAGTCGCCGTCGCCGGGGAAGACCGCCTCCTCGACGGTGGCGACCGGCGCCCCGTCCTGCGCGTCGGACCACTGCTCGGCGGCGACCCCGCAGTGACCGGCGGTCAGGAAGGCGGGCGCCCCGTCGGCGGCGGTGACATTGAAGCCGAGCGAGCAGCGCGCTCCGCCGCCGAAGATCGCGTCGCCGCCCGAGGCGAACGTCTCGAAGGTGCCGGCGGACTTCCTGAGCGTCGCCATGCCGGCACCCAGTTCCTGGACGGTGGACTCGACCTGGTCCCACCGGTCGCCGGTGACGGTGCTGTCGGCGGTGACCAGGATCTTGTTGGTGCGCGGGTCCACGGCCCACGCGGTGCCGGGGACGGCCGCCTCGGACGTCAGGATCCGGGCCCCGGCCGCCAGCTCGGCGAGGGTGTTGTCGACCTCGCGGACCTCCGCGCCGGCGCTCTTCGCCCGCACGACCACGTCGTGGTCGTCGCCCGTGACGACGTTGACGACGAGCCGCTGGTCGTCGGCGTCGTAGTAGGCGCCGGCGAAGGCGTCGCCGAGGGTTCCGGCGAGCCGCGAGGCGAGGCCGGAGGCGTCCGCCGCCCTCAGGGTGCGGGGCGCCGCCGCGGTGTCCGGTCCGCCGCTCGGCGCGGCGCCCGCCTGCGGCAGCAGGATCGCGGCGGCTCCCAGCGCGGCGACGCCGCCCGCGGCCAGCGCGGCCTTGCGCTTCGGCATTCGCTTGTGACTCAACCTTCTCGACCTCCTGGGGACGGGGTTCGGGGCGCATGGCTGGCAGGAGGTACGGGAGGACCGCACGGGCCGTTCAAAATCCGCCGTCCACCACCGAAAGCATGCGGTCGACTACGTGCTGTAGCTACTGCGAAACGGAACCACCGCTCCAGGGAATCTGCACATCGAATGCCCACCCCGGTCACGGCCTTTGGCGGTTCTGCACAAACGCGCGCCCCCGCGCACGCCATTGGAGAGGAGTGCCCGGTTCGCCGGCGGCGGGACAAGGGGGGCCCGTGGGGCGATGCTGCGCCGCGTGTGAAGAAGTGGCCGCGAAGGCGTGCGGGTGCCTGCACGGTTGACCCCGCGTGTGACGCAAGTTGCCTGGTGGGACGGGTGATTGAGTGGAAGCGCAGCGGGACGGCGTGCTTTGATCCATCGCACCACGGGGGCCGCGCAGGGCTCCGGACCCAAGCGCCCGGCGCCCGTGGTCGCGGCCGTCATCTGTCCCCAGAGGGGGCCGCTCCCCCCTTGTGAAATGGCTATACGAAGGGAAGTTCCATCATGAACTCCACCCCCCAGGTCGAGACCGTCGAGATCTCGGACGCCGAGCTGGACAACGTCTCCGGCGGCCTGAGCGTGAACGCCCTGGGCACCGTCACCGGTGCCGTGGACGGCATCGCCCCGGTCTCCGACGTGGTCGGCACGGTCGTCGGCACGGTCGAGGGTGTCACGGGCCTGAACACCGCCCCGGTCACCGGCCTGGTCGCCGGTCTCTGACCGCACCCACGTGCCGCTGAGTCCCGGAGCCGCATCCCCGGCTCCGGGACTTTTCGGCGTCCCCTCCCCCGGAAGCCCTCCCCGGGAAACCCGGAAACCGGACACCTGGACATCTCCCGTGCAGTTCCGCCAACAGGCCCTCGCCAAGCTCCAGTCGCCGGAGGAGCTCGACCTCCCCGTGCGCTTCGCCCGTCCCCAGGGCTGGCTGGTGCTGTCCGTCACCGTGCTCGCGATGGCGGCCGCCTCCGTATGGGCCGTGACCGGCTCGGTCGCCTCCACGGTCGACGCGCCGGCCGTCCTCACGCACAACCAGGGCAGTTATCTGCTCCAGAGCCCGGTCGCCGGGCAGGTCACCGCCGTCGTGGCGAAGCAGGGCCAGCGGCTGGGCGCCGACGCGCCCGTCCTCAAGGTCCGTACCGCCGAGGGCGAGACCGTCGTGCGCACCGTCGACGCGGGCCGGGTCAGCGCGCTCGCCGCCACCGTCGGCCAGATCATCCGGACCGGCGCCGACGTGGCCGCCGTGGAGAAGGTCGCGCACGCCGACGACCCCCTCTACGCCACGGTGTACGTGCCCGCCGAGAGCGCCGCCGCCATCCCCGCGCACGCCGCCGTCGACCTGACCGTGCAGTCGGTGCCGGCCCAGGAGTACGGCGTGCTGCGCGGCCACGTGACGTCCGTGGACCGGGCCGCCCAGTCCGCGTCGCAGATCGCCGCCTTCCTCGGCGACAGCCAGCTCGGCGAGCAGTTCACCAAGGACGGCAGGCCGGTCGCCGTCACCGTCAGCCTCGACGAGTCCGCCGCGACGGAGAGCGGTTACGCCTGGTCGTCCGCCGAGGGGCCGCCGTTCTCGCTGTCCTCGATGACCATGGCCACCGGTTCGGTGCGGCTGGCCGACCAGCACCCCGTCGACTGGCTGCTGCCATGAGCGCCACGACCGGACGCCGGGGCCGCCGCCGCGCCGCCCCGCCGGAACGCACGGTGCCCAGGAGCCGGACGAAGACGGTCCGTACGCCCACGGTGCTCCAGATGGAGGCCGTGGAGTGCGGCGCCGCCTCGCTCGCGATGGTCCTCGGCCACTACGGCCGGCACGTCCCGCTGGAAGAACTGCGCATCGCCTGCGGCGTCTCCCGCGACGGCTCGCGCGCCAGCAACCTCCTGAAGGCGGCGCGCGGTTACGGCCTGACCGCCAAGGGCATGCAGATGGACCTGGCCGCCCTCGCCGAGGTCGCGGCCCCGGCCGTGCTGTTCTGGGAGTTCAACCACTACGTCGTCTACGACGGCATGGGCCGCCGCTTCGGCCGCCGGGGCGTCTTCGTCAACGACCCCGGCAAGGGACGCCGGTTCGTCACCCTGGAGGAGTTCGACGGCTCCTTCACCGGCGTGGTCCTGACCATGGAACCCGGCCCCGGCTTCCGCACGGGCGGACGCAGGCCCGGGGTGCTCGGCGCGATGCCGGCCCGGCTGCGCGGCACCGCCGGCACCCTGCCGGCGGCGGTGCTGGCGAGCCTGCTGCTGGTGCTGGTCGGCGCGGCGGTGCCCGCGCTCAGCCGTACCTACATCGACATGTTCCTGATCGGCGGGCAGACCTCGCTGCTGGGCGTGCTGTTCGCCGCCATGGCGGCGTGCGTGCTGCTCACCCTGGTGCTGACCTGGCTGCAGCAGGGCAACCTGCTGCGCGGCCGGCTGATCTCCTCCACCCTCTCCAGCGCCCGGTTCCTGCGGCACCTGCTGCGGCTGCCGGTGACGTTCTTCGCGCAGCGCAGCCCGGCCGACCTGGTGCAGCGGCTGCAGTCCAACGACGCGGTGGCCGAGACCCTCTCCCGGGACCTCGCGGCGGCCGGCGTGGACGCGGTGGTCGTCGTCCTGTACGCGCTGCTGCTGTACACCTACGACCCCCAGCTCACCTTCGTCGGCATCGGGGTGGCGCTGCTGAACATCGTGGCGATGCGGGTCGTGGTCAAGCTGCGGGCGACCCGCACGGCGAAGCTGCGCGCGGACTCGGCGCGGCTGACCAACACCGCGTACACCGGCCTCCAGCTCATCGAGACGATGAAGGCGACCGGCGGCGAGGACGGCTACTTCCGCAAGTGGGCCGGACAGCACGCCACCACGCTGGAGGAGCAGCAGCGCCTCGGGGTGCCCAGTGCCTGGCTGGGCGTGGTCGCGCCGGCCCTGGCCACCTTCAACAGCGCGCTGATCCTGTGGATCGGCGGGCTGCGCGCGGTGGAGGGCCACATCTCGGTCGGTCTGCTGGTCGCCTTCCAGGCCCTGGTCACCCGCTTCACCGCGCCGCTGACCCGGCTCAACGGTGTCGCCGGCCGCATCCAGGACTTCGCGGCCGACGTGGCCCGGCTGAAGGACGTGGAGAACTTCGACGCCGATCCGCTCTACGGCCGGCCCGGCGCGGACGAGTCGACGCGCCGCCTGCGCGGTCACATCGAGCTGGAGAACGTCTCCTTCGGCTACAACCCCCTCGACAAGCCGCTGCTCACCGGCTTCGACCTGGCCGTCGGCCCGGGGCAGCAGGTGGCGCTGGTCGGCGGCTCGGGCAGCGGCAAGTCCACGGTGTCCCGGCTGATCTCGGGGCTGTACGCCCCGTGGGACGGCGTGATCCGCATCGACGGGCAGCGTCTGGAGGACATCCCGCGCGGGGCGCTGGCGGCCTCCGTCTCCTTCGTCGACCAGGAGGTGTTCCTCTTCGAGGGCACCGTCCGGGACAACGTGGCGCTGTGGGACCCGTCCGTGCCCGACGACGCGGTGGTGGAGGCGCTGAAGGACGCGGCACTGTACGACGTCGTGATGCGCCGACCGGGCGGCATCCGCAGCCGGGTCGAGCAGGACGGCCGGAACTTCTCCGGCGGGCAGCGCCAGCGCCTGGAGATCGCCCGGGCCCTGGTGCGCCGCCCCAGCATCCTGGTCCTGGACGAGGTGACCAGCGCGCTGGACGCGGAGACCGAGCAGGTCGTGATGGACAACCTCCGCCGGCGGGGCTGCGCCTGCGTGGTGATCGCGCACCGGCTGAGCACGGTGCGGGACAGCGACGAGATCGTCGTCCTGACCCAGGGCACGGTCGTCGAACGCGGGCGGCACGAGGAACTGGTGGCGCGCGGCGGCGCCTACGCGGCGCTGGTCAGGGAGCGATGAGATGACCGACGTACACCCTGGGAGCGATGTCGTCCTGGGCGCGCTGGGTGCGCTGGGCACACCGGTCGACTGCGCCGGGCTCGGCCGCCTGGACCTGGAAGGGCCGCAGGTGCTGTGGCTGGTCGCGGCGGGTGCCGTCGACCTGTTCGCGGTGGACGCGCGGCAGCAGGGCACCTGGCACCACCTGGGCCGCCTCGAGGCGGGCGCGCTGCTGCTCGGCCCGGTCGCGGGCCCCGGGCACACCCTGGTCGCCCGCCCGCTGCGCAACTGCGTGGTGCGCCGCGTCGGCCTGCGCGAGCTGTACCAGCCGGCGAGCACCCAGACCTGGTCCTACGACGAGTACGGCAACCCCCAGTACGTGCCGCCGACGACGAGCCCGCTGGAGTACGCCCTCGCCCTCGGCGTCGGCCGGGGCCTGTCCGTCCTCTTCCAGGCGCCGATGGCGGGCGACCAGGCGGGGACGGTCGGCGACGACGACGTGTTCTGGATGCAGGTCCCGCCGGGCAGTGTCCAGTACGGCGCGGTCTACGGCGACCAGGCGGCGGCCGACCTGCTGATGGACCCGGCGCTGTGGCAGTCCATGGTCGACCAGCAGTACCGGCTGCTGACCGCCCTGGACCGCTGGATCGAGCAGCTGGAGCGCACCCACGAGACCCGCACCGCCGCCGGCATCAAGGCCGGCGAGGCGGTGCGCGCCCGGGCGGACCGCACCCTGCTCGCCTCCCTCGGCAAGCGGGACCACCCGCGCGCCACGGCCGCCGACGCCGACGCCACGTACGCGGCCTGCGAGCTGGTCGCCCGGGCCGCCGGGATCGCGCTCGCCGAGCCCTCGCGCGGCACCGCCGAGAGCGACCGCCTCGACGAGGTGGAGCGGATCGCGCTGGCCTCGCGGGTACGGACCCGGGCGGTGCGCCTTGAAGGACGCTGGTGGCGGGAGGACGTCGGGCCGCTGGTGGGGCACCGGGCGCTGTCCGGGGCGCCGGTGGCGCTGCTGTGGCGGCGCGGCGGGTATGTGGCCGTGCATCCGGCGACCGGCCGGCGGACGCCGGTGGAGAAGGCGAACGCCGGGGAGTTCGAGCCGCGCGCGGTGATGTTCTACCGTCCGCTGCCGGAGCGCCGGACCGGTCCGCTGCGGCTGCTGCGGTTCTGTCTCCGGGGCACCCGTGGCGATCTGGCACGTCTCCTGCTCGCCGGCCTGGTCACGGTGGCGATCGGGGCGCTGGTGCCGGTCGCCACCGGCAAGGTGCTCGGCGAGTACGTGCCGAAGGCGCAGACCGGTCTGATCCCGCAGGTCTGTCTGGCGGTGATGATCGGCGGTGTCGTGGCGGCGGCCTTCACACTGTTGCAGAACCTGACCATCCTGCGCCTGGAGGGCCGGATCGAGGCCATCCTCCAGCCCGCCGTCTGGGACCGGCTGCTGCGGCTGCCGACGAAGTTCTTCACCGAGCGCTCCACCGGGGAGCTGGCCAGTGCCGCCATGGGCATCAGCCAGATCCGCCGGCTGCTGGCCGGGGTCGGCCCGTCGGTGGCCCAGTCGGTGACCGTCGGGGTGATGAACCTGGCGCTGCTGCTCTGGTACAGCGTGCCGATGGCGCTGGCGGCGGTCGGCATGCTGGTCGTCGTGGCGGCGGTGTTCCTGGGGCTGGGGCTGTGGCAGGTGCGCTGGCAGCGGCGGCTCGTGGTGCTCGGCAACAAGCTGAACAACCAGGCGTTCCAGACCCTGCGCGGCCTGCCCAAGCTGCGGGTGGCGGCGGCCGAGAACTACGCCTACGCGGCGTGGGCCGGCCAGTTCGCGCGCAGCCGGGAACTGCAGCGCAAGGCCGGGCACATCAAGAACCTCAACGCGGTGCTGGGCGCGGTCTACCTGCCGCTGTGCACGCTGCTGATGTTCATGCTGCTGGCGGGCCCGGCGCGCGGTTCGATGTCGGCGGCCCAGTTCCTGACCTTCAACACCTCGGTGACCATGCTGCTGACCTCGGTCACCCAGCTGACCGGCGCGTTCGTGTCGGCGGTGGCCGCGCTGCCGTTGTTCGAGGAGATCAAGCCGGTGCTGGAGGCGAGTCCGGAGGTGCGCACGGGAAGCACCCGGCCGGGCCGGCTGACGGGGGCGATCGAGGCGCGGAGGCTGTCGTTCCGGTACACCGACGACGGTCCGCTGGTGCTGGACGACGTGTCCTTCGAGGTGCGGCCGGGCGAGTTCACGGCGATCGTCGGCCCCAGCGGCTGCGGCAAGTCCACACTGCTCAGACTGCTCATCGGCTTCGACCGCCCGCTCTCCGGCAGCGTCCTCTACGACGGGCAGGACCTGGCCGCGCTCGACCAGTCGGCGGTGCGGCGGCAGTGCGGGGTGGTGCTCCAGCACGCCCAGCCGTTCACCGGGTCGATCCTGGACGTCATCTGCGGCACCCAGCCGTACACGCCCGAGGAGGCGATGGCGGCGGCCGAGCTGGCCGGGCTCGCCGACGACATCCGGCGGATGCCGATGGGCCTGCACACCATCGTCTCGGGCGCCGGATCGGTCTCCGGGGGCCAGCGGCAGCGGCTGATGATCGCGCAGGCGCTGATCCGCCGGCCGCGCGTGCTCTTCTTCGACGAGGCGACCAGCGCCCTGGACAACGCGACGCAGCGCACCGTGATCGAGTCCACCAAGGCGCTCGACGCCACCCGGATCGTCATCGCGCACCGCCTGTCCACCGTGCTGGACGCCGACCGCGTGATCGTCATGGAGGACGGCAAGGTCGTCCAGCAGGGGCCGCCGGCCGCGCTGCTCGCGGACACCGGCGGCCGGCTGCGCGAACTGGTCCGGCGCCAGTTGGCCTGACCGGCCGTAAAGGGGCCTCGACCGGCCAACTCTCGGTGAACGACGTTGATCCGCTCGGTAAATGGGTACCTGCGGCAGCATGCGAATCAGCGTGGTGGACGTGGGGTCGAAGACGGTCCGGCTGGTGGTGGCGGACGCGGAGGGCGGGATACCGCTGCCGGTGCACACCGCCAAATGGCGGCTGCGGTTGTCGGAGCAGGTCAGACCAGGGGGGCCGATCCCCGAGGAGGCGGTCGAACGGCTGGTCGAGGCGGTCGCCGCCGCGAGCCGGACCGCGACCCGCTGGGGCGCGTCCGGGCCGCTGGCGTTCGCGACCGCGGTGGTGCGGTCCGCGCCCAACCGGCAGGAGGTGCTGCGCGCCGTGCGGGCCCGCACGGGCGTCCCCCTGTGCACCCTGCCGGGCGAGGTGGAGGGCGAGCTGACCTTCCTCGGCGCGCGGCGCTGGATGGGCTGGCGGTCCGGTCCGCTGGCGCTGCTCGACATCGGCGGCGGCTCCCTGGAGGTCGCCTTCGGCCGCGGCCGGCTGCCCGACTTCGTGGCTTCGCTGCCGCTGGGCGCGAACCGGCTGACCCACGAGTTCTTCGGGGACCAGGACCCGCCGGCGCCGGAGGCGATCCGGGCGCTGCGCCGCCGGGTGCGCCACCAGCTGCGGGACGCGGCGGCCCGGATCCGCTGGGAGGGGCCGCGCACCGCCGTGGCCACCTCACGGACCTTCCAGCAGCTGGGGCGGCTGTGCGGTGCCGCGCCCGGCCGCCAGGGGCCGTTCGTGGAGCGGGAGTTGCACTGCGGCGACCTGAGGACGGCGATCGACCGGCTGGCCGCGCTGCCCGCCGCCGAACGGGCCCGGCTGCCCGGCATCTCCGCGCCGCGCGCCGCGCAGAGCCTGGCCGGCGCGGTGATCGGGCACACCGCGATGAAGCTGACCGGCCTGGACACGGTGACCGTCTGCCCGTGGGCGATCCGCGAGGGGGTGCTGCTGCGCCACATCGAGGACGGCCCCTCCTGGTGGGCGGAGATCATCCGGCAGAACGAGCAGGACGAGCGGAACGAGAAGAACGGGAAGAACGGGAAGAACGAGGAGTCCGTCGGTCCGGGCGGCCCGGTGCCGCTGCGGATCGCGGCGGCCCTGCGCTGACCACCACGCACTTTCCACCGCGCACTTTCCACCACGCACTTTCCACCACGCACTGTCGAATGTCGAGGCAAGGAGCGTTCATGACCCAGAACGGCGAGAACGGCGAGAACCGCGGCGAGAAGCCCGAGACGGCCTTGGAAGAGGTCATGCGCGAGATCGAGGAGGCGGAGACGCGCGACCCCGAGGCGAAGCGGGAGCGGCGGCACCGCGGCGAGGCGGGGGACGCGATCTCCCCCAACACGGGGGCGCAGGAGCAGTCGGAGGGCGACTGAGGGGCCTGACCGTTGTGGGGCACGGGCGCCCCACAACCCTCACCCCCACCCCCTGACGGGGATGCCGGCCGTCCTCCCGGGTACCCGCCACCCCATGCACACCGACCGCGAAGAACCTTCACTGCCGTCCCCCCGGGGCCCCCTCTCCGCGGCCGTCCGGGACCACCTGCGGGGCACCGGCCCCCTCCCCCGGACCGAGACCGTGGAGTCCGTCCCGGCCTGGGGCGACGACCTCCAGCTCGCCCTCTACCAGTGCTACGAGCTGCACTACCGCGGCTTCGCCGGAGTGGACGCCGAGAAGGAGTGGGACCCCGCCCTGCTCCGCTTCCGCGCCGCGCTGGAAAGCCGCTTCCTGGCCGCCCTGCGGGCCGGCACCCGCGTCCACGACACCGTCGAGGACGCGGTCGGCGACCTGCTGGTGGAGCCGGTGGACGGCACGGGCGTCACCCACTTCCTGCGCGACAAGGGCGAGTTGTGGCACCTGCGCGAGTACGCCGCCCAGCGCTCCCTGTACCACCTGAAGGAGGCCGACCCGCACGCCTGGGTGCTGCCCCGGCTGTGGGGGCGGGCCAAGGCGGGGATGGCCGCGGTGGAGTACGACGAGTACGGCGGCGGACGCGCCGACCGCGTGCACGCCCAGCTGTTCGCCGACCTGATGACCGACCTGGGCCTGGACACCACGTACGGCCGCTACCTGGACGCCGCGTGCGCGGAGACGCTGGCCACGGTGAACATGATGTCCCTGTTCGGACTGCACCGGTCCCTGCGCGGCGCCCTCGTGGGCCACTTCGCGGCGGTCGAGATCACCTCCTCGCCCGGCTCCCGGCGGCTGGCCGAGGCGATGCGCCGCACCGGCGCCGGACCGGCCGCCGAGCACTTCTACGACGAGCACGTCGAGGCCGACGCGGTCCATGAGCAGGTCGTCCGCCACGAGGTGATCGGCGGCCTGCTGGAGCAGGAGCCGCACCTCGCGCCCGACGTGGTCTTCGGCATCGACGCGACCGGGCACGTCGAGGACCTCCTCGCCGCCCGGCTGCTCACCGAGTGGCGGGCGGGCCGCTCGTCCCTGCGCACCCCGCTGGCGGAAGCCGTGGCCCATACTTCCTGACCGGTGGGGTACCCGGGGCGCGTGAGTCCCTTGGTGCTGCCGGGTGTGTACGCCCCGCAAGAAGACACGGCGCTGCTGTCCGACGCCCTGAACGACGAGCCGCTCGCCGCCGGCGCGGACGTCCTCGACGTGTGCACCGGAAGCGGGGCGCTGGCCCTGGCCGCCGCCCGCCGGGGCGCCCGGGTCACCGCGGTGGACGTGTCCTGGCGGGCGGTGTGCACGGCCCGGCTGAACGCCGCGCGGGCCGGTCTGCCGGTCCGGGTGCGGCACGGGAACCTGTTCACGCCCGTGCTGGGCGAGACCTTCGACCTGATCCTGGCCAACCCGCCGTACGTGCCCTCGCCCGCCGGGCAGCGGCGGCCGCGGGGCGCGGCCCGCGCCTGGGAGGCGGGCCACGACGGCCGGCTGCACCTGGACCGGATCTGCCGGCAGGCCCCCGCGCGGCTGCGGCCCGGCGGAGTGCTGCTGCTGGTGCAGTCGGCGTTCAGCGACCCCGACGGCACCGTCGGACACCTGCGGACCGCCGGGCTCAAGGCCGCGGTGACCCGGCGGCGCCGCATCGCCTTCGGCCCGGTGCTGCGCGGCCGGGAGGCCTGGCTGCGGCGGCGGGGGCTGCTGTCCGGGACCGACAACGAGGAAGAACTGGTGGTCGTCCGTGCCGAACTCCCCGTCTGACACCCCCCGCCGGATCACGGTCCAGCGCAAGGGCCCCCTGCTGGTGGAGGGCCCGGTGGAGATCGAGCTGGAGGACGGCACGACGGTCTCCTCCGACCGGTTCCGCGTCGCCCTGTGCACCTGCCGCCGCAGCCGCCGCTTCCCGTGGTGCGACACCAGCCACCGCGCCCGCCGGCAGCCCGGCGACGCCCCGGCCGACGGCGCGGCGCCGAAGGACTGAATCAGGCGCGCACGCCCCCGTCACCCCGTCCCCGGCCGTTGGACGGCCCCCGCCTACCGGTGAGTATCGTCGGGCGCGCCGGGCCGACGACGAGAGGCGGACCCACGGATGGCCAAGCACTGGGCGGACTTCCAGTACGAGATCTACCTGAACGGGACGACGGGCGCCGTGCCCCGGCTGCCCACCGACCTGACCCGGCTGGAGGCGCTCACCGGGCAACGGCTCGGACCCGGCCCCGTCGGGTACGTGGCGGGCAGCGCGGGCGACGGCTCCACCGCCCGCGCCAACCGGGCGGCGCTGGCCCGGCGCCGGATCGTGCCGCGGATGCTGCGGGACGTGCACGAGCGGGACCTGTCGGTGGAGGTACTGGGCCGGAGCCTGCCGGCGCCGCTGGCCCTCGCACCGGTCGGGGTACTGTCGATCATGCATCCGGAGGCCGAGCCGGCCGCCGCCCGGGGCGCCGCCGCGCACGGGGTGCCGTTCGTCCTGTCCTCGGCGTCCAGCACGCCGATGGAGCAGGTGGCCGAGGCGATGGGCGACGCCGAGCGCTGGTTCCAGCTGTACTGGCCCAAGGACCGCGAGGTCGCCCGCAGCTTCCTGGCCCGGGCCGCGGCGGCCGGGTTCACCGCGCTGTTCGTCACGCTGGACACCCCGCTGCTGTCCTGGCGCCCGCGCGACCTCGACCAGGCGTACCTGCCGTTCCTGCACGGCGTGGGCACCTCCAACTACTTCTCGGACCCCGCCTTCCAGGCCGGCCTGGCCAAGCCGGTGCACGAGGACCCGAGAGCGGCGGTGCTGCACTTCGTCGGCATGTTCTCCGACCCCGCCAAGACCTGGCCGGACCTGGCCTTCCTGCGGGAGCACTGGGACGGCCCGATCGTGCTGAAGGGCGTGCTGCACCCGGACGACGCGCGGCTCGCCGCGGACGCGGGGATGGACGGCGTGGTGGTGTCCAACCACGGCGGCCGGCAGGTGGCCGGCTCCGTCGCCGCCGCCGACGCGCTGCCGCGGGTGGCGGACGCGGTCGGCGACCGGCTCACCGTCCTGTTCGACAGCGGGGTCCGCACCGGCGACGACGTCTTCAAGGCACTGGCCCTCGGCGCCCGAGCCGTCCTCCTCGGCCGGCCCTACGTCTACGGCCTCGGCCTGGACGGCCAGGCGGGCGTCGAGCACGTCGTCCGGTGCCTGCTCGCCGAACTGGACCTCACCCTCGCCCTGTCCGGACACGCCACACCGGCCGGCCCCGGCCCCGCCGACCTCGTCGAGGAGACCGGCTGATCAGCGGCCGGCCAGCCCGACGGAGCGCGCCGCCGGGTCCCCCCGCCCGGCGGCCGACGCCGCCCCGGAGCGCGTCGGGGAGGTCGGGGCCGGGTCGGTGCGCCAGCGCTGTCCGGTGGAGTTGTCGCGCAGCTTGACCACGATGTCGGCGCCCGGCTCGGCGGCGGTGGCGGCGAGGGCGAGCTGCGGGTCCCGGCGGAGCACCAGTTCGTCGTCCGTGGTCAGGGCGTAGCGCACGTCGTGGCCCCGGGCGCTGCCCTCGTCGGCGCAGGTGCCCAGGACGACGACGCCGGCGTCCGCCCGCGAGTCCAGGCACAGCCCGGGGTCGGCCACCGACCGCAGCAGCCCGTCGTCCTCGTACGTCCACTGCTGGGTCCACCGCGACGAGCAGGGCGTCAGCCGGGCGCCCGCCCCGGCCTCCGGCACGCCGGGCACGTCCAGGCACAGCCCGGCGGCCTCGTTGCGCAGCCGGGTGCCGACCGGTGCGGCGGGCGGTCCGGCGGCCCCGGTGGGCGCGGGCGCGGCGGGCGCCGAGGCGGAGGGCTCGTGGCCGGTGACGCCGGTGGAGGCGGCCGGTCCCGCGCTGCTGCCGTCGTAGCTCCAGGAGTTGATCACCAGGGCGGTCATCAGGACGCCCGCCGAGGCGGCACCGACGCCGCGGAGGACCGACCCGGCCGAGCGCGGGCGGCGCACGGGCATCCGGGCCAGCAGGCCGGTGCGGGCGCCGCGGTGCCGGGCGGTGTCCCCGGCGCGGGGGCCGGGGGCGGCGCGGCCGGGCCGGGAGTCGAGGTAGCGGCGGGCACCCCAGCCGAGTACGGCCTCGGCGATGAGGGTCGCCGGTCCGGTCTCGGCCAGGGCGAGCTGTTCGGCCGCGTGCCGGCAGTGCCGGCACCGTTCCAGGTGGTCGCGGACGTCCGGGAGCAGTTCGGTGCCCCGGCGGATCGGGACGTCGAGGAGCCGGTTGTGGAACCGGCAGTCCTGGGTGGGCGCGAACTGCTGGTGGGCGCGCACACACGCCTCGCGGAAGTGTTCCCGCGCCTGTGCCAGCGCCGCCGTCGCCGTGTCGTGGTCCAGGCCCAGCAGGCCGGCCGGGACGCTGACGGGCTCGGCCTCGACCTCCGTGTGCCACAGCAGACAGCGGGCGGTCGCCGGGAGCGACGCGAAGGCCCGCGCGGCCAGCGTCCGGTTCTCCGGGGTCAGCGACGTGGCGGTGCGCATGCCGCGTCCGCCCGCCGGTTTGAGCAGTTCCGGCAGGATCGCGGACATCCGGTCGTCGGCGGACCACTGCCGGACCGTGTCGCGCACGGCCACCAGGAGCCGGGGGCGCAGGGCCTCGGCCGGGTCTCCCTGGGCGAGCCGGTCCAGGACCTTGCGGAAGGCGGCGGCGGTGACCATCGCGGCGACGTCCGCCGGGGTGGCGAGGCAGATGGCGGCGTAGTCGTGCGCCGGCCGCCAGTGCCGCGCGGTGAGCAGCGCGGCGGCGGAGGCGGCCAGGTTCTCCGGACGCTCCCGCAGTCTGGCGGCGAGGACGTCGTCGGACTCCCCCGGGTCTCCGCCGGACGGGGGCCGGAGCGGACGAGGGGGACGAGGGGTGGGCACTGAGGGGTTTTCCTTCCCACGCGCAGGCGAATGCCGACAGCGGGGAGCGCGCACCGACGGTGAAGCGGACCCGGTCCATCAGGGCGCGTGCGTCACCCGGCCGTCACCCCCCGCACGGGGGCATCACTCTGGCACGAACACAGAAGGTCAACAAGGTACTTGGGAAACCTGCACACTTGAAGGAAAGTCAGCCCTCGTACGAGCCGCTGCGTGGGCCCCGGCGCGTCATATCTGCCAGGAGCGCAGCCGGTCGGCCGCGCGGTAGATGTCGGCCTTGCCGGACATCAGATCGCGGGCCAGGTCGACCAGCGCGCCGTAGGGCGGGTCGATGCCGGCGCCGCTGACGAACATGTAGGCCACGGCGGTCGCGCAGGCGAACCGGGCGTTGGCCGACGGCAGCGGCTTGAGCACGGCGAGTGTGTGCAGCAGGGCGGCGGCCCGCCAGGCCGGGTCGGAGTCCACGCCGAGGCGGGGCGGGTCGACCCGGTGCCGGGCGACGGCGGCGACCAGGGCGGAGAAGTCGTTGACGACGGGCTGGTCCGGGAGCACTTCCTCGTGGCGCTGGAGCAGCCAGGGCACGTCGATGTGGAGCACGGAAGCCATGCGTCAGGCGGCCCGTCCCTCGCCCCGGGCGGGCGGCGGCTCGTCGTCGGGAAAGGCGGCGGCGAACTCCTCGGCGTGCCCCTGGAAGAACCGGCGGAACGCCTCCGCGCCTTCCTGGAGCGCCCGGTGCCGCGCGATGTCGGCGGCGGCGGCTTCTCGGACCAGGGCCTTCATCGACGTACCGCGCTCCTTGGCGATCTGACGCAGGTCCTCGAGTTCGCGGTCACTGAACTCCACGTTCAAGGCTGGCATGCCTCCACGGTACCGCTCGGGTACTGACTCGTAAATACCGGCAGGTCAGAACGGGCTCCGGGCGGTACCGCCGGGGCGGGAGGCGGGTTCAGCCCTGGTCGGCCACGAAGGCCGCCATGCGGGCCAGCGCGGCGTTCCAGTTGATGGTGGTCTCGTTGGTCGACCAGGACTGGATGTCGTCGATGTAGCAGAACTGGCCGACGCAGCCCTGGAGTTTCGCCTGGGCCAGGGGGTCCTGGATGCTGGAGTTCGGACCGCCGGAGAGCGTGCCGGCCGGCGGGTCGGGAAGCGCCGGGTCGAGCTGGCGGGCGTACCAGCGGCTGTGCTGGTGGTGGGCGCTGACCTCTCCGTAGCCGGTGACGTAGGAGATGTTCAGCGCGTTGCGGCCGAGGATGTAGTCCATGCTCTGCAGGGCGCCGTCCCGGTACTTCGCGGCGCCGGTGAGGTCGTGGGCCGTGGCGAGCACGACCGCGTTGTTGAGGACCTGGTGGCTGGAGCCCCAGTCGTAGACGTTGTTCTCGGGGGCGTACGGCATCCCGTAGGGGTGGGCGTCCAGGGTGGCCAGGTAGCGGTCGGCGCCCTGGACGACGGAGCGGCGGACGGCGTCCCGGCCGGGGAGCCGGCTCGGCACGGTCGCCAGGTCCAGGCGGGCCGCGGCGGCGGTGCGGGCCCAGTCGAAGCCGAGCGGGCCGAAGACGTCGGCGGTGTGGACCGGCGAGGCGAGCACGTGGTCCCGGAAGTCCTTCTCGCCGGTGGTGAGGTACAGCTCGGCCGCCGCCCAGTAGAACTCGTCGCGCACGTCCCGGTCGGGGTAGGCGCCGCCGCCGACGCCGTCGTTCTCGTCGGCGTACACCTCGGGGTGGGCCAGCGCCGCCGCCCACGCCGTGCGCGCGGCCTTCAGCGCCCGCGCGGCGAAGGCGCGGTCGTGGGGCGCGTAGAGGCGGGCCGCCTGGGCGGCGGTGGCGGCGAGGTTGAGGGTGGCCGCGGTGGTCGGCGGGTGCAGTTCGCGCTTCTGCGGGTCGTCGCTGGGCAGCAGGGGCAGGCCGGTCCACTGCTCGTCGTGGACCTTGTGGTGGGCCATGCCCGCCAGCGGCTGCCCCTCGGGGACCTGCATCCTCAGCAGGAAGTCCAGCTCCCAGCGGACCTCGTCGAGCAGGTCGGGCACCTTGTTGCCGCTCTCGGGAATGGCGAGGGTGCCGTCGCGGAAGCGTTCGGCTCCCCGCGTGTGCAGCGCGCGCTCGTAGGTGCTCAGCAGCTCCCACACCGAGATGCCGCCGTTGACGACGTACTTGCCGTGGTCGCCGGCGTCGTACCAGCCGCCGGAGACGTCGAGCCGGTAGTCGCAGACACCGGGCTGACAGGGCACGTCGGTGTCGCCCTGGTTGGGTGCGACACCCGCGTGCCCGGCGGGGCGGGCGTAGCCGGGACGCAGGTCGTCGCGGATCGCGAGGCCGCTGCGCTGGGTGTAGTAGAACTTGGCGGCGTCGGCGCGCAGCCGCTCGTAGGCGGCGGTGCCGATGTCGAAGGGGCGGCTGGTCTCGCCGTCGGCGACCAGGGTGAGGCCGGTGCCCCGCTTGCCGTAGCGGCCGAAGTCGATGGTGTGGACGTTCTGCCCGGAGGAGGCGTCGGTGCCGCGCGGCACCGTCCGGCCGCGGGCGACCACCGCACCGCCGGCGTCCTCCAGCCGCCAGGGCAGCGCGCCGGTCGCGTCGGTGACGAGGGTGGCGTTCTTCGGCCCGTCCGGCAGGTAGGCGACCTGGTTGACCCGGACCCGCGGCCCGGTGTCGGGCTCGTACGGCTCCGGTTCCGCTCCGCCGAGCAGGGACACGTCGTCCACGCAGAACCGCCACGGCTCGGCGCTCCCGCCGACCTGGAAGGCGACCTGGCCCTGGGCGGTGCCGGCGGGTGCGGTGAAGGTGTAGGAGTAGCTGTCGCCGGAGACGCTCGGCTGCGGGCTGACCTCGTGGTAGGCGTCGTAGGGCTCGACCGCGAGGCCGACCAGGGCCCGGACCGGGTGTCCGCCGGGCGTGCCGCTCGCACGGAAGGAGAAACGATACGTCTCCCCCGCCACGAGCGGGATGTCGTTCTGGCCGATGATCGCGTCCCAGCGGTTGGCGGTGCCGCCGGGGACGTCGGCGCAGAGCCGCCCGTCGTCCACGGCGGCGGCGAGGTTGCCGGTCGTCCACCAGGGTTCGGTGCCGTCGTCGAACGTGCCGTTCCTGACCTGCTCGGTCTCCTCGGCGCCCGCCGGGCCCGCGGGCAGCGCGGTGAGGGCCGCGGCCAGCAGGGCGGTCAGGGGCACGAGGACGGTGCTGCGTCTTCTCACGTCTGGGCTCCTCGGGGGGAGGTGCGGGCGACGCTCCCGGCGCGGCGGCGTGGGAGCGCTCCCATAGGCGGACGCCGACCATGTTTGTTGGAGCCATGACATCGCGTCAACGGTCCGGACGGAACGCGTTCCGTCCGGACCGCCGCGCGCCTGGCCGAGCCGTCTCAGCGGATCCGGCGTACGTAGGCGTCATTGCCGTCCCCGGAACGCGGGCCCGGGGCCATGTTCTCGGCCGCCGTGTGGAAGGCGACCGTCCCGGCGCGCGCGTCGAGCGGCCGTTCGCCGAGGTACGCGGGGGCCGGCCCGCCGGAACCGCCGACGAGGGCCGGATCGCCGGAGGCATCGGTGACGGCCACCTTGGTGCGGCCGGTCCGCAGGTCGCGCAGGTACCAGATCCCCGAGTCCGACGACTTCGCCGCCGCCCGGAAGAGCAGGTACCGGCCGTCCCGGCTCAGCTTCCCGTCCAGCGTCCACAGGGACGGGTCGGACGCCTCGACGATCCGCAGGGAGCCCGTCCGCAGATCGCGGACGAAGACGTTGCGGCCGGCGCCGTTGGCGTCCTGGGGGCCGAGGTCCGTGGCCGTCGAACCGAAGGCGACATAGCGGCCGTTGCCGCTGACGTCCGCGTCGAACGCGGTCCCGTTCGCACGCGCTCCCCCGGGCGTGAGGTACACCGACCGCCGCTCCCCGGTGAGCGGGTTCACCACCTGGACGTCGCTGTACGAGCTGTAGTAGAAGCCGACCGTGTGCACCAGCACGCGCGCGTCGTCGCTGAGGGCGCCCAGGTACTCGTTGTAGGACGTGGAGCCGGAGAGCACCGTCAGCTTCCCGGTCCGCATGTCGCGCACGCCGATCCCCACGCCCGGCCTGGGTATCCCGGTGCCCGCCCCGAACGCGACGTACCGGCCGTCCGCGCTGACGGTGGCGGACCGCGCGTACACCATGTTCTGCCCGATGTCGTTGCCGACGTACCTGACCTGCCCGGTCCGCAGGTCACGCCAGTAGACCGACCGCTTGGCGTGCGTCTGCCCGGGGACGAGGTCGGGCGAGTCCGAGATGAACACGGCGTGGCGGCCGCCCGCGCTGATGGTTCCGGAGATGGCGCCCTGCGCGGACTGGCCTCCGGTGGCGTCCGTGCTGACGCGCTGGACGCGGCCGGTCCGCAGATCCCGCAGGAAGACGTCGGTGACGCCGTTGGTGTCACCGCGGACCAGGTTGGACGCCTTCGACGTGAACACGACGTAGCGGCCGTCGGCGCTCAGGGACGGCTCCTGGGAACCCGCGTCGGCGCCCTGGGTCAGTCTGATGTTGTGCGCCTTCGGCCGGTCGTCGGGCCGGCCGTGCGCCGTCGCCGGTACCGGCAGTACCGCGACGGACGCGGCGACGGTCAGGGCGGCGACGGCCGTTGCCCCTCTGCCGCGCATGGATCGGTGTCTGCTGCGCATGGATCAGTCCCCCTCGGATGTCGGTGTCCCGGCCCTGTGACGGCCGCGGGCCCGGACCGGGAGCCGCGGGAGAGGGTGGTCGGTCCCCCTCGTACGACCGTGCGCCCCCGATCCACCCCGACCGGCCCCCACCGGGCACCCTCCAGTCAAGGCGCACCCTCCGCACCGCGACAATCCGCAGAACGCCGTACAACCCCCCGGCGAGATCGGCGGTCCGCGTGGGCCGGGAAGGGCGCGAGCCGCTCCTGGGCGTGCGCCCTCCCCGGTACCGGTCAGGCGGCCGGCGCCTCCAGCCGGCTGATCCGTACCGCGCCCCGGGGCTCACCGGGGTGGCCGCTGGTCAGGGTGAGGCGGATCCGGGAGCCGCGGACCGGGTCGAAGGTGACGACCGTGGGCCGGTCGGAGGCGGTGGCCCAGTCGGTACGGGCGCCCTCGACGGCCCGCCAGGCCCGGCCGTTCCACACCTCGGCCCCGATCGCGGCGGGCAGGCTGTACGTGGCGTCGGTGGTGAAGGAGACCTCGATCCGGTCGAAGCGGCGGGCGCGTCCGTAGTCGACGCTCACCCAGTCCTCGGCGCGGGCGCCGTCGAAGGCGGGCAGCAGGGCGGTGGCCGCCTTGACGAAGCCGTTGGACCAGCCGGTCGCCGGGTCGCCGTCGAGCATGGCGGCCGGAAGGGTGTCGGGGCGGCCGGAGTAACTCGCGTCCGCGTGCGGGGTCTCCACGGGCGCCGGGTGCTCCGCCCGGAACGCGGGCGCCGGCGTGGTGGCGCGGTCCGCCGCCCGCTCGGCGCGCACCGTGGCCGTGCCCGTGCGCAGGCCCTCCGCGCGGGCGGTCACCTTCAGCGTCCCGGCCCGGGTGCCGGAGCGGACGATGGCGAGGGCCTTGCCGTGGAAGGCGGTGCGGGTGCTCGCCTGGTAGGGCTCGGCGCTCTCCTGCCGGCCGTTGTCGAGCCCGGCGAGACAGCCGCCGGTCACGTCGAAGGTGATCAGGTGCTCGGCGCCGGGCACCACCGTGCCGTGCCGGTCGACGACGTCGGCGGTGACGAAGACCAGGGAACGGCCGTCCGCCGCGAGGGACTTCCGGTCGGGCGTCAGCCGGATCGCGTACGGCTCACCGGCCGTGCGCAGCACGTCGGTGGCGACCGTCTTCCCGTCCCGCCGGGCGACGGCCTTCAGCTCGCCCGGCGCGTACCGCACCTTCCAGGTCAGGTGGAGCTTGCCCGCGCTGCCGTTGGGGCTGGTGTAACTGCCCGGCCAGGGACCGTCGGTGAAGGTCTTGTCGTCGCCGGTGGCCTCGGTGGTCTCCAGGTAGCTCCGCCCGTCCACGGTCTTCTTGGTGTCGAACCTCCGCACGCCCAGCGACGCCCCGTTGAGGAACAGCTCGACGGTGTCCACGTTGGCGTAGGCCCACACCTCGACCGTGTCGCCCGCCGCGTGGTTCCAGGTCATCGGCAGCAGGTGGACCATCGGCTCCTCGGTCCACTGGCTGCGGAAGAGGTGGTACATGTCCTTGGGGAAGCCCGCGGTGTCCACGGCGCCGAAGAAGGACGCCTTCACCGGGAAGACGTCGTACGGCGTCGGCTCCCCGATGTAGTCGATGCCCGACCACAGGAACTGCCCGGTGAACCACCTGCGGTCCCGGTCCTTCTTGTGGCCGTACTCGCCGCTCATGGTCCAGGAGGCGAGGTTGTTGTCGTAGGAGGAGGTGGCCCGCCTGCCGGGGGTGTGGTTCTCCCCGGTGTTGAGGTGCTCGGGCTCCTGGTACGTGCCGCGCGTGGAGGTCTCCGAGGAGGACTCCGACTCGAACAGGAACAGGTGGGGATAGGCGGCGTGCAGCGCGTCGACCGACTTGGCGGTGTTGTAGTTGAGGCCGAGTCCGTCGAGCTTGGCGAGCATGAGGTCGGCCGCCGAGCCCTTGGCGGGCATGCTGCGGTACTTGTCGGAGCCGATGACCAGGGGGCGGGTGCCGTCGGCGGCCCTGATCGCGCCGATGATCCGGTCGGCCATGGCGAGACCGGCGGTGGAGGTGGAGTCGGGGACCTCGTTGCCGATCGACCACATCACGACGGCGGGCGAGTTGCGGGCCGCCAGGACCATCTCGCCGGCGTCCGTCTCGCACCACTCGTCGAAGAACCGCCCGTAGTCCCAGCGGTTCTTGCCGGTGCGCCAGCAGTCGAAGGCCTCGACCAGCATGACGATCCCGAGTTCCTCGCAGACCCGGATCACCGCCGGGTCGGGCGGGTTGTGCGAGGTGCGCAGGGCGTTGACGCCCATCGACTTCATGATCTCCAGTTGCCGGCGGACCGCGTCGGCGCTGACGGCGGCGCCGAGCGCGCCCAGGTCGTGGTGGAGGTCGACGCCCTTCAGCTTGGCGTGGACGCCATTGAGGTGGAAGCCCTCCTCGGGGTCGATCCGGACGGTGCGGATGCCGAACACGGTGTCGTACGTGTCCACCGTCCGGCCGCCGACGCGCAGTTCGGTGCGCAGGGTGTACCGGTCGGGGGCGGCGAAGTCCCAGCGGCGGGGCCGGGCGACGGCCAGTTCGTGGGTCTCGCTCCGGTCGTCGGCGCCGACGGCGACCGTGGAGGAGGCGCGGGCCACGGTGCGGCCGTCGGGGTCTTGGACCGCCGAGCGGATCTCGACCTCGCGCGAGGCGCCGGAGGCGTTCGCCACCGTGGTCGCCACCCGGACGACGGCCCGCTCGCCGGTCACCTCCGGGGTGGTCACGTACGTGCCCCAGCGCGCCACGTGCACGGGCTCGGTGACGACCAGGCGGGCCTCGCGGTAGATGCCGCTGCCGGAGTACCAGCGGCTGCTCGGCAGCCGGTTGCGGACCCGGACCGCGAGCACGTTCCGGGTCCGGCCGTCGGTGTGCACCAGGCCGGTGAGGTCGAGGGCGAAACCCGTGTAGCCGTAGGGGTGGCGGCCCGCCTCGGTGCCGTTGCACCAGACGTGGGCGTCCATGTAGACGCCGTCGAACTCCACCGCGATCCGCTTGCCCGCGAGCGCGGCCGGCAGCGTGAAGGAGAGGCGGTACCAGCCGAGGCCACCCGGCAGGAAGCCGGTACCGCTGGTGGTGCCGTGCTCGGTGGTGGGCGCCTGTTCGATGCTCCAGTCGTGCGGGACGGCGACCTCGCGCCAGGCGGAGTCGTCGTATCCGGGGTCCGCGGCGTCCGCGTCGGGTTCGTCGGCGCCCACGGGATCGGCGAGGGTGAAGCGCCAGCCGTCCCGCAGGGGGACGGTACGACGGCCGGAGAAACCTTCCTTCTCATCCGCCGCCCACGCCCCCGGGGCGACCGGCAGCACCCCGGCCGCCGGGGTGGCCGCGGAGGCGATCAGGACCGATCTGCGCGTGACTGTCATGGCTCTCCCTCATCAGGGCCCAGAAGTACTCACAAGCGATCGCGAACAAACAGATTCTGTCGATGCGTCACAGCAGTCCGTCAAGGGGGCGGAGGCGCACTTCTACCGCACGCGCCGCCCCCGACGCGCCTGTTGAAGACCCCGTGCGCCCACCAAGTGCCGTACAGCCCGCATTCGGGTCCGCGCGACCCCTGTGACGCACTACGCTGTGCCCCAAGTGACACACCGTTCACTGTGAGTGTGCGCGATGGAGTGGCGACGATGAGCCCGGTCAATCCGTACGACGATGCCGCCACGGCCCGGGCTGTCATCGACGACACCGGCGTGGTACTGCACTGGAACGAGGGGGCGAGCAGACTGCTCGGCCACCCGCCGGAAGGAGTCGTGGGGCGGCCCGCCGCCGATCTGCTGGCCGGCGCGGGCCAGGACGAGTTCCCGAAACCCGGCGACGCGCGCTGGCACGGCGTGCTGAAGCTGCGGCACCGCGACGGACACGTGGTGTCCGCCCGGGTGCTGGCCCACCGCCGGTGGCCGGACGACGGCCGTCCGGCCGGCTGGCTGGCGGTCGCGGCGCTGGACAGCGTCCCCGACCCGGCGGACGACCCCCTGGTCAACCTGGCGCTGACCCAGTCGCCCTGCGCCATGCTGATCTTCGACGAACAGCTGCGCCTGTGCGGCGTCAACGACGCCATGGCCCGTCTGACGATGGTGCCGTCCGAGCACCTGCTCGGCCTGCGGCTCACCGACATCGACAGCCACCCGGAGTACGCCAAGTACGAGGAGAACCTCCGGCGGGTGCTCGTCACCGGGAAGCCGCACGAGGTGGAGACGTTCCAGCCGGTCCCCGGCGAGACGCACCCCCAGGCGTGGCTGGCCCGCGTCGCGCGGCTGACCGGCCCCGACGGCCGGATCCGCGGCGTCTGCGCGAGCGTCCACGACTTCACCGAGCAGCACCGGGCCCGGGAGCGGCTCCAGCTGGTCAACGAGGCCAGCGTGCGCATCGGCACCACGCTCGACGTCACCAGTACCGCCCAGGAACTGGCCCAGGTCTGCGTCCCGGTCCTCGCCGACTTCGTCAGCGTCGACCTGCTCGACCCGGGGGAGCACGGCGGCGAGCACCCGGACCGGCCCCTGCCGCCGGTGACCCTGCGCCGGGCCGCCCACACGTCGATCACCCCGGGCTGTCCCGAGGCGGTGGCCGAACCGGGCCGGCTCGACGACTACCCGGCCGTCTCCCCGCAGGCCGAGTGCCTGGTCACCGGACGCGCGATCGTGACCACGGTGCCCTCCGGGGACGGCGAGGGGTGGCAGAACCGGGACGAGGTCCCGTTCCGGGGGGTGCGGGAGGACGGCGTCCACTCCATGCTGTGCGTCCCGCTCCAGGCCAGGGGCGCCACCCTCGGGGTCGCGGTCTTCGCCCGCTTCCGGAGCCCGGTGCCGTTCACCCACGAGGACGTGCTGCTGGCCGAGGAGGTCACCGCGCGGGCCGCCGTCTGCATCGACAACGCCCGCCGCTACTCCCGGGAGCGGGAGACCACCCTGACCCTCCAGCGCAGCCTGCTCCCCCGCCAGCTGCCGCCCACGGCGGCGGTACAGGCCGCCTCCCGCTACCTTCCGGCGGCCCGCGCCGGAGTGGGCGGCGACTGGTTCGACGTCATCCCGCTGTCCGGGATGCGGGTCGCGATGGTCGTGGGGGACGTGGTCGGCCACGGCATCCAGGCGTCGGCCACCATGGGCCGGCTGCGCACCGCCGTGCGCACCCTCGCCGACATCGACCTGGCCCCCGACGAACTCCTCACCCACCTCGACGACCTGGTCGTCCGGCTCTCCGACGAGTCCGGCGGCGACGGCACCGGCGAGGTCGGCGCCACCTGTCTGTACGCGGTGTACGACCCGGTCTCCCGGCGCTGCACCCTGGCCCGGGCCGGTCATCCGCCGCCCGTCCTGGTCCCGCCGAACGGACGGCCCCACCACGTCGAACTGCCCTCCGGGCCGCCGCTGGGCGTGGGCGGGCTGCCGTTCGAGTCGGCCGAACTGGACCTCAGCGAGGGCTCCGTACTGGCGTTCTACACCGACGGGCTGATCGAGAGCCGGGAGCGGGACGGCGACACCGGTATCGCCCTGCTGTGCGAGACCCTGGCGGCAGCCCCGCCCGGCACCTCGTCCGCGGCCCTGGACGAGACCTGCGACCGGGTGCTGCGCACCCTGCTGCCGCCGGGCGGCGCCGCCGACGACGTGGCCCTGCTGCTGGCCCGCGCCCGGGGCCTGCCCCCGTCCCGGGTGGCGACCTGGGACATCCCCGCCGACCCGGCGCTGGTCGCCCCCGTCCGCAAGCAGGTCCTGGAACAGCTGGCCACCTGGTCGCTGACGGAGGCGTCCTTCACCACCGAGCTGGTGGTGAGCGAACTGGTCACCAACGCCATCCGCTACGGCGCCCCGCCGATCCGGCTGCGGCTGATCCATGACGCGACCACGCTGATCTGCGAGGTGTCCGACACCAGCCACACCGCCCCGCACCTGCGCCGCGCCAAGACCTGGGACGAGGGCGGACGCGGTCTGCTGCTGGTCGCCCAGCTCACCCAGCGCTGGGGCAGCCGGCACACCGCCGAGGGCAAGACGATCTGGGCGGAGATGGCGCTGCTGGACCAGAGATGAACGCCGGTTTCCCCGGCCTCGCGACGGGACATCCGGACAGACAGGACGGAGGGAAACAACCCCGGTCCGGTCGTGACGAATCCCCAGGAGGGTGAGGCAGCGATGGTGAACACATACCGGCCGGTACGCGGGACGGCGCTGCTCGCGGGCGCGGTCGCGCTGCTCGGCGCCCTGACCGCCTGCGGCGGCGACAGCGGCGGTACGGCGACGGCACCGGACCGTTCCCCGACGACCGCGGGGACGGCCACGGGGACGGCCACGGGCGGGAACACGGCCGGGACCACGGCCGCACCCGGCACGGACTCCCCCAGCGCCCCCGCGTCCGGCGCCGCACCGAGCACCGCCCCGACCGACACGGCCGGGTCCGCGTCGGCCTCCGCCCGCACCGACGGCCGCTGCCGCACCACCGAGCTGCGGGCCTCCGTCGGCCGCGTCGACCCGGGCGCCGGCCAGCGCAACTTCCCCGTGGTCCTGACCAACACCTCGTCCCGCACCTGCACCCTGTACGGCTATCCGGGCGCCGCGTTCGTCGACGCGTCCGGCAAGCAGCTGGGCCCGGACCCGGTGCGCGACCCGGCCTCGCCCCGGACCGTCACCCTCACCCCGGGCAAGAGCGCCTGGTCGGCGCTGTCGTTCGCCAGTCCGGACATCAGCGGGGCGCGCACCGCCGCCCCGGCGACCCTGCTCGTCACCCCGCCGGACGAGCGGGACGCCCTGGAGGTGACCTGGAAGGCGGGCGAGGTTCCGGTGGGCGGCAACGAGTCCGAGGTCTCGCTCACCGCCCTGACCCCCGGCACGGGCCCCTGAGCCGCCCGGCTCAGTGCCCGGCGACCGGGTGCGGCACGTAGGGCCGCTCCAGTTCCTCGGCCTCCTTGTCGCTCAGCTCCAGTCCGACCGCCGCCACCGCGTCCTCCAGGTGTCCGGACCTGGCCGCTCCGACGATCGGCGCGGTCACCGTGGACCGGCTCAGCAGCCAGGCCAGCGCCACCTGGGCGCGCGGGACGCCGCGCTCGCCGGCGATGCGGGTGACGGCCTCGACGATGGCGCGGTCGCCCTCCTGGTAGAGGGTGCCGCCGAAGCGGTCGGTCTCGCTGCGCCGGGTGGCGGTCCCCCAGTCACGGGTGAGGCGCCCGCGGGCCAGCGGGCTCCACGGCAGCACGCCCACGCCCTGGTCCGCGCAGAGCGGCAGCATCTCCCGCTCCTCCTCGCGGTAGATCAGGTTGTAGTGGTTCTGCATGCTGACGAACTTGGTCCAGCCGTTCCGCTCGGCGGTGTACTGGGCCTTGGAGAACTGCCAGGCGTACATCGAACTGGCCCCGATGTAGCGCACCTTGCCCGCCTTGACCAGGTCGTGCAGGGCCTCCATCGTCTCCTCGACGGGTGTGTGCGGGTCCCAGCGGTGGATCTGGTACAGGTCCACGTAGTCGGTGCCCAGCCGCCGGAGGCTGTGGTCGATCTCGGTCATGATCGCCTTGCGGGACAGGCCGCCGCCGTTGGGGCCGGGCCGCATCCGGCCGTGCACCTTGGTGGCGAGCACGATCTCGTCCCGGCGGGCGAAGTCGGCCAGGGCCCGCCCGACGATCTCCTCGCTGGTGCCGTCGGAGTAGACGTTGGCCGTGTCGAAGAAGGTGATCCCGGCCTCCACCGCCTGCCGGATCAGGGGACGCGCCGCGTCCTCGTCGAGGGTCCACTCGTGCGGGCCCCGCTCGGGCACGCCGTAGGTCATGCACCCCAGACAGATCCGCGAGACGTCCAGGCCCGTCGAACCGAGCTTCACGTACTGCACCGTTGCCGCTCCCGCCTTCAGGACGAGTGATCTTCAGGTTGAGTGATCTTCAGGTCGAGTGATCTTCCAGGAAGAGCCTACGGCCTTGAGGTGACCGTGCGGCGTGGGAGCGGCCCGTGGACGGGCGGGCTCGCGCATCCTCGGCCCAGACGGCGGCTGCCCGGCCCTCCGGTCCGCCGCCGTTTCCGTCAGCGTTCCCGTCAGCGTTTCCCTCAGCGTTTCCCTCAGCGTTTCCCTCACTGTTTCCGGAGGAAGATGTGCCGATCCGTCCGAGAAGTGTCCCGGTCCTGGCCGGTGCCGCCGTGCTGTGCCTGGCCCTCGTCCCGTCCGCCTGGGGCCGGCCGGGTCCCGTGCCGAAGCCGGCGGAGGGGACGGCGTCGACGCTGTGCGCCCCGGCCGGCACCCTGCGCGGCGCGGGCGGTCAGCGGGCCGCGGTCAGCCTGTGCGCGAGCGGCGGCGCCCGCGGCCTGTCCGTCTCGGCGCCCGCCACCTGTACCACCGGCTCCCGGGCGGCCGTCCGGCACGCCTGTCTGACCTCCGGGACCTGGACCGCGCGGCGCGACGGCGCGACCGCCGCCTCCGGGACGCTGCCCGGCGCGGACGCCACCTACCCGGGCCCGGGGACGTACGAGATCACCGCGACCGTGCACGCGCGTTCCGAGCCCGGGGGCGTGGACCTGCGCGGCACGGTGCGCGCGACGCTCCGGCTGAGCGCGCCCAGGCCCGCCCCCACCCACCGCGTCGAGGTCGACCGTCGCGTGCTGCGGCCGGACACCGTCACCACCCTCACCTACACCGTCCACCGGGACAGCGACGCGGGGGACGGCAGCGCCCGCTTCGGGCTCATCGGCGAGGAGGGGTCGGGGGTGGAGCTGGCCACGGACGACGCCCGCTGCGTCAATCCGCTGGTGGGCCGTCACCCGTCGACCGACCGGCTCAAGCACTCCCTGGACTGCGCGTTCACCGACCTCCAGCCGGGCCGGCCGGCCACCGTGCGGGTCCGTGTCGCCCTGAAGGCGGCCTGCTCGACGGTGGTGTCGAAGCTGGGGTACTGGATGCCGCGCGGTCAGGAGGTGTTCACCGGCGGCATGCTGGTGGGGCCGACGGTGGGCTGCGACCGGTCCTGACCCGGACGATCGACGAGGTCCAGCGCCCGCTCCCAGGGGAACCCGGCCGCGTCCTGGGTGCCGAAGCGGACGCCCATCGCGCGCAGCCGGGCGAGGCTCTCCCGGTGGGCCGGGTGGGCGGCCAGCGCGTCGCCCACGTAGGGCAGTACGCCGATGGGCACGCCGAGGCCGTACGCCTCGCACAGAGTGCCCAGGGCCAGGGTGTCGGCGATGCCGGCGGCCCATTTGTTGAGGGTGTTGAAGGTGGCGGGCGCGACGATCACGGCGTCCGGCGCGGGGAACGGGCGGGGTTCGCCGGGGCGGCGTGAGCGGGCCCGCACCGGGCGGCCGGTCAGCGTCTCGACGGCCGCGACGTCGAAGAAGCCGTCGGTCGCGGCGGTCGGGGTGGCGATCACCCCGACCGCCCAGCCGCGCCCCTGCGCCGCTTCGATCAGCTCGCCGACGTCCGCGGCGACGCCGGCGGCGCAGACGACCACGTAGAGGAAGGGTTTCCGGTCCGGTTCGGTCACCCGGGAAGCCTACTCAGCGGGCGGCCGGCGAGGTGACGGTCTCCGGCCGGCTCGTGTGCCGCCGCCCGGTCCCCCGGGGCAGGGTGGCCGGATGCCATGCCAGGTGTCAGCCCGCTGGATGATCCGTCACGAGGACGGCGCCCACCGGGCAGGCGCGGGCCGCCTCCCGGACCAGGGGGCTGCCGCCGCCGTCCTCGCGGCCGGGGAGGACGGCGCCGTAGCCGTCGTCGTCCTGGGTGAACACGTCGGGGGCGGTCAGGGCGCACTGGCCGGCGCCGATGCAGACGTCTGTGTCGATGTCGATGCGCATGGTCCGTCAGCTTCCTACCAGGTCACGGGGAGTTCCAGCACTCCCTGGATCGTGTCGCCGGGTTTGTGGGGGATCCGCTCGGCCGGGACGGCCAGGCGCAGGCCGGGCAGCCGGCGCAGGAGGGTGCCGAGGGCGATCTCCATCTCGGCACGGGCCAGGTGCTGGCCGAGGCACTGGTGGATGCCGGAGCCGAAGGAGAGGTGGAGGCGGGTCGGGCGGTGCCAGTCGAGGGCGTCCGGCTCCGGGCACAGGGCCGGGTCCCGGTTGATGAGGGAGAGGGCGAAGACGACGCCGTCGCCGGCCCGGATGGTCTCCCCGTCCGTCTCGATGTCCTCGACGGCCAGCCGCAGCAGACCGTCGGTGATCGCCAGGGTCCGGGTCAGTTCCTCGACGGCGGCGGGCAGCAGGGCGGGGCCGGCTCGCAGTTCGGCGAGGCGCTCGGGGTGGCGGAGCAGGGTGTAGGTGCCCAGGGAGATCATGTTGGCGGTCGTCTCGTGGCCGGCGACCAGCAGGATGACCGCCAGGGCGACGAGTTCCTCGCGGCCGGGGGTGTCCGGGCCGGGGCGGTGGACCAGTTCGTCCAGCAGGCCGGTGCCGGGGTCCGCGCGCTTGCGGTCGATCAGGTCACCGAGGTACGCCGCCAGGCGGTCGCGGGCGTCCAGGGCGTCGGCGGCGGGTCCGCGCAGCAGCCGGCGGGACTGTTCCTGGAAGAAGGCGTGGTCGGCGTAGGGGACGCCGAGCAGCGCGCAGATCACCCGCGACGGCACGGGGAGCGCGAAGGCGGTCACCAGGTCGGCGGGCGGGCCCTGGGCGGTCAGCGCGTCGAGGTGCTCGTCGACGATCTCCTGGATGCGCGGGCGCAGGTCCGTCGCCCGCCGCAGGGTGAACTCGGGGAGCACCAGGTGGCGTTGGGCCCGGTGTTCGGGGTCGTCGACGCCCAGCAGCGCGGCCTTGCGGCCGGCCGTGGCGGCCAGCCGTGGTGAGGTGGCGGGAAATCCGGGGCGGGTGCGGTCGGTGGACAGCCGCTGGTCGGCCAGGAGCCGGCGGGCGGTGGCGTGTCCGGTGACCAGCCAGGCCGGGCGGCCGTCGTAGAGGGTGACGCGGGTCAGCGGCCGGGTGGCGCGCAGCCGGTCGTAGCCGGCGGGCGGCTGGTAGGGGCAGGTCCGGTCCTGGGGGAAGGTGACGGGTTCGGTCATATCCGGCATGACAGTCCATTAGATGCCGCGCTCCGCCGGGCGGCGACGCGAAGTTCGGCCAGATCGGCGCACCGGGACAGCAGCCGGGGATCGCGTCCGGGAGGCGGTAGAAATGGATTCCGTACCGGATGGCGTTGACCTCGGTGCCAGTGAGCCGTACGACCGACGAATGGACGGATGCAGATGCCTCTTGAGGGCGAGTACGAACCCAGCCCGACGCAGTGGGTGCGGGAGCAGGTGGAGCTGTACGAGAGGTCCGGCGGCACCGAGGGCACGACCCTGCGGGACACCGGTCTGCCGGTGATCCTGCTGACGACCAGGGGCGCGAAGAGCGGGAAGCTGCGCAAGACGCCGCTGATGCGCGTCGAGCACGACGGCCGGTACGCGGTGGTCGCCTCGCTGGGCGGAGCGCCGAAGCATCCGGTGTGGTACTTCAACGTCAAGGCCGACCCGCGGGTGGAACTCCAGGACGGGGCGGTGAAGCGGGACTTCACGGCCCGTGAGGTCACGGGCGCGGAGAAGGCCGAGTGGTGGGAGCGGGCCGTCGCGGCGTTCCCGGACTACGCCGACTACCAGAGGAAGACGGACCGGGAGATCCCGGTCTTCGTGCTGGAGCCCGCCGACGGTTCCTGAGAGCAGGCCGGGAGGCCGCTGAGAATTTCTTGCCCGGCCGTGCATGAACCGGCCGCCGCCGGGCACCCGGAGGTCAGGCCCCGCCGCGTTCCCCCGTCGCGGCGGGGCTTTCGCCTGCCTCCCGCGCGAGCCGGTCGGTCACGTCCAGGAAGATCTGCCCCGCCTCGGGCACGGTGTTGGCGAGGGACCGCTTGATGCGTACGGCGACCTCTTCGACCCGTTCGCTGTCCAGGCCGGGCACCAGGTCGATGCGGGCGGCCACCAGGGTGGAGTCGAGGCCGGTCTTCATCGTGAACAGGGCCTCGACGCTGTCGATCTCCGGCTGGGCCTCCAGCAGGGCCCGGATCCGGCCGGTGGCCTCCGGGTCGGCGGCCTCGCCGATCAGCTGGTCGCGGGCCTCGCGGCCGAGCCGGTAGGCGACGTAGACGAGCAGCGCGCCGATGGCGAGCGAGGCGGACGCCTCCCAGACCACCTGTCCGGTGACCATGTGCAGCGCCATGCCGATCATGGCGAGGGTCACGCCGAGCACCGCGGTGCCGTCCTCGGCGACGACCGTGCGCAGGGCCGGGTCGCTCAGGCCGCCGCCCTGCCGGCGCACCTGGTGCAGGGCCCGCAGCAGCGAGGCGCCCTCGGCGAGGAAGGCGACCCCGAGCACGACCAGACCGGCGACGTAGCCGCTCAGTTCCTCCTCGGCGCCGGTGCGCAGGGCCTCGACGCCCTGGTAGAAGGAGAAGCAGCCGCCCATGACGAAGATGCCGACGGCCGCGAGCAGCGACCAGAAGTACCGCTCCTTGCCGTAGCCGAAGGGGTGCCGGCGGTCGGCCGGGCGGCGGCTGCGGCGCAGCGCGGCGAGGAGGAAGACCTCGTTGAGGCTGTCGGCCACGGAGTGCGCCGCCTCCGACAGCAGCGCCGGTGATCCGGCGACGAAGCCGCCGGCCGCCTTGGCGACGGCGATCACCAGGTTGGCGGCCAGCGCCACCAGCACGGTGACGCGGGTACGCCGGTCGGTCGCCCCGCTCTCCGGTGTCTTCGATCCGCTTTCTGGCGTCCTGGGTCCGCTCTCCGGTGTCCCGGGTTCGCTGTCCTCGCCCGTCCGGGGCGTCGTCTGCCGCGTAGTCGTTCCGCTCACGTTTCGCCGGATGCCCCCGGCCGGCCCGGATCACACCCTCTTGTGGGTGGCCGGCCCGTGCCGGGCGCCGAAAACTGGGAACGCGTCAACCAGGGCATCCGTGCGGCAGGGAGGAGAGGGCCATGGGCGAGGACGCCGGGGAGACCGGCAACAGCGCGTACGGCAGGAAGGCGTTCAAACGGTCCCGGAGCCATTTCGCGGACCGCGTCACCGCCGACGGCCGGGACGGCTGGCCGGTGGCGGCCGGGCGGTACCGGCTGGTGGTCAGCCGGGCCTGCCCGTGGGCGAGCCGGGCGCTGGTCTCCCGGCGGCTGCTCGGCCTGGAGCAGGCCCTGTCCCTCGCGATCGCCGACCCGATCCAGGACGACCGCAGCTGGCGGTTCACTCTTGATCCGGACGGCCGCGACCCGGTGCTCGGCATCCGTTACCTCAGCGAGGCGTACGACCGGCGGGAGACCGGGTATCCGGGCGGGGTGAGCGTACCGGCGATCGTGGACGTGCCGAGCGGCGCACTGGTCACCAACGACTTCCAGCAGATCACCCTGGACCTGGCGACCGAGTGGACGGCCCTGCACCGGCCGGGGGCGCCCGACCTGTACCCCGAGCAGCTGCGGGACGAGATCGACGAGGTGATGGCGGGCGTCTACCAGGACGTCAACAACGGGGTGTACCGGGCGGGCTTCGCCACCGGCCAGGAGGAGTACGAGGAGGCGTGCGCGGGCGTGTTCCGGCGGCTGGAGCTGCTGACGCCCCGGCTGGAGCGGCAGCGCTACCTGGTCGGCGACACCATCACGGAGGCGGACATCCGGCTGTTCACCACGCTGGTCCGGTTCGACGCCGTCTACCACGGCCACTTCAAGTGCAACCGCTGGAAGCTGACGGAGAATCCGGTGCTGTGGGGTTACGTCCGCGATCTGTTCCAGACGCCGGGTTTCGGCGACACCGTCGACTTCGACCACATCAAGCGTCACTACTACCAGGTGCATACGGGCGTGAATCCGACCCGCATCGTGCCGCTGGGCCCCGACCTGTCCGGCTGGCTCACACCGCACCACCGCGAGGAGTTGGGGGGCCGGCCGTTCGGCGACGGCACCCCGCCCGGCCCGGTCCCCGCCGGCGAGGAGGTCCCGGCGCGGGGCAGGCCCTGATCCGCCCTACCGATCCGTTCGCCGTACCAAGGAGGAATTTCGTGGGAAAGAAGAAGAAGAAGCAGAAGCTGCCGATGGCCTACAAGCCGGTCGGCTTCGTGCTGGGCTGGGCGGGCGGCGCGCTGGCCGGGATGGCGTTCCAGAAGACGTGGAAGCTGATCCGGCACGAGGACGACGCGCCCGACGCCCTGGACCCGGACCGCGGCTGGGGCGAGATCCTGCTGGCCGCCGCGATCCAGGGTGCCATCTTCGCCGTGGTGCGCAGCGCCGTGGACCGCTCGGGCGCCAAGGTCATCGAGCGCTCCACCGGGGTGTGGCCGGCCGCGGGTTCGGGCGGCCGGGACTGACCACCGCCCCGGCGCGCCGCCGACGCCCCGCGAGCGGACCGTCCGCCGCGGGGCTCAGCCCTGTTTGGGCGCGGTCGAGGGATTGCGGCGCAGGGTGAAGGAGTGGCCGGCCGGGTCGGAGAAGCCTCGCTCCTCGTAGGGGCCGGGCGCGTCCTTCGCCTCCACCGGGCGCCCACCGAGCCCCACGATGCCGCGCTCGGCCTCGTCGAGGTCGTCCACCACGAAGTCCAGATGGACCTGGAGGGAGTTCTCGGGACGGGGCCAGCTCGGCGGAGTGGCGTTGACGTCCCGGCGGAACGCCATGCGGAAGCCGTCGGCTCCCCTGATCTCGATCCGGTTGGCGGCCGCGTCGGTCTCCCGCGCGCCGAGCAGTTCCTTGTAGAACTCCGCGAGCATCTCGGGCTCGGCACAGTCGAGCACCACGACGCCCGCATTCACCAGTGCCATCTCTTCTCCTCCGAAGGTCCGGGGCGCGGGGCGGCCTGCCCCGTGCCCTGTACCTAGCTGATATCCGCGTCCGGCGGAATCAGTCGGGCGGGGGGGGGCGGGCAGCGGCGGGGGCGCGGGTTTGCGCCGGGGCGGGCGGTGGGCGTGCGGAGGCGGGCGGCGGCAGGCGGTGGGGCGCGTGGAAGCGGTCGGCGGTGTGCGGGGTCCGATCGGCGGGGGGCGCGGTGGGGCCCGGGCGGGCGGTGGGGCCGGCGGGCGCGGTGGGGCCGGCGGGCGCGCGAGACGGTCAGCGGGGCGCGCGGAACGTGCGGCGGTACGCCTGGGGAGAGACGCCGATCGCCGCGTGCAGGTGCTGGCGCAGTGAGGCGCCCGTGGCGAAACCGACCCGGCCGGCGATCTGATCGACCGGCAGGTCGCTGGACTCCAGCAGGTGCCGGGCCCGGGCGACGCGCTGCTGGATCAGCCAGCGGCCGGGGCTGAGGCCCACCTCGTCGTCGAAGCGGCGGGCGAAGGTGCGCAGGCTCATCCCGGCGTGCGCCGCGAGGTCCGCGAGGGTCAGCGACTCGTCGAGCCGTTCCAGGGCCCAGGCCCGGGTGGCGGCGGTGCTCGCCGCTCCCGTCCGCGGAACCGGCTGCTCGATGTACTGCGCCTGACCGCCGTCCCGGAACGGCGGGACGACGCAGCGCCGGGCAACGGCGTTGGCCAGTGCGCTGCCGTGGTCCTCACGGATCAGATGCAGGCAGACATCGACCCCGGAGGCGGCCCCGGCCGAGGTCAGGATGCGGCCGTCGTGGACGAAGAGCACGTCCGGGTCGAGGGTGACGCGCGGGAACATCCGGCGGAAGACGTCGGTGAGCTGCCAGTGGGTGGTCGCCCGGCGGCCGTCGAGGAGTCCGGCCGCGGCCAGCACGAAGGCGCCGGTGCAGATGGACAGCAGGCGGGCGTCCGGTGGGACGCGCGCGAGGGCGGCGGTGGCCTCGTCGGTGAGGGCGTCGGTGATCCGGGACGGCGCGACGGCGGCGACCACCACCGTGTCGGCCGTGGCCAGTACCTCGGGGCCGTGCTCGGCGGTGACGGTGAAGTCCGCCTCCGTGCGCACCGGACGTCCGTCGACGGTGCAGGTCAGCACCTCGTACCGGCCGTCGGCCGCGCCGAGGATACGGCTGGGGATGCCGAGCTCGAAGGGATAGACGCCGTCGAGGGCGAGGACCACGACTCGTTCCGGGCGTTCCGCGTGCGACATGGCACGATCTTATCGGAGCATGACCATCATGCCATTTCCCGGACGAGCGGGGACCGGCAGGCTGGGTGACCATGAACGATGTGAACACCATGCGAGCCATCCGCCAGGACTCCCTCGGCGGACCCGAGGTCCTGAAGGAAGTACGGCTGGAGCGCCCCACGCCCCGCCCCAACGAGGTACTGGTGCGAGTGCGCGCCGCCGGCGTCAATCCCACCGACTGGAAGCACCGCGCGAACGGCGGCTTCCTCGGCGAGCCGCCGTTCGTCCTGGGCTGGGACGTCTCCGGCACGGTCGAGGCGGTGGGCATCGGCGTCGCCGAGTTCCAGCCGGGCGACGAGGTCTTCGGCATGCTGTCGTACCCGTACGGCCACGGCTCCCACGCCGAGTACGTCGCCGCTCCGGCGCGCGGCTTCTGGCACAAGCCGGCCGGTATCGACCACGTACAGGCCGGCGCGCTGCCACTGGTGTCGCTGACCGCGTGGCAGGCGCTGGTGGAGCGGGCCGATGTCCAGCCGGGGCAGCGGGTGCTGGTGCACGCGGCGGCCGGCGGCGTGGGCCACGTGGCGGTGCAGATCGCCAAGGCCCGGGGCGCCCATGTGATCGGTACGGCCAGCGCCGCCAAGCACGGCTTCCTGCGGTCGATCGGCGTGGACGAGCCGCTGGACTACCGGGAGACCGACTTCGCCGAGGCGGCGAAGGACGTGGACGTCGTCCTGGACACGATCGGCGGGGACACGCTGACCCGTTCGCTGCGCGTGCTGCGCCCGGGCGGGATCGTGGTCTCGATCCTGCCGGCCGGGTCGGACGAGCTGTACCGGGAGGCGGAGCGGCTCGGCGTGCGGGCGGCCCGGATGCTCGTCGACGCCGACCGGGGCGGAATGCGGGAGATCGCCGCGCTGGCCGAGTCGGGCAGGCTGCGGGCCGCCGTCGAGCGGAGCTTCCCGCTGGCCGACGCGGCCCAGGCGCACGCGCTCGGCGAGACCGGCCGCACCACGGGCAAGCTGGTCCTGGTCGTGGACTGAGCGGCGTCCGGCCCACGCCCACCGCTCCTCCCGCCCTCCCCCTCCTCCCGCGCCACCGGCGACGAGCATGAGAAATCGATGACATATGTCAATCGAACATGCTCAAATCCCTCCGACCGAGGGAAACTGTGGAGGGCAGGCGGGGAGGTGATGCAGCCGTGCGGCAGGATCCCGCACCGCTCACCCGGCATCTGCGGGTCCGCGACGACCGGGGACACACGGTGCTGGAGTTCCACGGCGAGATCGACCTCGCCGTGGCCGACGAGATCGCCCCGCTCCTGGACCGGGCCACCGGCGATCCGGGCGCCCGGGTCGTGCTCGACCTCAGCGGGGTCGAGTTCTTCGACTGCTCGGGACTGCGGCTGCTGGTCCGGGCCAGGCAGCGGGTGCTCGACCGCGGCGGCGAACCGCACCTGGTGTGCACCCACGCCCTGACGCTGCGCGTCCTGCGGGTCACCGGTCTGGCCCGGCTGCTGCCGCCGCGGCGGACGGTGGACGAGGTGGTGGGCCGGTCCGGTCCCCGGTCCGGTCCACCGTCGAGCCGTACCCCGCCGTCGCGGTAGCTCCTCCTCCCTCCGACTCCTTCCGGACATCCCCGGACATCCTTGGACGCCGATCGGCAGGTCGGCGGCCGGCGCGCGCCGGCCGTGCCCCACTGCTGCTCCCGGTCCCCCAACTCGCCTGTCTGGCAGGCGAAGTGGGGGGCATGCGGTGAGTAGAAAGGAGGGCCGTAGCCAATGACGACTCCCCACAGGCGCCTCCCCGGGCGCGTGCCCGGCTGGGCCAAGGCGGTCGGTGCCGTCGCGCTGGTGCTGGTCGTGCTGTTCGCCGGGCTCCGGCTGAGCGTGATCCCGGGCCTGAAGGACCTGTTCGGCAGCGAGACCCGCGACCGCTCGGGCCCCGCGCTGCTGGAGTCCATCCAGGACATCAGCCGGTACGAGGCCGCCTCCGGCAACTTTCAGGTCGTCGTCGACCTGGAGAAGGACACCAAGTTCCTGCCGGACGCGGTCCGCGGCTCCCGCACGCTGTACGTCGGCGCCGGCTCGGTGGACGCCTACGTCGACCTCGGCAAGGTCGGCCGCGACGATGTCACGGTCGACGAGGACCGCACCTCGGCCACCCTCCGGCTGCCGCACGCCGCCCTCGGCAAGCCGGCCCTCGACCCCGAGCGCTCCTACGCCGTGTCCAAGCAGCGCGGCCTGCTCGACCGCCTCGGCGACCTGTTCTCGGACAACCCCAACAGCGAGCAGGCCGTACAGAAGCTCGCGGTGCGGCACATCGGCGAGGCAGCGAAGGAGAGCGGCCTGACCTCGCGCGCCGAGACCAACACCACGCAGATGCTCCAGAACCTGCTGCGCTCGCTCGGCTTCAAGGAGGTCCGGGTCACCTACCCCGACTGAACGGCCGCACGTCTCCGTCGCCGTCCCCGTCCCCGTCCTCGTCCCCGTCCCCGCTGAGAACTGGAGGATCCCCCATGGCCCGCGCCGCCACCCCACGGCCGCGTTCCCTGCTCCGCCCCCGCGCCGCGCGGAGCGCGGACCCCGCTCCGCGTGAACGGCACGTGGTCCCCTGGCCGTTGCGCCTGCTGGCCACTGCGTGCGCCTTCGTCTTCATGGTGGCGTTCGCCGTCGTACTGGCCCGGCTCACCCTGCATCCCTCGCCCGCCTCGGAGGCGCTGACCCACACCAACCTGCATCCCGGCCGCTCCCTGCGCGAGTACCTGGGCCAGCCCGCGCTGCGCGACGCGGTCAAGCAGGTCGGCGGCAACATCCTGCTCGGCGTGCCGTTCGGGATGCTGGTGCCGGTCGTCGCCCCGCGTACCCGCGGACTCCTGCGAGTGCTGCTGCTGACCGCCGTCGTCATGCTGCTGGTGGAGCTGGCGCAGGGCTCGATGGTGACCGGACGGGCCTTCGACATCGACGACGTCATCCTCAACACCGGTGGCGCGCTGCTGGGTTATCTGTTGCTGGGGCGGCGGATGAGCCGCGCGGTGCATGCCCGCCGCTCACCGGCCTGAGGCGAGGGGTGGTCCGCCGCTGTCTAGCGGGTCGTCCAGGTGAACTTGTCCCCGCCGACCCAGCGGACCACCTCCGGATCGTCCAGGTCGTGGACCGTGATGCCGTACGCGGCGGCGGCCTCCAGGACGTCGATGACGGTCCTCGCCTCACCGACGACCTGTCCGTCGATCTCCACGATCCGGAACGGGGGAACGGCCGGCTGGACTCCCAGGACCAGGATGCGCGGCCGGGCGATGTGCGGGCTCACGATTTCGGTCATGTATCGAGCCTAGAACGAACGGGCGGGCGGGGCCGTCTCCGGACTCCCCCGCCCCGCCGTCTCCGGCGCCGTCGCCCCCGCCGCCGTTCCCGGGTCGTTCCTGGTCAGGGCCGCCGCCAGTCGTCGTTCCGGAGGTGCGATCCGGCCATCGGGCCCATCCGGAGCATGCCGCCGTCCACGCTCCAGGAGGCGCCCGTGACGTACGAGGCGTCGGGGCCGGCGAGGAAGGCGATCACGGCGGCGACCTCACGGGCGTCACCGGGCCGTCCCAGGGGTACGCCGGGGCGGCGCTCGGTGTGCGGGTCGGTGTCCTCCTGCCCGGTCATCGGCGTGGCGATCTCGCCGGGGGCGACGGCGTTGACGGTGATGCCGTGCTCGGCCAGTTCCAGGGCCATCACCTGGGTGAGCAGACCGAGGCCGCCCTTGGCCGCGCAGTACGGCGCGGCGCCCACTCGCGGCTGGTGCTCGTGCACGGACGTCACGTTGACGATCCGGCCGCCGTCGCCCTGCCGGATCATGCGCCGGGCCGCCCGCTGCCCGCACAGGAACGGCCCGGCCAGATCGACGTCCAGGACGTGCCGCAGGTCGTCCAGGCCCAGGTCGAGGAAGGGCGTGGCCGTCCCCGTACCGGCGTTGTTGACCAGGACGTCCACCCGCCCGAGGCGTTCGCACAGCCCGTCGACGGTGTCCGCGGCCTCCGGCAGCCGGGTGAGGTCGGCCCGGGCGGTCTCGGCCCGCCGCCCCCGTGCCCGTACCTCCTCGGCGGTGCGCTCGGCGCCCCGCTCGTCGGTGTGCCACGTGATGCCGATGTCCAGTCCGGCCTCGGCCAGACGTACGGCGGTGGCCCGGCCGATGCCGGAGTCGGAGCCGGTGATCACGGCGACGCGGGCGGTGGGGGACATGGCGGCCTCCTCGGTGGCGGCGTGTAACGGGCCGACGCAGTACCCGGGCGACGGGGGGACAAACCGTCGGTACCCGTCGTGCGAACCGCCCGTCGCCGGGGAACCCTGGTGGGGCGAGGAGGTGGATGGTCCGATGGACCCCGAAGAGCCCCTGAACCCCGTGGACCCCACGGCCCCCGTGGACCCCGCGGCCCCCGTGGACCCCGTGGACCCCGTGGGGGCGCTGGAGCGGATCGCCTTCCTGCTGGAGCGGTCCCAGGCACCGACCTACCGGGTCCGCGCCTTCCGCACGGCGGCCCAGGTGCTGGCCGGCCTGCCCGAGGACGAGGTGCGGCAGCGGGCGGACGCCGGTTCGCTGGAGTCGCTCAAGGGCGTCGGCCCGAAGACGGCACAGGTGGTGCGGGAGGCACTGGCCGGTCAGGTCCCCGGCTACCTGGAGAAACTGGCCGGCGAGGTGGACGCCCCGCTCGCCGAGGGCGGTGAGGGGCTGCGGGCGCGGCTGCGCGGCGACTGCCATCTGCACTCCGACTGGTCGGACGGCGGCAGCCCGATCGAGGAGATGGGCCGGACCGCGGCGGCCCTGGGGCACGAGTGGGCGGCGCTCACCGACCACTCCCCCCGGCTGACGGTGGCGCGCGGCCTGTCCGCGGACCGGCTGCGCGAACAGCTGGACGTGGTGGCGCGGCTCAACGAGACCTGGGCGCCCTTCCGGCTGCTGACCGGTATCGAGTGCGACATCCTCGACGACGGCTCGCTCGACCAGGAGCCGGAGCTGCTGGAGCGGCTCGACGTCGTGGTCGTCTCCGTCCACTCCAAGCTGCGGATGGACGCCCGGTCGATGACCCGCCGCATGGTCGCCGCCGTACGCGATCCGCACGCCGACATCCTGGGGCACTGCACCGGGCGGCTGCTGAGCGGGCGGGGGCGGCCGGAGTCGGAGTTCGACGCGGACGCGGTGTTCGCGGCCTGCGCCGAGAGCGGCACCGCGGTGGAGATCAACAGCCGGCCGGAGCGGCTCGATCCGCCCCGGCGGCTGCTGCGCCGGGCGGTGGGGGCGGGGGTGCTGTTCTCGATCGACACGGACGCCCACGCCCCTGGTCAGCTGGACTGGCAGATCCACGGGTGCGCGCGGGCCGAGGAGTGCGGTGTGCCGCCGGAGCGCGTGGTGACCACCTGGTCCCTGGACGACCTGCTCGCCTGGACCCGCGAGGGCCGCACACCGCCCGGCGTGACGCGCGGCTGACGTGGTACCCGCCCGCCCGGCCCGGACACATCGACCGGGACACACCGACGAAGGCATCCGATCGGTGCACACCCATCGAGACAAGAGGAAAGGACCGGTGCATGGAGCGCGCGGCCGTGTTCGACGTGGACGGCACTCTCGCCGACACCAATCACCTGCATGTCGTCACCTGGTGGGAGGCGTTCCGGCAGGCGGGCCACCGGGTTCCCATGCACGCCGTCCACCGCGCCGTGGGGCTGCCCTCCACCGACCTGATCGCCCACCTGCTGGGCGAGGACCGGGACACCGGCCAGGACGCCGGACTGAGCGCCGCGCACAAGGCGCTGTACGGGCAGTACTTCGACCGGCTGCCCGCGCTGCCGGGCGCCGGGGAACTGCTGCGGCGGCTGGCCGGGGACGGCTGGCGGGTGGTGCTGGCCACCTCGGCGGGCGGCGCGGAACTGAGCGCGCTGCGCCGGGCGATCGACGCCGACGAGGCGATCACCGCGACCGCGAGTGCCGACGACGTCGACGCGGGCAAGCCCGCGCCCGAACCCGTGCGGCATGCCCTGGAACTGGCCGGTGTCCCCGCCGAACGGGCCGTCTTCGTCGGCGACACCGTCTGGGACATGGCCGCGGGCCGCCGGGCCGGGGTCCGCTGCGTCGGTGTGCTCAGCGGCGGCATCCCGCGCGCCGACCTGGTAGAGGCCGGCGCGGACGCGGTCTACGACGATCCCGCCGGCCTGCTGGCGGAGCTGGCCGACAGCCCCCTGAGGTGAGCGTGCCGATCATGCGGATACCCGGCGGATCATGATGGGGCTGAGCGAGGGGGCCGTATGGCTCGTGGACATGGTGCGGCGGGAGGTGTCCACCGCGGGCCGGGCGGCCGCGGCCGTGGTGCGCGGACCGGGACGTGAGCGTGACCTGGTCAAGCAGTCGCTGAAGGCGGCCGGGGCGGGACTGCTCGCCTGGCTCGTGGCGGGTGTGTGGATGGACGACCCGATGGCGCTGATGGCGCCGTGGGTGGCCGTGGTGCTGGTGCAGGCCACCGTCTACAGCTCGGTACGGCAGGCCGCGCAGCAGTTCGCGGCCATCTGCGTCGGCACGCTGCTGGCCTCCGGCGCCCAGGAGCTCACCGACAACACCACCGTCGCGCTCGCGGTGTCCCTGCCGCTGCTGATGCTGCTCGCCAACTGGCCGCGCTTCGGGGCGCAGGGCATCTACACCGCCACGACGGCCGTGTTCATCCTGGCCTCCGGGACCGTCTCGGAGTACGCCGTCGCCCACCGGCTGGGGCAGGCGGCGCTCGGCGCGGTCATCGGCGTCGCCGTCAACGCCCTGGTACTGCCCCCGGTGCATCTGCGGGACGTCCGGGAGAACCTCGCGCTGCTCGCCCGGGAGACGGGCGACGTCCTGCGCACCGTCGCCGAGGGCCTGCGGGAGGACTGGGACGAGCAGAGCGCCGCCGACTGGTCGAGCGAGGCAGCGCGGCTGCGGTACCGCGTCGAGGCGCTGCGCTCCGCCCGCGCCTGGAGCCGGGAGAGTCTGCGCCTGACCTACGGGCCGCTGCGGGCCCTGCACCGGGTGCCGCCGGCGTCGACCGTGCCGCCCGAGGAGGAGGACCGGCGGTGGGGACACATCGCCGACAACGTCACCGCGCTGACCCGGACGCTGGCGGTGACGGCCGACGAGCACCGGACGCCCGCTCCGCCCGAGGGGCCGGTACTTCGGCTGTACGCCCGTCTGCTGGAGCTGATCGGCGATGCCTGCCTGGTGGAGGCCGAGCGGCTGCGGGGAGGCGACGGGCGGACCGGCCCGGAACTGCCGACGCGGGAGGCGATGGAGGATCTGCACCAGCGGCTCCAGGAGGGGCTGCGGGAACACGCTCAGCGGGGGTCGGAGACGGCGGCGGTCCTGGGCACCCTGCTGCTCCAGGCCGAGAACCTCTGGGCCGGGACGCTGCCGGACGCCGGGACGATGCCGGACGCCGAGACGGCACGGGACGCCGGGACGATGCCGGACGGCAAGACGGCACGGAACGCCGGGGCGATGCCGGACGCCGAGACGGCACGGGACGCCGGGGCGATGGCGGAGGGCGAGCAGCGGTGACGCACATCACCCCAAAGCGGGCCAGAACGCGGAACACCCGAGGGGCCCGCGCCGTTGGAGAAGGCGTGGGTACGGATGGGACAGTGTCCCCGGGCCTCACCTATCGCCCACAGGGAAGATCGTTCGGCTGAAGCCCTGTGGAGCCCCTCGCCGAGAGGCGACCGCCATCCGTGCCCACACTGAGCCGCCCCGACCGTGATCCCCCCGTCCGGTCGGGGCTTTCCTCTGCCCCGCCGGCCCACCACGACCGGCCACGCCGCTTGACACCGCTCGACGCCGCTTGACTTCGAGAGCGCTCCAGTTCGTAGCGTCGCGGGCATGAGCACTCCACAGCACAAGATCGGCTCGGGCTTCGGGCGCCGCAGCACCGCCGACGACGTTCTCGCCGGCCTCGATCTGACCGGACGGCTCGCGGTCGTCACCGGCGGCTACTCGGGCATCGGCCTGGAGACGACGCGGGCTCTCGCCGGGGCCGGCGCGCGGGTCGTGGTTCCCGCCCGCCGCCCCGCCGCCGCCCGGGAGTCGCTGGCCGGACTGGCCGGGGCGGAGGTGGACGAGCTGGACCTGGGGGACCTGGACAGCGTGCGCGCGTTCGCCGAGCGGTTCCTCTCCTCCGGACGGACGGTCGACATGGTCATCGACAGCGCCGGAATCATGGCCTGCCCCGAGACCCGGGTCGGGCCCGGCTGGGAGGCGCAGTTCGCCACCAACCACCTCGGACACTTCGCTCTGGTCAACCGTCTGTGGCCGGCCCTCGAACCGGGCGGCGCCCGCGTCGTCTCGGTCTCCTCCCGGGGGCACTACGCCTCCGGGATCCGCTGGGACGACGTGCACTGGCGCGCCGGCTACGACAAGTGGCGGGCCTACGGGCAGGCGAAGACCGCCAACGTCCTGTTCGCCGTGCACCTCGACCGGCTCGCCCGGGACCGCGGGGTGCGCGCCTTCGCGCTGCACCCGGGCGGCATCCTCACCCCGCTCCAGCGTCATCTCTCCACGGCGGAGATGGTGGACCGCGGCTGGATCGACGAGAACGGCCGTCTCCTCGATCCGGACGCCTTCAAGACACCGCAGCAGGGCGCGGCGACCCAGGTGTGGGCCGCGACGTCACCGCGGCTGGACGGGCTCGGCGGCGTCTACCTGGAGGACTGCGACGTCGCCGAACCGGCCCCGGCCGACGGGGCGGGCTCCGGCGTCAAGGACTGGGCCGTGGACCCGGACCAGGCCGCCCGGCTGTGGCGGCTCTCGGCGGAGCTGACCGGCGTGGACGCGTTCGCCGCCTGAACCGGCACCGGGGTGCGGAAGCGGGTCCGGGCCCGGGCTCGCGTGCATGCCGTGTGTGCGGGTACTCGGTGGCCTCCGTCCGGACAAGCGGCCGAGAGGAGCGCGAGGTGAGCGGCGCAACGGGCAGCAGGATCGTGGTCACCGGGGCCACCGGCAACGTGGGTACCAGTGTGGTGCGGCTCCTCTCCGAGGATCCGGAGACCGGTTCGGTGCTGGGCCTGGCCCGGCGGATCCCCGACTGGTCACCGGCGAAGACCGAGTGGGCCGCGGTCGACCTCGCCGCCGAGCGGGCCGACTTGACCGGCTGGTTCTCGGGAGCGGACGCGGTCGTCCATCTGGCCTGGGCGTTCCAGCCGACGCACGACCCGGCCACGACATGGCGCACGAACGTGCTCGGCTCCATCCGGGTGTTCGAGGCGGTGGCCGCGGCCGGGGTGCCGGCCCTGGTGCACGCCTCGTCGGTCGGCGCGTACTCGCCGGGCCCGAAGGACCGGGCGGTGGACGAGTCCTGGCCCACACACGGCTGGCCCGACGCGGCGTACTGCCGGGAGAAGGCCTACCTGGAGCGCACCCTGGACGTCTTCGAACGCGACCACCCCGGGATCCGGGTCGTCCGGATGCGTCCCGCCTTCCTGTTCAAACGGCAGTCGGCGAGCGAGCAGCGCCGGATCTTCGGCGGCAGGTACCTGCCCGGTCCGCTGGCCCGCCCGGATCTGCTGCCCTTCCTGCCGGACATCCCGGGCCTGCGGATGCAGGTTCTGCACACCGATGACGCCGCCGACGCCTACCGGCTCGCGGTCCGCTCCGCCGACGCCCGGGGCCCCTTCAACCTGGCGGCCGACCCGCCGGTCGACGCGGAACTGCTCGGCGAACTGGTCGGTACGCCGCGGCGGGTCCGGCTGCCCCGGTCCGCCGCACGTTCGGCGATCGCCGCCGCCTGGGGGCTGCGTCTGCTGCCGGCCTCGCCGCACCTGTTCGACGCGGTACTGCGGCTTCCGCTGCTGGACTGCGGCCGGGCCCGTGCGGAACTGGGCTGGCGCCCGGAGCACACGGCCACCGAGGTGCTGGCGGAGTTCCTCCAGGGGTTCGGGGAGGGCGCCGGCGGTCCGACGGAACCGCTGCGGGGACGCAAGGCCGGCTGACCTCGCCCACCGGACGGCCCGACCCACCGGACGGCCCGACCCGACGGCCGGGTCGACGGACGGGCCGTCCGGTGGGCGCCCTCCTCCCCCGCTGCGCCCAGCTCAGCCGGAGGACTCGTCCGGTACGGGGTGCTCGGGGTGGACCGCTCCCGAGTGCGGCGCTCCCTGCCGCCCCGTCCCCGCCTCGTCGGTGTCCGGCACATCGGCGTCCGGCACGCCGGTGGCCCCGGTGGCCCCGTCCTCGGCATCGTCACCGCTCTCGGTGTCGTCCGCGTCGGCGCCGCTCTCACGTGCCGCGAGACCGGGGGCGACGTCCCAGGGGTCCTCCCCCGCGTCGGCCTGCTGGTCCGGCATGTCACGGGGCACCGGAGCACCGTTCTCCCCGGGTCCTTCGGCACGGTGGTCGGTCACGGCGCTCTCCCTCCGGTCCGTCCGCGTTCCGGACGTTCCATGTCGTGCTGCTGGCTGTGGTCGGTCGCGCTCGTACGAGCGATGCCGGGGTACCTCCGCGCCGCCCGGCGAAACCTTGAAGCGACGCCCTCGGCTCCGAACCGAGCCCGCCCGGAATATTCGGTGGCCTCGTCCAGGCGCGGCTGCCTACGGTGGGCCGGTTCCTAGACCCCCTAGGTTTGAGACCCCTGGGGTGCAGACCCTTGGGATGCAGACCCCTAGGTTTTCGGAGACCTCCATGAGACCACTCGACGAGCGGGACATCCGCACGTCCTTCGTCAACTGCTCGAAGGGCGAGGCCAAGCGGCTGCCCCTGCCCCGCGATCTGGGCGACCGCCCCTGGGACGACCTGGACTTCCTGGGGTGGCGGGACCCGGGCGCACCCGACCGGAGTTATCTGGTCGCCGAGCGCGAGGACCGCCCCGTCGGCGTGGCGCTGCGCTTCCAGCCGGGCCGGCGTGGCGTCCTGCAGCGCAGCCTGTGTTCGCTGTGCCTGACGACCCATCCGCGCGGCGGGGTCTCGCTGATGACCGCCCGCAAGGCGGGGCCGGCCGGGCGCGAGGGCAACTCGGTCGGGCTGTACATGTGCACCGACCTCGCCTGCTCCCTGTACTTGCGGGGCAAGAAGGTGCCGGAGAACGGGGCCCGGTTCGAGGAGAGTCTCAGCCTGGAGGAGCAGGTCGCCCGGACGCTGGGCAACCTGGACGCGTTTCTCGGCAAACTGACGGCCTAACGGTCGCGCAGCCGGGCCGCCTCGACTTCGTGGAGGTGGATCAGCACGTCGTGGGCACGGGCGAGCGCGATGTCGTAGGGGCCGTCCGGATAGTCGGTGCCTATGCTGCGGGTCGGCCGGGCCTCGCGGAGCCAGGCCGCCGCCGGGGGGCCGACGGTCCGCAGGTCGACCAGGTAGTCGCGGTGCCGCACCCGGTCCAGGATGTGCTCGTTGCCGCCGGGGCCCGCCGGTCCGAGCGTCCAGCGGTGAATGGCACCGTCTTGTCCGGTGGCGTTGAACGAGCCCCGGTCGAAGGTGAGACCGACGCTGACGTAGTCGGCGCCGAGACGGTCGCGCAGGAAGGCACCCTGCATCCTCGGGTAGTGCCTCGGGTCCATCGTCTCGTAGGAGACATGGGCGTTGTGCGCGGACAGCAGCACCTTGGTGCCGGTGCGGCGCTGCCACCACAGGACGTTGTCGGCCATCGCCTCGTCCCGGTAGCGCATCGCCGCGGCGGTCTGCGCCGGGTCGTCGAAGTCGAAGGCGTACTGCCGGGCGGTCCGGTCGATGGCGGTGGCCTGCTGGACGGCCCGGTCGTACCCCGCGCGGTCGCCGTCGGGGCCCTGCCGCTCCAGCAGCCGCAGGGCCTCCCCGGTGCGGTCGGCCGCCTCGCGGCGCTCGACGTAGGGCTTGCCGAGGTATTCCTCGATGTAGGTCCCCGTCGGCACGGCGGGCCTCAGCCCTCGGTACAGCTCGGCGACACGCGCGCTCAGGGCGGGATGATGTCCGGCGACGTACTCCATGACCTCGTCGTAGACCTCCGGGCCGGTCCAGGCGATGTCGTCGCCCAGGAAGCGCACGGGATCGTCGGGATGCCGCACGTTGTACCTCCGCATCCACTCGACGAGTTTCAGGTAGTCGGTGTTGTTCCACCACAGGTAGTCGCGCTGGAACTCGTCCCGCATGATGCGCCGGGGGTCGCCCCTGCCGTGCACCACGTAGTCGTCGAGCCGCAGGCCGGTGCTCCAGCTCGCCTCCAGGGCGAAGGTACGGAAGCCCCGCTCCGTCACCAGGTGGCGGAAGACACGGTCCTTGAGGGCGAAGAAGTCGTGGGTGCTGTGCGTGGCCTCGCCCAGTCCGACGACCCGGGCGTCACCGGTCATCTCGCCCAGGGGGCGCAGGTCACGTGTGTCACCGCCCGGTTCCACGGTGCGTAACGGGTGGGCGGCCCGGTCGAGTGCCGCCACGGCCGCCGGTCCCGGCTCTGTCACCGGCCGGGCGGAGGACGGTGAGGACGGCGGGGACGGTGGGACCGCCGCCACGGCCGGGGCTCCGAGAGTGAGCGTGCCGAGGACGACGGGCAGCGTCAGGGCCATTGCCATGTGTCGCGCCATGCCTTGCTTTCTCATGATCCAAGGCTGCCGCGCCGCGGACGGCCGGCGCCATGAGGCCGGCCCCCGTCTTCGACTGCGGAAAACCGCGGGCGGTCACTGAGGTTTTCCACAGGTTCCGCCACATTCGCGGCACCTTCCGGCACCGTTCCGACACCGTTCGGGCGCCTGGGCCCGCGCCACACGTCCGGCCCCGCGTGGCGCGTGGGAGCGGGGTGACTCCTGCGCCTCCGGCTACGGTCCGTTTTGTCCATAGACGTTCGTTGCACCTGGGGAAGGGGAACAGACCCGAGGATGCTTGATGTACGTGAGAGGTCGGTGTCCCTGGCGCGGTCGCTGAAGACGGCGCACCGCGACCCCGTGGTGGTGCAGGCGTTCCGCTCGGCGGCCGCCGCGTCGATCGCCTATGTGATCGCGGTGCGGCTGAGTCCCGAACCCGCGCCGCTCACCGCTCCCCTCACCGCGCTGCTGGTCGTGCAGGTCACCCTGTACGCCACGCTGAAGATGAGCATCCGCCGTGTGAACGCCGTGGTGGCGGGCGTCCTGGTGGCCATCATCTTCAGCTCGGTGGTGGGACTGAGCTGGTGGAGCCTGGCCCTGATCATCGTGGCCGCCCTGGGTGTCGGCCATCTGGTGCGGGCGCACGAGTTCACGGCCGAGGTGGCGATCAGCGCCATGCTGGTGCTCGGGGTGACCGCGCACGGGGCGCTGGCGTGGGCCCGGGTGGTGGAGACACTGATCGGGGCGATCGTCGGACTGGCCTTCAACCTGGTCCTCGCTCCCCCGGTGTGGGTGGAACAGGCCGGCGCGTCGATCGAGAATCTGGCGCGGCGGCTGAGGCAGCTGATGCTGCGGGTGGGCGAGGAGGCCGCCGACAACACCCCGTTCCTGCAGGCGGCGGCGCGGCTGCACGAGGCCCGCGCACTGGACCACGACATCGCCGAGGTGGACGAGGACCTGCGGCAGGCGGAGGACAGTCTGCGGTTCAACCCGCGGGTGCGCGAGGGGCTGCTGCACCGGGTGGTGCTGCGCACGGGCCTGGACACGCTGGAGATCTGCACGGTCGTCCTGCGGGTGCTGGCGCGCACGCTGACCGACCTGGCCAAGGAACGCGAGCCCGAGCCGCTGTTCCCGGCGGAGACAGGCGCCACCGTGGAACAGCTGCTGTCCGAGATCGGGGACGCGGTGGTCAGTTTCGCGGTGCTGGTCACCACCAGCGCCAGCGAGAACGCCGAGTCCGCGGAGGAGCGGCTGACCGCCGAACTGCGGCAGGCCGCGGTGACCCGGGACAAGCTCGCCCAACTGCTCCTGGAGGAGGTGCGGCGCGACTCCCGGCTCTGGCAGCTCCAGGGCGCGGTGCTGACCGAGGTCAACCGCATCATCGACGAGATGGACACCGAGCACCGGTCGCGCCGGCTGCTGGAGGAACTGGACCGCCACACGCGGGAGCAACGCGAACGCCGGCCCCGGCTGGCCCGGCTGCGGGACTGGTTGCGCGGCAGGCGCCCGCTGCGGCGCAAGCGGGGGGCCTCCGGCGGATGACCGGCCCGAGGGGGCGCGGGGCAGGGCGGCGCGAGGAAGTACGGCCTGCTGTCGCGTGCCCCCGCCACCGCCGGCGAGCCGCCCGCCTCAGCCGTCGCCCTCCGCGCGCCGGCGCTGGAGCACGCGCGGGCAGGACGCGCCGCTCGCCTGGGTGAGCAGTACGTGCATGCGCTCGGTGAGCTGCGCGACGTCGTCGGCGGGCCGGTGGAACGGCAGGCGTACGTCACCGTGGGCACCGGCGCGTTCGATGCGCAGCGTCAGCCCGTGCCGGTCGACGGCGAGCGGCCGGACCCGGACGACGCCGTGCAGGCTGTCGGGGTCGACGAGCCGGGTGAGCCGCTCCACCGCGTCACCGTGGCAGTCGGCGAGGTGGGTCAGCAGCCGGGCCTCGGCCGTGGCCAGCGGGTCGGGTTTCGCGGCGCCGAACTCGTCCCGGTCGACCACCACGGAACCGGACTGCTGACGCAGCACCACGCGCGTGGGGTGGAAGGCCAGGTGGCCCTCCTCGACGGCCATCCAGCCCGCCATCCACAGCCGGGCCCGGATCCTGCCGCGCACCGGGACGGGCGCGACGTCGGCGAACTCCAGGACGGCCGAGGGCTCCCCTCTGGGCGCGCAGATCGCCGCCCCGAGCAGGGCGCTGTCCTCGGGCACGTGCAGCAGCACCCGGCCGTCGTCCGCCACGGAGTGCGCGCCGACGAACTCCTCGCGCCCTCCCTCCGCGGTCACCGCGCAGGACCACGCGGCGGCGAGCACGGACCGGGCACGCTCCGCCGCCGCGGGCGCGGCAGTCCAGGTCTGGCTGTCTGCCATCCCAACCTCCTTAGGTAAGCCTTACCTAACCTACCGAAGATCGGGGTGTGCGCCAACCAGGACGCGTGATCTTTACGAGACCTTCAGGGTGCGGGGCGTGCCGCGTCAGGGCGCGAGCGCGCCGAACAGCGCGCGGGAGCACAGGTCGCGCACGTCTTCCCGGGCCGGCTCCCCCTCGCGCAGCCACTCCAGACAGATGGCGGTGGTGAAGGCCAGCCAGCCCATGACCGCCAGCCGGACATCGGGCCGCCCCGCGAACTCCGCGCCGAAGCCGGGGTCGGCGGCCAGCGCGGCCAGGATCTGCCGCTGCTGGGCGGCCAGCGCCTGCCCGTAGACGCGGCGCACGGCGGGATCCCCCGCGGCGTCGGCGCGGTGAAAGGCCCGGTAGCCGTGCGCGTGCTCCTCGACGTACCGCAGATACGCGTCGAGGCCGGCGGCGAGTTGTTCGCGCACCGGGACGCCGGGCACCGCCGCCGTCATCCGCAGCATCCGCTCGCTCTCGCGCTCGACGACCGCCGCGAAGAAGTCCCGTTTGGTCGGGAAGTAGTGGTAGAGCAGGCCCCGGGAGACGCCCGCGATCTCGGCGACCCGCTCGATCCACACCTCGTCGTAGGGGCTCTCCGAGAACAGTCGCGCCCCCACCGACAGCAGTTGCTCCCGGCGTTCCCCGGTGCTGAGCCGGCGGCGGACACGCTCACCCTGGTTGGCGGCCATGCCCGCACCTTACTTGACGCGGATTCAACAACGGGCCGAGACTGAGGCGGCGCACTATTGAACCCACGTACAACATCCCGCGCACCACACCCCGCACACCACACCCCCACCTACAGACGGAGACAGCGTCATGGCGGAGACGAGGGACGGACTGCCGAAAGGGTTCCGCAGCGCCGAACTGGGCTGGCCGGAGCTGGGGCGAATACCCCGTCCGCCGCACCGGCTCCCGCTGCTCGGGGACGTGCTCGGCGCGAGCCGGCGTACTCCCCTCCAGGGCACGATGCGCCAGGCGGAGCGGCTGGGGCCGATCTTCCGGCGGCGGGCCTTCGGCAAGGAGTTCGTGTTCGTGTGGGGCGCGGCCCTCGCGGCCGAGCTGGCGGACGACGCGCGGTTCGCCAAGCACGTCGGCCTGGGCGTGGCCAATCTGCGCCCGGTCGCCGGGGACGGGCTGTTCACGGCGTACAACCACGAGCCCAACTGGCAGCTCGCGCACGACGTCCTCGCCCCGGGTTTCAGCCGTGAGGCGATGGCCGGCTACCACCCGCTGATGCTGGACGTGGCGGACCGGCTCCTCGCCCACTGGGACCGCGCGGGAGCGGCGGGCCGGGCGGTCGACGTGCCCGGGGACATGACCAAGCTGACGCTGGAGACGATCGCGCGCACCGGGTTCGGGCACGACTTCGGGTCCTTCGAACGGTCCCGGCCGCATCCCTTCGTGACCGCGATGGTCGGCGCGCTCACCTTCGCGCAGCGCCGCAACACCGTGCCCGGCCCGCTCGCCCCGTGGCTGCTGCGCCGCGCGAGCCGCCGCAACGCGGCCGACATCGCCTTTCTGAACCGCACCGTCGACGACCTGGTCCGCGCCCGCCGCACCGGACAGGGGCACGGGGATCTGCTCGACCGGATGCTGGAGACGGCCCATCCCGACACCGGGGAGCGGCTGTCGGCGCGGAACGTGCGCCGCCAGGTCATCACCTTCCTGGTGGCCGGACACGAGACGACCTCGGGCGCGCTCTCCTTCGCCCTGCACTACCTCTCCCGGCATCCCGAGGTGGCCGACCGGGCCCGCGCCGAGGTGGACCGGGTGTGGGGCGGCACGGCGGCCCCGGGCTACGAACAGGTGGCGAAGCTGCGCTACGTCCGCCGGGTCCTCGACGAGTCGCTGCGGCTGTGGCCGACCGCGCCCGCCTTCGCCCGGGAGGCCCGCGCGGACACGGTGCTCGGCGGTGTCCATCCGATGCGGCACGGCGCGTGGGCCCTGGTCCTCACGCCGATGCTGCACCGCGACCCCGAGGTGTGGGGGCCGGACGCCGAGCGGTTCGACCCGGACCGGTTCGAGGCGGCGGCCGTACGGTCCCGTGCCCCGCACACCTTCAAGCCGTTCGGGACGGGCGCGCGGGCCTGCATCGGGCGGCAGTTCGCGCTGCACGAGGCCACCCTGGTCCTCGGGCTGCTGCTGCGCCGCTACGACCTGCGGCCGGACCCGGAGTACCGGCTGCGGGTGACCGAGCGGCTGACTCTGATGCCGGAGGGACTGCGGCTGCGCCCCGAACGGCGGCGGGCCGTCACGTCCGTCACGTCCGTCACGTCCGTCGTTTCCGGCACGCCCTTCGCTTCCGGCCTGTCCGAGGCGCCGGCGGTGCCCGCACCGGGCCAGGAGCCGGAACCGGAGCCGGAACCGGAGCCGGAGCCGGAGCCGTCAGAGTTCCGCTGTCCAGTGCACCGGGCGGGTGACTGACCCCGGCAGCCGGGTGCCGGAACTCCCCCGGGCCGCGTTCACCTGGGGCTGGGTCAGGAAGAACGCCCCCGTCAGGTCCGCGTCCGTCAGGTCGGTGTCCCTGAGGTCCGCTCCGATGAGGTCCGCGCCGCGCAGGTCGGCGCCGGTCAGGTCGGCCGCGATGAGACAGGCCCCGCGCAGGTCGGCGCCCCGCAGATCGGCCCCGCGCAGCCGGGCGCCCAGCAGGTCGGCACGCCGGCGGCTCTTCCCGCGGCCACCGGACCGGGCCCGCGCCAGCTCACTGACGCGCAGCAGGAGTACGTCGACCTGCCGACGGTGGGCCGTCACGTCGAGCGCGGCCAGCTCCTCCGGGGTGCCGCCCGCCAGCCGCTCGGTCCGCTCCCGCGTCCGGCGCAGGTCGCCGCGGACCGGGCGGGCGGCCGGCAGGGTCAGCGCCTCGGTGAGGTACCAGAGCAGTTCGTGCAACTGCCGCACCAGCGGGAACACCTCGTGCATGGCGCCGGTCCGCCGGTCCGCCCCGCCGAAGGTGACCCGCGAGACCCGCTGCCCCGCGCCGAAGCAGTCGTAGACCGTGCAGCCGGTGAAGCCGCACTGCCGCAGCCGGTCGTGGATGCCGCAGCGGTGGTCGTCGCCGAGGTTCGGACAGGGCCGGCCGGCCTCCTTGTCGAAGGCGAAGTCCGCCGAGGCGGCGAACGGCAGGGCGACACAGCACAAGCCGAAGCACCGGGCGCAGTCGCCTCGCAGGTCCCCGAGGGACGGCCGCTCGGCCGTGTCGTTCCGCATGGCCGCCAGCATACGGAACGTCCGTTCGACGCTCGTCGGATTTATGCGTCGGGCAGCTCCAGGCGGTCGAGGCGGTCGCTGTCGGCCAGGATGTACAGCTCGGTGATCCGGCCGTCGACGACGGTGACGGTCAGCACGGACACGGGCTGCCCGGCACGCCGGGCCACCACCCCGACCGCGCCGTTGACCAGCACGAACCGTGTCCGGAGGGCGTCCTGGCGGAAGAGCCTGGCCTGTTCGGCCACCGTACGGGCACCGCGCACCAGCCGGGACAGGGAGCTGCCGGCGTCCGCCCGCAGCACCACGTCCGGGTGGAGGACGGCGACCAGCGCCGCGAGGTCGCCGGCGCGGCTGGCGGCCATGAACGCCTCCAGTGCCTTGCGCTGCCGGCCCAGGTCGGGGTCGGCGCCCGGGGCCGCGTTCCGTGCCCGGCGCCGGGCACGGCTGGCGAGCTGCCGGGTGGCGGCCGGGGAGCGCTCCACGACCGGCGCGATGTCGTCGAACGGCACCGCGAACATGTCGTGCAGGACGAACGCCAGCCGCTCGGCGGGCTCCAGGGTCTCCAGCACCACCAGCAGGGCCGTGCCCACCGAGTCGGCGTGCAGCGCCTCCTGCTCCGGGTCGCCGGACGGAAACGGCGTGAGCAGCGGGTCCGGGACGAACGTACCGGGGTCCTCGGCCATCGGCTCCTCGCGGCGGGTGGCGCGGGAGCGCAGCATGTCGAGGCAGATCCGGCCGGTGACGGTGGTCAGCCAGCCACCGAGGTTGTCGATGCCGTCGGCGCCGGTACGGGCCAGCCGTATCCATGCCTCCTGTACGGCGTCCTCCGCCTCGGTCAGGGAGCCGAGCATGCGGTAGGCCACCGCGCCGAGGCGGCCGCGGTGCTCCTCGAACCGGTCGGCCAGCCGCTCCGCGGCGTCCACGCCGGTCACCGGCCGAACACCTGGAACGCGACCGCCGGCCGGCCGCCGAACCGCTCCCCGGTGGTCCGCGCGTACGGCAGGACGATGTCGCGGACGTACTCTTCCGGGTCCTGGTCGGTCAGCGCCTCGATGTAGGTGCGGTGTTCCAGCAGGGAGCGGACCGCGCGCTCCAGACCGTCCGTGACGTCCACGGCGTGGGTGGGCGTGTCGGAGCCGGCGACGGCGACCCAGCGGACGCCGTTCCACGGCTGGAGGCCCTGGTCGGTCAGCTCGGGGAAGATCCAGCGGTTGCCGGCGTCCGCCACCGCGTCCAGCGCGGCCCGGCCGACGGCCACGTGGTCCGGGGTGTTCCAGTACGTCCCGCCCCAGACCTCCTCCCGGTGGGTGAGGGTGATGACGAGTTCGGGGCGGTGCCGGCGGATCGCGGCGGCGATGTCCCGGCGCAGCGCGGTGCCGTACTCGACGACGCCGTCCGGGTGGTCGAGGAACTCGACCTCCGTCACGCCGACCACGGCGGCGCTCGCCCGCTGCTCGCGCTCGCGCAGCGGGGCGCACTCGGCGGGCGGGAGGGTGTCGATGCCCGCCTCGCCGCGGGTGGCGAGGACGTAGGCCACCTCGCGGCCCGCGTCGGTCCACACGGCGATCGCCGCCGAGCAGCCGTACTCCAGGTCGTCCGGGTGGGCCACGACGGCGAGGGCGCGCCGCCAGTCGTCGGGCATGGGCTCCAGGGGTGAAGCAGACGTCGTCGGCTCGGTCATGCTCCGCAGACTAGCCCGGCCCACTGACAGCGCGCCCGGCGTCGGCGCGCGCGGTGCTCAGACCTCGTCGCGGGCGAGGGCGAGCAGCCGGTCCAGGACGCGGGGGCCGCCGGCCCGGACGCCGTCGTGCTCGAACTCGTCGGTGACCCAGGTGCGCAGGCCGCGGATGCCGCGGGCGGTGGTCAAGGCGTGGCCGGTGTCGACGTACATGTCGTCGTGGTAGACGGCGGCGGCGACGGGCACCTCGTTGGCCGCGAGGCGGGCCGGGTCGTACAGCGGCGTCCAGTCGGTGCGGGCGGCGAGCAGGTCGGCGGTCTCGCGCAGCGGGCGCAGGGCCGGGTCGCAGTCGAACATCCAGGGGTGGATGGTCTCGCCGGTGAACAGCAGCGGTTCGTCGCCCGCGAGGGCCTTGGCGGCGTCGAAGCGCGGGAACTCGGCGCGGACGCGCTCGGCCGACCAGTTGGTCGGGCGGGCGTCCTGGGCGTAGATCACCTCGTGGATCAGCGCGTACAGCGGGTTGGCCGCGAACGACAGCAGGCCCTGTACCTGTTCCTGGAAGGCGTCGGACAGTTCGTGGCCGCCGGGGGTGCGGACGAAGGCGTCCTCCAGCAGGAAGTGCAGGCGGTGGCTGCCCTCGCCGGTGCCGAGCATGATGCCCAGCGACTGGAACGCCTCCACCGTGAACCGGTAACCGTTCGGCAGGACCACGTCGTGGGTGAGGAGGTGGTCGGCGATGCGGCGGGCGCGTTCGACGTCCTGGGGGTAGCGGGCGTAGTGGGCGGCGACCTTGCGTTCGACACGGGGGTAGGCGGCCCGGTAGACGTCGTCGGCGTGGGCGTCGAGGGAGGGCAGGCCGCCGGTGATCAGGGCGGTGGCCAGGCCCTCGGGGGCCAGGGAGAGGTAGGCGACGGTGCAGAAGCCGCCGAAGCTCTGGCCGAGGACGGTCCAGGGGGCGCCGCCGGTGACCTGGGGGCGGATCGCCTCGCAGTCCAGGACGATGGAGTCGGTGCGGAAGCGGGTGAGGTGGTCGGCCTGCTGGGCGGGGCCGCCGCGCAGCGGGAGGGTCTGCCGGTTGGCGGGGGTGGAGGCGCCCGTTCCGCGCTGGTCGAGCAGGAGGACGCGGTACTCCGCGAGGGCGCGGCCGAGCCAGGCCGGCTTGCCGATGAAGCGGTTGGCTCCGAAGCCGGGGCCGCCCTGGAGGTAGAGCAGCCACGGCAGGTCCCGGTCCGCCTTGTCGCCGGCGACGGCCTCGCGGGCGTACAGCTCGATCGTCTCCCCGCCGGGGTCGGCGTGGTCGAGGGGGACGGTGAAGCGGCGGTCGGTGAGGACGACGCCGGGCTGGCGGTAGCTGACGCTCAACGAGGACTCCCGGTCTGCTGGGGCGGACGGTTTTCCGGCCGTGCCCCAGTTCAGCACAGGGTCGTCCGGTCGCCGACCCCGGGACCGGGAGATCCTGCGCGGCGGGTGGTCAGCGGGCGGCGAGACTGGAGCGCCGCACCACCAGTTCGGGCTGGAGCACGACCTTGCGGTGCTCGTGCGGTGCCCCCGTCGCCTCCGCCTCGGTCTCCTCCAGGAGCAGGTCGGCGGCGAGCGCGCCCATGGTCTGGGCGGGCTGGCGTACGGAGGTGAGGGGGACGGCCGCGGCGGCGGCGAACTCGATGTCGTCGTAGCCGACGATGGCGAGGTCGTCGGGGACGCCCACCCCGGCCGCGTACATGGCCTGGAGGACGCCGAGGGCGAGCAGGTCGTTGGCGCAGAACACGGCGGTGGGCCGGTCGGCGAGGCCGAGGAGGCGGGCGCCGGCGTCCCGGCCCGCGGCGACGTCGAGCCGTTCGGTGGGCAGTTCGCGCAGCGCGTCGGGGCCGAGGCCGGCCTCGGTGAGGGCGCGCAGGGCGCCGGTGCGGCGGTCGTGGACCTGGTTGAGCCCTGGCGGGCCGCTGACGTAGGCGATGGAGCGGTGTCCGGCGTCGACGAGGTGGCGCACGGCCAGCGCGCCGCCCGCGATGTCGTCGACGGAGACCGAGCACTCGGTGGTGCCCTCGGCGACCCGGTCGACCAGCACGAAGGGGATGTTGTGCCGCCGGAAGGCGTCGATGTTGCGGCCGGTGGCGTCGGCCGGGGTGAGCAGGACGCCGCGCACCCGCTGTTCGGCGAAGAGGGAGAGGTACTCGGCCTCCTCGCCGGGGTTCTGGGCGCTGTTGCAGACCATCACGCCGAGTCCGGCGTCCCGGGCGGCGCGCTCGGCGCCGCGGGCGACGTCGACGAAGAAGGGATTGCCCATGTCGAGGACGAGCAGGCCCATGATCCGGCTGCGGCCGGCGCGCAGTTGGCGCGCGGACTCGCTGCGGACGTAGCCGAGCCGGTCGATCGCCGAGAGCACGCGCGCCCGGGTCTCGGTGGCGACGGTGTCCGGGCGGTTGATGACGTTCGAGACCGTGCCCACGGAGACTCCGGCGGCACGGGCGACGTCCTTGATACCCACCGACTGGGCCATCGGGGAGGGACCTCCAGGGTCGAGCTAGGGGAATGCTGGGGCGACGCGGGGCGGCGGCCGGGGAACCTTCACACTACCGTCGCCGCCCCGGAAGGGCCGCCGTCACACGGGCAGCCGGAAGTCCACGACGTGCAGCGGGGAGGGCGTGGTGCCGGTGGACCGCTCCTGGTACAGCACCGAGAGCACCCCGTCCTGGGGCACGCGTGTCTCGTCGACGAGGACCTCGCCGAAGGCGTTCAGGTCCGCGCCGTCGTACAGCAGCCGCCAGTCGGTGTACCCGGACGCCTGCGAGGCGGCGGCGATGCGGCCGTAGGGGAGGACCGCGTAGGCGTTGTCGTACCGGTCCAGGACCAGCCGGGTGCGCTGGCTGGAGCCGAGCGGGACGGGGATCTCGGTCTTCTGCCAGGTGCCGGCGGCGTTCTTGCGCAGGTGGAAGGCGCGGCCGTGGGCGGTGCGGTCGGCGACGTAGTCGGTGGTGCACTGGCCGAAGCGGCCGGGGACGTACGAGATGATCGCGTGCGGGCGGCCGGCCGAGTCGGTGGCCTGGCTCTCCTGGTTCATCAGGGAGTGGTCGGGGTCGAGCGGGTCCACCACCAGGCCGGGGTCGGTGACGGAGACGAGGTCGGAGCCGCCGGTGGTGGCCACGGCAGCCCCGGCGTCGTTGCGCCAGGTGCGGCCCCGGTCGTCGGAGTACACGTAGCCGGTGTCGTGGTTGGTGAGGCCGCCCGGGGAGCACATCACGGCGGCGTTCTGCTCGCGCCAGGTGAAGAAGGCGTGCAGCCGGCCGCGCCGGTCGTAGTCGATGCCGTGCAGGTACATGTTGCGGGCGGTGGAGCTGCCGTGCTCGCTGGTGTAGGTGCCGGTGGCGGCGCTCCACTCCCCCAGCGCCGTCCACCGGGTGCCGTCGTACTCGGCGAGCGCGTTGCGGCCGTTGCCGGAGACGCCGGCGCGGTAGCTGAGCTGGAGGCGGCCCTCGGGGGTGGCGACGAACTGCGGGTAGGTGAACTGGGTGGTGAGGGCGAGGCCGTCGAGCGTGGACTGCGGGGTGCCGAAGCTGTCGGCGGTCCAGCTCTTGCGGGTCGGGCGGTCCAGGAGCCCGGCGGCGGACTTGACGTAGGTGAAGCCGTCGCTGTGGGAGTCCAGGTTGAGGTGGAGGCGGCCGTCGGTGCGGGAGACGCCCATGGAGATGACGTTGTGGGAGTCGTCGTAGCGCAGGGTGTGGCCGATGCGGAGGGTCTGCCAGGTGGTGTCCCCCAGTCCGCGGCGGGCGACGACCGCGTCGCGGTCGGCGGTGTACCAGGCCGCGTACTGGTGGCCCTTGTAGGTGAGCAGGCCGTTCTTCTGGAAGGAGTTGTTGTTGACCAGGCCGTCGTAGGACACGAAGTAGATGGCCCGGGTGTCCAGGGTGGTGGTGCCCGTCCAGGTGACGGAGGGGCCGGGGGTGGCGGCGGCGCGGGCGGTGCCGCTGGTGAGGACGGGGGCGGCGAGGGCGCCGGCCAGCAGGGTGCGTCGTCTCATGCGGGGGCTCCGTGGGTGTTCAGGCGAGGTGGAACACTTCGGTGAGCGGCTTCATCGCCTCGTCCGGGCGGTCGCCGTCCAGGGACTCGAAGAAGGGGGCCATCTCCGCCTGCCACCGGGCGTTGACCTCGGTGGCCGCCATGCCTGCCTGGGCGGCCTCGAAGTCCTCGGTCTCCAGGTAGCCGACGAGCAGGCCGTCGTCTCTCAGGAAGAGGGAGTAGTTGTGCCAGCCGGTGGCCGAGAGAGCCTGCTGCATCTCCGGCCACACGGCGGCGTGGCGTTCGCGGTACTCGGCGAGCTTGTCCTCGCGGACCTTGAGCAGGAAACAGACGCGCTGCATGAAGTACCGCTCCTCCTTGGTGGACCGACTGGCCGTCAGAAGTCGTACTGGTCGATGTTCTCGGCGTCGAAGACGGTGGGCTTGCCGAGGTTGATCACGCCGTCCGCGCCGATGGTGTACTCGCCCATGTCGCCGGCCTTGAACGTCTCGCCCTCCTTGCCGGTGATCTGGCCGGAGGCCAGGGCGACGGCGGTGCGGGCGGCCAGTTCGCCGAGCTTGGCCGGGTCCCACAGCTCGAACTCGTCGACGGTGCCGTTCTTGACGTACTTGCGCATGTCGTTGGGGGTGCCGAGGCCGGTCAGCTTGACCTTGCCCTTGTACTTGGAGCCGGACAGGTACTGGGCGGCGGCCTTGATGCCGACGGTGGTCGGGGAGATGATCCCCTTCAGGTTCGGGTGCTCCTGGAGCAGGCCCTGGGTCTGCTGGAACGACTTCTGGGCGTCGTCGTCGCCGTAGGCGACCTTGACCAGCTTGATGTCCTTGTACTTGGGGTCCTTCAGCTCGTCCTTCATGATCTCGATCCAGGCGTTCTGGTTCGTCGCGGTCTGCGCGGCGGACAGGATCGCGATCTCGCCCTTGCCCCCGATCTGCTCGGCGAGCAGCTGCACCTGGGTGCGGCCGAGGTCGTCGGCGGAGGCCTGGGAGATGAAGGCGTTGCGGCACTCGGGGTTGGCGTCCGAGTCGTAGGTGACGACCTTGATGTCGTTCTTCATGGCCTGCTTCAGGGCGGTGCACAGGGCGCCGGGGTCCTGCGCGGAGACGGCCATCGCGTCGACCTGCTGCTGGGTGAGCGTGTTGACGTAGGAGACCTGGCCGGCGGTGTCGGTGCCGCTGGAGGTGCCGACCTCCTTGTAGGTGGAGCCAAGCTCCTTCAGGGCCTTCTCGCCGCCCTTGTCGGCGACGGTGAAGTACGGGTTGTTGACCTGCTTCGGCAGGAAGCCGACGGTCAGGCCCTTCTTGGTCGCGGCGTTCGGGTCGGCCTTGCCGGCCGCGGCGGCGGAGCCGCCCTCGTTCTCGACGTCCTTCTTGGTGGTGCCGCCGCAGGCGGTGACCGCGAGGGCGAGGGAGGTGACGGCGGCCAGGGCCGCACAGGTACGGCGGATCGACGACTTGCGCATGGCGGAGTCCTTAGGGAGACGTGTTACGAAGTGGGTGCGGGCGTCTTCGGCAGGGGTGGCGCCGACCCTGCCCGGCGGCCCGCCCTCGCGACGGAGATCTGGCGCGCGACCCTCGGGCCGAGCACGGACAGCACGAGCAGGACGCCGGTGACGACGATCTGCGACTGGGCGGAGACGTCCTGGAGGCTCATCACGTTCTGCAGCGCGCCGAGCAGGAAGACACCGGCGATGGCGCCGCCGAGGGTGCCCTTGCCGCCGTCGAAGTCGATGCCGCCGAGCAGGACGGCGGCGACGACGGAGAGTTCGAGGCCGGTGGCGTTGTCGAAGCGGGCGCTGGCGTAGTGCAGGGCCCAGAAGACGCCGGTGAGGGAGGAGAGCAGGCCGGTGAGGACGAACAGCATCAGTTTCTGCCGCTTGACCCGGATGCCGGCGAACCGGGCGGCCTCCTCGCTGGCGCCGATCGCGAACAGCGCCCGGCCGAACGGGGTGGCGTGCAGCGCGACCACGGCGATGGCCAGCAGGACCAGGAAGGGCAGCAGGGCGTACGGGATGAAGGTGTCCCCGATCCGTCCGGCGGCGAAGTCCAGGTACTGCGAGGGGAAGTCGGTGACCGCGTCGGAGCCGAGCACGATCTGGGCGATGCCCCGGTAGGCGGCCATGGTGCCGATGGTGACGGCGAGCGAGGGCAGGCCGAGCCGGGTCACCAGCAGGCCGTTGACGAGCCCGCAGACGACGCCGAGGACGAGGCAGAGCGGGATGATCGTCTCGATGGTCATGCCCTGGTTCCACAGGGCGCCCATCACCGCGCCGGACAGACCGGCCGTGGAGGCGACGGAGAGGTCGATCTCGCCGGCCACCACGAGCAGTGTCATCGGCAGGGCGATCAGGGCGATCGGCAGGGTGTTGCCGATCAGGAACGACAGGTTCAGGGAGTTGCCGAAGCCGTCGACGAAGCCGAAGGACAGCAGGACGACCACGATGAGCAGGGCGCCGACGACGGTGTCCCAGCGGACGGCGCGCGAGAGGCGTGAGGCCGGGGCGTCAGCCATGGCGGGCGTTCCTCTTCTTCAGGGCGGTGGCCACGCGCAGGGCGACGATCCGGTCGACCGCGATGGCGAGGATGAGCAGGATGCCGTTGATCGCCATCACCCAGACCGAGCTGACGCCGAGGGCGGGCAGCACGCTGTTGATGCTGGTCAGCAGCAGAGCGCCGAGGGCGGCGCCGTAGACGCTGCCGGAGCCGCCGGTGAAGACGACGCCGCCGACCACGACCGCGCTGACGACGGTGAGTTCGTAGCCGTTGCCGGTGCCGGAGTCGACGTTGCCGAACCGGGCCAGGTACAGGGCTCCGGCGAGGCCCGCGAGGGCGCCGCAGAAGGTGTAGGCGGCCAGGATGCGCTTGCGCACCGGGATGCCGGCGAGGCGGGCGGCCTCGGGGTTGGAGCCGAGCGCGTACAGCTCGCGTCCGCCGCCGAACTGCTTGAGGTAGTACGCCGTCGCCACCACGACCGCCAGGGCGATCAGCGCGAGGTAGGGCACCGCGGAGATGCCGCCGGAGCCGAAGTCGACGAAGCCGCCGGGCAGGTCGGCCGCGGTGATCTGGCGGGAGCCGACCCAGATGGAGTCGATGCCGCGGATGATGTACAGCGTGCCGAGGGTGACGACGAGGGCGGGCACCTGGCCGAGGCTGACCAGCAGGCCGTTGAGCAGGCCGAAGCCGACGCCCATGAGGACGGCGAGGGCGATGGCGACGACGGAGCTGCCGCCGCCCTGGAGGTAGGTGCCGGCCGCGAAGGCGCTGATGCCGAGCGTGGAGCCGACCGACAGGTCGACGTTGCGGGTGATGACGACCAGGGACTGGCCGGTGGCGACCAGGACCAGGATGGTCGCGTTGAGCAGCAGGTCCTTGATGCCCTGTTCGGACAGGAACTCGCTGTTGCCCGCCTGGGTGACGGCGATCATCACCAGGAAGACGACCAGGATGGCCAGTTCGCGCATCTTGAAGACGCGGTCGACCAGCCGGGTGGCGCCGGCCTCGGGCAGCTCGGCGACGGGGGCGTTGTCGGGGGCGGTGACCGTCATGCGGCGGCCCTCCCCATGGAGCACGGGGACACGGGGGCGACCCTTCCGGTCGAGGTCGTACGGCGACCCTCGGGGACGGCCGCCGTGGTCGAGGACGTACGGCTGCCCTGCGGGGCGACCGCCGCGAGCGAAGTCGTACGGCACCCCTCCGAGGCAGCCGCCGCCGTCAAGGACGTACGGCGACCCTCCGAGGCAGCCGTCGCGGTCGAGGACGTACGGCGAGCCCCCGGCGTGGGCGTCGCGGTCGAGAACGTACGGCGGCCGAACGGGGTGGCCGTTGTGGTCGGGGTCATGCCGCGGCCCTCCCGGTGGCCGCCGCCATGACGGTCTCCTCGGTGGCCTCGTCGCGGGGGATCTCGGCGGTCAGCCGGCCCTCGTGCATCACGAGGACCCGGTCGGCCATGCCGAGCACCTCCGGCAGGTCGGAGGAGATCATCAGGACGGCGACGCCGTCGGCGGCCAGCCGGCTCAGCAGCCGGTGCACCTCGGCCTTGGTGCCGACGTCGATGCCGCGGGTGGGCTCGTCGACGATCAGTACCTTGGGGCCGGTGGCGAGCCACTTGGCGAGGACGACCTTCTGCTGGTTGCCGCCGGACAGGGTGCCGACCGCGTCCGCGATCCGGGCGTACTTCACCTGGAGCTTGACGGCCCAGTCGAGGCTGCGGCTGCGCTCGGCGCCGCGGTCCATCAGTCCGGCCCGGACGGTGGTACGGAGACCGGTGAGCCCGATGTTCCGCTCGATGGACATGTCCATCACCAGACCCTGGGCGCGCCGGTCCTCGGGGACCAGGGCGAGGCCCGCGGCCATGGCCGTCGACGGCGCGCCGTTGACCAGTGCGCGGCCATCCACCTCGACCTCCCCGGCGTCCCAGCGGTCCACGCCGAACACCGCGCGGGCGACCTCGGTGCGCCCGGCGCCGACCAGTCCGGCCAGGCCCACGATCTCGCCGCGCCGCACCTCGAAGGAGACGTCGGTGAAGACGCCCTCGCGGGTCAGCCGGCGCACGCTGAGGGCGACCTCGCCGGGGGTGACCTCCTGCTTCGGGTACAGCTCGTCGAGGTCGCGGCCGACCATGCGGCGCACCAGGTCGTCCTCGGTCATGCCGTCGAGCGGCTCGCTGGAGATCCAGGCGCCGTCGCGCAGGGTGGTGACCCGCTTGCAGATCTGGAAGATCTCCTCCAGCCGGTGGGAGATGAACAGCACCGCGGCGCCCTCTTCGCGCAGGGTGCGTACGACGCCGAAGAGGCGGGCCACCTCGCTGCCGGTGAGGGCGGCGGTCGGCTCGTCCATGATCAGGACGCGGGCGTCGAAGGAGAGCGCCTTGGCGATCTCCACGATCTGCTGGTCGGCGATGGACAGACCGCGCGCCGGGCGGTCGGGGTCGAGGTCGACACCGAGGCGGCGCATCAGGTCGGCGGTGGTGGCGCGGGTGGCCTTGTGGTCGATCCGGCCGAGGGCGCGCCGCGGCTGGCGGCCCATGAAGATGTTCTCGGCGATCGACAGGTCGGGGAAGAGGGTCGGCTCCTGGTAGATGACGGCGATGCCGGCATCGCGGGCGTCGCCGGGGCCGTGGAAGACGACGGGTTCACCGTCGAGCAGCACCTGGCCGGCGTCGGGGCGGTGGACTCCGGCGAGCGTCTTGATGAGGGTCGACTTGCCCGCGCCGTTCTCACCGGCGAGGGCGTGCACCTCCCCGGGGAACAGCTCCAGGGAGACGTCCCGCAGGGCACGGACCGCGCCGAAGGACTTGGACACGTCCTTCAATGCGAGAACCGGGGCCGGACCCGTATCGGACGGGTGGGTCATGGGGGCTCCTCGACGACGCCGGCGGGACGGCCCTCACGGCGTCGTGAAAGGTTTCAACTGGGTTGCCGGGACGTTAGGCAGGTGGGGCATGTCACGTCAATGGGTCCGCGTCGAAAAACTTTCGATAGCCGAAGGTCACGACAGGGTCACGGCGAGCCCGGCCCCCCAGAAGGGTTGACACCTCTTCGGGAGCCTCATAGCTTCGCGTTCTGAATCGTTTCACTCATGGTCGTACGCATGGACGGTGCGACCCGACATCAGGAGCCGACGTGACCGAGCTCGCCGCGGTGAAGGCCGCGCTGAAGACGCAGGCAGTCGAGACGCCGTCGTGGGCGTACGGGAACTCGGGCACCCGGTTCAAGGTGTTCGCGCAGGCCGGTGTGCCGCGCTCCCCGTTCGAGAAGCTCGACGACGCCGCGAAGGTCCACGAGTTCACGGGCGTGGCACCGACCGTCGCCCTGCACATCCCGTGGGACACGGTCGACGACTACGCCGCGCTGGCCGAGTACGCCGAGAAGCGGGGCGTGCAGGTCGGGGCGATCAACTCCAACACCTTCCAGGACGACGCCTACAAGCTGGGCAGCGTCTGCCACCCCGACGCGGCGGTGCGCCGCAAGGCGGTGGACCACCTGCTGGCGTGCGTCGACATCATGGACGCCACCGGCTCCAGGGACCTGAAGCTGTGGTTCGCCGACGGGACCAACTACCCCGGGCAGGACGACATCCGCGGGCGGCAGGACCGGCTGGCCGAGGCGCTGGCCGAGGTGTACGAGCGGCTCGGTGACGACCAGCGGATGCTGTTGGAGTACAAGTTCTTCGAGCCGGCCTTCTACTCGACGGACGTCCCGGACTGGGGCACGGCGTACGCGCACTGCCTGAAGCTCGGCGAGAAGGCACAGGTCGTCGTGGACACCGGGCACCACGCGCCGGGCACCAACATCGAGTTCATCGTGGCGACGCTGCTGCGGGAGGGGAAGCTCGGCGGGTTCGACTTCAACTCCCGGTTCTACGCGGACGACGACCTGATGGTCGGGGCGGCCGACCCGTTCCAGCTCTTCCGGATCATGTACGAGGTGGTGCGCGGGGGCGGGCTCTCGTCGGACGTGGCGTTCATGCTCGACCAGTGCCACAACATCGAGGCGAAGATCCCGGCGATCATCCGGTCCGTGATGAACGTCCAGGAGGCCACGGCGAAGGCGCTGCTGGTGGACCGGGACGCGCTGGTCGCGGCGCAGGCCTCGGGGGATGTGCTGGAGGCCAACGCGGTGCTGATGGACGCGTACAACACGGATGTGCGGCCGCTGCTCCGTGAGGTGCGTCAGGAGATGGGGCTGGACCCGGAGCCTCTGAAGGCGTACAAGGCGTCGGGGTGGGCGGAGAAGGTTGTCGCGGAGCGGATCGGCGGGGAGCAGGCCGGGTGGGGGGCGTGAGCGGCTGCCGGGTTCTGTGACGTCGCGGGCTGCGGGCCGGGTGTGGCCGGCCGCGCAGTTCACCGCGCCCCTTCGATACTCATCCCTCGTTTGAAAAGGACTGGAAGACATGGCACCGCACCCCGAAGCCGAGGCGCTGATCGCTCGTTCCCATCGGCTCGGTTCCGATCCGCGGAACACCAACTACGCGGGAGGCAACGCCTCCGCCAAGGGCACCGAGACCGACCCCGTCACCGGGGGTGATGTGGAGCTGATGTGGGTCAAGGGGTCCGGTGGTGACCTCGGGACGCTGACCGAGGCGGGGCTCGCCGTGCTGCGGCTGGACCGGATGCGGGCGCTCAAGGACGTCTACCCCGGTGTCGAGCGCGAGGACGAGATGGTCGCCGCGTTCGACTACTGCCTGCACGGCAAGGGCGGGGCGGCTCCCTCCATCGACACCGCCATGCACGGGCTCGTCGAGGCCGCGCACGTCGACCATCTGCACCCCGACTCCGGTATCGCGCTGGCCTGCGCGGCCGACGGCGAGAAGCTCACCGCCGAGTGCTTCGGCGACACGGTCGTGTGGGTGCCGTGGCGGCGGCCCGGCTTCCAGCTCGGCCTGGACATCGCGGCGGTGAAGGAGGCCAACCCGCAGGCCATCGGCTGTGTGCTCGGCGGGCACGGCATCACCGCCTGGGGCGACACCTCCGAGGAGTGCGAGCGCAACTCGCTGCACATCATCCGCACCGCCGAGGAGTTCCTGGCGGAGCGGGGCAAGGCGGAGCCGTTCGGACCCGTGCTCGACGGGTACGAGCCGCTGCCCGAGGCCGAGCGGCGGGCGCGGGCCGCGGCGCTGGCGCCGTACGTCCGGGCGATCGCCTCCCAGGACCGGCCGCAGGTCGGCCACTTCACCGACTCCGACGTGGTGCTGGACTTCGTCTCCCGCGCCGAGCACCCGCGGCTGGCGGCGCTCGGCACCTCCTGCCCGGACCACTTCCTGCGCACCAAGGTCCGCCCGCTGGTCCTGGACGTCGCGCCGGGCGCGCCGCTGGAGGAGGCGATCGCGCGGCTGAAGGAGCTGCACACCGCCTACCGCGAGGAGTACGCCGCCTACTACCAGCGGCACGCCGGCCCCGACTCCCCCGCGATGCGCGGCGCCGACCCGGCGATCGTGCTGGTGCCGGGCGTGGGCATGTTCTCCTTCGGCAAGGACAAGCAGACGGCGCGGGTGGCCGGCGAGTTCTACGTCAACGCGATCAACGTGATGCGGGGGGCCGAGGCGGTCTCGACGTACGCGCCGATCGAGGAGTCGGAGAAGTTCCGCATCGAGTACTGGGCCCTCGAGGAGGCCAAGCTCCAGCGGATGCCGAAGCCCAAGCCGCTCGCGACGCGGGTCGCGCTGGTGACCGGCGCGGGCAGCGGCATCGGCAAGGCGATCGCCCACCGGCTGGTGGCCGAGGGCGCGTGTGTCGTGATCGCGGACCTCGACGGGGACAACGCGGCGCAGGTGGCCGAGGAGCTGGGCGGTGCGGACAAGGCCGTCGCCGTCACGGTCGACGTGACGGACGAGGAGCAGATCGCCGCCGCGTTCCGGGACGCCGTGCTGGCGTTCGGCGGGGTCGACCTGGTGGTCAACAACGCCGGCATCTCCATCTCCAAGCCGCTCCTGGAGACCTCGGTCAAGGACTGGGACCTCCAGCACGACATCATGGCGCGCGGCTCGTTCCTGGTGTCGCGGGAGGCGGCCCGGGTGATGATCGCCCAGGAGCTGGGCGGTGACATCGTCTACATCGCGTCGAAGAACGCCGTCTTCGCCGGTCCCAACAACATCGCCTACTCCGCCACCAAGGCCGACCAGGCCCACCAGGTGCGCCTGCTCGCGGCCGAGCTGGGCGAGCACGGCATCCGCGTCAACGGCGTCAACCCCGACGGTGTGGTGCGCGGTTCGGGCATCTTCGCGGGCGGCTGGGGCGCCAAGCGGGCCGCCGTCTACGGGGTGCCGGAGGAGAAGCTCGGCGAGTTCTACGCCCAGCGCACGCTGCTCAAGCGCGAGGTGCTCCCGGAGCACGTGGCGAACGCCGTGTTCGCGCTGACCGGCGGAGACCTGACCCACACCACCGGCCTGCACGTCCCGGTCGACGCCGGCGTCGCCGCCGCGTTCCTGCGATGAGCACCTCCGTGACCTCGTACGCCGCGGTCGACCTCGGCGCGTCCAGCGGGCGCGTCATGGTCGGCCGCGTCGGCCCCGGCACCCTGGAGCTGACCGAGGCGCACCGCTTCCCCAACCGGCCGGTGCGGGTGCCCGAGGGGCTGCGCTGGGACGTGCTGGGACTGTACGCCGGGGTGCTGGAGGGGCTGCGGGCGGCCGGTCAGGTGGCGTCCGTCGGCGTGGACAGCTGGGCGGTGGACTACGGCCTGCTGGACGCGGACGGCGCGCTGCTCGGCAACCCGGTGCACTACCGCGACGCCCGCACCGAGGGCGTCGCCGAGAAGGTGTGGGCGAGCGTGCCGGCCACCGAGCTGTACGCGGCGACCGGGTTGCAGTACGCGCCGTTCAACACGCTGTACCAGCTGACGGCGGCCCGCTCCACCGCGCAACTGGCGTACGCGAAAAGGCTGTTGCTGATCCCCGATCTGCTGACGTACTGGCTGACCGGTGAGCAGGGCACGGAGCTGACCAACGCCTCCACCACCCAGCTGATCGACCCGCGCACCCGCGACTGGGCGTACGACGTCGCCGACCGGCTCGGCATCGACCTCGGGCTCTTCCCGCCGCTGCGCCTGCCCGGTGATCCGGCGGGTGTGCTGCGGCCGGAGGTGCTGGAGGAGACGGGGCTGAGCGGGCCGGTGCCGGTGACGGCGGTCGGCTCGCACGACACCGCCTCGGCGGTGGCCGCCGTACCGGCGACGGACGAGCGGTTCGCGTACATCTGCACCGGCACCTGGTCGCTGGCCGGTCTGGAGCTGTCCGCGCCGGTGCTGACGGAGGAGAGCCGCGCCGCCAACTTCACCAACGAACTGGGGCTGGACGGCACGGTCCGCTACCTGCGCAACATCATGGGGCTGTGGCTGCTCCAGGAGTGCCTGCGCTCCTGGGGCGAGACGGACCTGGGCGAGCTGCTGCGGGCGGCGGGCGAGGTGCCCGGGCTGCGGTCGGTGGTGGACGCCGGGGACGCGGCGTTCCTGGCGCCGGGCCGGATGCCGGAGCGGATCGCCGAGGCGTGCCGGGCGTCCGGGCAGCCGGTGCCGGTCACGCCCGCCGAGATCACCCGGTGCATCCTGGACTCCCTCGCCCTGGCCCACCGCAAGGCGGTCGAGGACGCGCAGCGGCTCGCCGGGCACCCGGTGGACGTCGTGCACGTCGTCGGCGGCGGGGCGCGCAACGCGCTGCTGTGCCAACTGACCGCCGACGCCTGCGGGCTGCCGGTGGTGGCCGGCCCGGCGGAGGCCGCCGCGCTCGGCAACGTCCTCGTCCAGGCCCGGGCCGGTGGCCTGGTCGGTGACCTGGCCGGCATGCGCGACCTGCTGGTCCGCACCCAGCGGCCGGTCCGCTACGAGCCGCGCGGGGACGCCGCCCGCTGGCGGGCCGCCGAGGCACGGCTCGCCGACCGGTGACCGGGGCCTGTCCCGGGTCCCGGCCCGCGCACTACCCTTTTTCCGTCCGATGATCAACAGCAAGGAGCCGCGATGCGTGTCGCCCTGTTCCTGACCTGCGTCAACGACACGCTCTATCCCGATACCGGGCGCGCGGTGGTGAAACTGCTGACCAGGCTGGGCGTCGACGTCGACTTCCCGGCCGGGCAGACCTGCTGCGGGCAGGCGCACTACAACACCGGTTACCGGCACGAGGCGGAGCCGCTGGCCCGGCACTTCTCCGAGGTCTTCCAGGAGTACGAGGCGATCGTGACGCCCTCGGGGTCCTGCGGGGCGATGGTGCGGGAGCTGTACCCGCGGATGGGCGAGCGGGCGCGGGCCGAGGGCCGCGGGGACTCCCTCGCGGCCACGCTGGCGCCGGTGGTGCCGAAGACGTACGAGCTGACGGAGTTCCTGGTGGACGTGCTGGGGGTGACGGACGTCGGGGCGTACTACCCGCACACGGTGACGTACCACCCCACCTGTCACGGGCTGCGCTCCCTCGGGCTCGGTGAGCGTCCGCTCGCGCTGCTGCGCGCCGTGAAGGGCCTCGACCTGGTCGAGCTGCCGGGCGCGGAGGAGTGCTGCGGGTTCGGCGGCACCTTCGCCATGAAGAACGCGGACGTGTCGCTGGCGATGGGCACGGACAAGGTACGCAACGCGGAGTCGACCGGAGCCGAGGTGCTGTGCGCGGCCGACAACTCCTGCCTGATGCACATCGGCGGGACCATGACCCGGCTGCGGACCGGCATGCGGCCGGTGCACATCGCCGAGATCCTGGCGAGCACGGAGGAGGAACCGGCGGTATGAGCGGCACATTCGTGGGAATGCCTGCGTTTCCCCCGCCCGCCCACCCGGCCTTCCCGAAGGCCGCGCACGAGGCGGTGCGGAACACGACCCTGCGGGGCAACCTGCGCCACGCCACGCACACCATCCGCGCCAAGCGGGCCAAGGCCGTCGCCGAGGTCGAGGACTGGGCCGAGCTGCGCGAGGCCGGCAAGCGGATCAAGGACCACACGCTGCGCCACCTCGACCGCTACCTGGAGCAGCTGGAGGCGTCGGTGACGGCAGCGGGCGGCATCGTCCACTGGGCCGCCGACGCCGCCGAGGCCAACCGGATCGTCACCGATCTGGTCAAGGCGACCGGCGAGACGGAGGTCGTCAAGGTCAAGTCGATGGCCACGCAGGAGATCGGTCTCAACGAGGCCCTCGAAGCGGAGGGCATCCGCGCCTACGAGACCGATCTCGCCGAGCTGATCGTGCAGTTGGGCAAGGACCGCCCCTCGCACATCCTGGTCCCGGCGATCCACCGCAACCGGGGTGAGATCCGGGAGATCTTCGAGCGGGAGATGAGCGAGTGGGGCCGCCCGGCCCCCGAGGGACTGACCGACACCCCCGCCGAACTGGCGGAGGCGGCCCGGCTGCACCTGCGGGAGAAGTTCCTGCGCGCCAAGGTCGGCGTCTCCGGCGCCAACTTCATGGTCGCCGAGACCGGCACCCTGGTCGTCGTGGAGTCCGAGGGCAACGGCCGGATGTGCCTGACCCTGCCGGAGACGCTCATCTCGGTCGTCGGCATCGAGAAGATCGTGCCGACCTGGCGGGACCTGGAGGTCTTCCTCCAGACCCTGCCCCGCTCCTCCACCGCCGAGCGGATGAACCCGTACACCTCGACCTGGACCGGCACCACGGACGGCGACGGCCCGAGCACCTTCCACCTGGTGCTCCTCGACAACGGCCGCACCGACACCCTCGCCGACGAGGTCGGCCGCCAGGCGCTGCGCTGCATCCGCTGCTCGGCCTGCCTGAACGTCTGCCCGGTGTACGAGCGGGCGGGCGGCCACGCCTACGGGTCGGTGTACCCGGGGCCGATCGGCGCCATCCTCAGCCCCCAGCTGCGGGGCACCGGCAGCGAGATCGACGCCTCCCTGCCGTACGCCTCCTCGCTGTGCGGGGCCTGCTACGAGGTGTGCCCGGTGGCCATCGACATCCCCGAGGTACTGGTGCACCTGCGGGAGCGGGTGGTGCAGGGCGGGCCGGCGGTCCGCGAGGGCAACAGGGTCGTCCTGAGACCGGCCAAGGGACACGCCGCCGAGCGGGCGGCGATGCGGGCCGCGCAGTGGGCGTTCGCCCATCCGGGCGCGCTGCGCGCCGGGCAGCGGCTGGCGTCGCGCACCCGGCGTTTCCATCCGCGCACGCTGCCCGGGCCGGGCCGGGCGTGGACCGGGGGCCGGGATCTGCCGGCGGTGCCGGCGGAGCCGTTCCGGGACTGGTGGCAGCGCACGCACGGCGGCGAGGAAGGCGGGGCCAAGTGAGCAGCAGGGAACGGATCCTGGGCCGGGTGCGGCGCGCGCTGGCGGACGTACCGGAGGAGGAGACGGCTTTCGCACGGGAGTATCTGCGCGAGCACGGGGCGCGGAGCGTCGCGGAGACGGTGGACTTGCTGGCGGAGAACCTGGCGGACTACCGGGCGGTCGTGCACCGGTGCACGGACTCCGAACTGCCGTCGGTGATCGCCGGGTTGCTGGCCGCGCGCGGGTCGGCGTCGGTGGTCGTGCCGCCGGGGCTGGACGAGGGGTGGCTCGCGGACACGGACGTCACCCGGGTCGCGGACCGGGCCGAGGGGAGCGTGTCCGACCTCGACCGGGTCGACAGCGTGGTCACGGGATGCGCGGTCGCCATCGCCGAGACCGGCACCCTCGTGCTGGACGGCTCCCCCGACCAGGGCCGCCGCCGCATCACCCTCGTGCCGGACCACCACATCTGTGTCGTACGGGTGCCGGACCAGGTCGTCTCCTCCGTGCCCCAGGGCCTCGAACGGCTCGACCCCGCCCACCCGCTGACCTGGATCTCCGGCCCGTCGGCGACCAGCGACATCGAGCTGGACCGGGTGGAGGGGGTGCACGGGCCGCGCACGCTGGAGGTGGTGCTGGTCACGTCCGCGTGAGCAGCACCGTGGGCAGGACCCGCCGGCTGATCTCCCGCCGGGGCAGCGAGAGGCCGAAGCACTGCTCCAGCACCTGGAGGCAGTCCCGGTGCACCGTGCGGGGGTCACGCTTGTCGTCGGGCAGCCCGGCGGCGGCCAGCGCCTCGCGCACCCGGGCCACGGTCTCCGGGTCGCCGACGGGCGGCCAGGAGGCCCGCGAACCGTCCAGGTAGAGGTTGAAAGCGCACCGGGGCCGGCCGTCGTGCCCGTACTCGAACCCCGGTGCCTTCCGGTAGTTGTCCGGGTCGTGGTCCAGTACGAAGACATGGGCGCCCTCGCGGGAGAGCGCGGCGCGGTCGTCGAACGCGCCGGGCAGGCCGCCGTAGGCGCAGGCGAAGGACCACTCCCCCGCCTCCCCGTGGCGCAGGGCGAGCCCGTCGCACGCCTGCCCGTACAGGCCCTCCAGCAGGTCGTGGACCTGGGCGGCGGACAGGCTGCCGATGGCCCGGGCCGTGCGCCGGGGGCCCCGCACCGTGGCGGTGATCCTCGACACCAGTTCGTCGGAGGCGAGTTCGCGGGACATCACGATGCGGTGGCCGCCCGAGCCGGCGGGCTGGGGGACGGCGAGCCAGGCTGTTCCGTCGGTCATGGCCGCCATCCTGTCCGAACCGGTCCGCGGGTGTCACTGGGTACACCCCGCGATACGGGCCCCGCCCCCACTGTGTCCGGACCGCCGCGCTCGTAGCGTCGTCGGTGAGGCACAGGGTGTGCCGGCGGGGAGGGGGATGACGATGTCCCGTGAGGCTTTGCGGCTGGTGAAGGTCAGCAAGACGTACGGCACCGGCGACAGTGCGGTGACGGCGCTGGACGGGGTGACGCTGGGCCTGGAGCAGGGCACGTTCACCGCGGTGATGGGGCCGTCCGGCTCGGGCAAGTCGACGCTGTTGCAGTGCGCGGCGGGGCTGGACCGGCCGGACGCCGGGATCGTGTGCGTGGACGGCACGGAGCTGACGGGCGGCACGGAGACGGAGCTGACGCGGTTCCGGCGCGGGCGGGTGGGGTTCGTGTTCCAGCAGTACAACCTGCTGGAGACGCTGACCGTCGCGCAGAACACGGTGCTGCCGCTGAAGCTGGCCGGGCGGCGCGTGGACCGGCGGCGGACCCGGGAGGTCCTCGCCGCGGTCGGGCTCGGCGACCGGCTCGGGCACCGGCCCCACCAGCTCTCCGGCGGTCAGCGGCAGCGGGTGGCGATCGCGCGGGCGCTGGTCACCGAGCCCCGGGTGATCTTCGCGGACGAGCCGACGGGCGCGCTGGACACGCGCAGCGCGCGGCGGGTGCTCGGGCTGCTCCAGGACGCGGTGCGGGTGCACGGGCGGACGGTGGTGATGGTGACGCACGACCCGGTGGCCGCCTCCTTCGCCGACGCGGTGGTGTTCCTCGCCGACGGCCGGGTGGCCGGACGGATGCGGGCACCGACGCCGGACGCGGTGGCCGAGCGGCTGGCGCACCTGGGCGACGACGTGCCGGCGGGGGTGTGAGCCATGGGGACACTCACCATGGGCGGCCTGGCGGTGCGGTCGGTACGGCACCGGCCGGGACGGTTCCTGGCGACGCTGCTGTCCGCCTTCCTGGGCGCGGGGGTCGTCATGACGTTCAACTCGCTGCACGACACGGCGGCGGGCGACGGCGTCGACGCGGTGAGCGCGGAGACCCTCGGTCTGTCGGCGGGGGTGGTGGGCGGGTACGGCACGCTGCTGGTGTTCTTCGCGATCGCCTCGACGCTGACGGTCAACGTACGGCAGCGCGCCGCCGAGCTGGAGCTGCTGCGCTGCTCGGGGGCGACCCCGGCGCAGCTCCGGCGGATGGTGGTGGGCGAGGCGGTGGCCGTCGCCCTGGCGGGGGCGGTGCTGGCGACCGGCCCGGCGATGCTCGGCGGGCGGGCGCTGCTCGGGGTGTTCCAGGACAGCGGGCAGGTGGCGGAGTCGGTGGAGTACGCCTTCGGCCCGGTCGCCCTGGTGTCCGGGGTGGCCGTGACCTCGCTCGCGGCGGCGGGCGCCGCGTTCCTCGCCGTGCGGCGGGTGACCCGGCCGGGCGGGCGGCGGCCGGGGGCGCGGCGGTTCGTCGCGTACGGCGCGCTGGCGGCCGGGGCGGCGGGCACCTGCTCGACGTTGGCGTTCTCCGCGACGGACGAGGCGCTGATGGCACCGGCCGCCTACGGGGCGATCCTGCTGTCGGTCGGTTTCGCGCTGCTGGCGGCACGGCTGCTGACGGCGGTGACGGCGCGGCTGCCGCTGGGCGGGGCGAGCGGCTGGCTTGCGGTGCGCAATCTGCGGGAGCGCGCCGGTGACCTGGCCGGCATCCTGATGTCCCTGATCCTGTTCACGGCGGTGTCCACGGCGACGCTCACCCTGCAGGCCGTGGAGAGCGACGCGGTCGCGGCGTCGGGCCGGGTGAAGTCGGTCGACGCCAAGAACCTGGAGACGCTCAACTTCACGGTGGTCGGCATCGTCGCGGTGTTCGTCTGCGTGCTGCTGGTCAACGCGCTGTACGCGGCGACGGCCCACCGCTCCCGCGAGTTCGGGCAGCAGCGGCTGGCGGGCGCGGCGCCCGGGCAGGTGCTCGGCACGGTCGCGGTGGAGGGCGCGCTGCTCACCGTGACGGGGGTGCTGTTCGGCACGGCGGCGGCCCTGGCCGGGATCGTCCCGTTCACGATGGTGCGCACCGACTCGGTGCTGCCGGACGCGTTCTGGGGCACCTGGCTCGCGATGACGGCGGTGGCGGCGGCCGTGACGCTGGGGACGAGCCTGGCGACGGCCCGCCGGGTGCTGCGCGTCCCGGCGGTGAGGGCGGTCGCCGAGGCGGCGTGAGCTACGGGTCCGTCCGCGCCGTGCGCGGCAGGCGGTCGGCGTCAGGGACCGCACCGTGCGCGGCAGGCGGTCAGGGGTCAGAGCCCGCTCCGACCGCCTGCCGCAGTCCCGTACGCCGACGCTGTGCGCCCAGGGGCCGTCAGCCGGCCTTGGCGTACTCCTGGGCCATGCCGCCCGCGAAGTCGTGGACGACGACCTGCTCGTCCCCCACGACCCAGGCGTCGTGTCCGGGCGGGCAGACGAAGACGTCGCCGGGGCCGACCTCGCTCTCGGCGCCGTCGTCCATGCGCAGGCGCATGCGTCCCTGGAGCACGTAGCCGTTGTGGTGGATCATGCAGCTCTCGGTGCCCGCGAGCGGGGCCACCGACTCCGACCAGCGCCAGCCCGGTTCGAAGGTGGCGACGGCGAAGTCGAGTCCGGTCATGTGGACGGCCTCGATGTGCCCCCGGGGGAAGTCGCGTCGTTCGTCGGGCTTGTCGAGCGTCTTGATCTCCAGCATGACGCTCCTCCTTTCCGGCCGTGTTCGCACGCGGCCGGGGCCGGCCTCCGTCTGGCCCGCGCTCCCCACGGATGACACCGGCGGGGACCCGCCCCACTCCTCCATCGTCCGTCCGTCAAGCCGGGTGCGCCAACCGGGTGACGTCCCGCGCCCTCACCGGTCCGGCGGCAGGGTGATCACGGTGGCGGTGCCCAGCGGGCCGCCGGTGGGGATCGTGGTGCGCCGGCCGGGCGGCAGGGCGGCCGGGTCGGGCTGGAGGCACCCGTGGGTGAACAGGAGCAGCCGGACCGTGGTGCCCGGGGGCGGGGTGAGGCGGCGGTACTGGGCGTAGGTGACCGCGTCGCAGCCGGAGTACCGGCCCGCCTCGGGTTCGTCGCCGGTCACCAGGAGGCAGGGGCGGTCGGTGCGGTCGGCGGCGAGCCGTTCGGCGACGGGGACCGTGGACCGGGCCTGGGCGGTGGGGCCGGGCATCGCGCCGTGGGCCACGACCCGGGCGGTGCCGAGGACGGTCAGCGCGGCCAGCGCGCCGGTCGCCGCCAGCAGCGGGGGACCCCAGCGGCCGGTGCCGCGCGGGAGCGCCTCGACGCCGAGCAGGGTGAGCAGCACGACCGGCAGGTAGACGAAGCGGGGCTCGCCGTCGGTGACCAGACCGAGGACGACGAGGACCAGGACGGCCGTCGTCCCGAGGAACACCCGGCGCGCGGCCAGGAGGTCCCCCTCGTCACGCCGGCCGCGCAGGGCCGACACCGCGAGCAGCAGGCCGCCCGCCATGACCACGGCGCCCAGGTCACCGGCGAGGCGGTACGGGAGGATCGCCGCGTAGTGGACGAGGCCGTCGCCGACGTAGGAACGGTTGGCCTGCGAGGTCGCCCACAGGATCAGGCCGAGCGGGGAGCCGGTGACCCGCTCGGCGTGGACGAAGTGCGGGAGCAGGCCCGCGGCGAACACCCCGGCGGCGAGGGCGAGCCGGCGGCCCCGGGCGAGCCAGGCGCGCGGGCCGTAGGCGAAGTGCGCGGCCAGGGCGATCGCCAGGAGGTTGCCGAGGCTGCCGTAGCGCAGGTAGAACGCGGCGAGCGCGACGAGGGACGTGGCGAGCGGGGTCCAGCGCGAGCGCGGGCGTTCCTGGCAGCGGACCAGCAGGGCGACGACCAGCAGGAGCAGGCCGGTGGCGCCGATGTCGTTGAGGAACTCCGGTGTCCGGTGCAGGAATCCGAGCCCGCCGAGGAGGAGCAGCGCCACCAGCGCGCCCCGGCGCGGAGTGGTCCAGCGGGCGGCGGCCAGGCAGGTGACGGCGGGGGTGAACAGGGTCAGCAGCAGCGCGACCGCGCGCAGCGCGCCGACGCTGTCGTGGACGGCGAGGGCCAGCCGGCCCAGGGCGGGCAGGCCGGCCGGGCGGTAGGGGCCCAGCCCGCGGCGGGCGTGCCGTCGGCCCAGGAGCGGGCCTTGTCGGCGTACAGGGCCTCCTCGCCGCTGCTGGGCCGCGACCGCGAACTGGGCACCCACCGCATGGTCCTCGCCCAGGGCGTCGGCCGCGCCCAGTGGTTCACCACCCGCCTCGCCCTCGCCGCACTGTCCACGGTGACCCTCTCTGGCATCCTGGCCTGGCTGTTCCACTGGTGGTGGCAGCCGGCCGCCGACCACAGCTACGGCCTGTTCCGGTACGAGACGACCGCGCTGAGCGGCTCCGGACCGTCCGCCGTCGCCGCCGCCCTGTTCGGCCTGGCCACCGGCGCCCTCGCCGGACTGCTGACCCGCCGTGTCCTGTCCGCGATGGCCTGGACCCTGTCGGTGACGGCCCTTTCCCGCACGCGGAAGGTCTCTTCGTCCTGCCCAAGGACGCCAGAAAGCGGCGCAGCAACCGCGCCGCGCTCACCCACAAGGCCGCCTACGCCCTGCGCCACCCCGGCCGCGTCGGCCCCTGCCTCCGCCGCGCCGGACGCGACACCTGGCTGCGGCTCAAGCACCCCGACCACGTGGGCCGGGTGCTGACCGACACCGGGTTCTTCGACTTCACCTTCGACCGGACCGAGGGCACCGAGCACCAAGTGCTGCGGGAGGACTTCTACTACCGCACCGACACGCTGCTGGAACTGGCCCGGCGGCACGGACTGCACGCACGGTTCATGCACGGTTCATGGCGGACTGGGAGACCCGCCCGCACGGCCAGTCGACGATCCGCGTCAGCCGCGCGCCGCTGCCCGCGTAGGCCGCTCACGGCCGCGGACCGGTCCACGTGATCTGCTCACGGCCGCGGACCGGTCCACGTGATCTGCTCACGGCCGCGGATTCGTCCGCCGCCAGCCGGGGCGGGCACCCGCCCCGCGGCGGCCCGCCGCGGCCGCGCAGCGCGGGCACACCCGGCGCACCTCGTCGGCCGCGCCACCGGACTCCGGCAGCACGTCGGCCCAGGTGACCGAGGGGAAACGGGAGAGCTGCGACCGGTGCAGGGACAGGCCGCACACCGTCTGGTTCAGGCCCTGTTCCCACGCGTGCACCTCGCCGGCCGGCAGCCAGCGGTTGTCCTCCTCGTCCCACCAGCGGCCCGAGGCCGCCACGTCGTACCGCCTCGCCCTGGGCACCGGCACGCTCACCGCCTTCCTCGTCCCCGTCCGGGTGCCCCCGGCGGACCGCGGACACACACGCGTACCGCCTCCTGTGTGATCAGCCCCCACACCCCGCACGTTTACCCCTTTTCAGGTTTTTTGTCTGCTTAGCATGCAGGGTCCGCCGCTCCCTACGAGAGGACCCCAGATGGCGTTCCCGGGCCGTCCCAGAGCACTGGCCGCGCATGCCTTCTCCCCGCACGACGCCGTGCTGGGCGCCGCCGCCCGCTACCTCGGCCGGCGGCGCTTCCTCACCGTCACCGCGGCCGCCGCGGCGCTCGCCTTCTCCACCAACCTGCCGGCCCGCGGCGCCGCCGCCGCACCCGAACTGGACGCCGCCCGCCTCACCGACGACCCGTTCACCCTCGGCGTCGCCTCCGGTGACCCGCTGCCCGACTCGGTGCTGCTGTGGACGCGGCTGGCGCCGGAGCCGTTCGCGGCCGACGGCGGACTGGGGGAACAGCGCGTGGCGGTGGAGTGGGAGGTGGCGCTGGACGAGTCCTTCGCCGCCCGGGTGCGGACGGGCACGGCGACGGCCTACCCGGAGTACAGCCACAGCCTGCACGTCGAGGTCCAGGGCCTGGACCCCGCCACCGTGTACTACTACCGGTTCCGGACCGGCGGGTTCATCAGCCCCGTCGGCCGCACCCGCACCGCGCCCGCCGCGGACACCGACGCGGCCTCCCTCCGGCTGGCCGCCGTCGCCTGCCAGGCCTACCAGGACGGCTACTACACGGTGCACCGGCACCTCGCCGAAGAGGACGTCGACGTGGTGTTCCACCTCGGCGACTACCTCTACGAGTACGCGGTGAACTCGGCGGGCGGCGAGCGCCGGTACACCGACGTCACCCTGCCCGACGTGTTCGACCGGGAGACGATGACCCTCGCGGACTACCGGCTGCGGTACGCGCTGTACAAGAGCGACAAGGACCTCCAGGCGGCGCACGCCGCCCACCCGTTCGTCGTCGCCTGGGACGACCACGAGACGGAGAACAACTACGCCGGGCCCGTCCCCGAGAACGACGTCCCGCAGTCGGAGTTCCTGGTCCGCCGGGCCGCCGCCTACCGCGCCTACTGGGAGAACCAGCCGCTGCGCTCCGCCCAGCTCCCCCAGGGCCCCGACGCCCAGCTGTACCGGCGGCTGCACTGGGGCACGCTCGCCCAGTTCGACATCCTCGACACCCGCCAGTACCGCTCCGACCAGGCCTACGACGACCGGCCGCACGCGCCCGGCGCCGAGTCCGACGACCCGGCGCGCACCATCACCGGCGCCGCGCAGGAGCGGTGGCTGCTGGACGGCTGGAAGTCCTCCGGCGCGCTGTGGAACGTGATGCCGCAGCAGGTCACGTTCTCCCAGCGCAAGTTCGACCTGACCGCCGACGCCCGGATGTCCATGGACGCCTGGGACGGCTACCGCGCCTCCCGCAACCGGGTCGTCGCCGGCGCCAAGGCGGCCGGGGTCGACAACTGGCTGGTGCTCACCGGCGACGTGCACGTCGCCTACGCCTTCGACATCAAGGAGAACTTCGACGACCCGGACTCCCGGACCCTGGGCACCGAGCTGACCTGCACCTCCGTCGCCAGCGGCAAGGACGGTACGGAGAAGCCCGACAACTGGGACACGTACATGAAGGCCAACCCGCACCTGAGGTTCTACAACGGCAAGCGGGGCTTCGCCCGGGTGGAGATCGGCCGGCGGAACGCCCGGGTCGACTTCAAGACCGTCTCCGCCGTCACCCGGCCGGGCGCCGCGCTGACGACCGCCGCGTCCTTCGTCACCGAGGCGGGCGCGCCGGGACTCGAACCGGCCTGAGCCGCCGGCCTGGTCCGGGTACTGCACTTGGCACCCGTCGGCGTCCCCCAAAGCGCGAACCGCGCACCTGTGCTGCATCACCGGGGGCGAATCGGGCTAGGGCTAGCACTTCCCCGCCCCTTCACTTCCCACCCCTTCGCCCCCTCTCCCTTCGCTTCCCCGCCCCTCCGCTTCCTCTCCCTCTCCCTTCCTCTCCCTTTCCCTTCCTCTCCCTTTCCCTTCCTCTCCCATTCTCCGGAACGCTTCAGGAGGCACATCGCATGGTCGGCAGACACGTCACGGGCCGCCGCCGCGCCGCGCTCACCGCGCTCGGCGCCCTCGTCCTGACCGCCGTCCCCTCGGCCGCGTCGGCCGGGCCGCCGCCCGCGCCGGGCCCGCTGCCCACCGCCGCCCAGACGCTCGGCGCCGACCGGCCGTCGGCCCAGGTGCTGCGCGCCCTCGAACGCGACCTGGGGCTGACGGCGGGCCAGGCGACGGCCCGGCTGGTCAACGAGGCGGAGGCGGGCACCCGCGCCGGCCGGCTCCGCACCACCCTGGGCACGCACTTCGCCGGTGCCTGGGTGAGCGGCACGACCTCGGCCCGGCTCACCGTCGCCACCACCGACGCCTCGCGGGTGGCCGCCATCCGGGCCCAGGGCGCGGAGGCCACGGTGGTCAAGCGGACCCTGGCCGACCTGCGGTCCGTCAAGGAGCGGCTGGACGCCGCCGCCCGGCGGGTGGACACCCCCGACACGCCGGTCTGGTACGTCGACGTACCGGCCAACCGGGTCGTCGTCCAGGCCACCAGCAAGCAGGCCGCCACGGCCTTCGTGCGGGCCGCCGGGGTGAAGGCCCAGGACGTGGGCGTACGGATCTCGGCGAACCGGCCGCGGGTGCTGGCCGACCTGGTGGGCGGCGAGCCGTACTTCATCGACGACAAGGCGCGCTGCTCCATCGCCTTCTCCGTCACCAAGGGCCAGGAGCACGGCTTCACGTCGGCCGGGCACTGCGGCAAGCCGGGCGCGAAGACCACCGGCGCCGACCAGAGCGCGCAGGGCGAGTTCAAGGCGTCCACCTTCCCCGGCAAGGACATGTCCTGGGTGGGCGTCAACGACAACTGGACCCCGACCCCCGACGTGAAGGCCGGCGACGGCCAGACGGTGCAGGTGGCCGGCTCGGTCCAGGCGCTGGTCGGGGCGGCGGTGTGCCGGTCGGGCTCCACCACCGGCTGGCACTGCGGCACCATCGAGCAGCACGACGCCAGCGTCAGCTATCCGCAGGGCACCGTCGACGGTCTCACCCAGACCACGGTGTGCGCCGAACCCGGCGACTCCGGCGGCCCGTTCGTCGCGGGCGTCCAGGCGCAGGGCATCACCTCGGGCGGCTCGGGCGACTGCGCGAACGGCGGGACGACCTTCTACCAGCCGGTCAACCCGGTCCTCAAGGAGTACGGCCTCACCCTGAAGACGCAGGCGATCCAGACCACCCTGCCCGCGCCCGCGGACGAGGGGGCGGCCGACGGATGGCGGTCCGGCCGGGTCTACGAGGCCGGGGCCACGGTCGCCTACGGACGGGTGCGGTACACGTGTCTTCAGGACCACCAGGCGCAGGTCGCCTGGTCGCCGGAGGGCACCCCGGCGCTGTGGCAGCGGACCTGAGGGACGGACGGCCGGACGACTGACGGCGCCCGGCCCGGGGAACACTCCCCGGGCCGGGCGCCGTCAGCCGTCCGCGAGCAGGGCGTAGGCGGTGGCGACGAACGGGTCGTGGGCGCGGAAGCGGCGGGTGCAGACGGCGGCCAGGGCGGTGCCGGTGTCCGGCCGGAAGCCCAGGAACGCCTGCTGGCCGAGGGTCGCGCCGCTGTGGAAGTACAAGGGCCCGCCGTCGACGGGGTGCCGGAACCACGCCACCGTGTGCACATGGCGGTGGCCCAGGCCGCGGCGCAGGACGGGCACCCGGACCGCCCGCAGCGCCCCGGCGAGCGGGGAGCCGTCCGGGTCGAGGTGGGCTTCCAGGAAGGTGAGCAGGTCGTGCGGGGTGGCGCGGACGGCGCCCGCCGCCCGGAAACCGCCGGCGTCGAAGGGCGGCAGGGGGGTGCGGCCGTCCTTGGCGCGGCCGACGGCGTCGGTGGCGGGGCCCTCGGGGGCGAGGCCGGTGCCGGCCAGGCCGAGCGGACGCAGGACGTGTCCGGTGAGCAGGTCGTCCCAGCTCCGGCCGGTGGCCGCGGCGAGGGCGTGGCCCAGTACGGCGACGCCGAAGTTGGAGTAGCGCCAGCGCGTTCCGGGGCGGTGCCGGGGGTGGTGGCGCAGGAAGGCGTCGACGACCCGGTCGGCGGGGTAGCGGCCGTACGGGTTGGTGCGCCAGGCCGGCAGCGCCCGGGCGCGGAAACCGGGCGGCAGGACGGGCAGTCCCGCGGAGTGCGTGATCAGATGGGCGAGGGTCACCGGGCCGGGGCCCGTGGGCCGGCCGGGGTCCAGGCACGCGGCGGCCGGTTCGCCGCCGGTGAGCCGGCCGGAGCGGATCAGGTGGGCCAGCAGCAGTCCGGTGAACGTCTTGGTGGCCGACCCGGCCTCGTAGCGCAGGTCCTCGCGGGGGACGTCGGGGGGCGGTGCGGTGCCCCCGGCGCGGACGGTGCGGCGGCCGTGCCGGGAGAGCGCGAAGACGGCGTCGGGCGCGTCACACGCCTCGACGGCGGCGTCCAGCCGTTCGGCGAGGCCGCGGTCGTCGGCCGGGGCGGGGGCCGGGGCGGGGTCGTCGAGGGGGGCGTCCGGCCAGGGCGCGGCGGGGGCGGTCATGAGGCGCTGTGCGCGAGGGCGGTGAGGGAGCGTGAGGTCGCCAGGGCGGAGGCGAAGGCGGCGACCAGCGTCGGGTGGTAGACGATGTCGAACACCTCGTCCGGGTCGCCCTCGGGCATCTCGCGGATCGCGGGCATGGCCCCGTCGGGCTGCTGGGCGGCGGCGAACGCCTCCCAGGCCCGCTGGTCGAGGGTGGGTTCGGGCAGGCAGGCGTCGACGACGAGGAGTTCGCCGAGCAGGTCCCAGCGCTCCAGGTCCAGCCAGTCGTCGATCCAGACCGGCAGCCAGGCGGTGAGGTAGTCGGCGACGCGGGGCGGCAGGCCGGCCGGGTTCTCGCCCCAGTCGGTGAGGTGGAACACCGCGTGGGTGATGTCGTAGGCGATGTGTCCCTCGACCGTCCAGGGTTCGGGGGTGCGGGCCAGCCAGGTGCCGGTCAGGGCCTCCGCCTCGGGCGGATGGGGGGTCAGGCCGAAGCGGCGCTGGAACGCGGCCAGGCCCAGCCTGCGGGTGGGGGTCCGCTCGAAGAACCGCCAGCCGTCCAGACGGTGGTTGAGGACGACGGCCCGTTCCAGCTCGGGCTGGCTGTAGCCGAGTTCCTTGAACGGCAGGTACACCTCGAAGGGGATGGAGGAGACCGGTTCGGTGCGCTGGCCGCGCACCAGCATCCGGCCGCCGTCCAGGGTCTCGCGCCAGGCGTGGTCGAGGAGCCGGTGGGCCAGCCGCTCCTGCCGGGAGCCGGCCACGCCCTCGCGGAAGAGCACCTTGCAGATCAGGGCCAGTTCACCGATGGGCTGGAACCGCTGGAGGAAGCCCACCTCCGGGTCGACGTCGGGCTCCAGCCGGAAGCCGTCCCGGTGGGCCCACAGCCATTCCAGGGCGCGGGCCCCGACGGTGTGCGTCAGGCGCGTGTCGGTCATCCGAGCGCTCCTTGTGCGCCGAGGTGTACGTGGGTGAGGGTCGCGGCGAACGCGGCCATCAGCGTGGAGTGGTAGCAGTGGGCGAAGTCGTCGTCGGGGGCCGCGGCCGTCTCGGGCAGCGCGCCGGAGGGGTGCCGGGCCGCCGCGAGGCGCTGCCACGCCTCCTGGAACCCGGCCGGGTCGAGGAGGCCGGGCACGCTCGCCGCAACGGCGAGGAGTTCGCAGCCGAGGTCCCACAGGCCGGCGTCCAGGCAGGTGTCCAGCCAGGGCGGCAGCCACTGCGTCAGGTACTCCGCGAGACGGGCGGGGACGCCGTCCGGTCCGGCCCGGCCCCAGTCGGTGAGGTGGAAGACGACGTGGGTGAGCGCGTACCCGGAGGGAGCCTCGAAGGTCCACGGTTCGGGCAGGCCGCCGAGCCAGGTGCCGTCCCGTACGGCGTCGGCCGGGCCGGGCCGGGTGATGCCGCAGTGCCGTTCGGCCGCGAGGACGCCGAGCCGGCGGGTCGGGTCCTGCTCGGTGAGCCGCCAGCCCCGGGTGCGGGCCACCGTCGCGGCGGCCGTCTCGTAGTTCTGGTGGCGCAGCCCGGCCGCGGCGAAGGCGGCGTAGACCTCCAGGGGGTACGTCGCGAAGGGCTCCCTCCGTTGCAGGGCGAGGAAGAGGCCGCCCTGCCCGGTCTGCCGCCAGGCGTGGGCCAGCAGGGCGCGGGCCTGCCCGTGCAGCGGGTCGGCGGGGGCGGTGCGCCGGGTCACGGTGGCGCACACCTGGGCGAGTTCGCCGAGCGGTTTCCAGGTGCGGTTGACCTCGCCGGACGCGGCGAGGGCGTCGTCGCCGAGGGTGAAGGCGCCGCGGTGGTCCGCCGCCCAGGCCAGTGCCGACTCCGCCACGTCCCGTACGCCCCGGGACGCCTCCCGGACGGTCGCGGCGCTCACACGAGCGCTCCGGCCCGCAGCCGCCGGGCCGCCCGTACCTGGAGGTCGACCTGCGGGTCGCCGTCGGCCATCAGCTCCACGAAGTCCAGCCCGGACGCCAGGCCGAGGGTGTCGGGGACGCCGTCCAGCAGGGTCAGCCAGCGTCCCGCGCCGGCCGCCTGGAGCCAGTCCCGGCGGCGGACCGCGCGGACGAAGCCGCGGGCGAGGTCGAGGGGGCGCTGCCGGGCCGTGCGGGCCACGGCGCACTCCTCGCCGGGCAGCGCGAGCGGGGCCAGCACCGCCAGTTGGTGGGTCAGGGTCCGCCAGTCGGCGACGTCGAGCCAGCCGGCGCCGGGTTCGGCGCCGGGGCCGGCCGGGCCGGGGCCCGCCAGCCGGTGCAGGGTCCGGGTCATCGCCCAGTGGCTCCACACCACGGTGGGCGCGGCGTCGGCGCGCGGCGGGTAGGTCTCCACGGCCTGCCGGAACAGGGCGAGTTCCGTCTCGCCCGGGCGGGTGCCGAAGAGGAGGTGCGGCAGCAGGAAGTCGGCTCCCAGGACCCGGACGGCGGCCGGTGCGAAGCCGTCGGCCCCGGTGGCCGGCGGCGGGTCCCCGGAGACCGGGCGGTGGCCCCCGCTGCTCAGAGCGGAGGCCACGCCGGTAGCCAACTCCCGCACCGCGCCCTTCAGGAGGGACGAGGTGCCTGGCTGGTGCATTCACTGCTCCTGTCGGTCAGGTCAGCCCTTCTTCGGGCGCGGGGTCGGGGGCGACAGCAGCAGTCCGTACTTGCCACCCGACAGGGCCAGCGCCGCGCACTCGCGGCTGTCGCGGAAGACGCCTTCCGCCTCGGCCGGGTCGAGCGCCGCGTCGATGTCGATGTCCTGGGTGCGGATGACCTCTTCGATCATCTTCTCCTTGGAAGGCATGTCACCATCTCCCTCTGGTTGGCCAATGACCTTCACACCACAAGTGTCCCTCTAGTCACAAAACATGCCTACCTCATAAAAAACCCATGAGGTAACTTTTTCAACGAATCGGACAGTGCTGGGGTCGCCGGTTCACCGGCCGCGCCGCAGCCGCCACACGTGGTCCTCGCGGTGGCCGTCGACGCCGTCGGGGGAGGCGCTCGCGCGGCGGACCGTCTCCCGGGTCTCGACGGTCCACTCGGCGGCCGGCAGGTGGAGGTCGGCCAGGAGGCCGTCCGGGGTGGGGAACTCGGCGTCGAACGGGGGCTCGGTCTGCCAGGACGGCCAGCCGGCGTGCAGGACGAGCAGGAGGGTGCCGCCGGGTGCGACGGCGGCCGCCGCCCGGCGCAGTACGCCCCGCTGGTCGAGGGCGACCGGGGACTGCAGGTAGTGCGCGCTCACCAGGTCGAAGGAACCCTCGGGAAACGACTCGCCCAACTCGTGCCGCTCCCACGCCACACGGTCCCCGACGCCGGCCTCGGCGGCGTGTGCGGCGGCACGTTCCAGGGCCGTGGCCGCGATGTCCACGCCGGTGACCCGCCATCCCCGCGAGGCCAGCCACACGGCGTCACCGCCCTCGCCGCAGCCGAGGTCCAGGGCGGTGCCCGGGGTCAGGGCGGACGCCTCCCGTACGAGCAGTTCGTTCGGGCGCCCGCTCCAGACGCGGCCGGAGTCGCGGTAGCGGGACTCCCAGAACTCGGCGGGCTGGGCAGGCGGGGGGACGCTGGTCATGGGTGCCTCCAGGGCGGGCGCTGCGGCCGTGCGCCGCGGGAGTGCGGCGCCTCATCGACGACCCTGCACCGGACACCGCGCCGACGGCGAACAACTTTGCCGGTTCGGCAAACGGGAGGCGGCGGACCCGCGTCGCATCCAGGCGTGCGGTCATCCGGACGCGGAGCGGGGCGGCCGTCCGTCCACCGATGGAAATGCCGGTCTCCGCCATCGGGCCCCGATGGCAGGCGCGGCTACGCCGGCACGTGAAGCACCGCACACCGGCCCCGCAGGAGCCGTCGGCCACCGGCGGCCGGGGGCTCCCGCCGCACGCGGACCTGAATCCGCCGCGCACCTTCCTGGCCGTGTACCGCGCCGGTTCGTTCACCGCGGCGGCGCCCGGGCTCGCCCTGTCCCAGCCGACGGTGACCGCCCGGATCCGCACCCTGGAGCAGCAGACCGGACACGTCCTCTTCACGCGGCTGCCGCGCGGGGTGGAGCCGACGCCGCCCGCGCGGCCGGGCCCTCGCCTCGGTCCCGCCGGCCGACGAGGAGTACGTCCTGGTCGCCGCGCCCGCCTGGGCCGAGCGGGTCGCCGGCGCCGACGAGGTGGGCGCGGCCCTGCGCGCGGTGCCGATGGTGACGTACGCCGAGGACCTGCCGATCCTGCGCCGCTACTGGCGCACGGTCTTCGGCCGGCAGCTCGCGGCCGACGCCGCCGTGACCGTGCCCAACCTGTACGCCGTCCTGGCGGCGGTGAACTCCGGCGCCGGCTACAGCGTGCTGCCCCGCTCGCTGTGCCGGGAGCACCTGGACAGCGGCCGGCTGGTGCTGCTGCACTCCCCCGCGGAGCCGCCGCTGAACACCCGCTTCCTGGTGCAGCGCCCGGGCGCCGACGCCAACCCCGACGTGCGCCGCGTCCGGGACCACCTCAGGCGGGCCGCCGGCGACTGGTGGCCGGCGGCCACGGGCAGCGCGAAGGCCCCGGCCGGGGCCGGGGCCCGAGGAGGCGGCGGACCGGTCAGTGGTCGGTCGCCAGGTGGAGCTTGAGCAGGTCCACGCCGTAGTCGTTGCCGTTGGGCGTGCGGATGATGGTGTGGATGTGCTGCTGGGTGGGGTCGCCCATCTGGCCGGGGCCGCCGGCGCCGGGGCCCGTGGAGGCGGAGGCCGAGGCGGACGCGGAGGCCGACGCCGAGGGGGAGGCCGAGCTGCCGTCCTCGTCCTCGTGGTAGGCGAGCGGGGACTGGGCGTCGTACTCGATCAGCACGACGGGGCTGTGGATCCGGTAGTAGAACGCGGAGTCGTCCTCGTACTCGCCGATCCAGTAGAAGTACGTGTCGTCGAGGTGCTTCTCGATCTCCCGCAGCTTCACCCGCGCGTGGCCCTCGTCCTGGTAGCCGACGTACACCTCGGCCAGGTCGAGCAGGAGCTGCTGCTGGCGGTTGTTCAGGGCGGAGCCCTTGACGCCGGCGTACGGGATCTGGGCGTTGTCCTGGCCGGCGCCGGCGATCAGGTCGGTGCCGGACTTCTCGTCGGCGGAGAGGGCGGCGGCGCGCTGGGTGTCGTTCAGGGAGCGGAAGAACTTCAGGCCGGCGACGGTCTCCTCGCGGAAGAGGTGGTAGTCCACGCCGTCGTAGGTGATCTTCGTCGGCTCGGAGCCCATGAAGGTCGGGGTCATCACGACCTGGTCGCCGAGGACGAAGTAGTTGATGACGAGGTGGTGGCCCTCGAACTGGAAGCCCCAGGCGTCGGTGGCCGACGGGGTGCCCATGACGGTGAACCAGTAGGCGTCCTCGTTGAGCGCCTTGGAGGTGTCGCCCGAGTACTCGCCGAGGAAGTGGTTGAGCTTGCGGATGCTGTCGGCCTGCTTGAGGCCGCGGGCCGACAGCGCCGACTTCAGCAGCTTCATGCCGAGCGCGTACTGCTTCTCCGTCAGGTCGCGCAGGGCCACGCCCTCGCGGTCGTTGGAGTCGACGTTGGTCCAGTCGAGCCACTGGTCGGCGTCGATGTCGAAGAGGGTGGCCGCCTTCTGGTCGTCGGTGAGCGAGTCGACGAAGGCCGCGGCGGCGCGCACCACGGGGGTGGTGGAGACGCCGGTGGAGTGGATCGCGTAGAGGTTCTCGACGACCGTGCCGTCGGTGGTGACGCCGACGAAGTCGTCGTAGGCGATCGTCTGGCCGAAGCCGCCGCCGGCCGGCGGGCCGGAGGGGCTGGCACTGGCCGTCGCGTCGGCCGTGGCCGTCGTCTCGGCGCCGGCCTGGGTGGCGGCGTACCCGCCCATGGCCGCGACGGCGGAGACGCCGCCCGCGAGCAGGGCCTTGTTCATGAACCATCGGCGGGAGCGGTGTGCCGCCCGCGTGCGGGGCTTGTGTCCGTGCGTTCCGTTGACCATGTGCTGAACAATTTCGTCAACAATTAGGTAGACGATAGCAGGAAGCTGTGCGCGGCTTAGGAACACTTGCCTCAGCCGGTGTCAACTGACCTGTTGTCGGGCTTCGTTGGACGTGCCTCCGTCATGCCGCGCGGGCCCACTGCCGGCGGGCGCGGGCGGAGGCTGTGTGGGCGGGGACGGGCCGGACGCGGCAGGTCGTCTTGGCGGGGTCGACGATGGGGTCGTCGAGGGCGATCCGGCCGGCGGAACGCAGTTCCTCGCAGACGGCGGTGGGCAGGGCGACGTAACAGCCGCCCGTCGGCAGGCCGGGCTCCATGGGCCGCCAGTAGCCGTATCTGCGCCGCCCGCCCGGGTGTGCGGTCACGAAGACGGGGGTGCGCGGATCGGAGATGACACGCAGGACCTGGGCGGCGTCCGGGCTGGACTGGCCGGCGGTGGTGGACGGCATCGACGAGGGCCTTTCTGCGAGGCGGGACCCGAGACCGCCTACCCGGTCCGGCCGGAGTTGATCTCGCTGACCCGCATTCTGCGACAAGGCACTGACATCGCCGCCGGGGCTCGGAGTCCGGCGGGCACGCACCCCGCCGGTCGTGGAATGTTCAACCACCTCGCGTGGTTGACCGGTCCGAAGGAGGCCACCCGTGAACACGACCCACTCGACACGCCCCGCCCGCCCGGCCCACCCGGCGTACTACGACCACGGAACGCCCGCCGAGCGCTGGGAGCGCGCCCGGACGTTCTTCGACGCCAAGAACTACGCGGCGGCGGCCCTGGTCCTCGGCCGGCTGGTCGAGGAGGTGCCGGAGCAGACCGGGCCGCGGCTGCTGCTCGCCCGCTCCTACTACCACTCCGCCCAGCTGAACCGCGCCGAGGCCGAGTTGCGGGTCATCGTCGAGCGTGACCCGGTGGAGCACTACGCCCGGCTGATGCTGGGCCGGACGCTGGAGCGGCAGGGCCGGCAGGACGAGGCCGACTCCCAGCTGCGGATCGCCGCGGCCCTCGGGGGCGACTTCGCGGAGGTCTGAGCCCGCCGCCTGGTCCGGGCGGCCCGGCCGCGGGGCTCAGCGCCTCGCCGCCGGGCCGCTCGCGTACGTCCGGCGGCCCCGGCGGTACGCGATCTCGCCGAGGACGACGTCGGCCGCGAGGAACGCCGCGAGCGGGATGCCGAGCAGCGGCAGGAAGTAGCCGAGGACGGCGACGCAGGCCAGCAGCGGTACGAGGAGGTACGGCGGCACCTGCTGCCAGGCGCCGCGCGGGATCGGGCGGCCGAAGGAGGAGCCGCGTCCGCGCTGCCACCACATGCGGTACCCCCACACGATGAGCAGGACGAGCGCGAGCGCCAGCGCCATCAGGGCGAGCTGGTTGACGAGGCCGAACAGGTTGCCGGTGTGCAGGTCGATGCCCCAGCGGGTGAGCTTGGCCAGGACCGGGTAGTCCGCGAACCGCAGCACGTCGGTGACCTCGCCGGTGGCCGGGTCGACGGCGACCGAGTCCTGCTTCTCCGGCCAGCTGCGCTGCACCTGCCGCACGACGTACGCGGTGGACGCGTCGGCGGGCGGGACGATCTCGACCGGGTCGCCGAGGCCCTCGGCGCGGGCGGCGGCCAGCACCTTGTCGAGGCCGACCCCGTGCGCCGCGTCCCCGCCGGTGCCTGCCGCCGCGCCGTGACCCGCGTGCTCGCCGCCCGCCGCGGCCGAGGACACGGTGGGGGTGGTCTGGCCGAGCGAGACGCGCAGCTTCTCGACATTGGCCCCGGCGTACGTGGACCAGGTCAGGCCGGTCGCCGAGAGGAAGACGAGCCCGGCCGCGATCCAGGCGCCGGTCGCGCCGTGCAGGCCGAGGGTGCGGCGGCGGCCGCTGGTGCCGCGCAGCTTGCGCCGGGCCCGCCGCCGGGAGAACCACAGCACCAGTCCCCCGCCCGCGATCACCCACAGCCAGCTCGCCGCGAACTCGCTGTAGAGCCGGCCGGTCTGACCGAGGTGCAGGTCGCGGTGGAACTCGTCGATCCAGGTGCGCAGCGGGAGCGCGCCGGTGGAGCCGTACTGTTCGAGGGCGCCGCGCACCTCGGCGGTGTAGGGGTCGACGAAGACGGCGAGCGTGTGGGCGGGGTCGACGCCCGCGACGCCGGAGAGCATCACCCTGGTGGTGGCGTCGTCGGCGGGCGAGGGGCGCACGGCGGAGACGGTGCCCTCGGGGTGGGCCTCGCGGGCGGCGGCGACCTGTTCGGAGACCGGCAGCTTGGCCCCGCCCACCTCGGGAACGGTGAGTTCGTCGGCGTAGACGAACTTCTCGGCCTGGAAGGAGGCGGCGTACAGCAGGCCGGTGACGGCCGCGACCAGGAGGAAGGGGGCGACGAACACCCCGGCGTAGAAGTGCAGGCGCAGCACGAGGGGGCGCAGCGGGGACCATCTGCCGGGCGCTGGCTGCGCGGCGGCCGGTTGCGGGGCCTCGTCCGTGGTGGTCGAGGAAGCGGTGGTCATGGGCGTCTCTCCGGGGCGTCGGCGTCGTCGGGCGTGACGGTGCAGTGGTCGGCTCCGGGGGGCGTCGAGTTCCCGACGCCCTGTGTGATGTGCGTCACTCGCGCGTGGGGTGGTGTCCGTGGGCCGTGGCATCCTGGCGTGATGGGAACTTGGGCCGGGCGTACGCCGATCGCCGAGCGTGTCGAGGAACTCCTGGCCCCTGGCGGCCCGTTGCCGATCGTGGAGGCCGGTGATCCGGTGCTGCGGCGCGCGGCCGAGCCGTTCGACGGGCAGTTGGAGCCCGCGCTGCTGGCCCGGTTCGTCGAGGCGCTGCGGGTGACCATGCGGGCGGCGCCGGGGGTCGGCCTGGCGGCCGTGCAGGTGGGGGTGGGGCTGCGGATCGCGGTGATCGAGGACCCGGCGCCGGTGCCGCCTCAGGTGCGCCGGGCGCGCGGGCGGGTGCCGCAGCCGTTCCGGGTCCTGGTCAATCCGGCGTACGAGCCGGCCGGTGACGGCCGGGCCGCGTTCTACGAGGGCTGTCTGAGCGTGCCGGGCTGGCAGGCGGTGGTGGCCCGGCCCGCGGCGGTACGGCTGACGGGGGTGGACGAGCACGGCCGCGCGCTGGACGAGGTGTTCACCGGATGGCCCGCCCGGATCGTGCAGCACGAGACGGACCACCTCGACGGGACGCTCTACCTGGACCGCGCGCAGCCGCGCTCGCTGGCGTCGGCCCGGGCGATGACGGAACGCTGGTCACAGCCCACGCCGCACGAGGCGGCGGCCGCGCTCGGCTTCGACCTGGACTGAGCGCTCCACGGGCCGCGCCCGTACGACGCCGACTGCCCCTCCCCCCGCTGCCCGCGGGCCGGGCGGCGGTGTCGCGGGAGGGCGGTCAGCTGTCGCGGTAGGACTCCAGCAGCCGCAGCCACACCTCGCTGATCGTCGGGTAGGACGGCACCGCGTGCCAGAGCCGACCGACCGGGACCTGGCCGACGACGGCGACGGTCGCCGAGTGGATCATCTCGCCGACCCCGGGGCCGACGAAGGTCACGCCCCGCACGATCTCGTCCTCCAGGTCGACGACCATCCGGGCGCGGCCCCGGTAGCCGTCGGCGTAGAGACCGGCGCCGGCCACCGTGGAGAGGTCCACGTCGACGGCGCGGACGCGGTGGCCCGCCTGTTCGGCCTCGGCCAGGGTCAGGCCGACGGAGGCCGCCTCGGGGTCGGTGAAGACCACCTGGGGGACGGCGGCGTGGTCGGCGGTCGCGGCGTGCGCGCCCCACGGTCCGGAGTCCAGGGCGCCCTCGCCGCCGGAGGCGCGGGCGGCGATGGCGGCGCCCGCGATCCGCGCCTGGTACTTGCCCTGGTGGGTGAGGAGGGCCCGGTGGTTGACGTCCCCGACGGCGTACAGCCAGTCGTGGCCGGTGACGCGCAGGCTGTCGTCGGTCTCCAGCCAGGAGCCCGGCTCCAGTCCGACGGTCTCCAGGCCGAGGTCGTCGGTGCGCGGCGCGCGCCCGGTGGCGAAGAGGATCTCGTCGGCCTCGATCCGGTCGCCGTCGTCGGTGACGGCGACGACGGTGCCGTTCTCCCGGCTGACGGACTTCACGGACGTACCGGTGCGCAGGTCGGCGCCGGCCTCGGTGAGCGCCTCGGCGACCAGTTCCCCGGCGAACGGCTCCATGCGCTCCAGCAGTCCCCCGCCCCGCACCAGTACGGTGACGCGCGCGCCGAGGGCCTGCCAGGCGGTGGCCATCTCGACGGCCACGACTCCGCCGCCGACCACGATCAGGCGGCCCGGCACCCGCTGGGCACTGGTCGCCTCGCGGCTGGTCCACGGGCGGACGTCGGCCAGGCCCGGCAGCGGGGGCAGGGCGGCGCGGCTGCCGGTGCAGACGGCGACGGCGTGCCGGGCGGTGAGGACGCGCCGCTCCCCGTCGGGCCCGGTCACCTCCACGGTGCGCGGCCCGGCGAGGCGTCCCCGTCCGCGGTACAGGTCGGCGCCGATGCCCTCGATCCACCGGACCTGGCCGTCGTCCTTCCAGTCCGAGGTGTAGTAGTCGCGGTGGGCGAGGACCGCGGAGGCGTCGAGGGGGCCTCGCACCGCCTGGCTCAGCCCGGGGGTGCGGCGGGCGTCGGCCCGGGCGATGACCGGGCGCAGCAGGGCCTTGCTGGGCATGCACGCCCAGTAGGAGCACTCACCGCCGACCAGTTCGCTCTCCACTATCGCGGTGGTCAGTCCGGCCGCCCGGGTGCGGTCGGCGACGTTCTCGCCGACCGGTCCGGCGCCGATCACCACGACGTCGTACACGTTGGATTCCGTTTCCGTCATGGGGCCAGTCTGGTGGGTGGTGTGCGCCGGGGCCACATGGGTACGTGCGCGGAATACCCGCTCGGCCTTCGCTGTTTGCGCCGACGGCACCCGCCCCCGACCAGGAAGAGGGATCAGCCATGAGCAGCACCGTGGAGCTCACCAAGGAGAACTTCGACCAGACGGTCACGGACAACGAGTTCGTGCTGATCGACTTCTGGGCGTCGTGGTGCGGGCCGTGCCGTCAGTTCGCCCCGGTCTACGACAAGGCGGCGGAGGAGAACCCCGACCTGGTCTTCGGCAAGGTGGACACCGAGGCGCAGCCGGAGCTGGCCGCGGCCTTCGGTATCCAGTCCATTCCGACGCTGATGATCGTCCGGGACCAGGTGGCCGTGTTCGCGCAGCCGGGCGCGCTGCCCGAGGCGGCGCTGACGGACGTCATCGGGCAGGCCCGGAAGCTGGACATGGACGAGGTCCGCAAGGCGGTCGCCGAGCAGCAGGCGCAGGGCGGGCAGAGCGGGCGGTAGTCCGGCCGCCGGCGCGGTCCTCGCCCGGCGCTGGGCTCAGCTGGAGTCGCGGTGCACCACGGACGCGCCGAGGACCGTGCGGTGCTCGGGGACGGTGCCGGGTTCGCGCACGGCACGGTCGACGAGCGCGGCGAGTTCGCGGCCGGCGGGCAGTTCGAGGCGTACGGTGCTCAGCCGCGGCCTCAGCAGCCGGCCCAGCACGAGGTCGTCGGCGCCGAGCACGGCCGTCCGCCCGGGGATGGGGACACCGGCGTCCTGGAGGGCGCGGCAGAGCAGCATGGCGTACTCGTCGTTGTAGGCGAACACGGCGTCCAGGCCCAGGGTGTCCCAGCGGGCGGCGAGCCGGGCGGCGGCCTCCTCCTCGTAGGGGAGGGACAGTTCGGTCAGGGTCGCGTCGGTGCCGTGCAGGGCGCGGCGGACGCCCGCCAGGCGGGGTACGGAGAAGAGCCGCAGGCCGGGTTCGGCCGGCATCACCACACCGACGCGGCGGCGCCCGCGCTCGTACAGGTGCCGGCCCGCGGCGTGGCCGACGGCCCGGTGGTCCATGATCAGGGCGTGGGCGCCGTCGACGGCCTCGGGCCCCAACGTCACCACCGCGCGGGCGCCCGAGCGCTTCAGCACCGCCACGCCGCGCGGGCCGAGGCCCGGTCCGGGGACCAGGACGGCGATCGGCCGCAGCTCCGCCCAGGCGCGGGCGCTGTCGTCGCCGTACGGGCCGCCGGCGCCGTACTGCACGACGGTGTAGTCGAGGTGGGCGAGGGCCTTCTGGAGTTCGCCGACGAACCGGGTGTAGAGCGGGCCGGCGGGGAACGCGGGCGCCGGCATCACGACCGTGCGGCTGTGGCCGGCGCGCAGGGTGCGGGCCGCCGCGTGCGGGACGTAGCCGAGCTGTTCGGCCGCCTCGCGGACCCGGCGGCGGGTGGGTTCGCTGATGCGGACGGCGTGGGTGTTGTTCAGGACGTAGGAGACGGTCGCGCGGGAGACGCCGGCCAGACGGGCCACATCGGCGCTCGTGGGCACGGGCGGGTTCGGTATCTGCACCATGACGTACGGCATCCTGGCAGAGCCGCGGGACGGGGCGGCGGCCGGGGGAAGGTAGTCCGGATCGGACCGACTACGGTACGGCGTACGGCAATTGACGGAGCGTCAGCGGCCCTCCGGTCACCGGGGCGACGGCATCCCGGTCACCGGGCGAGGGCCTCCCGGTCACCGGGGCGGCGGCGTCCCGGTCGTCCGGGCCACCAGGTCCGTCCAGGCCCGCTCCAGCCGGGCCAGGGGCATCCCGCACTGCACGGTCAGGTGGTGGACCAGCACCGGGTCGAGCGAGGACATCAGGGTGTGCGCGAGCAGTTCGCTGTCGGCGTCCGGGACCAGCCGGCGCAGCAGCAGGGCCACGTGGGCGTTGTGGAAGCGGCGGGCCGGGACGGTGTAGCGGCGCCCGGGGCCGGGTTCGGCGGCCAGTTGCAGGTCCAGTTCCTCGCTCGCGCGGCGCAGCAGCGCGCAGCCGAAGGCGCGCAGCCGTTCCACGGGCGGCGCCCCGGGTCCCAGCGGCGGCGGGCCGCTGAGCAGGGCGGCCTGGAACTTCCGCTCCGAGTGGTCCATCAGGGCCATCAGCAGTCCGGTGCGGTCGCCGAAGCGACGGAACACCGTGCCCTTGCCCACCCGGGCCGCCGCGGCCACCGCCTCCATGGTGACCCCGGCCGCGCCGTGCTCCGCGACCAGGCGCGCGGCGGCCTCCAGCAGCCGGGCGCGGTTGCGCGCGGCGTCCGCGCGCAGGCACGGCTCCTTCTCCAGCGGGCCGGTGCCGAGCTGCAGCAGTTCGGGCGGGTCGACGGGAACCGGGGACGCGGGACGGGGCGGAAGGGCGGCGGACATGTCGTCAGCGTAAAGCATCGGGAAGAAAACTGGACCGTGGTCCGCTTAAGGTGCTACAACATTAAACGGACCTCGGTCCGGATTCGTAACCGCCGTGTTTCGCGGTGTCCCGCAGTGTTTACAGCGCCTGGAGTCATCACCATGTCTGTTCGTATCCTCGCCCTCGTCGGCAGCCTTCGCGCCGGTTCGCACAACCGCCAGCTCGCCGAGGCGGCCCGCAAGCTCGCCCCGGCCGGTGCCGAGGTGGAGCTGTTCGAGGGACTGGCCGAGATCCCCTTCTACAACGAGGACATCGACGTCGAGGGCAGCGTCCCGGCCGCCGCCGCCCGGCTGCGTGAGGCCGCCCAGGCCTCCGACGCCTTCCTGGTCCTGTCGCCGGAGTACAACGGCACCATGCCGGCCGTGCTGAAGAACGCCATCGACTGGCTGTCCCGCCCGTTCGGCGCCGGCGCCTTCGGCGGCAAGCCCGTCGCCGTCATCGGCACCGCCTTCGGCCAGTACGGCGGCGTGTGGGCGCAGGACGACGCCCGCAAGGCCGTGGGCATCGCGGGCGGCAAGGTGATCGAGGAGCTGAAGCTGTCCATCCCCGGCTCGGTGACCCGTTTCGCCGAGACCCACCCGGCGGACGACTCCGAGGTCGCCGCCCAGCTGACCGAGGTCGTCTCGCGTCTGCACGGCCACGCCGGGGAGATCACCGCCGCCTGAGTGCGGCCGGCTCGGCACCACGCGGGGCCGGGGTCCTTCGGGACTCCGGCCCCTTGTGCTGTTCCTGTGCTGTTCCCCCGTTTGTGCTGTTCCCGTGCTGTTCCGCGGCTGCTGTTCCGCGGCTGCTGTTTCGCGGCGCGGTGTCAGGCCACCGCCGTCGGTGCCAGGGCGCGCAGTTCCGCCAGTGCCGCGGCTACCGCCGGCCGCCGGTGCCCGCCGCGCCGGGTGCAGGTCAGCAGCGTGCGGTGCGGGCGGTCGGCGCAGCGCAGCCGGGTGACGGGCAGGTGCGGGACCAGGTGGGCCAGGCGCGGGATCAGGGCGACGCCGAGGCCGTGCGCGACGAGGTGGGCGGTCACGTTCCAGTCCCGCGCGTGGTGGACCACGTCGGGGGTGAAACCGGCGGCGCCGCACGCCGACATCACGTGCAGCCGGCAGGGACTCTCGGGCACCGGGGCGATCCAGGACTCGTGCGCCGCGTCCGCCAGGCCGACCCGGTCCCGCCCGGCGAGCGGATGCCCCTCGGGGACGACCAGGTCGAACGGATCGTCCAGCAGGGGCCGCTGGTCGAAGCGGGCGTCGCCCGGCGGCGGGTTACGCGGGGTCGCCTCCACCACGGCGAGATCGGCCTCCCCCTCGAAGAGCAGGTCGAAGCTCTCGGGTACGTCCGTCTCCCGGATGCGGACGGTGAGGCGGGGATGGCGTTCGCGCAGCCGGGCGGTCATCGGCGCCAGCAGCACCGAGACGGCCACCGGGAACCCGGCCACGTGCAGCGGACCGGCGGGCTCCGCCCGGCCCGCGTGCAGCTCCAGCTCCGCCTCCTCCCAGCGGGCCTGGATGGCGTCGGCGTGCGTGAGCAGGCTCTCGGCGGCGGGGGTGAGCCGTACGCCGCGGCCCTGCGGCTCCAGCAGGTCGACGCCCAGTTCCCGGGCGAGCTGGCGGATCTGCTGCGATGCGGCGGACGGCGTGAAGTGCAGGGCGCGGGCGGCGGCGGTGACCGTGCCGTAGTGGGCGACCGCCCTGAGGACGTGCAGCCGGCGCAGGTCAATCATGAAGTCCACGCTTCACGGTGAGGTCCGGTAAGTCAACCTGGACGTGTACGGACCTCCCGTCGCACCCTTGGCTGTGCCGCGACGATCAGCCGGCCGAGCAGGACCGACCGCACCCGCACCCGCACCCGCACCCGCACCCGCACCCGCACCCGCACCGACAAGGAGACACCATGACCAGCACGACCGGCACGACCGGCACGACCGGTACCGCCTGCCCGCACTGCGGGTGGCCGGACGCCGCCGAGCCCTGCCAGGTGGTGTCCCGGCACCCCACGGCCACCGGCCACACGGTGTGGTCCCGGTGCGCCTGCGGCTCGCTCCAGATGCGGGTCGTCGACGCGACGGGAGTCCGCGTGGTCTCCCGCAGCCGTCCGGCGCCGGGGCACTGAGGACCGCCGGCGCGCCGACCGCGCCGGGGCTCCCCGGTGGACCGCACGCCACGCCACGGGCGGCCCGGCCGCGCCGCCTCCTGTGCGCCGACGCCCCCTGTGTGCCACGGCCGGGCCCGCTTCCTGGGAGCGGCGGTACCAGGTACGCGCGGGCCCGGCGGTGTTCACTGGAAGCCATGACGACGACCGAGTTCGGACGGACCGTACGCCGGTGGCGCGACCGCGTCTCCCCCGAGTCGGCCGGGCTGCCGGCCCGCGGTCCACGGCGCGCGGCCGGGCTGCGGCGGGAGGAGCTGGCCCTGCTGGCCGGCATCTCGGTCGACTACGTCACCCGGCTGGAACAGGGCCGGGCGGCCAACCCCTCACCGCAGGTCGTCGAGGCGCTCGCCCGGGCGCTGCGCCTGCCGCTGGAGGAGCGGGCCTATCTGTACCGGCAGGCCGGGCTGGTGCCGCCGGGTCCGGACACGGTGCCCTCGTACATTCCGCCGAGCGTCCACCGGCTGCTGGACCGGCTGGCCGGTACCCCCGTCGCCGTGTTCGACGCCGCGTGGACGCTGCTGCTGGCCAACCAGCCGTACGCCGCGCTGATGGGCGATCCGTCCGACCGGCGCGGGCACGAGCGCAACAGCGTGTGGCGCGCCTTCGCCGGCCCGCGCGGCCGGGCGCGGCAGAGCCCGTCGGAGCGGCGGGCGTTCGAGGAGGCGCTCGTCGCCGATCTGCGCCACACGGTGGGCCGGTACCCCGCCGACCGGCGGCTGCGGCGGCTGGTCGAGGACCTGTGCGCGCACAGCGAGCGGTTCGCCGAGCTGTGGGAGTCGGGGATCGTGGGCCGCCACGAGGTGGCCCGCAAGACGATCGACCACCCCGCGGTGGGGCCGCTGGACCTGGACTGCGACGTGCTCGGTGTGGCGGGCAGCGACCTGCGCGTCATGGTCTACTCCGCCGAGCCGGGCACCCCGGACGCCGAGCGGCTGGCCCTGGTCACCGTCCTGGGCACCCAGTCGCTGGTGGACTAGCCCGCGTACCGCCCGCCCCATGGCCCGCGTCCCGGCCCCGGGCCATGGGGCGGGCGGCGCCATGCCTGTCCGGCGCCGGACAGGCGGAGGCGTGGGCGGACGAGACGGGGGGTTTCCGGGGGGCGACGCAGGCAACCCGGGTCCCTGCGCAGGCCCCGCCCGCCTGCACCCCGTGTGAGCACGACCCGGCCGGCGGCCCGCCCGGCCCGACCCGACGGGAGCCCCCGGATGACCATCGCACCTTCGCATCCGCCCGCCGCCCGGTCCGGCCCGCGCATCGGCGTGCTCGGCTCCTACGGCGGTTTCAACACCGGCGACGAGGCGATCCTCACCTGCGTCCTGGGCTGCCTGCGCGCCCACCGGCCGGACGCCCACCTCGTCGTCCTCAGCCGGAACGCCGAGCACACCCGCGCCCATCACGCCGAGGCCGACGAGGTCGTCGACTGGGAGGGCGTCAGCCGCAACCACGTCCTGGACGTACTGCCCCGCCTGGACCTGCTGGTCCTGGGCGGCGGCGGCCTCCTCTTCGACGGCGAGGCCCGGCGCTACCTGCGGCTGGTGCGCGCCGCGCAGGACCGGGACGTGCCCACCTTCGCCTACGCCATCGGCGCCGGTCCGCTGCGGGAGGCCGAGGACCGGGAGGCGGTACGGACCGTGCTGGCCGACATGGACGACGTGGTGGTACGGGACGAGGAGTCCCGGCTGGTCCTGGAGGAGGTCGGCCTGGAACGCGAGGTCACCGTCACCGCCGACCCGGCTCTGCTGCTGCGCCCGGAGCCCTTCACCGACGCCATGATGCGCGACGAGGGCGTGCCCACCGACGCCCGGCTGGTGGGGATGTCGGTACGGGAACCGGGGCGGGCGGCCGAGGCGCTGGACGAGAGCGACTACCACGCGCTGCTCGCCACCGTCGCGGACTTCCTGGTGCGGCGCCTGGACGCGCACGTGGTGTTCCTGCCGATGGAGCGGCACGACGTACGGCACGCGCACGCCGTGCTGTCCCACATGACCGCGCCGGACAAGGGCCGCATCCTGCACGGCGCCTACAGCCCGGGGCAGGTCCTCGGCCTGATGCGCCACCTGGACCTGGCCGTCGGCATGCGGCTGCACTTCGTGATCTTCGCTGCGCTGACCGGCGTACCGGTGCTGCCGCTGCCCTACTCCGGCAAGGTGTTCGACTTCGCACGGCGGCTCGGGGCTCCGGCGCTGGTGGGCGTGGCGCGGGAGCAGGCCGGGCTGCTGCTGGCGGAGGTCGACCGGCTGTGGGACGAGTATCCGCGGCGCGAGGAGGACCTCAGGGCGCGGATGCGGGAGCTGACGACGGCCGCCCGCGAGACCTGTGTGCGCTGCGGCTCGCTGCTGGACGCGGTCGGCGGCGGACGGGGCCCGGACGGGGCGCTGTCCGGCGCGGCCGAGCCCCGGCCCCTGGAGGTGTGATGCCCGTTCTGCGCGAACCCGGTGAGCCGCGCACGGTGACCCTGCCGCCGCGGTCCGCCCAGCACGGGGGCCGCTGCGACGTGCTGGTGGTGGGCGGCGGTCCGGCCGGGTTCGCCGCGGCGCTGGCGGCGGCCGACGCCGGGGCCGACGTGGTGCTGGTGGAGCGGTACGGGTTCCTCGGCGGCAACGCGACGGCGGCGCTGGTGATGCCGCTGATGTCGTTCCACAACGAGCACAAGCAGGCGGCGTTCACCGAGGCCGGGGACGCCTCCCGGCTGCTGCCCACCGACCACGGCGAGGGCGAGCCGGTGGTCGCGGGCGTGCTGTGGCGGCTGCTGGAACGGCTGATGGAACGCGGCGGCTGTCTGCGCCCGACCCCGAGGACCGGCTACACCGTCCCCTTCGACCCCGAGCTGTTCAAACTGACCCTGCTGGAGATGATGGACGAGTCCGGCGTGCGGATGCTGTTCCACGCGTTCGCCTCGACGGCGCTGAAGCTCGACGACGGCTGGCGGGTGGTCTTCGAGACGAAGTCCGGCCCCGTGGTGATCGACGCCGGGGTGGTCGTGGACGGCACCGGGGACGGCGACGTCGCGGCGGCCTGCGGGGCACCGTACGAGATCGGCCGGCCGGAGGACGGGCTGGTGCAGCCGATGACGCTGATGTTCCGGATGGCGGACTTCTCGCGGCCGGACTTCGCGGAGTACGTGCGCGAGCACCCGGACCAGTGGCGCGGGGTGCACGGGCTGTGGGACCTGGTGGAAGAGGCGCGGGCCGACGGCGACCTGCGGCTGCCGCGCGAGGACATCCTGTTCTTCGCGACGCCGCACCCGCACGAGGTGAGCGTCAACTGCACGCGGGTGACCAGGGTGCTCGGCACCAGCGTGTGGGACCTGACCCGGGCCGAGTACACCGCCCGCCGCCAGCTCGCCCAGATCGACCGGTTCCTGCGCGCCCGGGTGCCCGGCTTCGAGGCGTCGTACGTGGTGCAGAGCGGCGTGCACGTCGGCGTCCGGGAGAGCCGGCGGGTGCTCGGCGACTACCAGCTGACGGGCCACGACATCCTGGCCGCCCGTCCCTTCGCGGACGTCGTCGCGCACGGCGCGTACCCGGTCGACATCCACAACCCGCGCGGCTCCGGGACGGTGCTGAAGCGGGTGCCCAGGGGCAGCTTCTACGACATTCCGCTGCGCTGCCTGCTGCCGCGCGGCACCGACCGGCTGCTGGTCGCCGGGCGCTGCATCTCGGGGACGCACGTCGCCCACTCGTCGTACCGGGTCATGCCGATCGCCATGGCCACCGGCCAGGCGGCCGGGGTGTGCGCCGCGCTGACCGTCCGGCACGGGCAGGGCCCGCGGGGGCTGCCGTACCGGCTGGTCCAGCGGGAGCTGCTGCGGCAGGGGGCGCGGCTGCGGATCGACCAGGCGGAGGGCGCCTGACCGCCGCCGGTCAGTGGCCGGGGGCCGCCGTGCTGATGCCGCCCAGGGCCGAGCGGGGGTCCTCGCGGGGGTCCTCGGCGGCGGCGAGGTCACCGAGGCTGACGATGCCGACCAGGTCGCCGCCGTGCTCGACGACCGGGAGGCGGCGCACGGCGTACCGGCGCATCAGCTCGGCCGCCCGGTCGGTGGTGTCCTCCGGGGTGAGGGTCACCACGGGCGGCGGCGTGCACACGGAGCCGACCCGGGTGTCGTCGGGGTCGCGGCCGTCGGCGACGGCCCGCAGGACGATGTCACGGTCGGTCAGCACGCCGAACAGGTCGCGGTCGTAGGCGACGAGGACGTCCCCGACGTTCCCTTCGCGCATCAGCTCGGCGGCGTGGGTCACGGTGGTCATGGGCTCGACGGTCGCCGTGGCGGGCGACATCACGTCCCGGATGCGGTGGGTCATGGCGGGCGCCTCCCGGGCGCTGTGGCGGTGCCTGTGGTGCCGTGTCTGTGGCGGCGGGGCCTGTGGTGGCGTGTCTATGGCGGCGGGGCCTGTGCCGGCGGTGCCTGTGGTGATGTCCGTCTTCGACCGCGTTGCCGACATCGGCCCGGTCAAACCGGCCGGCCGGCGGGGAACGGCTCCGCGACCCGCGGGTCAGGGCCGGTCGAGCACCCGGCCGAGGGCGGTCAGCCAGTCGTCGACCGGGCCGAACGTGAGCACTCCGCTGCCCGCGCCCGCCAGTTCACCGGACGCGGGCAGCAGCCTGTCGTACGTCCGCCGCAGCGCCGCCCGGTCGCCGAGCGCGAGGGCGAGCGCGGCCTCGGCGCAGCACAGGGCCTCGTAGAGGAGGTCGGGCGGTGGTTCGGGCAGGTTCCGCAGGGCGTCGCGGGCGGCCGGCCGTTCGCCCTCGGCCAGGAGCGCGAACGGCTGTGCCCAGGGGCGGTAGGGGCCCCAGTCCGTCTGCCGGTCGACCCGGGGCGGCAGGCCCCGGGACAGCCGCAGACCGAGCAGGGCGAGCGGCAGCAGGCCGCGTTCCAGGCCCGGCATCCGGGCGCCGTCCAGGCGCGCGGCGGCGGCCCGGTACCCGGCCTCGGCACGGTCGTACGGGGCTTCGCCGGCGGCCTGGCGCAGGGCGCGGTACCAGTCGGTGAAGACGGCCACCAGGGGCCGTTCGTGCCGGGCGGCCAGCCGGTCCGCGGCGGCGGCGTGCTCGTCGGCGCCGGCGAAGTCGGCCAGGGCGGAGCGCGCCTGGAGGCGGACGAGGTGGCCGAGGACCTCGTAGGTGACCAGGGCGTGGCGGGCGGCGAGGGCGACGAGTTCGGCGCCGATCGCGTCGCGGCGCCGGGCGGTCCCGGCGGTGGTGCAGGACTGCATGTAGGTGCCGTTGAGGGCGAACGCCAGCAGCGCGGGGTCGTCCAGGTTCCGGGCGATCTCCTCGGCCGCGCGCGCTGCCTCGGGGCCGCGCGGTGACCGTACGCCGCGGCTCTCCAGGGCGACGGTGGCGAGCAGGCGGCAGCGGGCGGGGGCGGCCGGCGGGGTGTCCGGGAGGACGGCGAGGGTGCGTTCGGCGGCCTCGACGATCCGGCGGGCCGCCTCGGGGTCGTCGCTGCGGGTCCAGTTGGCGGGGACGTCGTAGGTGCCGATGACCCGGGCGGTCAGTTCGGCGTCGCCGGTCTCCTCGGCCGCGGCGACGGCCGCCGGACGGTGCAGCCGGGCGGCCTCCAGACCGTCGCCGCCGGTGACGGCCAGGGCGCGCAGCAGGCCGACGGTGGATTCCAGGCGGGCCCCGGAGCCGGCGGCGACCGCGCGGTCGTACGCCCGCGTCGCCCGGGTCCACAGCCGGGCCGCCGCCTCGGCCGGTTCGGCGGACGGGTCCAGGGCCGGGTCCTGGGCGAGGACGCCGGCCTCCAGGCGGCGCAGCCGCGGCCCCGGCTCGATGCCCAGCTCCCCGGCGAGGCGGGCGCGGGCCCGGCGCAGTACCGCGAGGGCGTCCGCCTGCCGTCCGGTGCGGTACAGGGCGAGGGCGAGCAGCCGCCACGCCTCCTCGCGCCAGGGGTGGCCGTCCAGGTGGGCGTCGAGGTCGGGGACGGCCTCGGCGGCGCGGCCCAGCTCCACCAGGAGTTCCGCCCGGCGCTCGACGGCGCCGAGCCGCAGTTCGGTCAGCCGGGACCGCTCGCCCCGCGCCCACTCCTCCCCGGCGAACTCCGCGTACGCCGGTCCCCGCCACTCCCCCAGGGCCGCCGCGAGCCGGTCCGGCGCCTGCGCGGCGGGCAGCCGTCCGGCCGCCGTGACGGCCGCCTCGAAGCGCCACGCGTCCACCGCGTCCGCCGCCGCGCGCAGCGCGTATCCCGGACCCTCGGTGACCAGCAGCCGGGCCGGGGCGCGGCGCGGCCGGTCCGGTTCCAGGGCCCGGCGCAGATCCCCGACGAAGGTGCGCACCGCTCCCACGGCCCGCGCGGGCGGTACGTCCCACAGGTCCTCGACCAGCCGGGCCACCGGGACGGTCCGCCGCCGGGCCAGCACCAGCCGGGCCAGCACGGCGCGGTGCCGGGGTCCCCGCAGGGCGAGCGCCCGGCCGTCGCGCTCGGCCGTGACGGGCCCGAGCACCCCGAAGGTGACCGTCTCCATGTTCCGTCCGACCTGTTCCGTTCGCTTCCGACCAGGTCACCACCGTACGCGCGCTGATCGGTTGCTGATTCGCGCCCGGCAGGGTCAGGGGTGCGCGAAGGACCGCTGAAAGGAACGCACCCCTCATGACACCGACCCTCCCCGGCTTCTCCTACGACCGGGTTCCCGTCGCCGACGGCGTGGCGCTGAACGTCGCCGTCGGCGGCTCCGGCAGCCCCGTCGTCCTGCTGCACGGCTTCCCGCAGACCCACCTGATGTGGCGGCACGTCGCCGCCGGCCTGGCGACCGAACACACGGTCATCTGCCCCGACCTGCGCGGCTACGGCGCCAGCGACAAGCCGGCCGACCCGGACGGCACCGCGTACGCCAAGCGGACGATGGCCGCCGACGTGGTCGCCCTGGCCCGGGCGCTGGGGCACGAGCGGTTCGCGCTGGCCGGGCACGACCGGGGCGCGCTGGTGGCCGTCCGGGCCGGGCTGGACCACCCGGACGCGGTGACGCACCTGGCCGCGCTGGACGTGCTGCCGACCCTGGACATGTGGGACGTGCTGCACGGCACCACCGCCGCCGTCGGCTTCCACCTCTATCTGATGGCCCAGCCGCCGGGGCTGCCGGAAACCCTGATCGGCGGCGCGCCGGACGCGTTCTTCGGTCACTTCCTCGACGTCTGGACCCGCGCCCCGGAGGCCCTCCCGGCCGACGTGCGCGCCGCGTACCTCACGGCGTCCCGGGAGGCGGTGCCGTCCATCGTGGCCGACTACCGGGCCTCGGCCGGCATCGACGTCGACCACGACCGGGCCGACCGGGAGCGCGGCAACCGGCTGCGGATGCCGGTGACCGTGCTCCAGCAGGACTGGGGCGCGGCCCTCGGCTACGACGCCGCCGCGCTGTGGCGGGCCTGGGCCCCGGACCTGCGGCATCTCACCGTGGACTGCGGGCACTTCATGGCGGAGGAGGCGCCGGCGGAGGTGTCGGGGGCGCTGCGGGAGCTGCTGACGCGGTAAAGGAGTCCCCAATCCCCGGCGGACACGCGCGTCGCGTGCTTGCCTGGGGGCATGGTTTCCACCGACCGTCTGCTGGCCTTCGCGGCCCTGTCCGCCCTGCTGATCGTGGTCCCCGGCCCCAGTGTGCTGTTCGTGGTCGGCCGGGCGCTGGCCCAAGGCCGCCGGGCGGCGCTGACCACGGTCGTGGGCAACACGCTCGGTTCCTACATCCTCGTCGTCGCGGTCGCCGTGGGCGTCGGGTCGGTGGTGGAGCGCTCGGTCGTCGTCTTCGCCCTGCTGAAGTTCGCGGGCGCCGCCTACCTGGTGTACCTGGGTGTCCGGGCCTGGCGTGAACGCCGTTCCCTGCGCGGGGCGTTGACCGCGCCGACGGCGGCGCGTGACCGGCGGCGCACCTTCCGGGAGGGGTTCGTGGTCGGGGTGACCAACCCCAAGTCCGTGGTCTTCTTCGCCGCGGTGCTGCCCCAGTTCGTCGATCGCGACGCGGGCTCCGCGGCCGCGCAGATGCTGGTGCTCGGGCTGGTCTCCAGCGTCATCGCGCTGACCTGCGACAGCGTCTGGGGGCTGCTGGCGGCCTCGGCGCGCGACTGGTTCGCGGACTCGCCCCGCCGGCTGTCCCTGGTCGGCGGGGCGGGCGGACTGGCCATGGTGGGACTCGGGGTCACCGTGGCCGCCACCGGCCGGACGGACTGACCCGGCGTCAGGCGACGACGAGCTAGCCCCTGCGTACTCGGCGAGGCACCCCGGGCTGCGCAGGTCGTCGTGGACGCCGCGACCTGGTGGTCCACCGGGTTCCCGTCCGCACGCCGCCACCCGAACCCGTACCTGCCCGGGGCCGGGTCCGGGCAACGGCAGGTCCTCGGCTCAGGAGGACGCCTGGTCGCTGTCCTTGTGGGCGCCCCAGCCGTGCCAGCGCTCGACCTCGATGAGCGCGCTGACCCGGGACCGGACCCGGTCGGGGTAGGCGCCGCCGGTGTAGTGGGTGGCGATGCGGTCGATGTCGGCCAGGCCCTCGTCGTCGCGGAACTCGGCGACCCGGCCGATGAGGGTGACGTGGGTGTACCAGTCCTCCCCGTCGAGGACGGTGAGGGTGACCCGCGGGTCGCGGCGCAGGTGTCCCAGGCGTACGCGCCCCTCGTCGAGGCTGATCAGGACCCGGCCGTCGTCCTCCCAGACATACCAGGTCGGCGTGGAGACGGGGGTGCCGTCGGAGCGGAGGGTCGCCATGACGCAGGGGTTGGCGCGGCGCAGCATCTCGACGGCGTCGGCGGGCAGCGGCGGCTTGGACATACGGACTCCTTGGTCGTTCTGGTTCTCGGTCGCTCTGGTTCTTGATCGTTCCCATTCGCCGGGGCGGCACCCCCGCTCCCGGTCAGTCGGACGGCCGCTCGGTGAAGCTGGCGTAGTACGCGGCGGCCATGTCCTCGTCGCCGTGCCCCTGCGCGGCGGCCCGGGACAGGCGCTCGGCGCCCGCGGCGGCCACGTCCAGGCGGACGCCGCCCCGTTCGCCGGCCTCGACGATCAGCCGGGCGTCCTTGGCGGCCGTGTGCACGGCGAACTGCGCGGGGGTCAGCCTGCCCTCGCGGATCAGCGCGGCCTTGGCCCGCAGATAGCCCATGTCGAGCCCGCCGCCGGCGATGGCGTCGAAGAAGTGGTCGGGGTCGACGCCCAGCGCCCCGGCCAGCGCCAGCACCTCGCCGGCCGCGTTGGTGGCGGCGATGACCCAGCTGTTGGCGACCAGCTTGAGCCGGGTGGCGCTGCCGGCGGCGCCGTCCTCGCCGGTCCACACGGTGCGGTTGCCCACCGCGTCGAAGACGGGCGTCACCGCGTCCCGCGCCTCGGCCGGTCCGGCGGCCAGCACCAGCAACTGGCCGGCCTCGGCGGGCTGCCGGGTGCCGAGCACCGGGGCGTCGAAGAAGACGAGGCCGTGCTCGCGGGCGAAGCCGGCCAGGTCGTCGAGGGCGTCGACGCCCGCGGTGGTCGACTGCACCCAGGCGGCGCCGGGGCGCAGGCCGGGCGCCGCCTCCCGCATGACGTCGAGGGCGGCGGGGCCGTCGTGGAGCATGGTCAGGACGACGTCCGCGCCCCGCACCGCCTCCTCGGCCGTGCCGGCGACGTGCGCGCCGTCGGCGGCGAGCGGCTCGGCCTTGGCACGGGTGCGGTTCCAGACGCGGACGGTATGTCCGGCGCGGGCGAGGTTGCGGGCCATCGCGGCGCCCATGATGCCGGTGCCCAGAACGCTCACGGTGAGCTGGTCGGTCATGAGGTCGGCTTCCTCCTCCAAGGGGTCACGCGTACGGGGATCAGCCTGCCACCTGGCCGCGGGCGGCCCGGACCAGCCCGTCCAGCCAGGCCTGGTGGCCGTTGAGCATCGGGTTCGGGGTCTGTCCCGCCAGGTCGGCGGCGGGCTTGCCGAACTGCGACTCCTGGGTGAGGATCCGCGTCCGGCCGCCGGGCAGGTCCGGCTCGACGTGCTGCACGCCTGGCTGGTGGAGGAACTCGACGACGCGAGCGTCCAGCGGCGGGAACCCGAAGGTGCCGAAGGCGAAGCGGACGCCGTCGGCCGGCTCGGGGCCGTCGCCGTCCGGGAAGGAGAGGTCGGCGACGTTGTCGTAGTACGACTCCCAGGTGGAGGTGTCGACCAGGAACCGCCACGCCCGGGACGCGGTGACGCCCTGGACGATCACCTCGTTGGAGACGAAGGTGTCGCCGGTGCCGGGCAGGTACCGCTCCGGCCAGTCGATCGCGTGCTGGGTGGTCATGGGGCCTCTCTCGGTGCTCCTGGCTGCATGCTGGCCGCTCGCGCGGCGCGCTGCCACTCGGCGACGCCTTCGACCGTAGGCCGGGCGCCATCGGCGTACCAAGAGGAGCCCCGACGGCCGCCATCGGTCCTCCGATGCCCCAGCGGCCGCCGGCACGCCCGCGTCCCGTACGGTACGGCCGTGACTGCCTTCACCGATCAGAGCCCTGGGACCGAGGGGGACGCCCCCGGCCGCCACGGCCCGCACGCCACCACCGAGGCCGACGTCCGCGCGGTGGGCCCGGTGCGCACCGAGTACTCCCCCGCCTACGACGGCGACCCCGACCCGGGCGAGATCGTCTGGACCTGGGTGCCCTACGAGGAGAACGACGGCCGGGGCAAGGACCGCCCCGTGCTGGTGGTCGCCCGCGAGGCGGCCGGCACCGTGCTCGCCGTGCAGCTGTCCAGCAAGCGGCACGACGCCGACCGGGACTGGGTGCCCATCGGCAGCGGCCCGTGGGACCGTTCGGGCCGGGATTCCTGGGTGGACACCGACCGGGTGCTGCGGCTGCACGAGGCGGGCATGCGGCGGGAGGCGTGCGCGCTGGACCGGATGCGGTTCAACCTCGTACGGCACCGGCTGCGGGAGCGCTACGGCTGGAGCTGAGCCCCGTCGAACGTCCGCTCGAAGGCGGCGCGGACCGTGCCGCCCGCGGTGCGGTCCAGGATGCCGAAGACCACGTGCGAGAACGCGGACGCGAACCGGCCGCCGGGTCCGAGCAGCGCCTGGAACGCGCCCGCGACCTGGGCCGGTTCGTTGCGGAAGACGCCGCAGCCCCACGCGCCGAGGACGAGTCGGCGGTGCCCGTGGGCCACGGCCGTCTCCAGCACCCGCTCGGCGCGGACGGCCAGGGCGCGCGGCAGGCCGGCGGCGCGGTCCGGCGCCGTGCGCAGCACCACGCCCGCGTTGGGCGCGGCGGCGGTGAGGAAGGCGGCGGTGTACGGCTCGTCCAGCAGCCGGCCGCGGTCGTCCCGGAAGACGGGGACGGCGGGCGAGTACACGACGCGGTCGGTGTAGAACGGGTCGCGGTGCGCCCGGTGGTGGTCGTAGAAGTCGCGGGCCCGCAGCAGGCAGGTGTAGAGCGCGGAGGCCCGGCACAAGGCCTCCTCCTGGGCCTGGGCGCCGTTGAGGTAGCCGCCGCCCGGGTTGCGCGCCGAGGCGAAGTTGAGGACCGCGGTATCACCGCCGAGGCGGCGCGCGGCCTCCAGGCTGCTCTCACCGGTGACCTCGATGCGTGTCGTCACGGACGGGATGTCCGGGACGGGGACGGGCTCCGGCCCGTGCAGGCGGGTGCCCGCCCGGGCCGCCGCCACGGCCGCCGCGATCCCCACCTCGCGTCCGTCGGACGCGCGGTAGGCGCCCGCCGCGACGATCTGCTCCGTCCGCTGGGCGATCTCCCGCAGGCGCGCGCTCACGGCGCCACCCCCGTGGACGCCGTGACCGCGGACCGCGCGGTCTCCCCCGTCGTGCTCATGAACGCATCGTGAGCGATGCTGGTCGTGCGGTGCAACGGAGTTTTCGCACTCTTGTGCCGTGCCGCGGGAAGGTCTTGGGTGGGACGAGTGCGGCCCGGCCGTCCGGCCGGAACCCGTCGACATGGTGGAATCTCAGGAGGATCCCGACATGTCAGAATCGTTCAGTGGCTGTGAGAGGCCACGCACCGCCGTCAGCGAGGCCGAGGTCGAGGCACTGGTCCGCGGCATCGCCTTCAAGACCGGTCCGCCCCGCCGTCTCGGGGTGGAACTGGAATGGCTCGTCCACGAGCTGCGCGACCCGCGGCTCCCCGTCACCCCCGGACGGCTCGACGCGGCGTACGCCGCACTGCGGTCCGTCCCCCTGGCGTCGGCGCTCACCGTGGAGCCCGGCGGTCAGCTGGAGCTCAGCTCGCCGCCCGCCGCCTCCCTGACGGACGTCGTCGACACCGTCTCCGCCGACCTGGACACCGTCCGCGCGGTACTGCGCGAGGACGGTCTGACCCTGGCCGGCCTCGGCCACGACCCGTGGCACCTCCCTCCCCGCTTCCTGCGCCAGCCGCGCTACGACGCCATGGAGGCGTGCCTGGACCGCACCGGTCCGGAAGGCCGCCGCATGATGCGGGCCACCGCCTCCGTGCAGGTGTGCGTGGACGCCGGGTACGAGGAGCCCGGCCCGCTCGGGCAGGTGCGGCGCTGGTGGCTGGCCCATCAGCTGGGCCCGGTCCTGGTGGCCGCGTTCGCCAACTCGCCGCTGACCGCCGGGCGCCCCACCGGCTGGCGGTCCACCCGGCAGCTGTACTGGGAGCGGATCGGCCCGGGCCGGGCGGGCGGCCCCCCGCTGGACACCGACCCGTCCGGCGCCTGGGCCCGGCACGCGCTGGACGCCCCGGTGATGTGCGTACGGAAGGACACGGGACCGTGGGAGGTCCCCGACAGGCTCACCTTCCGGGAGTGGACCCGGTCGCGGTCGCCCAGGCCGCCCACCGCGGACGACCTCGACTACCACCTCACCACGCTGTTCCCGCCGGTCAGACCGCACGGTCACCTGGAGCTGCGCATGATCGACGCGCAGCCCGGGGACGACGGCTGGCTCGTGCCGCTCGCGGTGACGGCGGCGCTGTTCGACGACCCGGAGGCCACCGAGACCGCCTACCGGGCGGTGAAGCCGCTGACCGAGCGCACCGGCGGCCGGCCCGCCCCGCACAACCCGCTGTGGCGGGACGCGGCCCGGCTCGGGCTCGGCGACCCGGAGCTGCGCGAGGCCGCCGCCGTGTGCTTCGCGGCGGCGCTGCGCGCGCTGCCCCGGCTCGGCGCCGGCGCCCGGGTGACGGACGCCGTCGCGGCGCACCTGGACCGCTATGTCGCGCGGGGCCGGTGCCCCGCCGACGACCTGCTGGACGAGCACCGGAAGGACCGCTCTTGATGACCGACCCCACCCACGACGCCGAGACCCTGCGCGAGCGGGCCCTGGCCACGCTCGTCACCGCCCGCGACCGCACCACGCTGCTGACCAGCTGCGTGGCGGAGCCGGACCTGACCGCGCAGCACTCGCCGCTGATGTCGCCACTGGTGTGGGACCTCGCCCACATCGGCAGCCAGGAGGAGCTGTGGCTGCTGCGGGCGGTCGGCGGGCAGGAGGCGATACGGCCCGAGATCGACAGTCTCTACGACGCCTTCGAGCACCCGCGCGCCGAGCGCCCCAAGCTGCCGCTGCTGTCGCCCGAGGAGGCCCGCCGGTACGCGGCCGAGGTGCGCGGCCGGGCCCTGGACGTGCTGGCGGGCACCGCCTTCCACGGGACGCGGCTGACGGAGGCGGGCTTCGCCTTCGGGATGATCGCGCAGCACGAGCAGCAGCACGACGAGACGATGCTGATCACCCATCAGCTCCGCCGGGGTCCGCAGGCCCTCACCGCGCCCGATCCGGACCCGGTGCCGCTGTTCACCGGCCCCGCCGAAGTCCTGGTCCCCGGCGGCCCGTTCACGATGGGCACGTCCACCGAGCCGTGGGCGCTGGACAACGAACGGCCCGCGCACCGGCGCGAGGTGGCGCCGTTCCACATCGACACGACGCCGGTCACCAACGCGGCGTACCAGGCGTTCATCGACGACGGCGGCTACACCGACCCGCGCTGGTGGACCGCCGAGGGCTGGGACCACATCCGCCGCAGCGCGATCACCGCGCCGCTGTTCTGGCGCCGGGACGGCGGGCAGTGGCTGCGCCGCCGGTTCGGGGTGACGGAGGCGGTGCCGCCCGACGAGCCGGTGGTGCACGTGTGCTGGTACGAGGCCGACGCCTACGCCCGCTGGGCCGGCCGGCGGCTGCCCACCGAGGCCGAGTGGGAGAAGGCCGCCCGCCACGACCCGGCGACCGGCGGCTCGACGCGCTACCCGTGGGGCGACGCCGACCCCGGCCCCGAGCACGCCAACCTCGGCCAGCGGCACCTTCGCCCGGCGCCCGCCGGCAGCTACCCGGCCGGTGAGTCGCCGCTCGGGGTACGGCAGTTGATCGGCGACGTGTGGGAGTGGACGGCGAGCGACTTCCTGCCGTACCCGGGGTTCCGGGCGTTCCCGTACAAGGAGTACTCGGAGGTGTTCTTCGGCCCCGAGCACAAGGTGCTGCGCGGCGGTTCGTTCGCGGTGGACACGGTGGCCTGCCGGGGCACGTTCCGCAACTGGGACTATCCGATCCGGCGGCAGATCTTCGCCGGGTTCCGCACGGCCCGGTCCGCGGAGGCCGTCTGATGTGCCGTCACCTCGCCTACGTGGGGCCCGCGCTGTCGCTCGGCGGGCTCCTCGTGGCGCCCCCGCACGCCCTGTACCGCCAGTCGTGGGCGCCGCGCCGGCAGCGGTACGGGACGGTCAACGCCGACGGGTTCGGCGTCGGCTGGTACGCCGAGGACGACCCGGTGCCGGCCCGGTACCGGCGGGCCGGGCCGATCTGGGCGGACCGGTCCTTCGCCGACCTGGCCCGGGTGGTGCGCAGTACGGCGGTGCTCGGCGCGGTGCGCGACGCCACCCTGTCCGGGGCGGACGCGGAGGCCGCGGCGGCGCCGTTCGCCGCGGACGCCTGGCTGTTCAGCCACAACGGGGCGGTGCCCGGCTGGCCCGGCTCGCTCGCCGGTCTGGTGCCGTCGCTGCCGCCCGAGGCGCTGCTGTCCCTGGAGGCCCGCAACGACTCGGCGTTCGTGTGGGCGCTGGTCCTCGGCCGGCTGCGGACCGGCGTCCCCCAGCCCCGCGCACTGGCCGGCACGGTCCTGGAGGTCGCCTCGGCGGCCCCCACCGCCCGCCTCAACCTCCTCCTCACCGACGGGGACACGATCGCCGCCACCGCCTGGGGCGACACCCTGTGGTACCTGGCCCGGCCCGGCGGCGGCACCGTCGTGGCCTCCGAGCCCTACGACGACGACCCGCACTGGCAGGAGGTACCCGACCGCACCCTGCTGACGGCGAGCAGCGCGGAGGTGCTGCTGACGCCGATCGAGGAACCGAGCGACGACCGTTCCCCCGCACCCGCCGAGGAACCGAGCGACGCCCGCACGCCCGCACCCGCCGAGGAGTCCCGTACGTGAGCACGTTCCGCATCACCCGCATCCTGCCCGAGGACGCCACGGACGCCGCCCTGCGCGCCGACGTCCTGGCCGGTCTGACGGGCAGCCCCCGCACGCTGCCGCCGAAGTGGTTCTACGACGCGCGCGGCAGCGAGCTGTTCGAGGAGATCACCGCACTGCCCGAGTACTACCCGACGCGTGCCGAACGCGAGATCCTCGCCGCCCGGGCCGGCGAGATCGCCGCGGCGTCCGGCGCCCGCACCCTGGTGGAGCTGGGCTCCGGCTCCTCCGAGAAGACCCGGTACCTGCTGGACGCGCTGACCGGACTGCGCGCCTACGTGCCGGTCGACGTCAGCGAGAGCGCCCTCGACCAGGCCGGACGGGCGATCGCCGCCGAACGGCCGGGGCTCGTCGTCCACGCGCTGATCGCCGACTTCACCGCCGCCCTGGAGCTGCCGGACACGCCGGGACCCCGGCTGCTGGCGTTCCTCGGCGGCACCATCGGCAACCTGCTGCCCGCCGAACGGTCCGCGTTCCTCGCCTCGGTCCGCTCCGCGCTGGGCCCCGGCGACACGCTGCTGCTCGGCACCGACCTGGTCAAGGACGAGGCGGTGCTGGTCCGGGCGTACGACGACGCGGCCGGGGTGACGGCCGCGTTCGACAAGAACGTGCTGTCCGTGATCAACCGCGAGCTGGACGCCGACTTCGACCTCGCCGCCTTCGACCACGTGGCACGCTGGGACGCGGAGCGCGAGTGGATCGAGATGCGGCTGCGCTCCCGCACCGCGCAGACGGTGAAGGTCCAGGCGCTCGACCTGGCCGTGGAGTTCGCGGCCGGGGAGGAACTGCGGACCGAGGTGTCGGCGAAGTTCCGCGAGGCGGGCGTACGCGCCGAACTGGCGGCGGCGGGCCTGGAGCCGGTCCACTGGTGGACGGACCGGGAGGGCCGCTTCGCGCTGTCCCTGAGCACGGTGCGCTGACGGCGCCGGGCGCCACCGGGCGCCACCGGGCATACCGCCCGTCACCCGGCTTCACCGGGCTTCACCGGGTTTCACGGGGCTTCACCGGGCTTCACCGGGCTTCACCGGACGCTCGGGTCGAGGAGTTCGGTGACCCGGTCGGCGGCCCGGCGGGCTTCCGGGGCCGGGGCGGCGCCGGTGAGCACGTTCGTCATGTACTCCTTGATCGGGTTGTCCGCCTCGACCGCGCCCCACTGGGGCGTGGTCGGGGTGGCCCGCCCGTGCGCGGCCCCGGCCGCCATGGCGGCGACGCCCTCCTCGCCCGCGACGGCGCCGGCCAGGGACTTCTTGTTCGGCACGTAGTTCATGGTCCGGGCCAGTTCGGTGTTCCACTTCTTCCCGGTCAGCGCCTCGACCACGGCGACGGCGGCGTCCCGGTCGCCGGTGTTCTCCGCCACGACCAGGTCGGAGCCGCCGGTGAAGACGGCGCCCGGGGTACCGGCCTTCCTGCCCGGGACGGGGAAGAAGCCCAGCTCGTCCTCCAGCCCGGGGTTCTCCTGGAGGATGGCCTGGGCCGCGCCCGGCACCGCCACGATCTGCGCGACCTCCTCCCGGGCGAACACGCCCGCCTGCGGCGGGTGTTCCTCGTCGGCGCCGACGGGACCGTCGCCGAGCGCCTGGAGCCGGCGGTAGAACTCCATGCCGCGCAGGGCGGCGGGGCTGTCCAGGGCACCTTCCCAGGAGCCGCCGCCGCGCTGCCGGGCCAGTTCGCCGCCCTCCTCCCAGATGAAGCCGGCGAGCGTGTACCAGTCCTGCCCGGCCAGGTAGATGCCCTGGGTGCCGCTCTCGTCGAGCCGTTCGGTGACGTCGAGCCACTCGTCCCGGGTGCGCGGCGGCCGGCTGATGCCCACCCGCTCGAAGAGGTCCTTGCGGTAGATGACGACGCGGTTGGCGGCGTACCAGGGGATGCCGTACTGCTGGGACTGCCACGCGCCCGGTTCGGCCAGGCCCGGCAGCCAGTCGCGGATGCCCCAGTCCCGCATCGACTCCAGCGTCAGGTCGAGCAGCCCGCCGCCCTCGGCGTACGTGGGGACCTGGGTGTTGCCGACCTCGATGACGTCGGGCCCGTCCGCGCCGTCCGCCGCCAGCGCGGCCCGCACCTTGTCGACGACGCCGGTCCACTCCTGGAGGCGCAGGTCCAGGGTGATGCCGGGGTGGGTGCGGGCGAAGTCATCGGTGAAGCGGTCCAGGTACTCCTGCGAGGCGCTGCCCTTCATCAGCCACACGGTGACGGTGCGCCCGCCGGAGTCGTCGTCCCCGACCAGGCCGCAGCCGCCGAGCAGGAGGGCGGCGGCGGGAACGAGGGCGAGCAGGCGACGACGTCTCACGAGGGGTCCTGTTCTGTCCGGAACACGGCGAAGGGACACCCGACATGGGGGGACGAGCCCGTGGCTCGAACGGGTGCCTGGATTTTGGTCCGTACCAATGCCGGGGTCAAGGGTCTCCGGCACATCGCCCGACATGTCGCGCGCCGGCGCGGCGTGGGGCACCGTGGAGTGATGACGAACCACACCTATCGCGTCACGGAGATCGTCGGCACCTCGCCCGACGGAGTGGACCAGGCCGTCCGCAACGGCCTCTCCCGCGCCTCGGAAACCCTGCGCCACCTGGACTGGTTCGAGGTGACCCAGGTCCGCGGCCAGATCGAGAACGGCCAGGTGGCCCACTGGCAGGTCGGCCTGAAGGTGGGCTTCCGCCTGGACGAGTGAGCGCCGCCCCAGGAACCCGCACCCCAGGGAGCCGCCCCCGCCCGCCACCGCCCGCCGCCACCACCCCGCTTTGTAAATGGCATCCATTTTCATATAGCTTCCTCGGTGACCTTGCCACGCCCCGACCACCGAGGAGCACGTCCCCATGGCCGTCCCCAAGCGGAAGATGTCCCGCAGCAACACCCGCCACCGCCGCGCCCAGTGGAAGGCGGCCGCCCCGGCCCTCGTCCCGGTCACGGTCGACGGCGTCCGCCACCTCGTCCCGCAGCACCTGCGCAAGGCGTACGAGCGCGGGCTGCTGCACCCCGAGGACTGACCGCCGCGGGAATGCCCCCACCCACGGGACGTTGAACCACGTGTGAGCTCACTGACCGCCCGGACCCCGTTCTCCGTCCTCGACCGCTCCCGCACCCGCGAGGGACACCCGCCCGGCGAGGCGCTGCGCGACACCGTGCGGTTCGCGCGGGAGGCCGAACGGCTCGGCTATCACCGGTTCTGGGTGTCCGAGCACCACGGGGTGCCCGGCGTGGCCGGTTCGGCGCCGACCGTACTGGCCGCCGCCGTCGCCGGGGCCACCCGGACCATCCGGGTCGGGACGGGCGGCGTGATGCTCCCCAACCACCGGACCCTCGTCGTCGCGGAGCAGTTCGGCGTACTGGAGTCGCTGTTCCCGGGCCGGATCGACATGGGGCTCGGCCGTTCGGTGGGCTTCACCGACGGGGTGCGCCGGGCGCTGGGCCGCTCCCTCGACGACGCCGGCGCCGACCGGTTCGCCGAGCAACTGGCGGAGTTGCTCGGCTGGTTCGAGGGCACCTCCGCCACCGGCGCGCACGCCCGCCCCGCCGAGGGCCTGACCGTGCCGCCGTTCGTGCTGGCGATGGGCGAGGGCGCGGCCGTCGCCGCCCGCGCGGGCCTGCCGATGGTCGTCGGCGACCTGCGCGACCGCGACCGGATGCGGCGCGGCATCGACCGCTACCGCGACACCTTCCGGCCCTCCCCCTGGAGCCGGGAGCCGTACGTCGTCGTCTCGGGCACGATCGCCGTGGCGGCCACCCCCGAGGCGGCCCGGCGGTTGCTGCTCCCCGAGGCGTGGTCCATGGCGCACTCCCGCACCCACGGCACCTTCCCGCCCCTGCCGCCCGCCGAGCGGGTCGAGGCCCGGACGATGACCGCGAAGGAGCGCGGCTTCTACGAGGCCGGTCTCAGCGGCCACCTCGCCGGCACCGAGGAACAGGTCGCCGACGGACTGGAGACCCTGCTGGAGGAGACGGGCGCCCAGGAGGTGCTGGTCACCACCAGCACCTACGACCGCGCGGCCCTGTACGACTCCTACCGGCGGCTCGCCCGGATCGTCGGGCAGCCGGTCCGGGGCGGCCGGGACCACGCCACGGGCCACGCCACGGGCCTTCCGGAGACGGCCGCCGGCGGCGCGGCGCTCCGCTGAGGAGGGCGCCACGCCGCCGGGGCGGTCCGGGTCACTCGCGGCCCGGCCGCCGGATGTCGTCGACCGTTCCCTCGGTCTCGATCCGCTCCTTGCGGACCCGGCCCCGGACGGTCTCGTCCTCGACGCGTTCCTCGGTGGTCAGCCGCACGCGTTCCACCGGTACCGTCTCGGTCTCCACCACGGGGTGTTCCTCGTACAGGGTGACCTCGTGCTCGGCCTCGCTGATCTCCGGGCCGGAGAGCGCGGCGTCACGGTTGGCCTCCGTGATCGGCTCCCGTTCCAGGCGCACCTCCTCGTGCCGCACGGGAACGGTCTGCTGCACGTCCTCGGTGACCACGTACTTGCGCAGCCGGGCCCGTCCGGTCTCGCGCCGCTCGACGCCGATGTGCAGCCGCTCCTCGGAGAGCGTCATGGCATCGTCGTCGTCGCGCAGGCCCGTGCGGTCCGTGCGGCCCCGGCCGGCGGTGCCCGCCATACCCGCCGTACCGGCCACGCCCGCCGTACCGGCCGCCGCGGCGGTACCCGTGCCCGTGGTGGTGCCGGTGCCCGGACCACCGGACGCCTCGGCCTCGGACAGCACGCTGTCCCAGTTGACACCGTAGTACTCGTAGAGACGGTGCTCCTCGCTCGCCGACAGGTGCCCGCCCGCGTCGATGTCGACGTTGGGCGCGCCCTTGACCTGGTCCTTGGGGTAGGGAACCTCGAGGTGGTCCTCGACCAGGGTCGCGTCGTGGATGGGGATGAACGACTCGCTGGAGCCGAACATGCCGGTCCTGACACTGACCCACTCGGGGCGCCCGGTCATGTCGTCGAAGAAGACGTGCTTGGCGTCGCCGATCTTGTTGCCGTCGCCGTCGTAGACGGGATGGTCCAACAGCATCGTGATCTCTTCGCGGGTGATCATCTTGGCCTCACCCTCCTTCTGGAGTGACGCTTATCTGGTTTTCCGCATCAAGAGACAGAAAACGGCACATACGTCACAAATTTGCGCAAACTTTTCGAGTGTGCTTTCCCGTGGTGACCGGCGCCGGCGCCCCCGTCCGCCCCTTCGGCGGCCCGGGCGAGGGCCCGGCGGTCGGAACAGGCCCCGGCGGGAACCACCGGCCGTACCCGCACCTCGGCCACCAGGCCGCGCGCCGACGCCACCCGCCACAGCGAGGCGAGCAGGGTGTCCTCGCCGACGAAGGCGGGCGTCGTGCTCACCGTCCGCCCGTCCTCCAGGTAGCGGATGCGCACCGGCTGGACCGGCACGCCCGCGTCCAGCGCGGCCTGGAACACGGCCCGGCGGAACGGCCCCCCGGCCCGTCCGCACCAGGTGCTGCCCTCGGGGAAGGCCGCGACCGCGGCGCCGCCGCGCAGTTCGGCCGCGATGCGGGCGACGGTCCCGGGCAGTGCCCGCAGCCGGTCCCGTTCGATGAACAGCACTCCCCCGCGGGCGGCCAGCCACCCGGCCACCGGCCAGCCGCGGACCTCCGTCTTGGCCACCATCCGCGCCGGACGGACGGCGGCGAGCAGCGGGACGTCCAGCCAGGACACGTGGTTGGCGACGAGCAGCAGCCCCCCGGCGGGCGGTGCGCCGCCGGTGATCCGGACCCGGACGCCGCAGGCCCGTACGATCCACCGGCACCACCGGCGCACCAGGGCGGCGGGAAGGCGGTGTCCCACCGGTGTCAGCGCGATCCCGGCCAGCAGCAGGACCCCGACGGCCGTCAGCCGCAGCACGGCCCGCGGTACGGCCGCCGCGGTCCGCGCCCGTTCCACGCACGCCTCGGGGGTGCAGGGCGCGCCGGGCAGCCAGACGCTCACCGGGCGGCGGGCGCGAGCGAGAGGAAGTGCCGCAGGTAGCGCGGGTTGACCCGGCTCATGGGCAGCAGCACGTACAGGTCGGCGACGCCGAAGTCGGGATCGTGCGCGGGTTCTCCGCAGACCCAGGCGCCGAGCCGGAGGTAGCCGCGCAGCAGGGCCGGCACGTCGGTGTGCCCGGCCGGCGTCCCGGCGTGCGGGATCCACGGCAGCAGCGGCCGTACCCGGTACTCCTCGGGGGCGAGGTTGCGCTCCCGTACCCGGTCCCAGGTGGCCGACGCGAGGGCGCCGCCGTCGGCGAGCGGGATGGAGCAGCAGCCGGCCAGCCATTCGTGGCCGCGGTCGGTCATGTAGCGGGCGATGCCGGCCCAGATGAGTCCGATGACGGTGCCGTCGCGGTGGTCGGGGTGGACGCAGGAGCGGCCGACCTCGACCAGGTCCGGGCGGATCGGGTCCAGCGCGGCCAGCTCGAACTCGCTCTCCGCGTAGAGCCGTCCGGCGACCGAGGCGCGCTCGGGCGGCAGCAGCCGGTAGGTGCCGACGACCTGTCCGCTGACCTCCTCACGGACCAGCAGGTGGTCGCAGTACGCGTCGAAGGAGTCGATGTCGAGGCCCGGCTGCGGGCCGGACAGCAGCGCCCCCATCTCCCCGGCGAAGACGTCGTGCCGCAGCCGCTGCGCGGCCCGGACCTCGTCCTCGTCGCGGGCGAGGGAGACGGTATAACGGACGGGTGCCGCGGGCTGCGGGGGACGGTCGACGGTCAGTACACCGCTCATGACTGCTCTCCTGGTCGAGGGGCCGGGCTCGGCTCAGTTCTTCCGAGCCTGGCTGTCCTGCGCATGACCAGCGCCGGGAGAGCGGATGTGCGCTTGCTGAATGCCGGGGGCGCGGAACGCGAGACGGGGCCGGGAGGAGCACCTCTCCCGACCCCGCCCGTCCGCACGATTTCGGCGAACGTTCACTGAGAAGGGGCGCTACCGCTTTCCGGCCTTCCGGGTCGCTCGCAGCCACTCCTTGTTCATACTGGTGATCGACATCAGCGGAATGCCCTTCGGGCAAGCGGTGGCGCACTCACCCGCCAACGTGCACCCGCCGAACCCCTCCGCGTCCATCTGCCCCACCATGTCCAGCACCCGCGACTCCCGCTCGGGCGCCCCCTGCGGCAGCACGTTCAGATGGTTGACCTTCGCGGACGTGAACAGCATCGCCGCCCCGTTGGGACACGCGGCCACACACGCACCGCACCCGATGCACTCCGCGTGCTCGAACGCGAAGTCGGCGTCCGGCTTCGGCACCGGCGTGGCGTGGGCCTCCGGCGCGGCACCGGTCGGCGCGGTGATGTAGCCGCCGGCCTGGATGATCCGGTCGAACGCGGACCGGTCCACGACCAGGTCCTTCACCACCGGGAAGGCCGACGCCCGCCACGGCTCGATGTCGATCGTGTCGCCGTCCTGGAAGGACCGCATGTGCAGCTGGCAGGTGGTGGTGCGCTCCGGGCCGTGCGCGTCGCCGTTGATGACGAGCGAGCAGGCGCCGCAGATGCCCTCGCGGCAGTCGTGGTCGAAGGCGACGGGGTCCTCGCCCTTGAGGATCAGCTCCTCGTTGAGGGTGTCGAGCATCTCCAGGAACGACATGTCCCGCGAGATCCCGTCCACCTCGTACGTGGACATGGCGCCTTCGGCGTCGGCGTTCTTCTGGCGCCAGACGCGCAGGGTGAGCCTCATGCGTAGCTCCGCTGGGTGGGGTGGACGTACTCGAAGACCAGGTCTTCCTTGTGCAGGACGGGGGCCTCGCCGGTGCCGGAGAACTCCCAGGCGGCGGCGTAGGAGAACTCCTCGTCCCTACGGGCGGCCTCGCCGTCCGGGGTCTGGGACTCCTCGCGGAAGTGGCCGCCGCAGGACTCGGCGCGGTGCAGCGCGTCCAGGCACATCAGCTCGGCCAGCTCCAGGTAGTCGACGATGCGGTTGGCCTTCTCCAGCGACTGGTTGAACTCCTCGCCGGTGCCGGGCACCTTGATCCGGCGCCAGAACTCCTCGCGGATCTGCGGGATGCGCTCAAGGGCCTTGCGCAGTCCGGAGTCGGTGCGGGCCATGCCGCAGAACTCCCACATCAGCTCGCCGAGTTCGCGGTGGAAGGAGTCGGGGGTGCGGTCGCCGTCGACGGACAGCAGCAGGTTCAGCCGGTCCTGGGTCTCGGCCAGCACCTCCTGCACCACCGGGTGGTCGTCGCCGACCGCGTCCTGGTGGGGGTTGCGGGCGAGGTAGTCGTTGATGGTGGCCGGCAGCACGAAGTAGCCGTCGGCCAGGCCCTGCATCAGCGCGGAGGCGCCGAGCCGGTTGGCGCCGTGGTCGGAGAAGTTGGCCTCGCCGACCGCGAACAGACCGGGGATCGTGGTCTGGAGGTCGTAGTCGACCCACAGGCCGCCCATCGTGTAGTGCACGGCGGGGTAGATCCGCATCGGGACCTCGTAGGGGTCCTCGTCGGTGATCCGCTGGTACATGTCGAAGAGGTTGCCGTACTTGGCCTCGACCGCCTTGCGCCCCATGCGCTTGATCGCGTCGGCGAAGTCCAGGTACACGCCCTGGCCGCCGGGGCCGACGCCCCGCCCCTCGTCGCAGACGTTCTTCGCTGCGCGGGAGGCGATGTCGCGGGGGACGAGGTTGCCGAAGGACGGGTAGATGCGCTCCAGGTAGTAGTCGCGCTCGTCCTCGGGAATCTTGTTCGGCGGGCGGTCGTCGCCCTTGGCCTTGGGCACCCAGATCCGGCCGTCGTTGCGCAGCGACTCGCTCATCAGCGTCAGCTTGGACTGGTGGTCGCCGGTGCGCGGGATGCAGGTGGGGTGGATCTGCGTGAAGCAGGGGTTGGCGAAGTACGCGCCGCGCCGGTGCGCCCGCCACACGGCGGTCGCGTTGGAGTTCATGGCGTTGGTCGACAGGTAGAAGACGTTGCCGTAGCCGCCGGAGGCCAGCACGACCGCGTCCGCGAAATACGTGTCGATCTTGCCGGTGATCAGGTCGCGGGCGACGATCCCGCGGGCCCGCCCGTCGACGACGATGACGTCGAGCATCTCGGTACGGGGGTGCAGCTCGATGTTCCCGGCCGCGACCTGGCGGCTGAGCGCCTGGTAGGCGCCGAGGAGCAGCTGCTGGCCCGTCTGGCCGCGGGCGTAGAACGTACGGGAGACCTGGACGCCGCCGAAGGAGCGGGTGTCGAGCAGACCGCCGTACTCGCGGGCGAAGGGCACTCCCTGCGCCACGCACTGGTCGATGATCTCGACGGAGATCTGCGCGAGGCGGTGGACGTTGGACTCGCGGGCCCGGAAGTCGCCGCCCTTGACGGTGTCGTAGAACAGGCGGTGCACGGAATCGCCGTCGTTGCGGTAGTTCTTCGCCGCGTTGATGCCGCCCTGCGCGGCGATGGAGTGGGCCCGGCGCGGGGAGTCCTGGTAGCAGAACTGGACGACGTGGTAGCCCTGTTCGGCGAGGGTCGCGCCGGCCGAGCCGCCCGCGAGGCCGGTGCCCACCACGATCACCGTGTGCTTGCGGCGGTTGGCCGGGTTGACCAGCTTGGCCTCGAAACGGCGCTTGTCCCAGCGCTCGTTGACCGGGCCGGCCGGGGCCTTGGTGTCGACGACCGGCGCACCGGTCGTGTAGTCGGCGTAGGAAGTCATGTTCAGCTCACCACTCCGGTCATGACGCCCACGGGGACGGCGATGAAACCGGCCGTGAGCAGCAGCGCGAGGACGTTGGCGACGGTCTTCAGGGCGCGGTCGCGGGTGCGGCTGCCGGCGCCGAGGGTCTGGGCGGCGCTCCAGAAGCCGTGCTGGATGTGCAGGCCGAGGGCGAGCATGGCGACGAGGTAGATGACGTTGCCGTACCAGGTGGAGAAGGTGTCCACGACGTTCTGGTAGGGCTTGCCCGACTCGAAGCCGCCGGAGTGCACGGTGCCGGTGGTCAGGTCCAGGATGTGCCAGACGATGAACAGGGCGAGGATGATCCCGCCGTACCGCATGGTGTTCGTCGCGTAACTGGCCCGCTTGCGCTTGTGCGCGTACTTGGTGGGCCGTGCCTTGAGGTCGCGGCGGCTGAGCTGGTACGCGGAGACGGCGTGGGCGACGACGGCGACGACCAGCACGACGCGGACCAGCCACAGCGTCCACTCGTAGTGCATGAACGGCTCACCGACCGTGCGCAGCCAGTGGGCGTAGTGGTTGAACTCCTCCGTACCGAAGAAGATCTTCAAGTTGCCGATCATGTGGACGACCAGGTACAGCAGCATGATCAGCCCGCTGACCGCCATCACGGTCTTCTTGCCGACGGTCGAGTCCCACACGGTGCGTGCCATGGACGGCCGTCGGTCCGTCCGCGTTGCCAGAGCCATGTCACAAGACGCTAGGGCCGGACGGCCCCATCGGTCCAAGACATGGTCCGGCTCGTTTCGATAGGCGATGCCTATGATGAGCGCATGCAGTTCCAGCAGCTCCAGTACTTCGTGGCGGTCGCCGAGACCCGGCACTTCACCCGGGCCGCCGATCTGGTCCACGTCTCCCAGCCGTCACTGTCGCAGCAGGTCAAGGCGTTGGAGCGGGAGCTGGGCGCGGATCTGTTCCAGCGGGCGCGGGGCAACATCACGCTGACCGACGCCGGGGAGGCGCTGCTGCCGCTGGCCCGGCGCATCCTGGCCGACGCGGACACCGCCCGGCACGAGGTGCAGGAGCTGGCGCAGCTGCGCGGCGGCCGGGTCCGGCTCGGCGCCACGCCGAGCCTGTGCACCGGCCTGCTGCCGGACGTGCTGCGCGCCTTCCACGACCGCTATCCCGGCATCCGGCTGCTGATCGAGGAGGGCGGCAGTCACGACCTGGTACGGGAGCTGGCGCGCGGCGCGCTCGATCTCGCGCTGGTCGTCCTGCCGCTGCCCACGCCCTCGCCGGCGCTGACCACGGTGGAGCTGCTGCGCGAGGACCTGGTGGTGGTGTCGTCACCGGAGGAGCCGAGGCCCGGGGGCGGGCGGCGGGCGGTGGACATCGGCGACCTGGCGGGCGAGCGCCTGGTGATGTTCCGGCACGGCTACGACCTGCGGGAACTGACGGTGGCGGCGTGCCGCTCCGCGAGGTTCGAGCCGACGTTCGCGGTCGAGGGCGGTGAGATGGACGCCGTGCTCGGTTTCGTGCGGGCGGGACTCGGGATCGCCGTCGTGCCCCGGATGGTGGCGGCGCGGTCGGGGCGGGGGCTGCGGGTCACTCCGCTGACCCGGCCCGGACTGCACCGGACGATCGCGCTGGCCCACCGCAGCGACGTGGCTCCGCCTCGGGCGGCGCGGGAGCTTCAGCGGATGCTGCTGGAACGGTGACTGTTCCACGCCGGACGAGGGCGTGTCCCCCAGGGGCGCGGGGAACTGCGCGGGCAACCACGACGGACCCGCGCGTTCCGTTGTCGGGCGCGGGCCCGCTGCGGCTGGTCGCGCAGTTCCCCGCGCCCCTGGGGGCATCACCTCACCCGGCGAGGGAACGTCACCCGGTGGCGTCCACCAGCGCCAGCTGGTGCAGCCGTTCCGGCGGGCCCGGACGGGCGTAGTACCAGCCCTGGGCCGTGTCGCAGCCCAGTACGCGGAGCTGCTCGGCCTGGGCGCCGGTCTCCACGCCCTCCACGGTGACCGCGAGGTCGAGACCGTGGGCGAGGGAGACGATGCCCTCGACGATCCTGAGGTCGACCGGGTCGGCGGGGAACTGCTGCATGCTCTGGGTGAAGGAGCGGTCCAGTTTCAGGACGCTCACCGGCAGCCGGCGCAGGTTGGCGAGGTTGGAGTAGCCGGTGCCGAAGTCGTCCAGGGCGATGTCGACGCCCATCTCGGCCAGCCGGCGCAGCGGTTTGAGCAGGTCGTCGTCGGCGCCGATCAGCGCCGACTCGGTCACCTCCAGGCAGAGCGCGTCCGGCGCGACCCCGGCCCGCTCCAGGATGTCGACGGTGTCCTGGACCAGCCCGGGGTGGGTGAGCTGGCAGGGCGAGAGGTTGACGTTGATGCGCAGCGGGTCCGCGCCGCCGTCGCCGTACAGCTCCCGCCAGGCGCGGGCCTGGCGCACCGACTGCTCCAGGACCCAGCGGCCCAGCGGCACGATCAGGCCGGTGTGCTCGGCGAGCGGAATGAACCGGTCCGGGCTGAGCACGCCGTGCTGCGGGTGCAGCCAGCGCACCAGGGCCTCCGCGCCGCGCACGCTGCCGTCGCCGAGGTGGACCAGCGGCTGGTACTCGATGAAGAACTCGCCGCGCTCCAGTGCCGCCGGCAGCGCGGTGGTCAGCCCGTGCCGGGTGATGGCGCGGGCGTCGGCCTCCGGGTCGGCCAGCTCGTAGCGGTTGCCGCCCGCCGACTTGGCCCGGTACATGGTGATGTCGGCGCTGCGCAGCACCTCGGCCGCGCTGCGCTCCCCCGCCGGCCCCTCGACGATGCCGATGGAGCCGCGCACGGTGATCTCCCGGCCGTCGATGCCGATCGGCGCGAGCAGCGCGTTCATGATGCGGCCGGCCAGTTCGTCCACCTCGTGCGCGGTGTCCGTACCGGTGGTGAGTGCCACGAACTCGTCGCCGCCGAGCCGGGCGACCATCTCGCCGGGCGCGGTGGCGCAGGCCTGGAGCCGGTCGGCGACCTCGACCAGGAGCCGGTCGCCGGCCGCGTGCCCGAGGCTGTCGTTGACGGTCTTGAAGCCGTCGAGGTCGAGGTAGCACAGGCCGAAGCGCTGGCCCGGGCCGGCGTTCAGGGCCTTCTCCAGGCGCTCGAAGAAGAAGCTGCGGTTGGGCAGGCCGGTGAGCGCGTCGTGGGTGGCCTCGTAGCGCAGCCGCAGATTGAGCAGCCGGCGCTCGGTGGTGTCCTCCATCAGCGCGAGCTGGTACTGGGGGACGCCGTCGGCGTCGCGCAGCAGGGAGACGGTCAGGTTGGTCCACAGGACGGTGCCGTCGGGCCGGTAGAACGCCTTCTCCAGGTGGTAGTGCTCGCGCTCGCCGCGCACCAGTTCGTCGTAGAGCCGCCAGGTCTGCGGGGCGTCGTCGGGGTGGGTCCAGTCCCGGACCTTGCCCTGGCGCAGCTTCTGGTCGGTGAGGCCGAACATGCGCGTCAGCGCCTCGTTGACCTGGAGGATGTTGCCGTCGAGGTCGGCGATGCCGATGCCTATGGCGGCGCCCTCGAAGACCGCGCGGAACCGGGCCTCGCTGGCGTGCAGCGCGGCGGCCACCACGCCCTGCGCCTTCAGCGCGGCTTGGGCGATGGCCTCCTGCTCGGCCAGGGTGCGGGCGCGCAGCGCCTGCGCGAAACCGGCCGCCATCGCGTGCTGCATCCGCGAGGAGCGGGCCCGCAGGTCCTCCTGGTCGCCGCCCTCACCGCAGTACAGCACCAGGTAGGCGTCGACGCAGTCCAGCGTGCGGCTGAGCGCCTCGGGGTCGGTGCAGTGGACGTCGACGAGCGCGGCGCCGACCGCCTTGGCCTCCTCCGCGTCGAAGGCCCGCTCGCGCAGCACCTCGCTCAGCCGCCGGGCCAGCGGCAGCAGTTCGGCCTCGAACTCCGGCCGGGTCGACGACGTCGTGGTGACCGGGAACACCGCCCGGCTCCAGATCGTGGCGAATCTGCGCAGTCTGTCCTCCGGCCCGTCCGGCTGCGCGATCACGCGGTACGCCCCACGCCCGCGAAACCGGAGAACGCATAGGGGTCCTCGTCCTCCGGTGCGCCCTCGGGGCGCCAGCGCGCCATCGGCACCAGTCCGGGTTCCACCATGTCGTACCCCTCGAAGAACCGCGCGATCTCCTCGCGCGTGCGCATGATCAGCGGGTTGCGTATGTCCTTGTACACGTCCACCGCGCCTTCGGCCCGCTCCGGAGGCAGCGGGATGCCCTCGTACGCGGCGTGCGTGAGGACCAGCATGCTGCCGGGCGCGAGCGCGGAGCTCAACTCGGCCACCGCCGCGTACGGGTCGTCCTCGTCTGCCACGAAGTGCAGTATGGCAACGAGGAGCAGGGCCACCGGCCGATTCAGGTCGATCAACCGCTCCACCTGCTCACTGGCGAGGATCTCGCCCGGCTTGAGCAGGTCGGCGGCGACGATGTCCGCGTCCTCGTCGCCCGCCAGGACCGCCTGGCTGTGCGCGACCGCCACCGGGTCGTGGTCGACGTAGACGACGCGGGCGCCGGGGCAGGCCCGCCGGGCCACCTCGTGGACGGTGCCGAAGGTGGGGATGCCGGAGCCGATGTCCAGGAACTGGGTGATGCCCTCACCTGCGGCGAAGCGCACGGCGCGGCGCATGAACGCCCGGTTGGCCTGCATGGCCTTGGGCAGTCCCGGCATGAACTCCATGGCCCTGCGGGCCGCTTCCCGGTCGACCTCGAAATTGTGCGAACCGCCCAGGTAGAAATCGTAGATCCGGGACACGCTGGGCACCGTGATGTCGATGCTCCGCGGGGCCCAGGCGGGACGCTCCATCTGGCTCTCCAAGGCTGAAGGCGATCCGGTGTTCGAGCAGAGGCTACTGATCGTCCGCCAAAGGAGCGAGTCCAAACGGAAATTGACCATCCGTTCCCGGTCACTGCCTCCGGCACGTGCCAGCCGCGGACGGCTACGCGGAGCGGCCCGCGGACAGCGCACGCCGGGCCGCCCCCTCCGTCCGGTACGGAGGGGGCGGCCCGGCTGCGGGGAGGCCGGTTACTTCTGCGGCGCGCCCACCGCCTTTCCGTCGGGGGCGACGGCGTACCAGGTGCCGCCGACGCCCTGACCGTTGATGTCGCCGGGCTCCTCGTCGCCGGCGAAGGTGTACAGCGGCCAGCAGTCGAGGGTCTGCTGGGCGGCCCCGTCGGGCCGGGTGAAGCTCATCAGGCCCTTCTTCTCGACGTCCTCGGTGTCGTTGGTCTCGACCGGGGCGACGACCGGCCATTTCTTCAGGCAGTCGCCGGTGCAGGCGGACACCGGATCGGGCCAGGCCTCGTCCTTCAGGAACCGGTAGACGGTCATCCCGTCCTTGTCGACGACGATCTCGCCCAGTTCCGGGTCCTCACGGGTGGAGAGCCCGGGGCGGGCCGCCTTCGTGCCGTCGGCGGCCAGCGCGAACCACTTGCCGTTCACGCCCTGGCCCTTGACGTCCCCGGCGGCGGTGTCCTTGGCGTAGCGGTACGCCGGCCAGCCGCCGATGGTGAGCTGCTTGGTCCCGTCGGGGCGGGTGACCTCGCCGAGCAGGGACTCGTCGATGCCCTCGCCCGCGATCGCGTCGTCGGCGGCCACCGGCGGCCAGGCCGTGGCGCAGTCCGCCTCGCAGGTGGTCCTGGGCGGCTCGGCGGTGTCCGCGTCGAAGCGGTACAGGGTGCGGCCGTCGCCGTCGGTCACCAGCTCGCCGAGTTCCGCGTCGGTGGTGACGGACAGCTTGCCGGCCCCGGCCGGGCTCGCCGACCGCGCGTCCCCGGCGCCGGCTTCGAGCCCCTGGCCGGCGCCGACGTTGCCGATCTCGCCGGGCTGGGCCGAGGCGCCCACGTTCTGGCTGCCGCCGGTGGTGCCGCCGTCCTGACCGCACGCCGTCGTCAGTGCCAGCACCACCGCGGCGCTCGCCACGAGTGAGGCGTTCCGCCACGAGGTCCTCATCGTCAACTCCCTCTCCTTGTCCGGGTGGTGCGGAGAACGTCCGCTCTCCGCACGGCATGGGGTACGGACCGGCGGCCCGGCGGTGTTCAACGGCGGCACGAGTTTCTTCAACGACCTGCCGCTACGGGGCACTTGGCCGTACACGCGTACGAGGCGACGGACATCCGATCGACCGCTGTCCCTCCTTTGAGCCAATCTGGTGACATTTCGGCGCGCCCCGTCGCCGCACCCTCGATGATTCGCCACGTGCATGGACCCGAACCGATCCGACTCGCCCCTGCCGGACGGACGTTGGCCCTGGTGACGCTGGCGTTCGCAGTCGTCGGCGTCCCGGCGGGACCCGCGGCGGCGGACGCGTGCGCGTACGTGTCGAACGGCCCGGGGGACAGCCGGGCCGCGGCGTTCGCCGGAAGCGGCGCCACCTGGCCCACGTTCCCGCCGTGCCCGCCGCCCACGCCGAGCCCCACGCCCACGCCCACGCCTCCCGCTCCGCCGAAACCGCCCCCGAAGCCGCCGACTCCGAAGCCGCCGTCCCCCAAGCCCCCTCCCCCTCCTCCCCGGACCCCGTCCCCGCCGGCCCGTCCCACACCCGAGCCCGAACCGCCCGCGCCACCGCGTCCGGCGCCCCCGCCGCCCGTACGGTCGCCGGCCCCCAGCACCACCCCGGCGCCCGCGCCCCCGTCGGCTCCGCCGGCCTCGACCGCGCCCACTCCCACGCCCACGCCGTCCCTGACCCCGGTGCACTACCCGCGCTACCGCTCCGCCCCGCAGCAGCCGCGCTCCACGCGCGGTGCCATGTCCCCGCTCGTCTTCGTCCTGCTCATCCTGATCCCCGCGCTGGCCGCCGTCGTCGCCCTGCGCCCGCGCTGATCCCTGGAGGCTTCTCTTGCCGGAATGGCTTGTTCTCACCCTCGCGATGCTGGCCGCCTGTGCGGTCGTGGTCGTCATCACCGTCGTACGGCACCGCAGGGCCGCGGACGACGAGGACATCACCGAGACCCCGGACGTCATCGAGTACATGACCATGTGGATCGGCGTGGTGTACGCCATCGTCCTGGGTCTGGCCATCGCGGGCGTCTGGGAGGCCCGCAGCGCCGCCCAGGACCACGTCCAGGCGGAGGCGGTGGCGCTGCACGAGATCTCGGAGCGGGTCCGGGTCTATCCGCCCGAGGTCCGCGACCGGATTCGGGACGATGTCAATGCCTATGTCGGACACGTCGTCAGCGACGAGTGGCCGGCCATGGCCGACACCGGGGACGTCACCGAGCGCGGCACCGCGCTCCTCGACCGGATCCGCGCGGACGTGACGGACTACGAGCCCCGGTCCGACTTCGAGGCGCAGGCCTACCAGCCGCTCCTGGACCAGGTGAGCGCCGCCGACCAGGCCCGTATCTCGCGGGCGGAGTCGACCGGGTCGACCATGCCGGGCGTGGTGTGGTTCGGGCTGATCACCGGGGGTGTCGTCACCATCGGCATGATCTTCGCCCTGCAGATCCGGCGCACCGCGCGCGAACTGGTGCTGGCGGGGCTGTTCTCGGCGCTGATCGCCTTCCTGCTCTTCCTCATCTGGGACTTCGACGACCCCTACGGCCGGGGCTTCGGCGCCTCGACCGACCCGTACCTGGGGCTCTTCCCGGGCGTCACGACCTGAGGGCGTGCCGAGGCCTGAGGCGTCCTGAGGTCCTGAGGACGTCTGAGCGCGTCCCGAGGGCGTCCTGAGCGCGTCCCGAGGGCGTCCTCAGGGCGTCCGCCCGGGCGGTGGGGCGCCGGCGGCCGACGGGTGCCGCCGGTCCGGCCCTTCCCCTGAGTGGCCCACACTCTTGCCCCATTCGCGCGACTGTGATCGCGCCCCTCCGCGCGCCTTCCTAGCGTTTCGGACATCGAGGTGCATGTCCGTCGCGAGCGGAACAGGTCCGCCACTGCTCCTCGGGACCCGGAGGATCCTTCATGCGCGCGATACCCGTCGCTGCGGCCGCACTGCTGGGCGCCTGCGCCCTCACGTCCTGTGTCCCGGTCGCAGGCGCGGCCGGCGACAGCACCGTCACCCCGTTCGGTTTCCGCGTCCTGCCCTCCACCATCGCGGCGGGCGGCGAGGTCACCCTGATCGTCGACCGCGCCGACGGCCGCTGCAAGGGTCCCGCGACGGTCTCCGCCCCGGTGTTCGACCCGGTGACCATTCCGCCCAGGCACACGTCGGCCACCGCGGTGGTCGACCGGGATGCCAGACCGGGCACGGTCCACCAGGTGGCGTTCCGCTGCGACGGGGCGACCGGGACGACCGGCCTGACCATCGCCGGCGGGTCGAGCCCCACGCCCACACCCACGTCGCCGCCGCCTCCCACCACCGCCCCACCGCCGCCGCCGGAACACCCCGGGCACGGCCGTCACGAGCACCCGGAGAAGGGCGTGCACGCCGGCGAGGGCGGCACCGTGGCGGGGTTCGACCTGAAGAACCTCGGGCTCGGCGCGCTGCTCGTGGCCGGCTCGGTGGGCGCGGCGTACCACCTCTCCCGCCGCCGCACCGGCGAGGACGGCGGCTGACGGAGCCCCTCCCCGCGCCCGCGCACAGGACGTCACCCCGGCTCCCCGAGGAGGGGAGCCGGGGTGACGTCCTGTGCGAGGTTCCGTTCGGCGCCCGGGAGCCCGCCCCCCGAAGGCGGGGTCCGGCCGGGCGCCGGGCACACCGGTCAGACGCGCCGCTCGGCCCGGCGGCGCATCCAGAACAGCCCGCCGCCCGCCACCGCCGCGGCGACGAGCCCGCCGCCGATCGCCATGTCGGCCGGCGTCGCGCCGCTGGAGTTGCTGCCGCCGATGCCGCCCCGGACCCCGCCGATGACGGTGAACGCGGCCGGCCGGGTCAGTGTCCGGCCCGAGCAGTTGACCTTGATCTCGTAGGAGCCGGGGCGGGCGTCGCTGTCGATGGTGGCGACACCCTTGGAGGTCTCGTTGGCACCCCTGACCGGTGTCAGGTGGGTGGTCGGGAAGGCGCGCGAGGTCATCGTGCCGCCGTGCGGGCAGCCGTCGACGGTGACGGTCAGCTGGCCGCCGCGGGCGATGACGCTGGGCAGGGCCACGATGTTGCTCGGCGTGTCCCACGCGACGGCCGTGGGAGCGGCGAGCCCGAGAACCCCGGAAACAACGACGGCGGCGCCTGCGGCCGCCAGGGCACGGGAGTTACGCATGTGATCCTCCGCGGAAGACGCCCCGGGACCCGTCCCCGGTCGATCGGCGAGAAAGCGCCTCCCGGAAAAACCCTCAGTTGGTGCGGCGGCAGGCGCATTTCGGCGCTGGTCCGTCCTGGTGAGCGGCGCCGACGCGGCGGGACCTCGGCAGTGGATATCATCGCAGGTCACGGACCGTCAGAAATTTCCCGTACCCGGCGCCTCGGATGGCTCACCGGCCGCACGCGGAGCCACCCGTTCGCATCCGCCCCGTCGCCGCCGCGCCGGACGGCACTTAGCGTTTCCGGTATGCGCGACTGACACGGCGACGGCTGTGTCGAGAGGGGATGTCGAATGTCTGCGTCCGAGCTCGCCGAAGAGGAGGAGCGGCACAGGAAGCGCGCTCCGTGGGGTGTCATAGCTCTTGTCCTGCTGACCGGCCTCGCGCTCATTCGCAACGGTTCGGGGGAATTCGACGTGGGCCCGCCGCAGCCCGCGTCGGCCGCGGCCGCCGAGACCCGCCGCGCGGAGGGCGGCACCGTCCCCGAGGGCCTCGCGCCACTGCCGTACGCGGTGCCCGACCGAGTGCGGATCCCCGCCATCCAGGTGGACGCGCCGATGATGCCGGTGGGCCTGGACGCGGACGGCTGGGTCGGCGCGCCGCCGCCCGAGGACCCGAATCTGGCCGGCTGGTTCACGGGCGCGGTCTCGCCCGGGGAGAAGGGCACCGCGGTCGTGGTCGGGCATGTCGACAACAAACAGGGCCCGGCCGTCTTCTACGGACTCGGCGCCCTGAAGAAGGGGAACAAGGTCGAGGTCGACCGCGCGGACGGAAAGACCGCCGAGTTCGAGATCTACGGCATCGAGGTCTTCGAGAAGGACGATTTCCCCGGCGACCGGGTGTACGCCTCCAAGGGAAGTCCGGAATTGCGTGTGATCACCTGCGGCGGCGGATTCTCCAAGCAGAACGGATACGCCGGGAACGTGGTCGCCTTCGCCCGCCTGACCGGGGTCCGCTGACAGGAATCGCAGGGATCCGCCGGCCGGAATCCGCCGCGCGGGACCCCGGCCGGGCGGGCGCACGGGGCGTCAGGCGGGGGCCCGCCGGGGAACGGTGAGGTGGTACCCGGAGTCCAGCAGGCTCGGAAGGTAGGAACGCAGGGCGCGCACGCTCTGCGAACGGTCGCCCCCGGCGTCGTGCGAGAGCACCACGACGCCGGGGGCGGCGCCGTCCTCGACCCGGTCGACGATGGCGCGGGTCCCGGGGGTGGTCCAGTCCAGGGTGTCGACGGTCCAGGCGAGCGGTTCCATGCCGAGTTCGGCGCCGAGCTGGAAGGCGGCGCGGTTCCACGCCCCGTAGGGCGCCCGGAACCAGCGGGGCGGCTCACCGAAGGCCGCGTCGATGACCTCGGCGGTGCGCTCCATCTCGGAGCGGATCTCCGCGCGGCCGAGCCGGGTGAGCAGCGGGTGGGACCAGGTGTGGTTGCCGACGACGTGTCCGTCGTCGGCCATCCGGGCCAGCAGGTCCTTGTTGTCCACGGCCATCTCGCCGCACACGAAGAACATCGCGCGGACCTCGTACTCGGCCAGGGTGTCCAGGATGTCGGGGGTGTAGCGGGGGTCGGGGCCGTCGTCGAAGGTCAGCACCATGACGCGACCGCGTCCGGGGACGTTCAGGAGCGGTTCGCGCCGGACCGGGACGGGGGCGAGGGCGGTGCGCGGCGGGCCGTGTCCGGTCAGGGGCCGCAGGCGGTAGTCGGAGGGCTTGAGCGCGCGGCGTGCCGGAGGGCCGGGGGCGGCCGGCCGGGGCGGGACCGGCTCCTTCCCGGCCAGGGCCCCGAGCACGCCGGCGGTCCCGGCCGCCCCCACCGCGGCCACGCCGGCGAGCAACGCCCCGCGCCGGGTGAGCAACTGATCCGTCTTCATGACTCATCAGTCGCCCGGCCACGGGCCGACGCACCAGTGCGACACCGGGGCGGCGGCACGAATCCACCCGCCCGGACCAGCGCCGGCCTGCCGGGCATCCCGTACCGGCGGCGTCCGCCCGTTCCGATAACCTCGCCGCGTGACGGAACCGGAACAGCAGCATTCCCATCAGTTCGAGCGGGGCACGGACGGGCCCAAGGTGATCGTCGTCGGTGTGGACGGGTCGGCCTCCTCGCTCCGCGCGGCGGCCTACGCCGGCGGTCTGGCCCGGCGGCAGCACGCGCTGCTCGCCGTGGTGTACGTGCAGCCGATGCTGGCGGCGGGGGTGTCCCTCGGGGCGCCGGTCGCGGAGACGACCGACGAGATCGCGGAGGACCTGGTCGCCCACATCCGGGAGGCGGCCGAGCAGGTGAAGGGGATATTCGAGATCCGCTGGGAGTTCCACACGTTCCGCGGCGATCCGTTCAACGGCCTCCGGCAGGCGGCCGACGACCTGAAGGCGGACGCCGTGGTGGTGGGCGCCTCCGAACAGGCCGGCCACCGCATCGTCGGTTCCGTCGCGATCCGGCTCGTGAAGGCGGGCCGCTGGCCGGTGACGGTCGTGCCGTGACGCTGCCGCGCAGGCACGTCACCGACGTCCGTTCTGCGGGGTCCCCGCGGCCCGGAGACCGTCGGGCTACTCCCCCATCACCAGCCCGTCCTTCGCCGCGCCGCGCCCCAGCACCACGTCCCGGATGCGGTCGCGCACGGCGCGTACCTCGGCGCCCTGCGCGAGCGCCCGGTTGAGGTTCACCACCCGCCCCGCGTCGATGTCGAAGAGCTGGGGCACGAACTCCGCCTTCGTCACCTCCCAGCGCGCGCCGGGCCGGGCGGGCGGCGCGAAGGTGAAGCGGCCGATCGTCGACTGGTTGCCGCGCGGATCGGGCGCCCCCGCGTCGTTGGTCATCTCGCCGGCGATCTGGTCGCCCATCCCGTAGACCACCCAGGTGCCGTTGACCTTCTCGTACGCCTGCGGGACGTGGGCGTGGGTGCCGATGATCAGGTCGATGTCGGGGCGGCCCGCGGTGCGGGCGGCGGTGAGCGAGCGGGCGAGCGACCGCTGCCGCTCGTCGGGCGTCTCCTGCCACTCGGTGCCCCAGTGCAGGGAGACCACGACCACGTCGGCGCCCGCCTGCCGCGCGGCCGCGGCGTCGGCGAGGACGCGCCCCTCGTCGGTCAGGTTCACCGCCCAGGGCTGCCCGGCGGGCAGCGGGCGGCCGTTGGTGCCGTAGGTGTAGGCGAGGTGGGCGACGCGGGCGTGACCGGCCCGCAGGACGGTGACGGTGCGGGCCTCCTGCGCGGTGCGCGCGGACCCGGCGTGCCGTACGCCGGCCCGGTCGAGGGCGTCCAGGGTGCGGCGGATGCCGTCCGCGCCGTCGTCGAGGGAGTGGTTGGAGGCGGTGGAGCAGCCGTCGTAGCCGGTGGCCGCGAGGCCCTCCGCCACCTCGGGCGGGGACTTGAAGAGGGGGTAGCCGGAGTAGTCGCCGTCCGCGCCGTACACGGTCTCCATGTGGCACAGGGCGAGGTCGGCCCGGGAGACGACGGGGGCGACGCCGGCCAGCATCGGCCGGAAGTCGTAGCCGCTGCCGCCCGCGTCGAAGCGGGCCCGCTCGATGACCGAGTCGTGCGGCAGGACGTCGCCGGAGGCGACCAGGGTGAAGGCCCCGGTGTGCCTGCCCTCGGCGGCCCCCGGGGCTCCCGAGGCCGCCGAGGGGGACGGGGCCGGCCGGTCCGGCGGTGGCTCGTGGTCGCGGGCCTGGCAGGCCGCGCCCGCCGTGAGGACGGCGGTCAGGGCCAGGGCCACCTGTCGGCTGCGTGTGATCATCCGTTCACCCCGGGTGTGGTCACGCACGGATAAAAATCAGATTTACACACAAACAGGTAAGAAGTCTCGGCTCTTTTCGGGCGGCTCCGACACGCCCATTAGCCCGTCCGGCGTGCGGGTACGGGGTGGACCGACCGTTCGTCGAACCGTTCGTCGACGCGATCGACCGTCCGCCGCACACCCGTGCGCCCGCCCTGTCCCCCGGCCGCCCCCTGCGATGCCATACGGCCATGACGGCCGGAACCACCCTCACCCACGGGACGACGACCGCCGAGCACGAGCTCGCCGCGCTCCAGCGCGAGCACGGCCGGCCGCTGTTCGGGCTGCTGCTGCGGCTGTGCGACGGCGACCGGCAGCGCGCCGAGGACCTCCTCCAGGAGACCCTCGTCCGCGCCTGGCAGCATCCCGAGGCGCTGCGCGCCGACGACTTCGCCTCCGTACGGCCCTGGCTGCTCACCGTCGCCCGGCGCCTCGCGATCGACGCGCGGCGGGCCCGGCAGGCCCGGCCGCCCGAGGTCGGCGACGCGGCCCTGGAGAACACACCCGTCTGCGCGGACCACGCCGAGCGGGCCGCCGCCGCCCTCGATGTGCGCGAGGCTGTGAAGACACTCACTCCGGAACACCGTGACGTCCTGGTGCTGGTGTATTTCCAGGGGGCGAGTGTGGCGGAAGCGGCGACGGCCCTGGGCATACCGGCGGGTACCGTGAAGTCCCGGGCGTTCTACGCACTGCGCGCCCTGCGCCGGGTGCTGCCGGGATACGCCACCGACCTGCGATGAAACCGGACGCCGGGTCAAGCCTCCGTAAAGCGCCTTGCCGTGGACCCCGGTTGGGTAATCGGCTGTCCTCATCCGTGTTCCGGACGGGGCCCTCGGCGGGGTCCGGGTGGGGCGACGCACACGCACCGGAGGAAGGCAGGAAGGGATGCTGCACAGAGGTCACGAGGGCACGGACGGCGACGGCGGGGACGAACTGACCGTTCCCATGGCGTGGTTGTACGCCGAGTACGTCGCCGACCAGTTGCTGCGCGGCGGCGACCTGATGCCGCCCACGTCCTTCGAGTTCCGCGCCGGGCGCTACGCGCTGGCGCTGACCGTCTTCCTGTCCGACACCGACGGCGAGCTGTGCGGCGCCGAGGTCGTCTCCCGTCTTGAGACCTGGCTCTCCCTGACGGCGTACGACCAGCCGTGGCGGGAGTGGGTGCGCGAGCGGCTGGCCGAGACCGCGGCCGGCGGCGGTCCGGACGGCGACCTGCACCTGGCGCGGGCGGCCTGGCGCTGGCTCCAGGACACCGAACTGCTCGCGCCGGACCTGAACGCGGTGCCGGGCGGCGCCCCCGCCACCGGCGAGGACGAGGGCCCGAAGGTGTGGACCCCGGCGTGGCAGCTGGGGCTGCCGCTCGGCCACCTCGCCATCCACCTCTTCTAGGCCGCTCGCCCGGCCGGCCCGGCATCACGGTGCCGGCCGGGTTGAGTGATTCGGCGGTGGGCCGCGTACGGGAGGGGGCAGGACGCCACCCCCACCCGACGGCACGAGGAATGCGGCATGAGGTCCCTGGAGAGGCATCGCGACGCGGGCGCCTACGCGCTCGGTGTCCTCGACGAGCGGGACGCGTTCCGCTTCGAGGACCACCTCATGGGGTGCCCCCGGTGCACCGCGACGGTGACCGGGCTGCGGCCGGTGGCCCGGCAGCTGCTGCTGTACCGCGGGGCCACCCCGCGCGCCGTGCACCCCTTCGCCGGGCCCGGCCCCCTGCTCCTGGACCGGCTGCTGTCCGAGGTGGCCGCGCGGCACCGGGCCGCCCGCCGCAGGCTGTGGTGCGCCACGGCCGCCGCGCTGGTGTGCGCGGTGGCCGCGCCCGGCGCCGCGCTGCTCGCGACGCGGGGCGAAGGCGCGGTGCGGGTGGCCGCCACCGACGAGCGGTCGGGGGTGTGGGCCCGGGTGACCGCCGAGAACCGGCCCTGGGGCAGCGGCGTCGAGATCGAGGTCAAGGACGGGGCGGGCCCCCGGCCCTGCCGGCTCGTCGCCGTCGGCCGGGACGGCTCCGAGACGACCGTCGCCGGCTGGAACGTGCCCGGGCACGGCACCCGGGCCACCACCGTGCGCGGTGGCGCCGCGCTGCATCCGGACCAGATCGCCCGGTACGAGGTACGGACGTCCGGCGGGGAGCGGCTGGTCACCCTGCCCACCCGGTAGGCCGCGGGCGGGGTCACTTCAGCAGCCGGGACAGCCTCCGGTCCGCCAGTGGTCTGCCGCCCGTCTGGCAGGTCGGGCAGTACTGGAGCGAGGAGTCGCTGAAGGAGACCTCGCGGACGGTGTCGCCGCAGACCGGGCAGGGCTCACCGGTACGGCCGTGGACGCGCAGGCCGCTCTTCTTCTCGGCCTTCAGCCGTCCGGCCGCCACGCCCCGGGAGCGCTCGACCGCCTCGGTGAGCGTCTCCCGCAGGGCCGCACAGAGCCCGCTCAGCTCCTCCGGGGTGAGGGACGCGGCCGGCTTGAAGGGGGACATCCGGGCCGCGTGCAGGATCTCGTCGCTGTAGGCGTTGCCGATGCCGGCGATCAGGCTCTGGTCGCGCAGTGCCCCCTTGAGCTGCCGCCGTTCGCCGTGCAGCAGGGCGGCCAGGCGGGCCTCGTCGAAGTCGTCGGCGAGCGGGTCCGGACCGAGCCGGGCCACGCCGGGCACCTCGGCCGGGTCCCGGACGACGTACACGGCGAGGCGTTTCTGCGTGCCCGCCTCCGTCAGGTCGAACCCGGTGCCGGTCTCCAGGGCGACGCGCAGGGCGAGGGGGCCCTTGCCGGGGCGGGGGACGCCGTCGGGGAGGCGGTCCTTCCAGTGCAGCCAGCCGGCCCGGGCCAGGTGGGTCACCAGCCGGGGGCCGCCGTCGGTCTCCAGGTCGAGGAACTTGCCGTGCCGGTGCACGGCCGTCACGACGTGCCCTTCCAGGGCCGTGAGCGGCGGGTCGTAGGTCTTCAGAACGCTGATCGCCACCGGCAGGGCGCGGACGATCTCGTGGCCGGTGAGGCGCTCGGTCAGGAACTGTCGGAGCGCCTCGACCTCGGGCAGTTCGGGCATGTGTCCAGGGTGCCACCGGGGACCGACAGCGCCACCTCGCACCTCACGCCCGCGGCCCCCGCACCAGGAACTCCGACCACACGCACTTGCCGCCGCCCCGCGCCTCCACGCCCCACCCGTCCGCCAGCGTCTCCACCAGCAGCAGCCCCCGTCCGGAGACGCCGGACTCGCCCGCCTCCCGGCGGCGCGGCAGGGCGCTGGAGGAGTCCTCGACCTCGATCCGCAGCCGGCGGTCGGCGCCGGTGAGGAGCCGCAGGGTGAGGACCGCGGCGCCCTCGGTGTGCATCAGCGCGTTGGTGATCAGCTCGTCGGCGACGAGTTCGATCTCGTCGCCGTGCTCCCCGGCGCCCCAGGCCCGCACCGCGGCCCGGATCAGATGGCGGGCCTCGGCGAGCGCCTCGGGGTCGCCGGGGGCCACGTGCTGCTGGAGCCGGCCGTGCGAGCGCGGGGCCTCCAGGCCGCGGCGGCGCAGCAGGAGCAGGGCCACGTCGTCCTCGCCGCCGCGCTCCTCGGCCTCGCGGATGAGCAGGTCGGCCAGTTCCCGGACGTCGGACGGCCCCGAGGCGACCGTCGCGGCCAGCGCCCGTACGCCGTGGCCGAGGTCGGTGCCGGGCTGTTCGACCAGGCCGTCGGTGCACAGCACCAGGGTGGAGCCGGGGTCGAGTTCGAGGGTGGAGACGGGACAGTCGAGCTGTCCGAACTCGGCGGACAGGCCGAGCGGCAGCCCGCCGGCGACGGGGACCCGGCGGCAGGTGCCGTCCGGGTCCCGCACCAGCGGGTCGATGTGTCCGGCGCGCACCACCTGGACGACGCCGGTGGTCAGGTCGGCCTCGGCGTACAGGCAGGTGGCGAAGCGGTCGGTGTCCAGTTCGTGGAGGAAGACGGAGGCCCGGGCCATCACGGTGGCGGGGGTGTGCCCCTCGGCGGCGTAGGCGCGCAGCACGATGCGCAGCTGACCCATGACGGCGGCGGCGTGGGTGTCGTGGCCCTGGACGTCGCCGATGACGGCGCCGACCCGGCCGCCGGGCAGCGGGATCAGGTCGTACCAGTCGCCGCCGATGTCGCGGCCGAGCGTCCCGCCGATGGTGGCGGCGCGGTAGCGGACGGCGACGTCGCAGCCGGGGACGGAGGGGATGGTGCGCGGCAGCATGGCCTGCTGGAGGCCGGCGGCGAGGTCCATCTCCTGCTCGTAGAGCATGGCCCGCTGCAGGCTCTGGGCGATGCTGCTGCCCAGGGCGACCAGCACGTTGCGGTCCTCGGGCGAGAAGCCGTACCGGTCGCTGTAGAGCAGGCCGATGGCGCCGACCGGGCGGGCCTGCGCGATCAGCGGCAGATAGGCGGCCGAGGTGATGTCCAGGTGGGTGATGTGCGGCCACAGGACGGGGTAGCGCTCGGCGAACTCCTCCGGTGACTCGATGAACCGCGGCCCCAGGGTCCGCACCACCTCGCTCATCGGGTAGGGCTCGTCGATCCGGGTGACGCGGGTGCCGGGGACGAAGCTGTTGTCGGGGCCGTCGGCGACCAGCCGGATGCGGCCCGCCTCCACCAGGCCCATGACCAGGCTGGTGGCGCCCAGCCGGGTCAGGCCGTTGGTGTCCCTGAGGACCTCGATGACGTCGTCCACGGTGCGGGCGTGGGCGAGGGCGGCGGTGGCGGTCTCCACGACGTCGGTCTGCCGGCGGCGTGCCTCGTCCCGGATCGCCCGTTCGCGGTGCGACTCGATCTCGCTCAGTTCCTGGGTGGCGTCCCGCACGATGCCGATGACCCGGTAGGGACGGCCGGTCTCGTCGCGCCGGATGTAGCCCTGGGTGTGGGTCCAGCGCAGCCGGCCGTCGCGCAGGCGCAGCCGGAAGTAGGTGCCGTAGTTCTCGCTGCCGTCCTTGATGGCCTGGGCGACCAGGGCGTCCAGGCGGGTGCTCTCCGGACGGGGGACGCGCACGGAGAGGGACTGTGCGCGTCCGTCGTACTCCTCCGGGCGCAGGTCGAAGACCTCGTGGGCCCGGGCGTCCATGTGGAACAGGCCGCTGGCCAGGTCCCAGTCGAAGCTGCCCATGCGGTTGAGCGCCAGGATCGGGTCCGGGTGGGCGGGCCAGTCGTCCGGGAGGGACAGCTCACTCGCTCCCCGTTCAGCCATGAGCCCACCTTGTCAGCATTTGACCGATTCTTCGACTCGTTCGGTCCGCCCGGGGCGGGTGACCCGGGGGCGGAGACCTGAGGGAGGGTAACCGTGTCTCCGCGCGGAACGAACGAAGGAGGGTACGGCCGTGGAATGGTTCACCGCACCTGACTACTGGGTCGCCCGGCTGGTCTTCCAGAAGGCGCTGGCCGCCGTGTACCTGGTGGCGTTCCTGACGGCGGCCCTCCAGTTCCGGGCGCTGATCGGCGAGCGCGGCATGCTGCCGGTGCCCCGGTTCGTCGAGCGGGTGCCGTTCGGGCGGGCGCCGAGCCTGTTCCAGTGGCGTTATTCGGACCGGCTCTTCGCCGGCTGCGCCTGGACGGGCTGCGCGGTGGCGGTGGCGCTGCTGGCGGGGGCGGACGCGCTGGTGCCGCTGTGGGCGGCGATGCTGCTGTGGCTGGTGCCCTGGGCGCTGTACCTGTCGATCGTGAACGTCGGGCAGACCTGGTACGGCTTCGGCTGGGAGTCGCTGCTCCTGGAGACCGGCTTCGTCGCCGTGTTCCTCGGCAACGACGAGGTGGCCCCGCCGGTCGTGGTGCTGTTCCTGCTGCGCTGGCTGCTGTTCCGGGTCGAGTTCGGGGCGGGGCTGATCAAGATGCGCGGCGACGCGTGCTGGCGCAAGCTGACCTGTCTGGACCACCACCACGAGACCCAGCCGATGCCGGGCCCGCTGAGCTGGTTCTTCCACCACCTCCCCAAGCCCCTGCACCGCGTCGAGGTGGCCGCCAACCACGTCACCCAGCTCGTCGTCCCCTTCCTGCTGTTCACCCCGCAGCCGGTGGCCGGTGTCGCCGCCGCGCTGATGATCGTCACCCAGCTGTGGCTGGTGCTCTCGGGCAACTTCTCCTGGCTGAACTGGATCACGATCGTGCTGGCCCTGCCGGCCGTCCGCTTCCCGGCCACTCCCCCGGCGCTTCCCGCGACCCCTCTCTGGTACGAGACCGTGGTCCTGGCGGTGGCCGCGCTGCTGCTGGCGCTCAGCTACCGTCCGGTCGCCAACATGCTCTCCCGGCGCCAGGTGATGAACCGCTCCTTCGACCCGTTGCACCTGGTCAACACCTACGGCGCGTTCGGCAGCGTCAGCCGGGTGCGGTACGAGGTGGTGATCGAGGGCACCGCCGACGAGGTGCCGCGCCAGGACGGGGACTGGCGGGAGTACGAGTTCAAGGGCAAGCCGGGTGACCCGCGGCGCTGGCCGCGCCAGTTCGCCCCCTACCATCTGCGCCTGGACTGGATGATGTGGTTCGCCGCGCTGTCGCCCGCGTACGCCGGGACGTGGTTCTCCGCACTGGTGGAACGGCTGCTGGAGAACGACCGGGACACCCTGCGGCTGCTGCGCCGTTCACCGTTCCCGCCGGACGCGCCACCGCGCCACGTCCGGGCCCGCCTCTTCCGCTACCGGTACACCACCTGGCGGGAGCTGCGGGAGACGGGCGCCTGCTGGGAGCGGACGTACGTGCGCGAGTACCTGCCGCCGACCCGGCTGACGGGGACGGCTCATCGGTCGTAGTCCGGCACGGGGGCGGCCTCGGGGAGCAGCCCGGTCTCCTTCAGCTCCCGCCAGAACGCGGCGGGTACGGGCTCGGCGAACCGGTCGGCGCAGTCGTGGACCTCGGCGGCCGAACGGGCACCCACGAGGACGCTCGCGACGGCCGGGTGGGCGGCGCCGAAGGCGAGCGCCGCGGCCCGCAGGGAGGTGCCGTGCCGCTCGGCGAGCGACTTCAGCCGCAGCGCGCGCTCCAGCACGCCGGCCGGCGCCCGGGCGTAGTCGTACGACGCCCCGGGCCTCGGGTCGGCCAGCAGGCCGGAGTTGAAGACGCCGCCGACGACGACGGAGGTGCCGCGGGCCGCGGCGGCCGGGAGCAGGTCGTCCAGCGCGCCCTGGTCGAGCAGCGTGTAGCGGCCGGCGCAGAGCACCACGTCGACGTCGGTGTCGCGGACGAAGCGGGTCAGCAGCGCGGTGCGGTTCATGCCCGCGCCGATCGCCCCGACCGTCCCCTCGGTCCGCATCCGTTCCAGGGCCGGGTATGCCTCCCGCAAGGCCTGCTCGGCGTGGTCGTCGGGGTCGTGCAGGTAGACGACGTCGACCCGGTCCAGGCCGAGTCGTTCCAGACTGGCCTCCAGGGTGCGGCGCACCCCGTCGGCGGTGAAGTCCCAGACCCGGCGGTGGGTGGCGGGCACGGCGAAACCGTGGGCCAGGTCGTCGCCGTCCGCCTCGGTCGCCTCCAGCCGGCGGCCCACTTTGGTGGAGAGCGTGTACGCGTCGCGGGGGCACGCGCGCAGGGCCGCGCCCAGGCGCCGTTCGGACAGGCCGAGGCCGTAGTGCGGGGCGGTGTCGAAGTGGCGCACGCCCCGCTGCCAGGCGGCCCGGACGGTCTGCGCCGCCTGCTCCTCGCCGACCTCGGTGTAGAGGTTGCCGAGGGCGGCGCAGCCGAGGGCGAGGGGGCTGACGGGGACGCCACTGGCGCCCAGCGTGTTCACGCGCCCGCCGGGCGGAGTCGCAGGCCCTGCATGCCGCCGTCCACGGCGAGCGCGGTGCCGGTGGTGGCGCCGGACAGCGGGCTCGCCAGGTAGGCGATGGCGCCGGCGACCTCGTCGGCACCGACCAGGCGGCCGGTGGGCTGGCGGGCCTCCAGCGCGGCCCGCTCGGCGGCCGGCTCGGGGGCCCTCTCCAGCAGGCGGCCGATCCACGGGGTGTCGGCCGTGCCGGGGTTGACGCAGTTGACGCGGATGCCCTCGCGGACGTGGTCGGCCGCCATGGCGAGGGTGAGGGACTGGACCGCCCCTTTGGTCGCGCTGTACAGCACGCGCTGCGGCAGGCCCGCGGTGGCGGCGATGGACGACGTGTTGACGATCGCCGCGTGCGCGGACCGGCGCAGGTGGGGCAGCGCGGCGCGGGCGACCCGGACCATGCCGACCACGTTGACGTCCAGGACGTGGTGCCACTCGGCGTCGTCGTTGTCCTCGACGGTGCCCTGCGCGCCGATGCCCGCGTTGTTGACGAGGACGTCCAGGCCGCCGAGCGCGCCGGCGGCGGCGGTGACCGCGGCGCGTACGGAGGCGTCGTCGGTGACGTCGGCGCGGTGGGCGAGGAACGGCTCGCCCACCGTCGATATGTCGACGTCGAGGACGGCGACGGCCGCGCCGCGCCGGGCGAGCAGCCCGGCGGTGGCCCGGCCGATGCCGGAGCCCCCGCCCGTCACCAGGGCCCTGAGGCCCGCGAAGTCGTCGGTGCCGGTCATGCCGTCCGTCCTCCGGTCCGCTCGGCGTCGGCGGCCCAGAAGGCGCCGCCGGGGTAGGTGTACCGGGCGATCGACTCGGGCCGCAGGGCGGCCGAGAAGCCCGGCGCGGTGGGTGCCGCGTAGTGACCCTCGCGGATCACCACCGGGTCGACGAAGTGGTCGTGCAGGTGGTCGACGTACTCGACGACCCGGTCCTCGGTGGTGCCGGACAGCGCCACGTAGTCGAACATCGCCAGGTGCTGGACGAGTTCACACAGGCCGACGCCGCCGGCGTGCGGACAGACCGGGACGCCGTACTTCGCCGCGAGCAGCAGAATCGCGAGGTTCTCGTTGACGCCGGCGACCCGGGCGGCGTCGATCTGCACGATGTCGAGGGCGCCCGCCTGGAGGAGCTGTTTGAACACCACCCGGTTCTGGGCGTGTTCGCCGGTGGCCACCTTCACCGGGGCGACGGCCCGGCGGACGGCGGCGTGGCCCAGCACGTCGTCGGGGCTGGTGGGTTCCTCGATCCAGTAGGGGTCGAACCCGGCGAGCGCGTTGGTCCAGCGGACGGCCTCGGGGACGTCCCAGCGCTGGTTGGCGTCGAGGGCGAGGCGCACGTCCGGGCCGATGGCCGCGCGGGCGACCCGGCAGCGCCGGATGTCGTCGTCGAGGTCGGCGCCGACCTTGAGCTTGATCTGCCGGAAGCCGTCGGCGACGGCCCGGGCGGCGAGCCGGGTGAGCTTGGCGTCGTCGTAGCCGAGCCAGCCCGGCGAGGTGGTGTAGGCGGGGTAGCCGGTGGCCAGCAGGTGCCCGGTGCGCTCGGCGGCGCCCTTGCGGCCCCGGCGCAGCAGGTCCAGGGCCTCGTCGGGGGTGAGCGCGTCGGTGAGGTACCGGAAGTCGATCTGGCCGGTCAGCCACTCGGGGTCGGCGTCGGCGAGCAGCCGCCACAGGGGCCGGCCGGCCCGTCTGGCCGCCAGGTCCCAGACGGCGTTGACGACCGCGCCGATCGCCATGTGCATCACGCCCTTCTCCGGTCCCAGCCAGCGCAGCTGGCTGTCGGAGGTCAGGTCGCGGTAGAGCGTGCCGGGGTCGGCGCACAGCTCGGCGACGGGCCGGCCCACCACGTGGTGGCGCAGCGCGTGGATCGCGGCGACCTGGACGTCGTTGCCCCGCCCGATGGTGAACGCGAAGCCGTGCCCCTCCGGTTCGCCCGCCCCGTCGGTCCGCAGGACGACGTAGGCGGCCGAGTAGTCGGGGTCCGGGTTCATCGCGTCGGAGCCGTCCAGCTCGCGGGAGGTGGGGAACCGGATGTCGTAGGTGTCGACGGCGGTGATGCGGGCGTCGGTGGCGGGCACGCGGCTCCTCGGGGTGAGCGACCAGGTCCCGCATATTTATCAGACGTATTGATCCGACGAACACCCCTCTCGCCGCCGAAATGCCCGCTACCTCCCCAATCGGACGGCAAAGTGATCGGACCACTGGCCCGGCTCACCCGCCGGTCCGGGCCAGTGACCCCCGCGCTACGCCCGCCGCAGCCGCAGCGTCACCAGCTGGAACGGCCGCAGCCGTACGGTGATCCGGTCGCCGTCCGTGTCGGGCGCGGGCTCCCCGGCGAGCGGCCGCTCCAGCAGGTCGGTCACCGTGACGCCGGCGACCGCGAACCCGGCCGTCAGCGTGGCCCGGGCCCGGCCGCCGTGCGCCTCGTGGAAGCGGACCACCACGTCCCCGCTGCCGTCGTCGGCGAGCTTGACGGCGGTGATCACCACCGCGTCCCGGTCGGCCGTGACCAGCGGGGCGACCTCCCCGGCGCCGGTGAGGTGCCGTTCGGGCAGGTTGATCCGCCAGCCCTCGCGGACCGCGTCGCCGACGGTCGCGCCCGGCACCAGGGCGTGCCGGAAGCGGTGGGTGCCCTGGTCGGTCTCGGGGTCGGGGAAGCGCGGCGCGCGCAGCAGCGACGCCCGGACCGTGGTGGTCGTGCCCCCGTCGGCGCGGACGGTACGGGTGACGTCGTGGCCGTAGGTGGAGTCGTTGACGAGTGCGACGCCGAAGCCGGGTTCCTCCAGGTGGACGAACCGGTGGTTGCACGCCTCGAACTTGGCCGCCTCCCAGGAGGTGTTGGTGTGGGTGGGGCGGTGGACGTGCCCGAACTGGGTCTCGGAGGCGTACCGTTCGGCGTGCAGGTCGAGCGGGAAGGCCAGCTTCAGGAACTTCTCCGTCTCGTGCCAGTCGACCTCGGTGTCCACCTCCAGCCGCCGCTGCCCCGGCGGGAGCGTCAGCACCTGGGTGACCGTCGACGACCCGAAGGACCGCACCACCCGTACCGAGGCGCCGTCCTGGCCGGCCGTCACCGAGTCGGTGCCGGTCAGGTCGGTGACCGTGTTGCGGTAGAAGGCGTCGACGTCCCAGGCGTCCCACTTGTTCGGGAGGTCGGGGTGGAGCTGGAGGAGGTTGGCCGCCGCGCCGGGGGCGACGGTCTCGCGGTCGGCCTCGACGTCGTACACGGAGACGACCAGGCCCCGGTCGTCGATCTCGGCCCGGAGCAGCCCGTTGTCCAGGACGTGGCCGCCGCCGGGGCGCGGGGTGAGGCGGGTGCTCCCCTCGGCGACGGGGGTGCCCGCGCCGCCGGCCGGGACGCCGTGACGGGGGTGCGGTGCGGCGTTGAAGACGAGGGGCGTCCCGCCCTCCCCGGCCAGGGCGCGCTGGGCGGCGTCGATGATGCCGTTCAGCTCACCGGCGACGCGGTCGTAGGTGGCGCGGGCCTCGCGGTGCACCCAGGCGATGGAGGAGCCGGGCAGGATGTCGTGGAACTGGTGCAGCAGGACCGTCTTCCACAGACGGTCCAGGTCCTCGTACGGGTAGGGGTAGCCGGTGCGTACGGCGGCCGTCGCGGCCCACAGCTCGGCCTCCCGCAGCAGGTGTTCGCTGCGGCGGTTGCCCTGCTTGGTCCTGGCCTGGCTGGTGAGGGTGGCGCGGTGCAGTTCGAGGTACAGCTCGCCCACCCACACCGGTGGTTCGGGGTACTCGGCGGCGGCCTTCTCGAAGAAGGCGCGCGGGGTGTCCCAGGTGACCGTCGCGGAGCCTTCCAGGTCGCGCAGGCGGGCGGCCCGGGCGACCATCTCGCGGGTGGTGCCGCCGCCGCCGTCACCGAAGCCGGTCGGCGCGAGGGAGTGGCGGGCGGTGCCCTTGTCCCTGAAGTTGCGCGCGGCGTGGGCGAGTTCCGCGCCGGTCATGGCGCAGTTGTAGGTGTCGACGGGCGGGAAGTGGGTGAAGATCCGGGTGCCGTCGATGCCCTCCCAGCGGAAGGTGTGGTGCGGGAACCGGTTGGTCTGGGACCAGGAGATCTTCTGCGTCAGCAGGTACTGGGAGCCGGCCGCCTTGATGATCTGCGGGAGCCCTGCGGCGAAGCCGAAGGTGTCCGGCAGCCACGCCTCGTCGTTCTCGATGCCGAACTCGTCCAGGAAGAACCGCTTGCCGTGCACGAACTGCCGGGCCATCGCCTCGGATCCGGGCATGTTGGTGTCCGACTCCACCCACATGCCGCCGGCCGGCACGAACCGGCCGTCCGCCACCGCCTTCTTCACCCGCGCCCACACCTCGGGCCGGTGGTCGCGCACCCACGCCCACTGCTGGGCCTGCGACATGGCGAAGACGAAGTCCGGCTCGTCCTCCAGCAGCGCGGTCATGTTGGCGGTGGTGCGGGCGACCTTGCGGACGGTCTCGCGCAGCGGCCACAGCCACGCCGAGTCGATGTGGGCGTGGCCGACCGCGCTGATCCGGTGGGCGGAGGGGACGGCGGGCGCGGACAGCACCTGGGTGAGCTGCTCGCGGGCGCGGGCGGCGGTGCCGTTGACGTCCTGGAGGTCGAGGAGGTCCAGGGCCCGGCCGACGGCGCGCAGGATCTCGTAGCGGCGCTGGGAGTCGACGGGCAGCTCGGCCATCAGCTCGCCCAGCACCTCCAGGTCGAGCACGAGGTTCCAGACCGTCTCGTCGAGGACGGCGAGGTCCATGCGGGCCAGGGTGTACAGCGGTTCGGTGCCGGCGGTCTCCTTCTCGCCGAGCGGGGTCGGCAGGAAGCCGCGGGGGCCGAGGATCACGGGGTTCGAGGCGGCCTCGACGTGCAGGCGTACCTGCTCGCCGCCCTCGGCGGGGGTGCCGATGCGGACCCACTGGTTGCGGGGGTTGAGGCCCTTCACCGGGGTGCCGTCGGGCCGGTACACCAGGCCCTCGCACTGGAAGCCGGGCATGTTCCCGTCGAAGCCGAGGTCGAGCAGGGCCTCGACGGTCTTCCCGGCCCAGCGCTCGGGGACGGTACCGGTGACGCGGAACCAGCTCGTCCCCCAGGGGGCGCCCCAGCGGGCGCCCGGCGCGACGGGTTCCCCCTCGGCGGCCAGGCCCTCGGCGACCGGGACGGGCTCGCCGGGGGCGTGCCAGACGGTCACGTCCAGCGGTACGGACTCGGGGTACACGGCAGGGCGGACGCGTTCGTCGAGGACGCGCCTGAGGCGGGCTTCGACCAGGGCGCGGTCGTCATGCATGCGGGTCTCCGTGGGTTCGGGAGCGGGCGGTTGCCAGGACGTGGGTCACGGTGACGGGCGGACGAGGGTTGAGCTCCCCCGCCGTGCCCGGTCCGAACCGCGCGGCCCGCGTGTCCCGGCGTCCGGTCCGCCGCTCCCGGACGGAAACTTTGCCGGAACATATTGTCAACAATTTCGTCGGCCGTTACGTTGAACCTGGTCCGCGCCCCGTCACAGACGCCGGGGCGACTCCTCACAGCAGTCAGGAACAGCCATGATCATCGATTGCCACGGCCACTACACCACCGCTCCCGGGGCGCTGGCGGCCTGGCGCGACCGGCAGATCGCCGGACTCGACGACCCCGCGTCCGCGCCCTCGCGCGCCGACCTGGAGATCGGTGACGACGAACTGCGCGAGAGCATCGAGTCGAACCAGCTGCGCCTGATGGACGAGCGCGGCATCGACCTGACGGTGTTCTCCCCGCGGGCGTCCTTCATGGCACATCACGTCGGCGACTTCAAGACCTCGGCCGAGTGGGCGTCGATCTGCAACGAGCTGTGCTTCCGGGTCAGCCGCCTCTACCCGGAGCGGTTCGCCATGGCGGCCATGCTGCCGCAGTCCCCGGGCGTCGACCCCGCCACCTGCGTCCCCGAGCTGACCCGCTGCGTCGAGGAGTACGGCGCCGTCGCGCTCAACCTGAACCCCGACCCCTCCGGCGGGCACTGGACGGCTCCCCCGCTGACCGACCGCTCGTGGTACCCGGTCTACGAGAAGATGGCGGAGTACGACATCCCGGCGATGGTGCACGTCAGCACCAGCGTCAACCCCGCCTTCCACACCACCGGCGCGCACTACCTCAACGCCGACACCACGGCGTTCATGCAGCTCGTCCAGGGCGACCTGTTCAAGGACTTCCCCACCCTGAAGCTGGTCATCCCGCACGGCGGCGGCGCGGTGCCCTACCACTGGGGCCGGTTCCGCGGCCTGGCGATGGCGCTGGGCAAGCCGGAGCTGGAGGAGCACGTCCTGGGCAACGTCTTCTTCGACACCTGCGTCTACCACCAGCCCGGCATCGACCTGCTCCTGGAGGTCGTACCGCCGAAGAACATCCTCTTCGCCTCCGAGATGATCGGCGCGGTCCGCGACATCGACCCGTGCACCGGCTTCCACTTCGACGACACCCGGCGCTACGTCGAGGCGGCCGAGCTGCCCGCCGAGCACCGGTCGGCGATCCAGGAGCACAACGCGCGCACCGTCTACCCTCGACTGGACGCCCTGCTCAAGAGCCAGGGCCGCTGACCCCCGGGCGGCGGGGCGCGCTCCCGCATCCCCCGCCGCCCGACCGCTCCTCCCCCTCGTCCCCCTCGCCCTTCCCCGCTCCTCCCCCGTTCCGCTTCGCGTCGCCGCCCCGCCGCCTCCCCCGCGCCGGCCGGCCCGCGGACCCCTCCCCGGCCGTCGTTGCCCGGGGCCGGTGCACAGGGCCGCCCGGCGGCCCCGCGACTCCCCGCCCCCGCACGCCGGCCCCGCCCCGCCCGAACGCTCCCCGGCACCCGTACCCGCCCGGCGGCTTCGCACCGAGCACCCCGCACCGGCCGCACCGGCCCGGACCCCGGGACCGCTCGTGAAAGGAACGACCGAAATGCCCGATCTCGCCCCCAAGACCCCCGGCTGGCTCGACTGGTACGCCGATCCGTCCGAGCCGGAGTTCCGGCTCCCGGACGGGGCCGTCGACGCGCACTGCCACGTCTTCGGACCCCAGGCCGAGTTCCCCTTCGCGCCGGAGCGGAAGTACACGCCCTGCGACGGCGGCAAGGAGGACCTGTTCGCGCTCCGTGACCACCTGGGTCTCTCCCGCAACGTGATCGTGCAGGCCACCTGCCACGGCGCGGACAACTCGGCCATGGTGGACGCCGTGCGCGCCGCCGGCGGCCGGGCCCGCGGCGTCGCCACCGTCCGCCCGGACGTCACCGATGCCGAGCTGCGGGAGCTGGACGAGGCCGGGGTCCGGGGCGTGCGCTTCAACTTCGTGCGCCGCCTGGTGGACACCTCGCCCGAGGAGGACCTGCGCGCCATCGCGGCGAAGATCGCCCCGTTGGGCTGGCACATCGTGCTCTACTTCGAGGCCGTCGACCTGCCCGACCTGGAGGACTTCTTCTCCTCGCTGCCGGCCCCGCTGGTCGTGGACCACATGGGCCGCCCGGACGTGACGAAGCCGGTGGACGGCCCGGAGTTCTCCCGCTTCCTGCGCTTCGTCGACCGGGGCGACGTGTGGGTCAAGGTGACCTGCCCCGAGCGCCTCACCGTCACCGGCCCGGCCGCCCTGGACGGCGAGCGCCACGCCTACACCGACGTGGTGCCCTTCGGCCGCCGCACGGTCGAGGAGTTCCCGGACCGCGTCCTGTGGGGCACCGACTGGCCGCACCCCAACCTCAAGGACCACATGCCCGACGACGGGCTGCTGGTCGACCACATCCCGCACATCGCCCCCACCGCCGAACAGCGGCACAAGCTCCTGGTCGCCAACCCGATGAGCCTGTACTGGCCCGAAGAGACCGTCTGAGCATCCCGTCCCCTCTCACCGCAAGGGCAATCGCATGCACCGCGTCAACGCTCTCAACCGGCTGGACAGGCTGCCGGTCTCCCGGTTCCACAAGATGACCCTGCTGGCGATCTCGTTCGCGTACTTCTTCGAGTTCGCCGACATCAACAGCTTCTCCGTCACCGCGCCGAAGCTGATCAAGCTGTGGGGCGTCACGGTCGACCAGGTCGCCTACGTGACCTCCCTGTCGTTCGTCGGCATGTTCATCGGCTCGATCGTCGCCTCCAACATCGCCGACCGCTGGGGCCGCAAACGGGCCCTGATGCAGACGACGGTGTTCTTCGGCCTCTTCTCCTTCCTCTCGGTCTTCTCCTGGGACCTGCTCTCGCTGGGCGTCTTCCGGGTCCTGACCTCGGCGGGCCTGTCCGCGATGACCGTCGTGGCGGTGATCTACGTCGCCGAGATGTACCCGGCGGCCGTCCGCGGCCGGTACCAGGCGTACGCCATCGTCATCGGCATCTGCGGCACCCCCGTCACCAGCCTGATCGCCAGCGCGGTGGTCCCGCTCAGCGACTGGTCCTGGCGCCTGGTGTTCCTGTGGGGCTCGCTGGGCATGCTGCTGGTCCTGTTCACCCGCCACCTCAAGGAGTCGCCGCGCTGGCTGGAGAGCCGGGGCAAGCACGAGGAGGCGGAGCGGGTCCTGGGCGAGATCGAGGCCATGGTCGCCGCCGAGAAGGGCCCGCTGCCCGAGCCGGCCCCGCCGGTGGAGGAGGCCCCGGTCACCAAGGCCCCGCTCAAGCTGCTGCTGCAGCGGAAGTACCTGCTGCCGACCCTGCTGCTCACGGTCGTCTGGGTCACCCAGACCATCGGCTTCTTCGGCTACTCCAGCTGGGCCCCGACCCTGCTGGCCAAGGAGGGCTTCAGCGTCGAGGACTCGGTCTTCTACGTCGCCCTGACCACGGTCGGCGCCCCGCTCGGCTCGTACCTGGCGGCGCTGGTCACCGACCGGTTCGAACGCAAGTGGTGCCTGGTCGCCTTCGGCACGGTGATCGCGGTGTGCGGCCTGTTCTACGGGCTCACCTTCAACCCGGTGCTCATCATCGTCTTCGGTTTCCTGGTGAACCTCTTCGAGCGCGGCTACACCGCCCTCGGTTACGCCTACTCGCCCGAGCTGTTCGACACCCGCAGCCGCTCGCTGGGCACGGGCGTCTCCTACGGTCTTGGCCGGCTCTCCAACGCCGCCGGACCGCTGGTCGTCGCGGCGCTCTACAACAGCCAGGGCTACCAGAGCGTGTTCTACTTCATCGCCGGTTCCTGGCTGGTGGGCGCCATCGTGCTCGCGGTCTTCGGACCGCGCACCCGGGCCGCCCGGCAGGCGGCGGCAGCGGCGGCGGCCACGGCGGAGAAGACGCCCGCCTAGCTAGAGGGCGCGGTACATGACGTGCAGGCCCACCAGGCCGTGCCGGGGGTGTTCGAAGGCCTCCGGCACGGTGCCCAGGACGGTGAAGCCGAGGGAACTCCACAGTCTCACCGCCGGGTTGGTCTCCACGACCGCGTTGAAGACCATGCCCCGGTAGCCGTGGGCCTTCGCCTCGGCCAGCACGTGCTCGGCGAGGGCCCGGCCCGTGCCCCGGCCCGCACGGTCCGGGTCGACCATGAAGCCCGCGTTGGCGATGCGGGCGGCGGGGCCGCCGTAGTTGGGGGTGAGGTAGGCGGAGGCGACGACGGTGCCGGTCTCGTCCTCGGTGACGTACACGCGCTTGGCGGGGTTCATCCACAGGCTCCGGGCGTCCCGCTCGGAGGTCTCCGGGTCCCAGGCGTAGGTCTCGCCGGCGGCCACGATGCGGTGCCAGAACGGCCAGATGCGCGGCCAGTCGTCCGCGGTCGCTTCTCTGATCGGCATGGGCGCGAGTCTCGCACGCCCATGCCGACCGTGATATCCGGGTTCAGTCCACGCTGGGCAGGATGTGCGGCTCGGCGAGGTCGTCCTCGTAGCCCGCCAGGCGGATCGGGGCGGACCGGGCCCATACGTCGAGGCTGCCGAGCTCGCCGGGCCGGCGGCCCGTGGCCCCGGTGCGTTCCGCGCCTTCGACGGTTCGTTCCTCGGTCTTCGTCTTCTCCGGTGTCACCGCGCACTCCTTATGTGTCGGGTCACCCTCGGGCCTCGCCGGCCAGTCTGCTGTCCGGTGCCTGACGCCCGCTCGGGTGTCGGTCTAGAGCAGTTCGGACGCGGTGGCGCCGGTCACTCGGACGGACGATGGGTGTGGGTAGGGCCCGTACTGCGGTCCGTCCGCTCCACATTAACCAAATGAGCGGGGGTCCGCTCTATGGGGCTGCAAACTCCTGGTAATCATCATGCTTCGGCCCGCGCACAGTTGAGTCCGGCGCGCTCCGTTTTGTCACATGTTGTTCACATGTGCGGGTCACCCGTTCGGCCCACGCGGCCCAGGGGCTCGGGGCAGTTCAGACGGCGTTGGCCGCGCCGCAAGGTCGTCATGGTCTGCTGCGGTGCGCAAGGGGCCGTGTCGCGGGAGATCGCGGGAGGACGGACGCGTGGAGCTGCGCAGCGTCGAGGAGCTGATGGACCTGCTGTACGCCTGCCGGGAGGCCGCCGGCCCCGGCGGCGGTCCGGCCGACGCGCACGGCCGCGCGCTGCGGACCGCCGCGCTGCTGCGCCGGGGCCGCCCCGCCGACAAGGAGTTGCAGATCGCCGGTCTCGTGCTCGCCGTGGGCGGACTGCTGTGGCCCGGCGACCCGGCCGGCCGCGCCGGGCGCACCGCCGACGCGGTCCGCGGGCTGCTCGGTGACCGCGTCGCCCGACTCGTCGCCGGCCGCCTCCGCCCGGACGCCGCGGCCGACGACGATCTGCGCAGGCTGCGCGAGGCGGAGGAGGAGGGCCGTGCCGCCGTCTTCGACGCCGGGGTCCTGGAGGACTGGCGCACGGTGCTGGAGCTGGTGGCGGCCCGCAACTCGCGCCTCGGCGCGGGCGGCTGACCGCCACCGGGGCCGCTCATCACGAGCCGGGGCCCCGGCTCCTCACCACTTGCCGGGCGCGTAGTCCTTCAGGAAGACGCCGTACAGGTCCTCGCCCGCCTCGCCGCGCACGACGGGGTCGTACACCCGGGCCGCGCCGTCGACCAGGTCGAGCGGGGCGTGGAAGCCCTCCTCGGCCAGGCGCAGTTTGTCGTAGTGGGGGCGTTCGTCGGTGATCCAGCCGGTGTCCACCGAGGTCATCAGGATGCCGTCGCTCTCGAACATCTCCTGGGCGCTGGTCCGCGTCACCATGTTCATCGCGGCCTTGGCGGCGTTGGTGTTCGGGTGGCCCGCGCCCTTGTAGCCGCGCGCGAACACGCCTTCCATCGCCGAGACGTTGACGACGTAGGCCCGCCGGGAGGGCGCCTTGCGGGCGGCCTCGGCCATCACCGACCGGAGTTTGCTGATGAGGATGAACGGCGCCGTGTAGTTGCACAGCTGGGTCTCCAGCAGTTCCACCGGGGAGATCTGCTCGATGCTCTGCACCCAGGTGTTGCTGTCGACGACGTCGGGGACCAGACCGCCGGCGTCGATGGCGGTGCCGTCGCGGTGCCGGACCACGCTGGCGTTGCCGGCCACCAGGGCGAGGTCGGCGACCTGCTGCGCGTCGAGGCCGCTGACGCCGGCGGGCAGCGCGGCCAGCCCGTCCACCGAGCCGGAGCCGAAGGCGCCGATGACGTGCCGCGCGGGCAGCTCACCGGCGGGCAGCGGCGCGCTCTCGCCCTCGACCAGGGCGGCGTACGCGGAGGGCAGGCGCCGTACGGTCTGCGTCGCGTTGTTGATCAGGATGTCGAGCGGGCCCTGCTCGGCCACCCGGTCGGCCAGAGCGACCGCCTGGGCGGGGTCGCGCAGGTCGATGCCGACGACCTCCAGGCGGTGGATCCAGTCGGCGGAGTCGTCCATGGCCTTGAAGCGGCGGACGGCGTCCTTGGGGAAACGGGTGGTGATGGTGGTGTGCGCGCCGTCGCGCAGCAGCCTGAGCGCGATGTACATGCCGATCTTGGCCCGGCCGCCGGTGAGCAGCGCCCGCTTGCCGGTCAGGTCGGCGCGGGCGTCACGCCGCATCCGGTTCTCGGCGGCGCACGGCGGGCAGAGCTGGTGGTAGAAGTAGTCGACCTCGACGTACCGCTGCTTGCAGACGTAGCAGGAGCGGGGGCGCTGGAGTATCCCCGCGATCGTGCCCTCCTCCGTGCGGGAGGAGGGCAGGATGCCCTCGGTCTCGTCGTCGATGCGCTCCGCCGAGCCGGTGGCGGTGGCCTCGGTGACCGCCTTGTCGTGGGCGGTCTTGGCGGCCCGGCGCTCCTGGCGGCGGCGCTGCTTGACCGTGCGGTAGATGTGCGAGGTGGCCCGGCGGACCGCGATCGCGTCGGGGTGGTCGACCTCGATGTCGTCGAGTTCCTTGAGCACGCTGAGGCAGACGGCGAGCCGCTCGGGGTCGATGCCGGGGCCGTACCCGGACGCGCCCACCTCGTCCGTGGCCGCCGAACCGTCCTGTGTCACCGTCATCGCCGCTGCCGTTTCCCTGGTCACCCGCGCGGCGCTCCGTCTCGCGTCCGCTGTCGAACGCCGGATTTTACGCGAGCGACGGGCCCGCCCGCCAAACCGTCCGGATCGGCACCAGGGGCGACCCGGCGGACCGTCGGCCCGCCCCGGCGCGGAGCCGCGGGCGGTCGGCCGGGGCCGCCGGCGCCGCACCGCGGAAGCCGCGGGCGACCGGCCGGCCCGTCTCCGCCCCGGACCAGGGGGCAAGGACCATCGGCCGGACCGGCACCGCCCCGGACCAGGGGGCGAAGACCATCGGCCGACCCGCCACCGCCTCGGATCAGGGGGCGAAGACCATCGGCCGACCCGCCACCGCCTCGTCCCTCGGACCGGCCCGTCGCCCCGCCGGGCCAGAACCCGCAGGCCGTGCGGCGGCCCGCCACCCCTTCGGGTCAGGGCCGAGGGGCATCGGCCCCGACCGCCACCGCCCCGGACCGCCCCGCGGACCGCCTCCCCCGGGGCAGGCCCACCGCCCGCTCGGACCAGGACCCGCGGGTCGTACGGCGGGCCTCCCCCGCCGGATCAAGGGCCGCAGGCCCGCAACAGGGCCGTCACCTCCTCGGTCACCGCGTGGGCGAGGAGGTCGAGGTCCGGCACGGCCTCGGCGTCCGCGATCAGCCCGTAGTGCACCCGCCCCCGGTACGTCGAGACCGCGACGGCCAGTGAGTGGCCCCGGGCCAGCGGCGCGAAGGGGCAGATCTCGGTGAGCGGGTGCCCGCCGAGCTTCAGGCCGATGCTGGGCAGGGGCACGCTGGTGACCAGGATGTCGAACCAGAGCCGGGCCGCCTGGCTCACCAGGGGGCCGCCGAGCCGGTGGCCGAGGGCCGGGACGTGGTCGGCGAGCAGCGCCACCGCCCCGGCGCCGCGGGCGGGCCCCGCGTCCTTGTTGCGGTCCATGGCGGCGCGGACGGCGCCGAGGCGGGAGAGCGGGTCGGGGTCGCAGACCGGGAGCCGTATCAGGTAGCCGGAGAGCCGGTTGCCCTGGGGATGGGCGGTGCGCGGGCGACGCTGGGAGACGGGGATCAGGGCGCGCGGCGCCACACCTTCGCTGCCGTCGCCGCGCTCGTCCAGCCAGCGGCGCAGGGCGCCCGCGACGACCGCGATCAGCACGTCGTTGACGGTGCCGCCCTCGGCCTTGCGGACGCGGTGCACGTCGTCGAGGTCCAGGCTGACGCCTGTGGTGCGGCGGGTGCCGGAGGACTCTGCGGTGAGCGCCGCCGACGAGCGCACGTCGAGGGTGGACAGGGCGAGGGAGGTGCCGATGTCCAGGGCGCGCCCGGCGTCCGAGAGGACTCCGCGCACCAGCCCCGGCAGTGCGCGCACGTCCGGCAGCAGCCCGCGCCGGGGCGGTGCGGGCCGGGGCCGGGGCGCGGGCAGGTCCATCGGGTCGAGGACGGCCGCGGCCAGCCCCAGCGCCCGGAGCCCGTCGGCCAGGGCGTGGTGGAACTTGAACAGCACGGCGAAGGAGAATCCGTCCTCGCCGGGCAGCACGTGTGCCTCCCACGGCGGCCGGTCCCGGACCAGCGGGCGCTGCATGAGGCGGCCCGCCACGGCGTGGAAGTCATCGGTCGGGGCGTGCAGCCGGACGTGGTCGAGGGGGTCGAAGTCCGGGGCCGGCTCCCGGGCGGCGCCGCCGAACGAGAACGGCTGCCGCAGGGCGAGCGGCGGCTGCCACACGTCCCGGATGCGCATCCGCAGTCCGGGCACGCCCGCCGCGCGCAGGGCGAGCAGGTCCGCCGCGTGGGCCCCCGCGGTGGGTGAGTGCGCCGAGAAGACGCCGAGCGCCCCCAGGTGCATGGGGTGCTCGGCGGACTCGATGTTCCAGAACGCCAGATCGAGGGGAGCGAGCAGATCGGAAGTCAATGGCTTGCCTCGCGTCGATGACGGGTGTCGCTGACGAATGTCGATGACGGATGTCGCTGACGGGTGGAGACAAGCAGTCAAACTCTCCTCACCGATTACGGTCAAGTACGATCAAGCTACGCACAGTTAACAAAGGATTAAGTCCCACCCCTCAGGGAGGGGCGGGACTCATGGGGCGTCTGAGGTCACGTCAGCGCAGGTGGCGCCGCCTGGGGTGACGTTCCCCACCCGGACGGCTGCGGGCCGACCGTGAACCCGAGCGACCGCGTCGCGCGCAGCGTGTCGGTCGTCAGATAGGTGCGGCCGTAGCTCTTCCCGTCCGTCCGGGCCGACTGGACGTAGCGGTCGGTGTCCGAGGTGCCGGGGGCGGTGATCGTCAGGGCGCCGCGCGGGTAGTAGCGGCGGTCCAGGGTCAGGTCGACCCGGTCGAAGACCGGTGTGGACAGCCCCCAGGTGGCGTAACCGGGCTGGATCGGGAAGATCCCGATCGAGGACAGCACGTTCCAGGCGGACATGGTGCCGAGGTCGTCGTTCCCGGTCATGCCGGTCGGGGTGTCCGTGAAGAGGGTCAGCGCCGCGTGCACCACGTCGGTGGTCTTCCAGGGCTGCCCGGTGGACAGGTAGGTGTACGGGGCGATGAGGTCGGGTTCGTTCTGCGGGTTGTACTTGTCCGCGTTGTAGTAGTCGTACGGCCCGTTGACCCAGACCTCGCGGGCGGTGCCCGCCGGATCGGCGAGGAGCTGGTCGTAGGCGAAGAAGGAGTCGAGCCGCTCGTTGGCCGCGGCTGTGCCGCCGATCAGGTCGATCATGCCGGGCAGGTCCTGCGGGACGAGCCACTGGTACTGCCAGCTGGTCCCCTCGTGGAAGCCCTCGCTCTGCGCCGGGTCGGCCGGGCCGGTGAAGGCGCCGGCGGCGTCGCGGGCGCGGAAGAAGCCGGTCGAGGGGTCGAAGACGGTGCGGTAGTTCTGGGCGCGGGCGGCGTACCGGGCGGCGTCCTCGTCGTGGCCGAGGTCGCCGGCCATCCGCGCGAGCATCGCGTCCGACAGAGCGTACTCCAGGGTGGCGGAGGCACCGTGGTCGTAGTCGGAGTCACCGGGCTTGGCGTGCGGGCGGCCCTTGATGTAGGGCGCGTAGCCGTGGGCGAGGTACTCCCGGTTGGCCTCCCGGCCCACCGCCGGGGACTCGGCGGGCGGCACCCCGTCGGCGTTCTTCTTCAGCGCCCGGTACGCCTGCTCCTCGTAGCCCTTCAGCAGGCCCTGCTGGTAGGCGTTGGTGAGGAACGGGGTGACCGGGTCGCCGGTCATGATGTTGGTCTCGACGGTGCCGTAGCCCCACTTGGGCAGCCAGCCGCTCTGCTCGTCGATCTTGAGGACGGAGATCGCCATGTCCCGCGCCTGGCGCGGCGCCAGCAGGGACAGCAGCTGGGACTGGGTGCGGTAGGTGTCCCACAGCGACCAGTTCTGGTAGTACGTGAAGCCCTTCGCCCGGTGCTTCTCCTGGTCCCAGCCGGTGTAGCGGCCGTCGACGTCGCTGCCGATGTTCGGCGCGAGGAAGGACCGGTACAGGGACGAGTAGAAGGTACGGCGCAGGGTGTCGTCGCCGCCCCGGACGCGCACGTCGTCCAGGCGCTCCTCCCAGGTGCGGTCGGCCGCCTCGCGCACGGCGTCGAAGGAACGGCCGCCCTCGGCGCGGAGGTTGAGGGCGGCGCCGCGCGCGTCGACGTAGGACAGGGCGGTGGTCGCCTCGACGGTGCGGTCCTTCGTCGTGTCGAAGCGCAGGTAGGCGCCGTCGCGGCCGGTCTTCGCCCCGGCGGTGACGGTGGCGCCCTCCCAGGTGCCGTACGCGGTGAAGGGCCGGTCGAAGCGGGTGACCGTGTAGACGGTGTACGGCTCGGTGTCCTGGCAGAAGCCGCTGCCGGTGATGGCGGTGCGCACGGTACGGCTGTCCAGGATCTCCACGTTCGTGGCGACCGTGCGGTGCAGCGACTGCCCGGCGTTGAGCAGCACGTTGGCCTTGTCGGTGGCCGGGAAGGTGTAGCGCTGCACACCGGTGCGCTCGGTCGCGGTCAGCTCGGCCTCGATGCCGGAGTCCAGGCCGACGCGGTAGTAGCCGGGGCTCGCCGCCTCGTCGTCGTGGCTGAAACCGGCGGCGTACTCCGTGTAGTCCGTCTCGGTGACGTCGCCGGTGGTGGGCAGCACCGGCAGGTCGCCGCCGAGGCCGCAGCCGACGCCGGAGAGGTGGACGAGGGAGAAGCCCCGGACGCGGTCGTTCGAGTAGTCGTAGCCGACGTTGTGGCCGGTGTCCGGGGAGAGCTGCACCATGCCGAAGGGCACGGCGGCACCGGGGTAGGTGTTGCCCTCGTTCTCGGTGCCGATGAAGGGGTTGACCAGGCCGGTCAGCGGGCCGTCGGGGACGGTTGCCGCCTGCGCGGCGGGGGCGGCGAGGGCGGTGCCGAGCAGTGCGGCGGCCGCCACGGCGCGCAGTCGGTGGGTCCATCTCATGCGGGTGCCTCCAAGGGGGGTGTCGCGCACGACGCCGGGTGCGGCTCGGTGGTGGCTGGGCGCGCCCACGCGGCGGAGCCGCATATCGATACAGCGCCATGCCCCTGGGGTGGGGAGCCGCACCCGGCGTCCTCTCGCTCCGTCAGACACAACCCGCCGGGGTCGGGCGGGAGATGTCGGTGATCAGTTGCTCGTGCGCCGCCTTCAGACGCGGTACGTCGGGCTTGACCACCTTGCGGTCATAGGTCAGCAGCCCGTTCAGCTCCCCCTCGACGTCCGTGATCTGCGTGTAGACGGCACCGTTGCCGCCCTTGCAGGCCAGGGCACGCACCTCGTCGAGCTTGGTGAGGTAGTCGTCGGTGTACGTCGCCGGGTCGACGTCGACGTACGACTGCTGGACGGACCAGGCGTGACCGGGCACCGCGAGGCCGAGGCCGCCGTACTCGCCGCTGACCAGGGCGCGTTCGCCGTCCGGGGACGGTGGCAGGGCCGGGCTCGGGTAGCCGTGCTCGTCCATGATGTCGCCGGCGCCGCCGTCGGCCCCGAGGTTCAGGCCGGACTGGTTGTTGACCAGCCGGGTCGGGTCCCAGGCCTTGGCCTGCTCGGCGATCCGGCCGATGTCGTACTGGCCCCAGCCCTCGTTGAAGGTGACCCACATGATCACCGACGGGCTGCTGATGTGCTCGTCGATGATCTCCTTCATCTCGCGCTCGAACTCGGCGCGGGCGGCGGTGGACGGGTTGACGCCCGCCGTCATGGCCGGGATGTCCTGCCAGACCAGCAGGCCCAGCTTGTCCGCCCAGTAGAACCAGCGGTCCGGCTCCACCTTGATGTGCTTGCGGACCGAGTTGAAGCCCATCTCCTTGTGCATCTTCAGGTCGTAGGCGAGGGCCTCGTCGGTCGGCGCGGTGTGCAGGCCGTCGGGCCAGAAACCCTGGTCGAGGGTGGCCATCAGGAAGACCGGTTCGCCGTTGAGCAGGGTGCGCGGGGTGCCGTTCACCTTCTCCACGGAGACCGACCGCATGCCGAAGTAGCTGCCGACGCGGTCCTTGCCGACGGTGACCTTCAGGTCGTAGAGGAACGGGTCGTCCGGGGACCACAGCCGCGGGTTCCTGATCTTCAGGGTGAGCGGTGAGCCGGTGCGGCCGGTCACCGTGGCGACCTTGCGCTTGCCCTCGTAGGCGGTGGCCGTGACCCGTACGCCGTCGCGGACGCCCTGCGGCTCGACGGTGAGGGTGGACGCGTCGACGTCGGGGGTGAGCTTGAGCGAGTCGGCGTGGTCGGCGGCGACCGGCTCCATCCACACCGTCTGCCAGATGCCGGAGGACGGCGTGTACCAGATGCCGCTCGGGTCCAGGCGCTGCTTGCCCAGCGGCGGGTTCTCGCCGTCGGCGGCGTCGGTCGGGTCGTAGACGCCGACGATCAGCTCCTGGGTGCGGCCGGGCTTCAGCGCGTCGGTGACGTCGGCGCTGAACTTGTCGTAACCGCCCTTGTGGTCGGCGACTTTGACGCCGTTGACGTAGACCTCGGACTGCCAGTCCACGGCGCCGAAGTTCAGCTGGAGGCGCTGCTGGGAGCCGACCTTCCAGTCCTTGGGGACGGTGAAGGTGCGGCGGTACCACATGCGGTCCTCGTGCCGCTCGATGCCGGAGAGCTGGGACTCCACCGGGTACGGGACGAGGATGCGCTCCTTCAGCTTCTTGCCGACCGGCGGCTGCTCACCGGCCTCGGCGGCGGCGAACTGCCAGCTGCCGTTGAGGTTGCGCCAGTCGTCGCGGGTCAGCTGCGGACGCGGGTACTCGGTGAGGGCGTTGTCCGGCCCGACCTCGTCGGCCCAGTCGGTGCGCAGCTCGTAGGTGGAACGGTTGGAGCCGCTCGTCCAGAACGCGCTGACAACGTTGCCGTCCGCCGTCGTCAGGCCGCCTTCGCCGTCGTAGCGGATGTCGGCGGTGCCGGGGGCGGTGCCGGTCTTGTTGCCGACGACGGGTTCGTCGAGGGCGACGAGGAGGGAGGTGGGATCCTCGGGGTCGGCCTTCGCCTCGCCCAGCGGCCAGGTGGCGCCGCCGATGACCGCCGTGAGGTGGTCGGCGAAACCGGCCGGGGGCGTGGCGACGGGGTGGGCGAAGCCGAGCTTGAGGGTGCGGCCGGTGGCCAGCACGGTGGCCGAGGTGGCGCCGTCGTAGTCGTACCCCTCGGGCAGGCGGAACGCCGACTGCGGGACCGCTTCCTTGGCGCCGCCGGGCTCGGTCCAGCGCAGGTGGAGGTTGGAGCCGCCGTAGTGCTCGAAGTACTCCAGCTTGATGTCGTAGGACCGGCCGGCGGTCAGCTCGATCGGCTGGGCGGTCTGTTCGCGGTCCCAGTCGTCGACCCAGTGGTCGATGGCGAGCTGTCCGCCGATCCAGAGGCGGAAGCCGTTGTCGCCGATGATCGAGAAGGTGTGCGGGCCGGTCTCCTCGGGGACCAGCCGGCCGGTCCAGCGGACGCTGACGTCGTCCGACTGCCCGGTGGCGAACTTGAGGCGCGACTCCAGGTTGCCGAAGTCGACCTGCGGGTCGAAGCCGGTGGCCTTCAGCTCGTCGAAGTCGAAGGTGCCGGGGGCGGAGTGGGTGTAGTACTCGCCCTTGAGGCCGTGGACCTCCACGGCGTCGTCGGCTGCGCTCGCGGCGGGCACGGCGGCGAGAGTGCCGATGCCGAGCGCCGCGGCCAGCAACAGGGCCACGCGGTCTCTGAGTCGTCTGATGCGCACGAATCCTCTCCTTCGAGGGTCCTTCGAGGAGGACGGGGGCGGTCGTCACACCGACACTGCATTACATCGATGTAACGGCAGATGCATGACAACACGGATTCCGATTGGCGTCCAGGGACATGACAACGCCGTCCGGTGGCACCCGTCTCTGAGCCCGTTCCGTCGGCCCGACCGCTCCGGGCCGACGGGCGGTGCACCGGCCGGGCGGCGCACGGGACCGCCCGGCCGGAGTCGGGAAGGGCGCGCTACGGCACCCGTTGGCCCTTGCCGAGGGCGATCACCCCGCCCCGGGAGACCGTGTACAGCTCCGCGTCCCGCTCCGGGTTGACGCCGATCGTGGCGCCCGGCGGCACCTGGACGTTCTTGTCCAGCACCGCCCCGCGCACCACCGCGCCCCGCCCGACGTGCACGTTGTCGTGCAGCACCGAGCCCTGCACCACCGCCCCCGGGTCCACCACGACCCCCGGTGACAGCACGGACCGCGTGACCTGGCCCCGGATCAGGCACCCCGCGCTGACGATCGACTCGCTGGCGATGCCGCCCGCGTTGAACCGGGCGGGCGAGAGCTGACCGGAGGAGGTGTAGATCGGCCACTGGCGGTTGTAGAGGTTGAAGGCGGGGCGCTCGGCGATCAGGTCCATGTGGGCGTCGTAGTAGGCGTCGAGGGTGCCCACGTCCCGCCAGTAGCCCTGGTCGCGGCTGGTCTCGCCGGGCACGTGGTTGTCGCTGAAGTCGTACAGCCCGGCCTCGCCCCGGCCGGTGAGCTGGGGCAGGATCGAACCGCCCATGTCGTGCGCGGAGTCGTCGTCCTCCGCGTCCCGGTGCAGTGCGTCGATCAGGGCCTTGGTGGTGAAGACGTAGTTGCCCATCGAGGCGAAGACGCACGCCGGGTCGTCGACCAGACCGGGCGGGTCGGCGGGCTTCTCCAGGAAGCTCTCGACCGTCCGGCCGTCCGGGCCGGGGGTGATCACGCCGAAGGACGCCGACTCGGTGCGCGGCACCCGGATGCCGGCCACGGTGACGCCCGCGCCGGACTCGATGTGCTGGGCGAGCATCTGGCGCGGGTCCATGCGGTAGACGTGGTCGGCGCCGAACACCGCGACGTACTCGGGCTGTTCGTCGTACACCAGGTTCAGCGACTGGAGGATCGCGTCGGCGCTGCCCAGGTACCAGCGGGGGCCGAGGCGCTGCTGGGCGGGGACCGGGGTGACGTAGTTGCCGAGCAGGCTGGACATCCGCCAGGTGGTGGTGACGTGCCGGTCCAGGGAGTGCGACTTGTACTGCGTCAGCACGCAGATGCGCAGGATGTCGCCGTTGACCAGGTTGGAGAGGACGAAGTCGACGAGGCGGTACGTGCCGCCGAACGTCACCGCGGGTTTGGCCCGGTCCGCGGTCAGGGGCATCAGCCGCTTGCCCTCACCGCCCGCCAGGACGACACCGAGCACCGAAGGACCTCCACGACGCATGGCCGCTCCCCTCCCACCCTCTACGCCAGTTGCTCCGTCACGCCTGATCACACCTGTTTCAGGACGTCCTCGTAGAGCCGGACCGTGCGGCGGGCCACCGCGTCCCACCCGAACTCGGCCACCGCCCGTTCCCGTCCCGCCTCGCCCATCCGGCGGGCGCTCTCCGGGTCGCCGACGACCGCGTCCAGGGCCCGCGCGAGCCCCGCCTCGAAATTGTCGTCCACGTCGACGAGTACCCCCGTTTCGCCGTCCGCCACGACCTCGGGGATGCCGCCGGTGCGCGAGGCCACGACGGGGGTGCCGCAGGCCATCGCCTCCAGGTTGACGATGCCGAGCGGCTCGTACACCGACGGGCAGACGAACACGGCGGCGTGGGTGAGGAGTTGCATCACCTCGGGCCGGGGCAGCATGCGCGGGATCCAGTGCACGCCGTCCCGCGCCCGGCTCAGCTCGTCGTACAGGTCGCGGAACTCCCGGTCGATCTCCGGCGTGTCGGGGGCGCCCGCGCACAGGACGACCTGCGCGGCGGGGTCGATGTCCCGTACCGCGCGCAGCAGATGGGGGACGCCCTTCTGGCGGGTGATGCGGCCGACGAAGAGCACGTACGGGCGTGAGCGGTCCAGGCCGACCCGGTCCAGGACGTCGGTGGCCGGGTCGGGCCGGTACAGCCGGGTGTCGATGCCGTTGTGCACGACGCGCACCCGGTCGGCGGGGAGCGCCGGGTAGCAGGTGAGGATGTCCTCGCGCATCGCGCCGGAGACGGCGATCACCGCGTCGGCCGACTCCACGGCGGTGCGCTCCGCCCAGCTCGACAGCGCGTAGCCGCCGCCGAGCTGCTCGGCCTTCCAGGGGCGCAGCGGCTCCAGGGAGTGGGCGGTCACCACGTGCGGGACGCCGTGCAGCAGCTTGGCGAGGTGGCCGCCGAGGTTGGCGTACCAGGTGTGGGAGTGGACCAGTTCGCGGCCGGCCAGGGCGTCGGTCATCGCGAGGTCCACGGAGAGGGTGCGCAGCGCGTCGTTGGCACCGTCCAGCGCGGACCAGGGGCGGTGGCGCCGCACCCCGGCCCCGTCGGCGCCCGACGGCTCGCCCCAGCAGTGCACGTCCAGGTCGACCAGCGCGGCCAGCTCCCGCGCGAGGAACTCCACATGGACGCCCGCGCCGCCGTACACGTCCGGCGGGTACTCCCGGGTCAGCAGTCCCACACGCACCCGGAACCTCCCGTCTCGGCGACTGGTCCCCTCATGGTCACCCAGCGGGGGCACGGGGGGAAGAGCGCGACGTGTGCGGCTGGGGCGGTGGGGGGATCGGGGCGGGGGCGAGGGCGGGGGATGCGGGGATCGGGGTGGGGGCGCGGGGCGGGGGATGCGGGGATCGGGGTGGGGCGCGGGGCGGGTGCGGGATCCGCTCGTACGGTGGGGGCCGGTGCGGCGGGTGCGGGGAGTGCTCGGGTGGCCGGGAAGGTGCCGGTGTCCGCTCGCAGGGCGCGGGCGGGGCGGCGGGATAGCCCACCCTGGGGAGGACCGGGAGGCGGCCGTACTCCATCGGCAGTATGACCCAAAGAGTGCTCAGGGCTGACGACGGGACGGGCCGCGCGCGGCAAGGTGGCTGGTATGAAAGCCGACTGTTCGCCGCGCCGGGCCGGGCCGACCGGGCCGGGCCGTCGCCTCACGCAGAGGAGCGGCCGATGAGCGCCCTCGCGCTGTCCGTGGTGCTGTCGCTCGTGTCCGCCGTCGCCTACGCGGGCGGGGCCATCGTCCAGGAGCAGGTCGCGCTGTCCTCCCCCGGCCGGCAGTACGCGCCGCTGCGCCGGCCCACCTGGTGGGCGGCGGTCGCACTGAACGGCCTGGGCGGCCTGCTGCACGTGGCGGCCCTCGCCTACGGCCCGCTCAGTCTGGTGCAGCCGCTGGGCGCGCTGACCATCGTCTTCGCCCTGCCCATGGCGGCGGTGTTCGTGCGGCGCCCGGCCGGTGCGACGGCCTGGCGGGGCGCGATGATGGCGACGGTGGGGCTGGCGGGCCTGCTGGCGCTGGTCGGATCGGCGGACTCGCGGTCGCTGGACACCGCGCAGCGGACGGTGCTGGCTCTGGTGACCGCCGGGGTGGTCGTGGCGCTGATGGCCGCCGCCCGGGCCGCCCACCGGCACCCGATGGCGCGCAGCATGCTGCTGGCGACCGCGTCCGGCGTCGCCTTCGGCATGTCGTCGGTGTTCACCAAGACGGTCGCGGTCGACTGGACCGGTGGCGTGTCCATGGCCGACTTGCCGTCCCTGGCGGTGATCGGCGTACTGGCCACGGCCGGCATGGTGCTGTCCCAGGCGTCCTACCGTGGCGCGGGTCTGGCCGCCCCGCTGGCCACGCTGACGGTGGTGAACCCGGTGGCGGCCGCGGCGGTCGGCATCACGATGTTCGGCGAGACCTTCCGGTACGGCACGACCGGCACCGTGCTCGCCCTGGGCTGCGGGGTGGTGGCCGCGGGCGGCCTGATCCTGCTGACGACGGAGCGGATCGCGCTCACGGAACGGCGGGCGTCGGCAGCCGCCGGGGCGACGCCGTCCACCGGTGAGGTACCGGCGCAGGGCACGCCGTCGTCCGGGCACGCGACGCGCGAGGGTGCTGTCCTGACCGGGGCGAAAGCACCGTCGGCGGAGCAGGACCAGGACCAGGACCAGGACCAGCCACGGAACCAGGTCCAAGCGCGGGAACGGGTACGGGAACAGGACCGGAACCGGGAACCGGCGCGGGACCGGAAGCAGGGACAGGACCGGAAGCAGGTCGCCCTGCCCGCCCCGGCGCCGTCCCCGGCCGCGGAGACCGCGCCGGCGGAGGAGACGTACTCGGACGACGGGATACGCGAGGCGGCCGGAACCGCAGCCGCCGCCGTTCCGGTCCTGGCCCACGTCTGCGGCTACGGCGTCTTCACCGACCTCCCCTGCACCCTGTCGGCCGTACCGGGCCGGCACGGCGTCAGATGCTGACCCCGCCGGCCCGCAGATAGGCGACCGGGTCGACATCCGTGCCGAAGCCGGGCCCGGTCCGCACCTCGAAATGGAGGTGCGGGCCCGTGCTGTTGCCGGTGGACCCGGAACGGCCGATGCGCTGGCCGGCGCCCACGCTCTGCCCGTCCTTCACGGAGATCGCGGACAGGTGCGCGTACTGGCTGTACCGGCCGTCGGCGTGCCGGACGACCACCTGGTAGCCGAAGGAGCCTTCCCAGCCGGCGCTGACCACCTGGCCCGCGGCGACCGACTTGACCGACGTGCCGGTGGGCACGGGGAAGTCGACGCCCGTGTGGTAGCCCTGCGACCAGGAGGAACCCGTCTGGTGGTACGGCGTGCCGGTGGCGGCGTCGACGGGGGCCACCAGGGAGTGCCCGGTGGTCGCCTTGTTCGTGCCGCGCTCCGAGGAGGACTTCTTCTTCGGCTTGACCGTCGCGGTCTTGCGCTCGGCTTTGCGCTCGGTCTTACGCTCGGCCTTGCGCTTGTTCTCGGCCTTGTTCTCGGCCTTGTTCTCGGACGCCTTGCCGGTCAGCGTCAGCCGCTGGCCCGGCAGTATCATGTCGGGGTCTTCTCCGACCTCGCTGCGATTGGCGTCGTAGAGCTTCTGCCAGCCGCCCCGCACCCGCTGGGCGTCCGCGATACCGGACAGCGTGTCGCCGGAGATGACGGTGTACATCTGGGACCGCCCGGCACGGGACTGCGGAGTGCTCTGCGGCCGCACATCCACCGCGGCGCTCTTCTCGCCGCTCTTCTTGCCGCTTTTCCCGTCGCTCTTCTTGCCGCTCTTCTGCTTCTGCCGCTCGCTCTCGGCGTTCTTCTCGGCGCCGCCGGCCGGGTGGATGTCGGGTGCGTCGCCGCCGCGTGTCAGCCCGGCCCGGGCCGAGCAGACCGGCCAGGCACCGGGGCCCTGCCCGTCCAGTACCTTCTCCGCCACGGCGATCTGCTGGTCCCGGGTGGCCAGATCCGCGCGCGGTGCGTACCGTGTGCCGCCGAACGCCTCCCATGTGGACTGGGTGAACTGCAGTCCGCCGTAGAAGCCGTTGCCGGTGTTGATGTCCCAGTTGCCGGTGGACTCGCAGGCGGCCACCTTCTCCCAGGTGTCGAGGTCGGCCGCGTGCACGGTGCCGGTGCCGATGAGCGGGAGCGCTATCCCGGCCCCACCCGCGGTGACGGTCAGTGAGGCGCGGTTGATCCTGTTCGGCTGATACCGGCGGTGCCGACCGCGTACGGCCATGGAGATCCCCCTCGACACGGAGTCAGGAGCAACGAAGGCGAGCATTGAGAACCGGCCATGACGATACGGCCCCCGGTCGCCCCGCGAGGCGGAATGGCGAGGAACCGGCGGTTGTTGGCCGGATGAGGCACGTGTCCGATGAGCCGTCGGCCCCCTCCCGTGCGTACCGGTGTGTGCGTCGGCCGCGGAGGTGCGGCCGGCATACCGGCACGTCAGGATGGTCGGGCAGCGGCCGTAGGCTGACGGGCACGACCGGCACCACCGGCACCACCGGCACTCGGGTCACTAGGAGCCAACGTAATGAGCACTACAGCGCAGATCGGCGTCACGGGTCTCGCGGTCATGGGCCGCAACCTCGCCCGTAACTTCGCCCGCAACGGTTACACCGTCGCCCTGCACAACCGGACGGCGTCGAAGACGCACGCGCTGGTGGAGGAGTTCGGGAGCGAGGGGGACTTCGTCGCCACCGAGACCGCCAAGGAGTTCGTGGCGGCGCTGGAACGGCCGCGGCGTCTGGTGATCATGGTGAAGGCCGGTGACCCGACCGACGCGGTGATCCAGGAGTTCGCCCCGCTCCTGGAGCCGGGCGACATGATCATCGACGGCGGCAACGCGCACTTCGCGGACACCCGGCGCCGCGAGCGCGAACTGCGCGAGCAGGGCATCCACTTCGTCGGCATGGGCGTCTCGGGCGGGGAGGAGGGCGCGCTCAACGGCCCCAGCATCATGCCCGGCGGGCCCTCCGAGTCGTACGACTCCCTGGGCCCGATGCTGGAGAAGATCTCGGCGAAGGCGGCGGACGGCGCCCCCTGCGTGACGCACGTCGGTCCGGACGGCGCCGGGCACTTCGTCAAGATGGTGCACAACGGCATCGAGTACGCCGACATGCAGCTGATCGGCGAGGCGTACCAGTTGCTGCGCGATGTCGCCGGCTACTCCCCCGCGCGGATCGCGGAGATCTTCCGCACCTGGAACACCGGTCGGCTCGACTCGTACCTGATCGAGATCACCGCCGAGGTGCTCTCGCACGTGGACGCGGCGACGGGTGAGCCGTTCGTGGACGTGGTGGTCGACCAGGCGGAGCAGAAGGGCACCGGCCGCTGGACGGTGCAGATCGCCCTCGACCTCGGTGTTCCGGTCTCGGGCATCGCGGAGGCGGTCTTCGCCCGCTCGCTGTCCGGGCACGCGGCGCTGCGCGCGGCGTCCCGCGGGCTGGCGGGCCCGAAGCCGTCGCCGCTGCCGGAGTCGGAGGCGGCGGCCTTCGCCGACCGGGTGGAGCAGGCCCTGTACGCGTCGAAGATCGTGTCGTACACGCAGGGCTTCCACGAGATCGCCGCGGGCAGCGAGGAGTACGGCTGGGACATCGACCTGGGCGCGGTCTCGGCGCTGTGGCGGGGCGGCTGCATCATCCGCGCGGCCTTCCTGGACCGCATCCGCGCCGCGTACGACGCCCGGCCGGACCTGCCGAGCCTGCTGTCGGACGAGACGTTCGCACGGGAGATCGCCGAGGCGCAGGACGACTGGCGCGAGGTACTGGTCGCCGCGACCCGGCAGGGAGTGCCGACCCCCGGCTTCGCCGCCGCCCTCGCCTACTACGACGCCCTGCGCGCCGAGCGCCTGCCCGCCGCCCTCACCCAGGGCCAGCGGGACTTCTTCGGCGCGCACACCTACCGGCGCACCGACCGGGACGGCTCGTTCCACACGCTGTGGGGCGGGGACCGGTCGGAGGTGGCCGGCTAGATCGTCGTGTCACCGGGGCCGCGGGCCGTCGGCGTGCCGCCCGTGGGCGGCGTCAGCTCAGCGGCGGTCCCGGCTCCGGGTTCGGCACGGGTTCCGGTCCCGGCGGGATCGGCGACGGTGAGGGCTCCGGCGGGCCGGGGTGCGGGGGCGGTGGGGTCGGCTGCGGTCCCGGGCCCGGGGGCGTCGGCTGCGGTCCCGGACCCGGAGGCTGGGGGGTCGGCCCAGGCCCTGGTCCCGGGCCGGGGCCGGGCGGCGGCTCGGGGGGCGGGACCGGGTCCGGGTACGGCTGCGGCGGCTCGGGGTCCGGGCCCGGCGTCGGTCCCGGCGGGACGGGGTCCGGATACGGGTTCGTCATGGCGGGTGTCCTCCGGCCAGTAGGTCTGCGTCGGCTCTGGACTACTCCCCCGCCTACCCGAGGGCCGCTCCGCCACTCACTCCCCCGTATGAACGGCAAGGCCCAGGTGGGCCCGCCGCGCGCGAAGACGCGGCCGGGCCCCTCAGAACCGTCCGGGGTGCGCCTCCAGCCAGTCCTTCGCCGCGCGCAGCAGCTCCGGGTCGGCCGCCGGCGCCTCGTCGGGGTGGCGCTCGGCCCACTTGACGACGTACGGGCACAGCGGGGCGACGGTGACGCCCTCGCGCAGTGCGAGGGCGTACAGCTCACGGGCGAGCGAGCCCGCGATGCCCTGTCCCTCGTGGGCCGGCTCGACGATGGTGTGCACCGGGACCAGGGCGCGGCCGGGAGCGTCGAGCACGAAGTACTCGATCCGGCCGACGACCTCGTCGCCGGCCACCGCCTCCAGGCGGCCCGCCGCCCGGTCGTCACGGATCTCGATGTCGCTCACGGCCACGCTCCCTGTCCTCGGTCCTCGGTCCTCGGTCCTCGCCGCGCCCGCCGCGTCAGCCCGACACGGCCTGCGGGCTGCGCTCCTGGTCCGAGCCCGGTACCGGCTCGGACGGGTCCGCGCCCAGGGCGACGACGCGGTTGTCGCGGTCCACGTGCACGACCCGCGGTTTCAGCGCCCGCGCCTCGGCGTCGGTGACCTGAGCGTAACTGATGATGATCACGAGATCGCCGGGGTGCACGAGATGAGCGGCAGCCCCGTTGATCCCGACCACACCGGAGCCGCGCTCGCCCTCGATGACGTAGGTCTCCAGCCGGGCACCGTTGGTGATGTCGACGATGTGCACCAGCTCACCGGGCAGCAGATCGGCGGCGTCCAGCAGATCGGCGTCGATGGTGACCGATCCGACGTAGTGCAGGTCGGCCTGGGTGACGGTGGCGCGGTGGATCTTGGACTTGAACATGGTGCGCAGCATGTCGGACTCCCGGAAGACGGCTCCCTGCCTGCTTCGTGCAGGTCAAGGGCGTTGTTCACTGTACACCGGCGCTCCTCGGCCCTGAGGATTCGCAGAGCACCGGTGATCTCGGCGACGAATGTCTCGTGGCCCCGGCCGGTGCCGTTGGGTTTCAGGTCGTGGGAGTGGCCGTCTCCTTTGGCGGCGGGTCGTCCGTGACGCGGAAGCGGTTGATGGCCTCGATGTGCCGGGCCCGTGTCTCCTCGTCGCGTACGCCCAGGCCCTCCTCGGGGGCGAGGCAGAGCACGCCGACCTTGCCCTGGTGGAGGTTGCGGTGGACGTCGTAGGCGGCCTGGCCGGTGTCTTCGAGGGCGTACACCTTGGAGAGGGTCGGGTGGATCCGGCCCTTGGCGATCAGCCGGTTGGCCTCCCAGGCCTCGCGGTAGTTGGCGAAGTGGGAGCCGATGATCCGCTTCAGCGACATCCACAGGTAGCGGTTGTCGTAGGTGTGCTCGTAGCCGGAGGTCGACGCGCAGGTGACGATCGTGCCGCCCTTGCGGGTGACGTAGACGGAGGCGCCGAAGGTCTCGCGGCCGGGGTGTTCGAAGACGATGTCGACGTCCTCACCGCCCGTCAGCTCGCGGATGCGCCCGCCGAACCGCTTCCACTCCTTCGGGTCCTGGGTGTGGGCGTCCTGCCAGAAGCGGAAGTCCTCGGCGTCGCGGTCGATGACGGCCTCGGCGCCCATCCTCCTGCATATCTCGGCCTTCTGCGGCGAGGAGACCACGCAGACCGGTGTGGCGCCGCCGGCGAGGACGAGTTGCGTGGCGTACGAGCCGAGGCCGCCGCTCGCGCCCCAGACCAGGACGTTGTCGCCCTGCTTCATCCGGGCGCCGTTGCGGGAGACCAGTTGGCGGTAGGCGGTGGAGTTGACCAGGCCGGGAGCGGCGGCCTCCTCCCAGCTCAGGTGCGCGGGCTTGGGCATGAGCTGGTTGGACTTCACCAGCGCGATCTCCGCCAGGCCGCCGAAGTTGGTCTCGAAGCCCCAGATGCGCTGCTCGGGGTCGAGCATGGTGTCGCCGTGGCCGTCGGCGGACTCCAGTTCCACACTGAGGCAGTGCGCGACGACCTCGTCGCCGGGCTTCCAGGCGTTGACGCCCGGACCGGTGCGCAGCACCACGCCCGCCAGGTCCGACCCCAGGACGTGGTAGGGCAGGTCGTGCCGGCGGGCCGACGCGCTGAGCCTGCCGTAGCGCTCCAGGAAGCGGAACGTCGGCAGTGGTTCGAAGACGGCCGACCACACGGTGTTGTAGTTGACCGAGGAGGCCATCACGGCCACCAGCGCCTCACCGGGGCCGGGCGACGGGGTCGGCACTTCCGCCAGGTGGAGCGACTTCCGCGGGTCCTTGTCGGCCGAGTCCACCCCCTCGAAGAGGTCGGTCTCGTCCTTGCGGGTGACGATGCCGCGGAAGGAATCGGGAATCCGGACACCGGCCCAGTCCTGCCGGGTGACGTCCTCGGAAAGGAGTGCGCTGGTCATGTCTTCCACGTACCGCACCCTAAAGTGACGAGGTCAGCGCGGGAACCCCAGATTCTCGCGCCCCGTGAGGGGTACCCCCCTTACCCCGTCGTCGGGCCCTGCGCCGTGGGGTGAGGGGTGTCCGGGGGCACGGCCGTCGCGGCGTGCCCCGCGATCAGTCCGATGATCGGCGCCTGGTGCGCCGACAGGTAGAAGTGGCCGCCGTCGAAGACCTGGAGCGTGAACGGACCCTCGGTGTGCTCGGCCCAGGCCCGCGCCTCGTCCGGGGTCACCTCGGGATCGTCGTCACCGATCAGGCACACCACCGGGCACCGCAGCTTCGGCCCCGGCTCGTACCGGTAGGTCTCGATGGCCCGGTAGTCGGCGCGGATCGCCGGCAGCACCATCCGCTGCACCTCCGGATCGGTGAGGAGGCCCGCGTCCGTGCCGTTCAGCCGGCGTATCTCCGCGAGGACGCCCTGGTCGTCCCGCAGGTGCACGGTCCCCGTCCGGACGCGGGACGGTGCCCGCCGGGCGGAGACGAACAGGCCCGCCAGGACGATGCCGTGGTCGTTCTCCAGCCGGCGCGCGATCTCGAAGCCGAGGGTCGCTCCGAGGCTGTGCCCGAAGAAGAGCAGCGGCCGGTCCGCCCAGGGCAGCAGTTCCGCCACCGCCTTGTCGGCCAGCTCGGCGATGCTGGTCGCACAGGGCTCGGCGCGCCGGTCCTGCCGGCCCGGGTACTGCAGGGCCAGGACGTCGACGGCGGGCGGCATCGCCGCCGAGACCGGGTGGTAGAAGGAGGCGGAGCCGCCGGCGTGGGGCAGGCAGACCAGCCGGACGCGACTGTCGGGACGGGGGTGATAGCGGCGGATCCACGCACTGTTCCGCTCGGTCGGGCCGGTCATGTCGCTCAAAGTCCCTTCCACGGGCAACCACGGAGCACGCTGGGAACACTTCCATGCAGCGCGTCACGATCCACGTCACAGTCTCTCTGTGCGTGAGCGGCGTTCACACCCCTGTTCGTCCCCCTCAGCCGGTCACCCGAGGTCGACCCACACCTTGCCGGACGCGGTGGCCGCCGCGGCGAACGCCTCGTCGACGTCGTCCAGGGGGTAGCCGTCGCTGACCACCGCGCCCAGGGGGGACGATGACGGTGAGTTCAGCGCGCCGACGGTCCGGGCGAAGTCCCCGGGGTGGTCGTAGACCATGCTGCCGATGAGGGTGACCTGCCCGGCCACCAGGTCACGGGGAGAGAGGTCGAGCGGTGCGGTGCCGAGGCCGATCAGTACGGCGGTGCCGTGCGGGGCGAGGCGGCGCAACCCTTGCTCGACGGCTCCGGGGGCGCCGGAGGTCTCGAAGAGGTACGGGACGGTCTCACCGTCCGGCGGCGCCGGCCGCGCGCCCAGGGAACAAGCCCGGTCGAGACGGGCCGCGTTGGGCTCCTGGACGTACACCGTCACCCCGTGCTCGACCAGTGCCCGGCACAGCAGCAGGCCCTGCGAGCCGGCACCGGTCACGAGGCAGGAGAGGCCAGGGGTGATGCCCGAGCGGCGCAGCGCCGCCCATGCCACGGTCGCCGGCTCCACACAGACCAGGTCCTCCAGCGGCAGGTCCGGGGCGACCGGCCACACGAACTCCGCCGGCGCCACCACGTACTCGCTCAGCAGCCCCGGCACGGTCAGCCCGACCGCGGCCCGGCCGGCACAGGCCGACGTCCGTCCCTCCCGGCACGGCGGGCACGTCAGACAGCAGTAGTCCGGCTCGATGACCACGTCCTGACCGACCGTCAGTCCCTCGACGCCGGCGCCGGTCCCGGCCACGCGGCCGGCGCCCTCGTGGCCCAGGATCCACGGCCGGCGCGGCGGGGGCCGCCGTCCCGCGTACACCGCGAGGTCGGAGCCGCACAGGCCGGTGCCGCGCATCCTGATCAGTACCTCTCCGGTACCGCACTCGGGGTCCGGCACGGAGGTCACGGACAGCACGCCGGGCTCCGTCAGCACGGCGGCTCTCAAAGGACCGCCTTCTCGTCGCGGCGGCGCATCGTCGGCGGGCGCATGCGCGAAGCCTGCCACAGGTGCTCGGCCCGGCGGTAGACCGCACCGATGTTCTTGCGCCATTCTTTTCCGGCGGCGGCCAAATGTCCCTGCACAACAGCGGTTTCGGCCTGTGGGCGGGCTCGTGGAACGCGTACGCTGTGCCAGGCAATCAGCACCGTGTGTACCGCGAAAGAGGAGCATTTCGATATGTCGGACAGCACCCTGGTCTCGGAAGTGGACCAGAGCTTGTACGCGCTTTCCCCCGAGGGACAGGCATTGCTGTTCACCGAGGCGAAGACGGCCTATGGCTTCCGTGACGAGCCGGTCGGGGACGACCGGCTCCAGGCCATCTACGAACTCTTCAAGTGGGCTCCGACCTCGGCGAATATCAACCCGCTGCGGATCCTCTACGTCCGCACCGAGGACGGCAAGCGCCGGCTCCTCGACTGCGTGGCACCGCCCAACCGGGAGCAGACCGCGTCGGCCCCGGTCACCGCGGTGCTGGCGGCGGACACGCAGTTCGCGGAGTACGTCCCCTTCCTGGCTCCGTCCAACCCCCAGCTCCGGGCGATGCTGGAGTCCAACGAGGCCCTGCGGGTGACCCAGATGGACCTCAACTCCAGGCTCCAGGCCGGTTACTTCGTGCTGGCCGTGCGGGCCGCGGGCCTGGCCGCGGGCCCGATGGGCGGCTTCAACGCGGGCGCCGTCGACGAGGAGTTCTTCCCCGACGGCCGGTGGAAGTCGGTCCTGCTGGTCAACATCGGCCACCCGGCCGAGAACGCGTTCCGCGAGCGGGGGGCGCGGCTGTCCTACGAGCAAGCCGTGCAACTGGCCTGACGGAGGATCAGCTCGGCACGACGCCGACATTCCGGGGGAACGGGGCACTCGGCGCGAGCGTCCCGTTTCCCCGCCGCGCCCGGCCCGCGCGCGAAGCCGAAGCGGTCCGTGACGTACGACTCACTCGCTTGACATTGCGACGCGCGGCGATTTATCCATGATTCGGAGAGTTGCCCCCACCCATTCGGTGTCCCCCGCCCACTCGACGTCCCCCCACGTATTCGGTGCGCGCCCATCGGCGCCTTGACCGCACACCGCCACCACAAAAGACACCGGTTTTTACCTGTCTTTTTCCTCCATCATTCTCGCCGTGACGTGAAACGTCACGGCCTGTCGTCTGCCCGTACGTCAAGCAGTTTGAGCGGCGGTGTTCCCTTCGCCCGGCCGCACAACACTAGGGAATGTCGGGAGCTGGCATGTCATTAAGTTTTTTGGAATGCCGCGATTCCACGGCCGCCGTCACCGGCCGACGTGATCTGGTCGAGCGCGAGGCCGCGCTGACCGCGCTGCGCGCGTCGTTGGCGGACGCCGTCGGCGGCAGAGGACGGCTGGTCGTCGTCGAGGGACCGCTCGGCAGCGGCAAGAGCAGACTGCTCCACGAGTTCCTCGAAACCCTGGATCCCGGCGCCGCGCGCGTCCTGCGGGCCACCGCGTCGCTGCGCGAAGAGGCGCTGCCGTTCGGCGTGCTGACCCAGCTCTCCCACGGCCTGGCCATCCCGCCGGCCCGCCGGGAGGCGTTCCGCGCCCTGCTCGCCGCGGCGGTCGAGCACGCCCTCCTCCACGGCGGCACCGCCCCTGACACCCAGGACGCCGCGGACCCCCGGATCGCGGACGCGTTCCAGAAACTCACCGTGGAACTGGCCCACTTGGCCGAAAACTCCCCCCTGGTGATCTGTGTCGACAACGCCCACTACGTGGACGCCCCTTCCTTGCACTTCCTCGCGGGCGTCGTGGCGTGGCTGCCCTCCACCCGCATCCTGGTGCTGGTCACCGACGACCCGACCATGCGCCGGCCGCGCTCACCGCTGCTCGGCGGGCTCGCACCGAGCCCGCACGTCCACCGCGTCCCGCTGGCCCCGCTCAGCCGCACCGCCGTGCACAGCCTCGCCACCCGGCTCCTCGGACCGCGCACCGCCACCCCCCGGCTCACCGCCGACCTGTACGCCGTCAGCGGCGGCAACCCGCTGGCCGTACGTGCTCTGATCATCGACCAGCAGGCGGGCGGCACCGGCCACCCGGAAGGGTACGGACAGGCCCTCCTCGACCTCATGGCCCACGCCCGGCCGCCGATACCGGCCGTGGTCCGCTCCCTCGCCGTGCTCGGCGGAGCCCCGGAGCCGGCCGACGTGGCCCCGCTGGCCGGGCAGGACACCAAGACCACCCGCTGGGCCCTGCGGGCCCTGGCCGACGCGGGCATGCTGAGCACCGACGCACGCGGGCCGGGCGCCCACGCGGGCCCGCCCGGTACCGGTGCCATGGTGCCGGCGGCCCAGGCCGCGGCACCGGCGGGCGCCGAACGGTACGCGTTCCGGCATCCGGCCGGTGCCGCCGCCGTCCTGGACAACCTGCCCGCCGCCGACCGGACCGCGCTGCACCACGCCGCCGCGGAACTGCTGCGGGAGAACGGCGCCTCGGCGCTCATGGTCGCCCGGCAGCTGACGAGCGCCGGGGACGCGGGCATTGACAACGGTGTCGACGTCCTTCTCACCGCCTCCCAGGAGGCACTGGCGGCCGGCGACACCGGCACCGCCCTCGGCTGCCTCGGTCTCGCCCGGCGCACCCGGACCGACGGCACCACCGCCGCCCGCGTCCGGACCCGGCTCAGCCGCCTGGAACGGCAGTTGAAACCGCAGGCCGCCGTCCGCCACCTCCGCCCCCAGCTCGACGACTTCCACGCCGGCCGCCTGGACCGGCGGGGCGTCTCCGACCTCGTCCTCGGTCTCGCCGACACCGGCGCCCTGCACGACCTGACCGCCCTGCTCGACGTCCTGCGCACCCGGTACCGGCAGGACACCGGGCCCGGCCCCGGCACCGAGGACATCCGCTCCCTGACCAGCTGGGCGGCGATGGCCTACCCCCTCCACACCGGCCTGCGCAGACTCGCCCACTCCGTCGCCGCGGCCACCCCCGCGGCCGTCCCCTGCCACGACCCGTGGCTGCCCTCCGCGGTCGCCCTGTCCGACGACTACGTCGACGGGCGCGACGACCAGCTGGTCCGGCGTGCCGAACTGCTGTTGAGCACCTACCACCTCGACCACGACTCGCTGTGGAACGTGGAGTCCGGGGTGCTGGCCCTGCGCGGCCTCTGCCACGCGGGCCGGCTGGACGAGGTGGTCGCCTGGTGCGAGAAACTGGAGGCCGAGACCGCCGCGCACCACGCCGTCGCCTCGCAGGCCCGGTTCCTCGCCGTGCGCGTCGAGGCCCACCTGCGGCGCGGCGACCTCACCCGCGCCCGCGACCTGGCCGCCCACGCCCTGTCCCTCGTCCCGCCGCAGGGCTGGGGGGTCGGCCTCGCCGGCGTGCTGGCCTGCGCCGTCCTGGCCGCCACCCGCTCCGGAGACCTGGCGGCGGCCGAGAAGTACGTGGCGCTGCCGCTGCCCGAACACGCCCTGCACAGCCGCCACGGCGCCGCCTACCTGCACGCCCGCGGCCACTACCGGCTCGCCACCCACCATCCGCAGGCCGCGCTCGCCGACTTCCTCGCCTGCGGCCGCTTCGCCGAGACCTGGGGCAGGCCCGGTGCCGACGTGGTCCCCTGGCGCCTCAGCGCGGCCGAGGCCTGGCTCGCCCAGAACGACCAGGAACAGGCCAAACGCCTGGTACGCGAACAGCTCGCCCGGCTGCTCCCCGGCCCCTCCCGGGAACGCGGGCAGAGCCTGCGCACCCTGGCCGCGGTGAGCCGGGTCACCCGCCGCCCGCAACTGCTCACCGAGGCCGTCGACATGCTCAAGGAGAGCGGCGACGACTACGAACTCACCCGCGCCCTCATCGACCTCAGCGCCGCCTTCCGGGACGCCGGCGACCAGCGCAACGCCCGCCGGGTGGCGCACCGGGCCTGGCACCTCGCCAAGCAGACCGGCACCGAACACCTGTGCCGCGAGGCCGCCCTCGACCCGGCCGGCTCCGAGGCCGCGCCCGCCGCCGCCGACGCGGAGGAACGCCCCGACGGCGTCTCCTCGCTGACCCGGCAGGAACGCAAGATCGCGGCGCTGGCCTCCAAGGGGTACACCAACCGGGAGATCGCCGCGAAGCTGTACATCACGGCCAGTACCGTCGAGCAGCACCTCACCCGCGTCTTCCGCAAGGTCAACGTCAAACGGCGCCAGGACCTGCCCTACCTGCTGTGACCGGCCGGCCGGTCAGCCCCGCACGGAACGCGTCGACCAGCGCCGCCAGTTCACGTGCGGTGCGGGCCGGGCCGTAGACGTGGTGGTCCGGGCGCACCAGCAGGTACCGCGCCCGAGCCGCCCGCAGCAGCGGCAGATACACACCGTCGACGTCCACGGCGGCGTCCGGGGCCCCGTCCGCCACCAGGTGCACGATCCGGGTGCCGAGCCCGGTGAGGAAGGCGAGCCGCGGTCCGTCGAGTGCCGCCGCCGGAGCGGCCGACCCCAGCAGCACCGGACCGGTGCCGGCCACCTCGTCGAAGTACCCGGTGACACCTCCCAGCCGCACCCGGCCCTGCGGCACCACCTCCCCGGCCGGCGGCACCGGTTCCGCGCCGGCCCCGGTGTACAGCAGCCCGGACCGCAGCGGCGCGCCGGCGCCGCCGCCCCGGCCGGTGTCCGCGCCCGCCAGCAGCGCGGCGTCCCTGGCCGCCGCCGCGGCCGGGTCGGTCACGCAGAGCACCTTGCCCAGCCGCACCGCCGTGCCGATCGCCTCCCGCACATGTCCGGCGCGCTCGGGGCCGTACGTGTCCAGCAGTTCCGCACCGGCGTCACCGCTCAGCACCAGGTCCAGTTTCCACGACAGGTTCAGCGCGTCCCGGATGCCCGCGCACATGCCCTGGCCGGTGAACGGCGGCATCAGGTGGGCCGCGTCCCCCGCGAGCAGCACCCGGCCGCGCCGCCACTGTTCGGCCCAGGCCGCCTGGAAGCGGTAGACGGCGTGCCGCCGCAGGGTGGCGTTGGCCGGAGTCACGTCGAACGGCGCCAGCAGCCGCCACGCCGTCTCCTCCCGGTTCAGCTCGGCCACGCTCTCGCCGGGCAGCCGCATGAACTCCCAGCGTCTGCGGCCGGGTCCGCTGCCCACCGCCGTCGTCGGCCGCGCGGGATCGCAGTACTGCACGTTGAGCGGCGAGAACTCCCTCGGCACGTCCAGCGTCACGTCACACAGCAGCCAGTCGTAGGAGAAGCCCAGGTCGTTCCACCGCACCCCCAGCCGCTCCCGTACGAAACTGTTGGCGCCGTCGCAGCCGACGACCCACGACGCCGTCCACCGCCGCTCCCGCCCCGCCGCGTCGGCCGCCGTCACCTCCACCCGGTCCCCGTCGTCGGACAGTTCCGTCACCGTGCACCCGCGCACCACCTCGATCCCCGGCAGCCGCCGCGCGCGGGCGGACAGTGCCTCCTCCAGGGCGGGCTGGTGCATGGTCGTCGTCTCCGGCCAGCCGTGCGCGCCCCGCCGCGCCAGCTCGACGCGGAGCAGCGACGCGCCGTCGGCGGTGCGCCAGTCGTAGGCGTCGGCCGGCAGTCCGATCTCCGCGAACGCGTCGCCCACCCCCAGCGCCGCCAGGGTCCTGGCCGTCTCGCCGTCGAAACTGGTCGCCCGCGGCAGCGTGTAGGGGGCTTCCCACCGCTCGACCACCGTCACGCGCCGGCCCCGCTCGGCCAGCAGCAGTGACAACACCTGACCCACGGGCCCGTACCCGACGATCAGGACATCCGCCCGCGACGTGCGCATCGGCCCCTCCCTCCGGAAGTGCGGCGAACCTACCAACGGCGTTCCGCCGCGCACCGCGCGGGAAGCCCCACGGATCACAAGTAAGGGGAGTTGAGGGGGTGATTCAGGGGATCCCCGACGCCCGGCACGGGTGAAGCTGGACGTGGCCGAAGCCGCCGCAGCGGCACGCGTACCTCAGCCAACGGGAGTGTGGAGTCAGCATGCTGCGTGCCGAGTTGATCCGCCCGGTCCACGAACTCCTCACCGAACAGAGCAGGCGCTTCGGCGACCGGACCGCCTACCTCGACGCCCGGCGCGCCGTCAGCTACGCCGGTCTGGAGGCCCGTACCCGCCGCCTCGCCGGGCACCTCGCCGGACTGGGCCTGCTGCCCGGCGACCGGGTGGCGATGTTCCTCGGCAACCGGGTCGAGACGGTGGAGAGCTACTTCGCGGTCGTCCGCGCCGGCGGCATCGGCGTCCCGGTCAACCCGCACCTCTCCGCCGCCGAGCTGGAGCACCTGCTCACCGTCAGCGGCAGCCGCGTCGTCATCACCGACGCCGCCCATGTGCCCGCGGTGCGCCGGCTGGCCCCCCGCACCGGCCCGCTGACCCTGATCGTGGTGGACGGCGACGGACCCGTGCCCGCCGGGTGCCTCGGCTACGAGCACTTCGCCACCACCGAGCCCGCCACCGGGGCCCGCGACGACCAGGGGCTCGACGACGTCGCCTGGATGCTCTTCACCTCCGGCACCACCAGCAGCCCCAAGGGCGTCCTCGCCACCCAGCGCAACTGCCTGTGGTCGGTCGCCGCCGCCTACGTCCCCGCGCTCGGCCTCACCGCCGAGGACCGGGTGCTGTGGCCGCTGCCGCTGTTCCACAGCCTGTCCCACATCGTCTGCGTGCTGGCCGTGACGGCCGTCGGAGCCACCGCCCGCATCACCGACGGCCACTCCGCCGACGACGTACTCGACCTGTGGGAACAGGACCGGTCCACGGTCATCGCCGGTGTCCCCACGCTCTACCACTATCTCGTCCGCGCCGCGCGGGCCCCCGGTTTCACCGCGCCCCCGCTGCGGGTCGGCCTGGTCGGCGGCGCCGTCTTCACCGCCGCGCTGCGCCGTTCCGTCGAGGAGACCTTCGACGCCCCCCTCATCGACGCCTACGGCTCCACCGAGACCTCCGGTTCCATCGCCATCAACTGGCCGACCGGCGCCCGCGTCGAAGGCTCCTGCGGCCTTCCCGTGCCGGGCCTCGCGCTGCGGGTCGTCGACCACCGCACCGGCCTCGACGTACCCGACGGCACCGAGGGCGAGGTCTGGGTGCGCGGCCCGAACATCATGGCCGGCTACCACGACCAGCCCGACGCCACCGCCGAGGCGCTGCGCGACGGCTGGTTCCACACCGGTGACCTCGCCGTCCGCGACCGCGCCGGCTACCTGACCGTCACCGGACGGCTCAAGGAACTCATCATCCGCGCCGGGGAGAACATCCACCCCGGCGAGGTGGAGGACGTGCTGCGCCAGGTTCCCGGCGTCGCCGACGCCGCCGTGGCCGGCAAGCCGCACGACGTCTTCGGTGAAGTGCCGGTCGCCTTCGTCGTCCCCGCCCCCGGCGGCTTCGACCCGGCCCAGGCGCTCGCCCTGTGCCGCGAGCGGCTCTCGTACTTCAAGGTCCCCGAGGAGCTGTACGAGATCGAGCGCGTCCCGCGCACAGCCACCGGCAAGGTCACCCGGCACCGGCTCCTGGACGGTCCCGCCCGGCTCCGCGCGGTCGGCAACGCCCACCACGACACCCTTTTCCGCGTCCACTGGGTTCCCCAGCCGTCCGCGCCCGCGCCGGCCGGCGGCCACTGGACGCTCCTCGGTGACCCCGGCGCCGCCCTCGCCGACCGCCTCCGGGCCTCCGGCATCGACCTGACCGGCGACACGCCCTCCGTGGCCCTGCTGCCGGCCACCGCGGGCACGAGCGTCGACGACTTCCTGCGTACGGCCGAACCCTGGCTCACGTCCGCCGACCCGGCCGGCCCCCGGCTGGTCGTGCTCACCCGCGGCGCCGTGGCCACCCACCCGGGCGAGACGGTGCGGGACCTCGGCCAGGCGGCGCTGTGGGGCCTGGTCCGCGCCCTCCAGGCCGCCCACCCCGGCCGTGTCGCCGTGGTGGATCTTGATGCCGTGGACCTGGCCGACGCGGACGACGCGGGCGCGGCCGCCCTGGCCGCCACGGTGGCGTCCGGTGCACCGCAGAGCGCCGTCCGCGACGGTGTCGTCCTGCTGCCCCGGCTGGAACGCGTGACCCTCGACGCCGCGACGGACCCGGCCGCGCAGCCCGATCACGCCTTCGACCGCGCGGGCACCGTCGTCGTCACCGGAGCCGACACCCGGCGCGGCGCGGCGATCGCCCGCCACCTCGCCACCGCCCACGGCGCCCGCAGCCTGCTGCTGATCACCCCGCCCGGACAGGGCGCCGGAGCGGCCGGTCTGCGCGCCTGGCTCACCCGGCAGGGCACGGAGGTCCGGCTCGCGGAGGCCGACCTCGACGACCGCGCGAAACTCAGGCGAGCGCTGGCCAAGGCTCCCTCTCCCCTTACCCTGGTCGTCCACGCCTGGGACGCCGTGGACGAGCCCTCCGAGACCCGCGTGGCCGCCGAGGTCCGCACCCTGCACGACCTCACCCGCGACGCCGCCCTCACCGCCTTCGTACTGTCCTCTTCGACCAAGGGCCTGCTGGGCGCGGCCGGCGAGACCACCGAGGCCGCTTCGGCCGCCTTCCTCGACGCCTACGCCCAGAACCTGCGCGTCGAGGGTGTACCGGCCCGGTCCCTTGCCTGGGGCCCCTGGGAGGGTGAGGGTGACACGGCGGGCGGTGCGGGGAGCGGTGTGCTCACCGAGCAGGAGGCGATGGCCGCCCTGGACGCCGCCCTCACCGTGGACGAGGCCCAGCTCGTCGTGATGAAGCTCGACCCGTCCGCCGCTCCCGGCTCACCTCTCCTGCACGACCTGATCGACGTGCCGGTCCGGACCGCCACCGCCGACGAGGCCGTCACGAACGCCCTGCGCGAGCGCCTCGCCGGCGTCGCGGACGCCGACCGCGACCGGCTCCTCACCGACCTGGTCCGCGACCAGCTCGCCGACCTGCTCGGCCTGACCGGCAGGCAGGCCGTCCAGCCCGGACGCCCCTTCACCGACCTGGGCCTGACCTCGGTCACCGTGGTCGAACTGCGCAACCGCCTCACCGAGGCCACCGGACTCCGCCTCCCCGCCACCTCCGCCTTCGACCATCCCACCCCGCAGGCCCTGGCCGGCCTGCTGCGCCGTGAACTGTCCGGCGGCACCACCCCGGCGGGCACCGCCCCGGCCGGGGTGGTGGCGCGCACGGCCGACGACCCCGTCGTCATCGTGGGCATGGCCTGCCGCCTGCCGGGCGGTGTCACCTCCCCGGAGGACCTGTGGGAGCTGGTGGCGGCCGGCGGCGAGGGGACAGGTCCCTTCCCGACGGACCGGGGCTGGGACCTGGACCACCTCTTCGACCCGGACCCCGACCACGCCGGCACCAGTTACGTCCGCGAGGGCGGTTTCCTGCGCGACGCGGGCGACTTCGACGCGGGTTTCTTCGGCATCTCCCCGCGCGAGGCCCTGGCCATGGACCCGCAGCAGCGGCTCATGCTGGAGACGTCCTGGGAGGCGTTCGAACGGGCCGGCATCGACCCGACCGCCCTGCGCGGCAAGGACATCGGCGTCTTCACCGGAATGATGCACCAGAACTACGGTGCCGGCGCCACCGGCGATCTCGAAGGCCACCTCATGACCGGGACGACGGCCAGCGTGGCGTCGGGCCGCGTGTCCTACGTACTCGGCTTCGAAGGCCCCGCGGTGACGGTGGACACGGCATGCTCGTCGTCGCTGGTCGCCCTGCACCTGGCCGCCCAGGCCCTGCGCGCCGGGGAGTGCTCGATGGCGCTCGCCGGCGGTGTGACGGTGATGTCCGGACCCGAATCGTTCGTGGAGTTCTCCCGGCAGCGGGGCCTGGCTCCGGACGGCCGCTGCAAGTCCTTCGCCGCGGCGGCGGACGGCACGGGCTGGGCCGAGGGCGTGGGCGTACTGGTCCTGGAGCGCCTGTCGGACGCGGAACGGCTGGGGCACCGGGTACTGGCGGTGGTGCGCGGCAGCGCGGTCAACCAGGACGGCGCCTCCAACGGCCTCACCGCCCCCAACGGCCCCTCCCAGCAGCGTGTCATCCGGCGGGCGCTGAGCAGCGCCGGGCTGACCGGCGCCGACGTGGACGTGGTCGAGGCGCACGGCACCGGCACGGCACTGGGCGATCCGATCGAGGCGCAGGCGCTACTGGCCACGTACGGGCAGGATCGTGAACGGCCCCTGTGGCTGGGCTCGCTGAAGTCGAACATCGGGCACGCGCAGGCGGCTGCGGGCGTGGCCGGCGTCATCAAGATGGTCATGGCGATGCGGCGTGGCGTGTTGCCGCGGACCTTGCATGTGGATGCGCCGTCGTCACAGGTGGACTGGTCGGCGGGTGCGGTGGAACTGCTGACCGAGGAACAGGAATGGCCGGAGACAGGACGCCCCAGGCGGGCAGGAGTGTCGGGCTTCGGCGTCAGCGGCACCAACGCCCACGTGATCCTGGAACACACCCCCGAACCCGCCGACACCCCCGGCCCGTCCTCCTCCCACGGCCCCCTCCCCCTGCTGATCTCCGGAGCCGACGACCAAGGCACCCGCGCCCAGGCACGACAACTCGCCGGCTTCCTCCAACACCGGCCCGACACCGACCTGAGCCGGCTCGCCGGACTTCTGGCCCACACACGCGCCGCCCTGCCCAACCGTGCCGTGGTGGTGGCCGAAAACCGGGCCGAAGCACTGGCCGGACTGAAAGCCGTAGCCGAAGGCACCGGAAGCAACCGGGCAGACGTGCAAGGACGAGTGGCCTTCGTCTTCCCCGGCCAAGGCACCCAATGGACCGGCATGGGCGCCGAACTCGCCGACACCTCCCCCGTCTTCGCCCAGACACTCGAAGAATGCGCAGCCGTGATGGACGAGCTGACCGGCTGGTCCCTCCTCGACGCCATCCACGGACACATGCCCCTGAACCGCGTCGACATCATCCAGCCCATGACCTTCGCCGTCATGATCGGCCTGGCCCGCATCTGGCAAACAGCAGGCGTCAAACCATCAGCCGTCATCGGACACTCCCAGGGCGAGATCGCGGCAGCCCACGTCGCAGGCGCCCTCTCCCTCACCGACGCCACCAAAATCGTCGTCCGACGCAGCCAGGCCATCGCCGCCCACCTCTCCGGCCACGGCGCCATGATGTCCCTCGCCTGCACCCCGACCCAAGCCCAGGAACTCACCGCCCCCTACCACCACCGCATCCAGACAGCCGCCCTCAACGGACCCACCTCCGTCGTCGTCGCAGGCCAACCACAAGCCCTCACCGAACTCGCCACCACCTGCGACCAGAACGGCATCCGCAC
>NZ_JBIVWS010000003.1:0-230878 GCF_044768905.1 Streptomyces sp. NPDC090994
GAGGACGGACACCCCCCACCCCGGCCCCGACCCACCCGCACACGACTGGGCGCTACGCGCACCCCCACCGGACCCGCACAGGCGCCGCAGGCACCGTCACCGCTCCACGGACGGTCCGGACCCCGGCAGCGGACGCCCCGCCGACTCCGTCATGAACCACACCGCCACGCCACCGACGACGGCCGCGGCCATCATGTAGTACGCGGGCATCATCAGGTTCCCGGTCGCCCCGATCAGGGCCGTCACCACCAGCGGCGTCGTCCCGCCGAACAGGGACACCGACACGTTGAACCCGATCGACAGCGACCCGTACCGCACCCGCGTCGGGAACAGCGCCGGCAAGGCGGACGGCATCGCGGCCGTGAAGCACACCAGCAGCAGTCCCAGCGCGGCCATGCCCAGGCCGACCGCCGGCAGGCTGCCCTCGCGGATCAGCAGCAGCGCCGGTACCGACAGCACCAGGAACCCGACGCACCCCGCCGCGATCACCGGCCGCCGCCCGACCCGGTCGGTCAGCGCCCCCGCGAACGGCTGGACGATCATCATCAGGGCCATCACCGCGAGCACGACCAGCAGACCGTGCGTCTCGTCGTACTTCAGCTCGCTCGTCAGGTAGCTCGGCATGTACGACAGCAGCATGTAGTCGGTGACGTTGAAGACCAGCACCAGCCCGACACACAGCAGCAGCGCCTTCCACTGCCCCTTCACCATGTCCCGCAGCGGCACCTTCACCCGCGCCGTCTCCGACTTCTCGACCTCCGCCGCGAACGCCGGCGTCTCCTCCAGCCGCATCCGCAGGTACAGGCCGATGATGCCCATCGGGCCCGCGATCAGGAACGGGATGCGCCAGCCCCAGGACGTCAGGTCACCGTCGGACAGCAGCGCGGTCATCAGGGTCACCAGACCGGCCCCGCCGATGTATCCCGCGAGCGTCCCGAACTCCAGCCAGCTTCCCAGGAACCCGCGCCGCTTGTCCGGCGCGTACTCCGCGATGAACGTCGACGCCCCCGCGTACTCACCGCCGGTCGAGAACCCCTGCACCAGTCGCGCCGCCAGCAACAGCACCGGCGCCCACACGCCGATCGTCGCGTACGACGGGATCAGCCCGATCGCGAACGTCCCCGCCGCCATCAGGATCATCGTCAGGGCGAGGATCTTCTGCCGCCCGATCCGGTCGCCCAGCGGACCGAAGACCATGCCGCCCAGCGGCCGGACCAGGAACGCCGCCGCGAACGCGCCGAACGTCGACAGCAACTGGGCCGTCGGATTCCCCGACGGGAAGAAGACCTTGCCCAGTGTGACCGCGATGTAGCTGTAGACGCCGAAGTCGAACCACTCCATCGCGTTGCCCAGCGCCGCCGCCTTCACGGCACGCCGGACGAGCGCGGGGTCGGTCACGGTCACACCGGGCGGTGGCGCCTGCGTGCGGGAGGGCGGAGGAGAGACAAGGGCAGCGGTGGCAGCCGACAAGACTTCGCTCGCCTACCTTTCGACGGGGACAAGGACGCGACCCGCACGGCGGCGCTGTCGCCGGGCCGAAAAACGACCATAGGCGGCAATCCCCTGCTCACACCCCGTGCCGAATTCATTGCACAGTGCACCAAAAGGGCGTCCACGCAGGGACGTCTTCCGGCCGCGAACGGTTCCGGACCGGCCCCCGCTGTGATCCTTGTCGCTCTCCGGAGGGGCGCTCGAACCGCGACCGCACTATCGTCATCCGGACAAAAGGAGAGCGGCCGTCAGGTGAAGACGGGGTTGCCTGCGTCCCTCTCCGGGGGTGGTGCGAGCCTCATAAGGTTCGCAAAGGAACTCACACGCACGGGACGCGTGGGACGAGCGGGGCGGGAGGCCGACGAGGCGTGGCGAATGCGGAGCACAGCGGGCGAACGGTGGCGGCGGAGGCCTTCGGGGCGAGAGCCGTCGGAGCCGCCGGGGGACGCCTGCACCTGGCGCGAGCGGGACTGTGGCTGATCGCCGCCGTCCTCGCCGTACGGCAGCTCGCGGTGGTGCTCAGCACCCCGCGCGGCGAGCGGCTGACGGACCTGGAGACCTGGGTGGGGCCGCAAGGGGTCCTGCACGTCGAAGGGTCCCTCTACGACTCGACCCGATTCACCGGCACCCCCTTCGCCGGACTGGTCCTCAAACCGCTCACCCGCGCCGCCGAACAGGCCCTCGGCTGGGGCTGGACCTTCGGCACCCTGCTGCTGGTCGTGGCCCTCGGCCTGGTCGCCGCCCGCGCCCTGCCCCGCCCGGTCGGCCGCCGTACCGCGCTCCTCGCCGCCCCGGTCGCGGTCAGCCTGCTGATGATCTCGCTGCCGGTGCGCAACACCCTCTGGCTCGGCCAGACCAGCATCGTCCCGGTCCTGCTCGTCCTCCTCGGCTGCCTCGCCGTCCGCGGCGAACGCGCCGGCGGCCTGCTCATCGGCATCGCCGCCGCCTTCCAGCCGACCGTGCTGCTCTTCGTACCGCTGCTGTGGTTCACCGGCCGCCGCCGCGCCGCCGGCGCCACCGCCGCCGCCTTCGCCGTCTGCACGGCGCTCGCCTGGGCCGCGATGGCCCAGGACTCGTACACCTACTGGGTGCACCACATGGCCGGCGTCGGCCTCGGCGGCGCCGCCGACGACCTCGCCAACCAGTCCCTGCACGGCGCCCTGCTGCGGCTCGGCCTGAACGGCCCGCTGGAGATCGCCCTCTTCGCCGTCCTCGGCGCCGCCGTCGCCGTCCTCGGCCTGCGCCGCGCCGTGCGCTACGCCCGCGACGGCCAGCTGCTCCTCGCGGTCGCGATCACCGGCTGCGCGGCCATCGCCATCTCACCCACCACCTGGCAGCACCAGCTGCTCTGGGTACTCCTCGCGGTCGTCGGCCGGGTCGGCAAACGCGCCTCCGACCGGTACGTCTGGCCGGTCGCCGTCGTCCTCGTCATGGCGCTCCCGGCGAAGATGATCCTGCCGAACATGGCGGCCCTGTACACGGTCCGCGACAACGTCGTCCTGCTCGCCGTCCTCGCCGCCGCCACCGCCGTACCGTTCCTCTCCCGCACCTCCCCGTACTTCGACGCCCCCGTCCCCACCGAGTACGCGGCCCCCGTCCCCGCCCGCTTCCGGCGCATCCCCCTCCTCCCGTTCCTCCGCCGGGCCCTCACCCGCCCGAACCTGCTCCTGGAACTCCTGCTCATCCGGGTCACCTACGCGGCCTACTCCAAGGTCCGCCTCGCGGCGACCGGCGGCACCATCTCGGGCGGCCGGGCCCGCGCCGAGGAGCACGGCCACCAGATCCACGGCATCGAACGCTTCCTGCACATCGACATCGAGCACGCCGTCAACCACGCCGTCGTCAAGATCGACTGGCTGCGGGACTTCTTCGACTTCTACTACACGTCGTTCCACTTCGTCGTCCCGCTGACCGTCCTCGGCGTCCTCTACTGGCGCCGCCCGGTCGACTACCGCTGGGCCCGCGCCTCCATCGGCTTCGCCACGCTGCTCGCCCTGGTCGGCTTCTGGCTCTACCCGCTGGCACCGCCGCGCCTGATGCCGGACCTCGGCATCATCGACACGGTGAACGGCGTGCAGGACTTCACCAAGCCCGACTACGGCACGCTCACCGCCCTGACCAACCAGTACGCGGCGATGCCGTCGCTGCACTTCGGCTGGTCGCTGTGGTGCGGCCTGACGATCGCGATCATCGCGCCGAAGTGGTGGATGAAGGCGCTCGGCCTCCTCCACCCCCTGTTCACCGTCTCCGCCATCGTCGCCACCGGCAACCACTGGGTGCTGGACGCGGTGGGCGGCGCGGCGGTCGTGGCCGGCGGTTTCGGCCTGACGTACCTGTTCCAGGGCCCGCGGGCCCGTACGGTCAAGGCCGCGGCGAGAGCCGCCGGTACCGGCGGCGGCCCTTCGCCCGCCCCCGCGAAGGAGGCGAAGGACCCCGCCCCGAGCTGACCTGGTACGTACTCCGTAGTCTCCGTACTCCGTACTCCGTACTCCGTACTCCGTACTCCGTACTCCGTACTCCGTACTCCGTACTCCGTACTCCGTACTCCGTACTTCTAGCGCCACCAGTCGTCGAGCGGCGTGACCGGAACGGTCCGCTTGTGACGGGTGGCGAGGTACACCGACTCGACCTTCGCCGCCACCTCGGGAGCGACCTCCTCGCCCTCCAGGTACGCGTCGATCTCGGCGTACGTCAGGCCGAGTGCCTCCTCGTCGGGCAGCGCGGGCCGGTCGTCCTCCAGGTCGGCCGTCGGCACCTTCTGCCAGGTGCTGGACGGCGCGCCCAGCTCCCGCAGCAGGGCGGCGCCCTGGCGCTTGGTGAGGCCGGTGAGCGGGGTGAGGTCGACGCCGCCGTCGCCGTACTTGGTGAAGAAGCCGGTCACCGCCTCGGCCGCGTGGTCGGTGCCGACGACGACCATGCCGAGCTGCCCGGCGATCGCGTACTGGATCACCATGCGCTCGCGTGCCTTGATGTTGCCGCGCACGAAGTCCCGCAGCCGGGGCTCGCCCGTCAGCTCCGCCAGGCCGAGCGCCGACTCGTGGGCGACGGCGTCCGCGCCCGGCTTGACGTTCACCGTGACCGACCGGTCGGGCCGGACGAAGTCGAGCGCGATCCGGGCGTCGTCCTCGTCGGCCTGGACCCCGTACGGCAGCCGTACGGCGACGAAGGTGGCGTCGTGCCCCTCGGCGCGCAGCTCCTCGGCGGCGAGCTGGCACAGCCGCCCGGCCAGCGTGCTGTCCTGACCGCCACTGATGCCGAGGACGAACCCCTTGGCCGGGGTCGACCGAAGATAGTCCTTGAGGAAACCGACCCGCCGCCGGATCTCGTCGGCGGGGACGACGGCCGGCTGGACACCGAGTTCGGACACGATCTGCTTGCGTAGGTTCTGCATCAACGCACTGTATCCATCCGGGTCCGGCCGAAACCCACGTCAGTGGCGGGCCGTCCAGCAGCCGACGGGCACCTGGCGCGCGGAAGACCTGTCCAGTCCACAGCCCCGTGCCACCCACCCGCTCATCCGGGCACCCCCATGACAGCAGGAGCCGGAACGCTCACGTATCGCGGGAAGATGGCAGTCACCCCGCGACGAGTGGTCACACTGACTCGAAGGTGACCGGCGCCTCGAACGCCGCCCGGCGGGTGGCCCGGCGCAGGGCCTTCAGGACCGGGGTGCCGAGGGCCAGGGTGAGGACGACCGTCATCACCGCGCGGCCCGTGTCCCAGCCCAGGGACGTGGCCAGGCAGTACGCGGTGAAGCGGGCCAGGTTGCCGGCGAGGCCGGCGTCGGGGTCGGGAGCGATGTCCGAGCCGTCGGGGTTCAGGAAGGGCCAGCCGGCCGCGTTCATGAAGACGCCGTAGGCGAACGCGGCCAGGAAGCCGTACCCGGCGAGCAGGAGCAACTCCGAACGGCCGCGCAGGCGGTCCGGGAAGGGCAGCAGGCCCGCGCCCATCGTGAACCAGCCCATCGACAGCATCTGGAACGGCATCCACGGGCCGACCCCGCCGGTGAGCAGCGCGGAGGCGAACATCGTCACCGAGCCGAGGACGAAACCGAAGCCGGGGCCGAGGACCCGGCCGCTCAGGACCATCAGGAAGAACATCGGTTCCAGGCCGGCGGTGCCCGCGCCCAGCGGGCGCAGTGCCGCGCCGGTCGCGGCCAGGACGCCGAGCATCGCGACCGCCTTGGGGCCGAGCCCCGACTCGGAGATGGTCGCCGCGACCACGGCCACCAACAGCACCAGGACGCCCGCGAACAGCCACGGCGCGTCCTGGGCGTGGGCGTTGACCGCCGCTTCGGGCGGGGCGAGGAAGGGCCAGGCGATGCTCGCCAGGCCCACCGCGCTGACCAGCGCCAGCGCGGCGACGGAGCGGGGGCCGAGGCGCACGGCGCGGACCCGGCGGGGGCGGCCGGGGGTCATGCGAGGGCCTCCCGTGCCAGGGCGTCCCGTACCTGGGCGACCGTCAGCCAGTGCTGCGGGGCGAGGACCTTGGCGACCTGCGGGGCGAAGGAGGGGGAGGCGACCGACACCTCCGTGGTCGGACCGTCGGCGATCACCTCGCCCTCGGCCAGCAGCACGACCCGGTGGGCCAGTTCGGCGGCGAGTTCCACGTCGTGCGTGGCCAGCACGATGGCGTGGCCCTCGGCGGCCAGCGACCGCAACAGGGTGACCAGGCGGGACTTGGCGCCGTAGTCCAGTCCCCGGGTCGGCTCGTCGAGGAGGAGCAGGGGCGGGCGGGCGGTGAGGACCACCGCCAGGGCGAGGGTGAGGCGCTGGCCCTCGGAGAGGTCGCGGGGGTGGGCGGTGTCGGCGACGCCGGGGAGCAGGCCGGACAGCAGCGCGCGGCAGGTGCCCGGCTCGGCGTGCGCGTCCCGGTCGGCGGCCAGGCACTCGGCGGCGACCGTGTCGGCGTACAGCAGGTCGCGCGGCTCCTGCGGGACCAGGCCGACCCGGCGTACCAGGTCGCGGGGTGCCGTACGGTGCGGCACCAGGCCCCCGGTGCGCACGGACCCGGCGCTCGGCTCGACCAGCCCGGTCAGCGCGCCCAGCAGCGTGGACTTCCCGGCGCCGTTGCGGCCCATCAGGGCGACGGTCTCGCCGGGGGAGACGGTGAGGTCGACGCGGCGCAGCGCCGGGACGCGGCCCCGGCGGACGGCGAGACCGCGCACCTCGGCGGCGTACGGGACGGGGACCGGAGCGTCGGGTGCGCGGCGCCGGCGCGGGAGCCGGCGGGAGGCGGGCGGGCGCGGGGCCGGGAGCGCGGCGGCCGGGGCGACCGGGGCCACCGGCACCGGGGGCCGGGCGGCCAGCCGTTCCCGCAGCGGTGCCGCCCGGCGGCGGGCGTCGCGGACCGTCAGTGGCAGCGGGGACCAGCCCGCCAGCCGGCCCAGCTCCACCACGGGCGGGAACACCGGCGACACGGCCATCACCTCGGCCGGGGCGCCCAGGACGGGCGCCGCGCCCGGCGCGGGCAGCAGCACGATCCGGTCGGCGTACTGGACGACCCGCTCCAGGCGGTGTTCGGCCAGCAGGACCGTCGTCCCGAGGTCGTGGACCAGGCGTTGCAGCACCGCGAGGACCTCCTCGGCGGCGGCCGGGTCCAGCGCGGAGGTCGGCTCGTCGAGGACCAGGACCGACGGGTGCGCGGTGAGCACCGAGCCGATCGCGACCCGCTGCCGCTGCCCGCCGGAGAGGGTGGCGATCGGACGGCCGCGCAGCGGGGCCAGGCCCAGCAGGTCCAGGGTCTCCTCCACCCGGCGGCGCATCACGGCCGGGGGCAGGCCGAGCGACTCCATGCCGTAGGCGAGTTCGTCCTCGACGGTGTCGGTGACGAAGTGGGACAGCGGGTCCTGGCCCACCGTGCCGACCACGTCGGCCAGTTCGCGCGGCTTGTGGGTGCGGGTGTCGCGGCCGGCGACGGTGACCCGGCCGCCGAGGGTGCCCCCGGTGAAGTGCGGGACCAGACCGCCGACCGCGCCGAGGACGGTGGACTTGCCGACGCCGGACGGACCGGCGAGCAGCACGAGTTCGCCCTCCGGCACCTCGAAGTCCACGCTGCGCACGGTGGGTCCGGCCGCCCCGTCGTAGGTCACGGAGACGTCTTCGAAGCGGATCACGGTACTTCCTCGACTCGGGGCGCGGGGGTGACGAAGGCGGGCAGCAGGCCGAGCAGACAGGCCGCCGCCGGCCACAGCGGGAGGACCGGCGCGGTGAGCGGCACGACACCCGGGTGCAGCGCCGCCGGGTCGCGTACGGCGGCCAGCGCCATGAGCCCCGCGACCGCCGCCCCCGCCCCGGCGGTCAGCCAGGCCCGTACGTCCCACCGGTCCGGCCGGTACCGGGTGCGCACCGACCGGCGGCCCCCGAGCCGCAGCCCCGCCAGCGCGGCGGCCAGCCCGGCCCCCAGCACCGGCAGCCCGTACGTGCCGCCCTCGGCGGTCAGCAGCCCGTACGTCCCCGCGCAGACGCCGACCAGCCCGCCCAGCGTGAGCCCGGCGGTGACCCGGCGTACGGCGACGGGGACCTGGGCGGTACGGCCGTACCCGCGCGAGTCCATCGCGGCGGCCAGCGCGACCGACCGCTCCAGGGCGCCCTCCAGCACCGGCAGTCCGACGTGCAGCAGACCCCGTACGCCGCTGTCGGGCCGGCCGCGCAGCCGGCGGGCGGCACGCAGCCGCCGGACGTCCGCGATCAGGTTCGGGGCGAAGGTGAGCGCGACGACGACGGCGACACCGGCCTCGTACAGGGCGCCGGGCAGCGACTTGAGCAGGCGGGACGGGTTGGCGAGGGCGTTGGCCGCGCCGACGCAGATCAGCAGGGTGGCCAGTTTCAGACCGTCGTACAGCGCGAAGACCAGCGCCTCGGCGGTGACCCGGCCGCCCAGGCGGATGCCCTGCGCCCAGTCGGGGAGCGGGACTTCGGGCAGGGTGACGAGGACGTGCGTGCCCGGGACGGGGGAGCCGAGGGCGACGGTGAAGAACAGCCGGATCAGCAGCATGGCCAGGGCGAGCTTGACGAAGGCGCCGTAGGAGCGGGCCCAGGGGGCGTGCGTGCGGCGGGCGGTCACCACGTACGCGGAGACGGCCAGGAGGAGACCGAGCAGCAGCGGGTTGGTGGTGCGGGTGGCGGCGGTACCGAGGCCGAGGGCCCACAGCCACCAGGCGCCGGGATGGACACCGCCGGTCGCGCCCCCACCGCCCTCACGCACCACGACCGCGCCGCCTCGCCTGCCACACCGCCGCCGCGCCGAGCACCGCCACGACGGCGACGCCGGCGAGCAGGCCCACCGAGGGGCCGCCCCCGTCGGAGTCCTTCCCGGCGGCCGGGCTCGCGGGAGCCGTGGGCTCGCTCCCCTTGTCCGCGACCGCCTCCCCGCAGCCCGTCTCCGGATACCCCGCGATGGCGCACAGCAGGGCGTTCGTGTCGTACCGCAACGGCTTCGCGACGGAGGCGAGCGCCTCCGCCGTCGTCGCGTCGGCGTCGACCCGGGCGCAGGCCGTGCGGGGTTCGGGCGGGGTCTCGCCGGAGGGCGCGTCGGCGGACGTACCGAAGTCCAGGACGAGGGCGATCCGTTTGGCGCCGTCCCGCGCGGGCGTCCGCGCGCAGATCTCCGCGAAGTCCGCCGTCCCGCGCGGCCGGGCCGCGTCCCCCGAGTCCTCGCTCACCGCGAACCGGAACCCCTGGACGTCCCCGTCGTCGGGCCGGGCGGAGGACGGACCCCGCGTGGCGTACGTCCACCGGTCGCCGTCGCGGTCCCAGAACGACCAGTAGCGGTAGCCGGCGGCCTGCGCCTGCCCCGCGCCGGCGACTCCCACGGCGAGGAACAGCGCGGCCAGGGCCAGGAGGGCGGCCCGGCGGATCACGGCTGCCGCTTCCGGTTGCTGATCAGGAAGCCGATGCCGATGCCGACGACCGCGAAGACACCGACGTACCACCAGGTGCCGAACGGGGAGTCGGCCTTCCCCTCCTCCTCCTTCTCGTCCGTGTCGGTGGGGCTCGGCCCCGTCGCGTTCAGTGCCTTCACCAGGTCGGTGCCGCCGAAGTCGGTCGGGTCGGCGCCGGCGGCGTGCGCGGCGAGGACGAGCTGGGCGTAGGCGGCGGGGCCGCTCTGCCTGGCCCAGCTCCCGGCGTTCTTCTCCAGCCACGCCAGCGGCTCGGCCGCCCGTTCCGCCCCGCCCTGCGCGGCCAGCGCGACGACGGCGTCGGCGGTGTTGCCGTAGTCCGGCTGGTCCTCGGCGCCGGCGAGGGCGGAGGTGAGGTGGCCGTCCTTCGCGAGGGCTTCGGTGAGGTAGGCGGCCCCGTTGGCGGCGGCCTGCTCCCGGTCGCCGCCGTCGGCGCACGCGGCGTCGCCCGCCGCCTCGCCGGGCCCGGTGACCAGGCCCTTGCCGAGCGCGCCGAGCACTCCGGCGGCGGTGGCGTCCGCGTTGGCGGTGAGCTTGCCGTCCTCGTCCGGCTGGAAGGCGAAGGCACCGTCGCCCTTCGCGCAGGGGAGGGCGAACGTCAGCAGCGCGTCGTAGGGGGACTTGCCGCCCTTGGAGATCTTCGCGGGGTCGGTGCCGGTGGCGGTGAGCGCGCCGATGACGACGGAGGTCGAGTTGGCGTCGCTGGCGCCGCCGGGGGAGTAGCCCCAGCCGCCGTCCTCGTTCTGTACGGACTTCAGCCAGGTCAGGGCGGAGTCCACGGCGTCGTCGTGGCCGCCGAGCGCGGCGAGGGCCTGGACGGCGGCGGCCGTGCTGTTGGTGTCGACGGCGGTCTTGGCGCCGCAGTCCGCGGCGGTGGAGGAGCGGTAGGGCGCGAAGGCACCGTCGGCGCACTGCTGCCCGGTGAGCCAGTCCACGGCCGACGGCGCCGGGGTGACGCCCTGCGTGTCCTGCGCGAGCAGCGCGAGGGACTGCCGCCAGACCCCGTCGTACGTCGGGTCGGAGGTACCGAAGAGCCCGGACGGCAGGGAGGGGGACGCGGACGGTGACGGGCCGGCGGCCACCGAGGGAACGGCGGCGGCGCCGACCACGGCCACGGCGGCCAGCGCCACGGCGCTGCGGCGAAGGACGTTCATGAGCGGCGGATGCCTTTCCCTGTGCGGGGACGGGCAGCACGGGGCACCCCCGGCGGCTCGGCCCCGTATGCCTCGACGGTGCCCGTGCGCGGCGGGTGCCGGGCACGTGAGCCGGTCACGGTCCCGTCCGGACGATCCGGCTGCACCCCCCTTGCTGGAGGGCTCGCGGATGGGGGTCCCCCGGTTCGAGCGAAGTCGAGAAGTGGGGGAGGGTCGGCGCCGGAATTGCACCGGCTTCCTCCCGTACGGGTGTGATACGACCTCGCTACTTTACCCGTCCCTGTGACGGGCGTCAGGAACGGGCGTCGGGGACAGGCGCTCACCCCGCCCCTCCCGGCCTCTCGTGGCACGAATCACCTGATCCACCGGTCACAGTGACCTTACTTGCCGGTAGATTCGAAGCCTCCGAACGATCAAGTCTGGAACTTGTTCCGATCAATGTCCCGACGTAATGTCGCGGGAACGTGCAGGCAGAAGGGGACCCAGGTGACCGCTGAGGCCAGTCGGACGGGGCCCTTTCAGGACGAACGGCCGCTCCGCATCGCGCTCCTCACCTACAAGGGCAACCCGTTCTGCGGCGGTCAGGGCGTCTACGTCCGCCACCTCTCCCGCGAACTGGCCCGCCTCGGCCACAGCGTCGAGGTCATCGGCGCCCAGCCCTACCCGGTGCTCGACGAGGGCCTCCCGCAGCTGTCCCTGACCGAGCTGCCCAGCCTCGACCTCTACCGCCAGCCCGACCCGTTCCGCACCCCGAAGCGCGACGAGTACCGGGACTGGATCGACGCGCTGGAGGTCGCCACCATGTGGACCGGCGGTTTCCCGGAACCGCTCACCTTCTCGCTCCGCGCCCGCCGCCATCTGCGCGCCCGGCGCGGCGACTTCGACGTCGTGCACGACAACCAGACGCTCGGCTACGGCCTGCTGGGCGACGTCGGCGCCCCGCTGGTCACCACCGTCCACCACCCCATCACCGTCGACCGGCGCCTCGAACTCGACGCCGCCGAGGGCTGGAAGCGCCGGTACTCCGTGCGCCGCTGGTACGCCTTCACCCGCATGCAGAAGCGCGTCGCCCGCCGCCTGCCGTCCGTGCTCACCGTCTCCGGCTCGTCCCGCCAGGAGATCGTCGACCACCTCGGCGTACGGCCCGACCGGGTGCACGTCGTGCCCATCGGCGCCGACACCGACCTGTTCTCGCCCGACCCGGCGGTGCCGAAGGTGCCGGGCCGGATCGTCACCACCTCCAGCGCGGACGTCCCGCTCAAGGGCCTGGTCTTCCTCGTCGAGGCCCTCGCCAAGACCCGCACCGAGCACCCCGACGCCCACCTCGTCGTCGTGGGGAAACGTCCCGTCGAGGGGCCCGTCGCCCAGGCGGTCGAGCGGTACGGGCTCGAAGGCGCCGTCGAGTTCGTCAAGGGCATCTCCGACGCCGAACTGGTCGACCTGGTCCGCTCGGCCGAGGTGGCCTGCGTGCCCTCGCTGTACGAGGGGTTCTCGCTGCCCGCCGCCGAGGCCATGGCCACCGGCACGCCGCTGCTCGCCACGACCGGCGGGGCCATCCCCGAGGTGGCCGGTCCCGACGGCGAGACGTGTCTGGCGGTGCGGCCCGGCGACGCGGGCGCGCTGGCCGCCGGGCTGAACCGGCTGCTGGGCGACGCCGCACTGCGCGCCCGGCTCGGCGCGGCCGGACGGGAACGCGTCCTCGACCGCTTCACCTGGGCGCGCGCCGCCCAGGGCACGGTGGCCCGGTACCGCGAGGCCATCGCCCGCGCGTCCTCGCCGGGCGCCGTCCCCCGTTCGTCTCCGTCCCAGGCGAGCCCCATCACCGGTCGGCCTCCGGCGGGCGCCGTGACCGGTCGGCCTCCGGCGGGCGCCGTGACCGGTCCGTCGCCGGCGGGCGCCGTGACCGGTCCGTCTCCGACGGGCGCCGTCACCGGTCCGTCCCCGGCGGGCGCCGTCACCCGTCCGTCCCAGTCGGGCGCCGCCACCGGCCCGCGTCCGGCGGACACCATCACCGGCTCCTCCCCTGCGGACGCCCCCGCCCGCCCGTCCCCGGCGGACGCCCCCGCCCGCCCGTCCCGGACGGGCGCTCCGGCCGCCGGTCCGGTCGCGGCGCCCAGCCGTGGCGACCGGGCCGCGGCGCCGAGTCATGGCCGCGGTGCGGCCCCGGCAGAACCCGAAAGCAGGACCACGTGCTGACCGTCGACTTCTCCCGGTTCCCGCTCGCCCCGGGCGACCGCGTCCTGGACCTCGGCTGCGGTGCCGGCCGGCACGCCTTCGAGTGCTACCGGCGCGGCGCGCGGGTCGTCGCCCTCGATCAGAACGGCGACGAGATCCGCGAGGTCGCCAAGTGGTTCGCCGCCATGGAGGAGGCGGGCGAGGCCCCCGAGGGCGCCACCGCGACGGCGATGGAGGGCGACGCGCTGGCGCTCCCCTTCCCCGACGAGTCCTTCGACGTCGTCATCATCTCCGAGGTGATGGAGCACATCCCCGACGACAAGGGCGTACTCGCCGAGATGGTGCGGGTGCTCAAGCCCGGCGGCCGGATAGCCATCACCGTGCCGCGCTACGGCCCCGAGAAGGTCTGCTGGACCCTCTCCGACGCCTACCACGAGGTCGAGGGCGGCCACATCCGCATCTACAAGGCGGACGAACTGCTCGCGAAGATCCGCGAGGCAGGCCTCAAGCCCTACGGCACCCACCACGCGCACGCCCTGCACTCCCCGTACTGGTGGCTGAAGTGCGCGTTCGGCGTCGACAACGACAAGGCGCTGCCGGTCAAGGCGTACCACAAGCTGCTGGTCTGGGACATCATGAAGAAGCCGCTGGCCACCCGGGTCGCCGAGCAGGCGCTGAACCCGCTGATCGGCAAGAGCTTCGTGGCGTACGCGACCAAGCCGCACCTGCCGACGGTGGACGCCGCGTGACGACGCCCCGCACGGAACACCTGGTCCTGCCCGGGGTCCTCACCGCCGACGAGGCCGCCGCGACCGTACGCGGCATCCTCGCCGTCCAGCGGGAGGACGGGGCGATCCCGTGGTTCCGGGGCCACCACCTCGACCCCTGGGACCACGTCGAGGCGGCGATGGCGCTGGACGCGGCCGGCGAACACGAGGCCGCCGAGCGGGCCTACGCCTGGCTCGCCCGGCACCAGAACCCGGACGGCTCCTGGTACGCGGCCTACGCCGACGGCGACGCCGCCGACGTCACCGACCGGGGCCGGGAGACCAACTTCGTCGCCTACGTGGCCGTGGGCGTCTGGCACCACCACCTCTCCACCGGCGACGACGCGTTCCTGGACCGCATGTGGCCCACCGTGTACGCGGCGGTCGAGTGGGTGCTGCGGCTCCAGCAGCCCGGCGGCCAGATCGGCTGGCGGCGCGACGACGACGGCACCGGCGCCACCGACGCGCTGCTGACCGGGAGTTCCTCCGTCCACCACGCGCTGCGCTGCGCCCTGGCCCTCGCCGAACAGCGCGAAGAGCCGCAGCCCGACTGGGAGTTGGCGGCCGGCCTGCTGCGGCACGCGATCCGCCGCCACCCCGAGCGGTTCCTCGACAAGAACCGCTACTCGATGGACTGGTACTACCCGGTGCTCGGCGGCGCGCTCACCGGAGCCGAGGCCAAGGCCCGTATCGAGGAGGGCTGGGACCGGTTCGTCGTCCCCGGCCTCGGGGTGCGCTGCGTCGTCCCCAACCCCTGGGTCACCGGCGGCGAGTCGGCCGAACTCGCCCTCGCGCTCTGGGCGGTCGGCGAGTCCGACCGGGCCCTGTCGGTCCTGCAGTCCGTCCAGCACCTGCGGGACGCGGACAGCGGCCTGTACTGGACCGGGTACGTCTTCGAGGACGACGCGATCTGGCCGCGGGAGCTGACCAGCTGGACGGCCGGCTCCCTGCTGCTCGCCGTCGCCGCCCTCGGCGGACACGAGGCCACCTGCCAGGTCTTCGGCGGCGACCGCCTGCCGCGGGGGCTGGACACCGACTGCTGCGCGGCCTGATCGTCCGGCGAGGTCAGTGCCGGTGCAGGCGGTTGGCGACGGCGTGGCCGACGAAGAGGTACACGACGGCGGCCAGGCCGTAACCGGCCACCACCCGCGCCCACGCCTCGTCGAAGGTGAACAGGTCACGCGACCAGCCCGCCAGCCAGGCGGCCGCGTCATGGACGAACTGGACCAGGTCGTTGGCCCGGTTGGCGTCCAGCAGGTACATCAGAATCCACAGTCCGAGGATGACGGCCATGATGTCCGCGATCACCGCGACGGCCGTCCCGGCGGAGTTGGAACCACGATAGCGAGACATGCCTACCGTCTGGCCCCGCACGCCTGTTTGAAACCACGGGCGGCGCAAGGGAGTTGACACGGCCGACTCGACGTGGCTCGACTCGGCTCGACGGGACGGCGACGGCCCCCGCCCGGAGGCGGGGGCCGTCGCCGTGGTGTGCGCGGGCTCAGCCGCGCTGGATGCCCGAGGTGTCCTGGAGGACGCCGCGGCGGCCGTCCTGCGTCTGGGCGACCAGACCGGGACCGCGCTGCTCGACCGCCAGGTACCAGGTGCCCGGCGCCAGCTCCGCGATCGGCGTCGGCGAACCGTCCTCCGCGAACAGCGGACGCGGCACCGGCACCGCGAACCAGAACGGCGCGAAGTCCCCGGCCGGCTGCGCCGCCGGCTGGGCCTGCGCGGGCTGCGGCTGCGGCTGCGGCTGGGCCTGCTGAGGCTGCGGCTGGCCCGGGTACGGCGAGCCCGGCTGCGGCTGCCCCGGCTGCCCGCCGTACGCCCCCTGCTGCGCACCCGGGTAGCCGTACCCGCCCTGCGGCTGACCGCCGTACGGCTGCGGCTGGACCGGGCGGGGAGCGGGCAGCAGGGCGCCCTTGAGCGCCGGGACCAGCGGCGTGGCGATCGCGGCGGCGGCCATCACCACCGTGGCGACCAGGGCGAGGATCAGCCCGGTGCCCGCGCCGATGCCGTCGCTGCTGCTGCCGTTGTCGAACGCGCCGGCCGGGTCGAAGACGTTGCCGAGCGCGCTCCAGGCGGCGAACACCGCGAAGGCGGCGCCGAACTGGCCGAGGTCGAGACCGGCGACCTTGCGGGGCTGCGGCAGCGCGCGGGCCACGACGACGAGCGCGGCGCCGATGATGCCCGCCAGGACCACCCCGAGCACGATCGGCCCGCTGCCCCACAGACTGGGAATGTCGGCGCTGTCCGAGGCGCCTTCGATCGAGTAGATGTCGAGGAACGACGCGATCAACAGCAACACCGCTGCCACGATCACCACGCCGTCGCCTCGAGTGAGGGAGCGGATATTCACTTCAGGTCCTTCTCGGGTCGTCGTCTCGTCGTCAACGGACGACACTATCCTCCGCACGTTCGGGCTGTCCGCCGGGATGCGGGCCTGATCGCTACCCGCGCAGGAAACTCACGATTCCCTCAGAGATCCCCTGTGCCGCCTTCTGCCGCCAGGCCCCGTCGGTCAGCAGCGCCTCGTCCTGGGCGTCGCGCATGTTGCCGCACTCCAGGAACACCTTCGGCACCGTCGAGAGGTTGAGACCGCCCAGGTCCGTGCGGGTCACCAGGCCGGTGCCGCCGCCGAGGTAGTTGGCGGGGGCGGTGCCCGTCTCCCGTCCGAAGCCGTCCGCGACGCGTTGGCCGAGGTCGGCGGAGGGGGCGACGATGGCGCGGGTGTCGGCCGCGCCCTGGTGCACCGCACCCGGCAGGATCACGTGGAAGCCGCGGTTGCCGGCCGCCGAGCCGTCGGCGTGGATCGAGATCGCCGCGTCCGCGCGCGCCTCGTTGCCGATCCTGGCCCGCTCGTCCACACAGGGCCCGTACTCCCGGTCGCCGTCCTGGGTCAGCTTCACCGTGGCGCCCTGTTCCTGGAGCAGGTCGCGCAGCCGGTGGGCGACGTCGAGGGTGAAGCGGGCCTCGGTGTAGCCGGCGTTGGTGGCGGTGCCCGTGGTGTCGCACTCCTTCCAGTGCGTACCGACGTCCACCTTGCGGTTGATCTCGGTCGGGTACTGGAAGTTGGCCGGGTTGTGGCCCGGGTCGATGACGACGACCTTGCCCTTCAGGGAAGCGGGGGCGGGGGCGGCGGGGGTGGCCGCCGGGTCCTTGGCGTCGTCGCGGGGGGAGGCCGGGCGGGTGCCCGTGGCCGGGGAGGCGGGGGTGGCGGCGGGTGCCGGGGAGGCCGTACCGGCGGCCGCCGCCCGGTCGGTGCCGCCGTCGCCGCCGGGCGCGCCGACCGCCGCGTACACCCCCCAACCGAGCAGCGCGCCCGGCACGAGGGCGGCCAGCGCCACGGTCAGCGGACGGCGCAGCGGGGAACGGCGGGGCTGGTGCGGTGCGAACTCCGGTCCTGTGTACGACACGCCTGCGACTCTAACCGCGCCCTCAGATCCCCGCCCCCGTACGCCGCAGGACACGCAGCGAGCCGGTCGCCGAGACCTCGGTGAACGCGCCGGACGCCAGCGCCCTGAGCCAGACGCGGTACGGGGCCTGGCCCGTGAACTCGTCCACCGGGTCCGGGAAGACGTCGTGGACGACGAGCAGCCCGCCTTCGGCCACTCGGGGGGCCCAGCCCTCGTAGTCGGCGGTGGCGTGCTCGTCGGTGTGGCCGCCGTCGACGAAGACGAGGGCGAGCGGGGTCCTCCAGAGGGCGGCGATCGCCGGGGACCGGCCGACCAGCGCGACGACGTGGTCCTCCAGACCGGCCCGGTACAGGGTGCGGCGGAAGGCGGGCAGGGTGTCCATCACGCCCAGCTCCGGGTCGACCGTCTCCGGGTCGTGGTAGTCCCAGCCGGGCTGCTGCTCCTCGCTGCCGCGGTGGTGGTCGACGGTGACGGCGGTGACCCCGGCCGCGCGGGCCGCGTCGGCGAGCAGGAGGGTGGAGCGTCCGCAGTACGTGCCGACCTCCAGCAGCGGCAGCCCGAGCCGTGCGGCCTCCACGGCCGCCGCGTACAGGGCCAGGCCCTCGTCGGCGGGCATGAAGCCCTTCGCGGCCTCGAAGGCGGTCAGGATCTCGGGGCTCGGGGTCGGGGACATGGGGGACCTCGCTTCTCCGTCTGTGAGTCCCCTGCATGCTGCCGCACCCCCGGTCGCGGCGGACGACAGGGGGTGCGGTCGGGGTCCGGGGCTACGCGGAGACCGTCTCGCCCGGCAGGGACAGGTCGAGGTCGACCGGGTGGCGGGTGCCGGTGTGGGTCGCCGAGTGGGCGAGCGGGCCGTGCCCCGCGGCGCGGGCGGCCAGGACGTACGGGCCCGGGGCGGGCACGGGCAGCGCGTAGCCGCCGTCGGGGGCGGAGAAGGCCGCGCCCGCCTGCCGTCCGTGCCGGTCGATCAGCGTGACCTTGGCACGGGCGACGGGCGTGCCGTCGGCGGCCAGCACGCGACCGCGGAAGCCGCTCAGCACCTCTTCGGCCAGTGCTTCCTCGGCGCGGGCCAGGTTGGCGTCCTCCTCGCTGCTCGCGCGCAGCTGGGTGTGGGCGGAGGGGCGGCGCCGGGGGAGGAAGAACGCGAAGACCAGGCCGGCGGCGACCGCGGCGGTCGCGATCAGGAACGAGACGCGGAAGCCGTGCATCGTCGGGACGGCGACGCCCCCGACGTCGTCGGCGGTGTTGGCCAGCACCATGCCGATGACGGCGCTGGACACCGACGTACCGATGGATCGCATCAGGGTGTTCAGGCCGTTGGCCGCACCCGTCTCCGAGGCCGGGACCGCGCCGATGATCAGCGCGGGCAGCGAGGAGTAGGCCAGGCCGATGCCGGCGCCGAGCAGCACCGAGGTGACGACCGTCTGCCAGGCGGCGCTCATCAGGCCGAGGCCGCCGCCGTAGCCGACCGCGATGACCAGCAGGCCGACGATGAGGGTGGTGCGGGGGCCGTAGCGGGCGGAGAGACGGGCGTAGACCGGGGCCGTGAACATCATCGTCAGGCCGAGCGGCGCCACGCACAGGCCGGCGACGACCATCGACTGGCCGAGGCCGTAGCCGGTGGCGGCGGGCAGCTGGAGGAGCTGGGGGAGGACCAGGGAGACGACGTAGAAGGAGACGCCCACCATGATCGAGGCGAGGTTGGTGAGCAGGACCTCGCGGCGTGCGGTGGTGCGCAGGTCCACCAGGGGGGCCTTCACGCGCAGTTCCATCAGGCCCCACAGCAGCAGGACGACGACGGCGGCGGCGAACAGGCCGAGGGTGGTGGGCGAGGACCAGCCCCAGTCGCTGCCCTTGGTGATGGGCAGCAGGAAGAGGACCAGACCGGCGGAGAGGCCGAGGGCGCCGGGGAGGTCGAAGGTGCCCTTGGCGCGCAGCGGGGACTCCGGTACGACGGCCAGGGTCAGGGCGATGGAGAGGACGCCGAGGCCGGCGGCGCCGTAGAACAGGGCGTGCCAGTCGGCGTGCTGCGCGACGAGGGCGGCGGCGGGCAGGGCGAGGCCGCCGCCGACGCCGATCGAGGAGCTCATCAGCGCCATCGCCGAGCCGAGCCGCTCGCGCGGCAGCATGTCGCGCATCAGGCCGATGCCGAGGGGTATCGCGCCCATCGCGAAGCCCTGGAGCGTACGGCCGGCGATCATCGGGAGCAGGGCGTCGGTGAACGCGCTGACCAGCGCGCCGACCACCATCACGGCCAGGCTGAGGATCAGCATGCGCCGCTTGCCGTAGAGGTCGCCGAGGCGGCCCATGATCGGGGTGGCGACGGCTCCGGACAGGAGGGTGGAGGTCAGGACCCAGGTGGCGTTGCTGGGCGTGGTCTCCAGGAGTTGGGGCAGGTCCTTGATGACCGGGACGAGCAGGGTCTGCATCACCGCGACGACGATGCCCGCGAAGGCGAGGACCGGGACCGTGGCCCCGGTCGCCCGCCTGGTGGGTTCGTCGGTCGTCGTGTGGCTCATTGCGTGCGGTCCTCCGGGACGGGTGTGAGCGGATGCGTGCGAGGACGTACGCGCAGGGGCGGCGTACGGGATGTGTGTATGCCCAACCCGGTTTGCCGAAGCACCTATTCCGTTGCTTCGAGTCCCTAAGTAATTCTTGACCTGCTCTTTAGATCCACCCTTGGTGGCGGGCCTCGCTGAGGGCTTCCGCGCGGTTGCGGGTGCCGGTCTTGCCGATGGCGGCGGAGAGGTAGTTGCGGACCGTCGATTCGGACAGGTGCAGGGCGGCGGCGATGTCGGCGACGGTGGCGCCGTCCGCGGAGGCGGCGAGGACGTCGCACTCGCGAGGGGTGAGCGGGTTCGGTCCGGCGCTGAGCGCGGCGGCGGCCAGGGCGGGGTCGATGACGGTCTCGCCGGCGAGGACGCGGCGGATGGTGCCGGCGAGTTCCTCGACGGGGCCGTCCTTGACGAGGAAACCGGCGGCGCCGGCCTCCATCGCGCGCCGGAGGTAGCCCGGCCGGCCGAAGGTGGTCAGGATCAGCACCCGGCACTCGGGGGCCCGCTCGCGCAGCTCGGCGGCGGCGTCGAGGCCGCTGCGGCCCGGCAGCTCGATGTCCAGGAGGGCGACGTCGGGGCGGTGCGCGAGTACGGCCTCGACGATCGCGTCACCGGTGGCCACCTGGGCGACGACCTCGATGTCCTCCTCCATGCCGAGCAGCAGCGCGAGCGCGCCGCGCATCATGCCCTGGTCCTCGGCGAGCAGGACGCGCGCCGGCCGTGCCGGGCCGTGCGCGTGCGGCGTCTCGTCCATGGGCCCAGAGTACGGGCGCCGCGGCGGGCGCAGCCGCGGGCGCCGCGGCGGGCCGGAACGGGGGCGAGGCGCGTCCCGCGCCCGGGTGGAGGCGGGGCGAATCCTGTCCCGCTCCCGGGGGGAGGCGGTCCGTTCCGGGTCGGGGGTGGTCCGTTCCGGGATGGGGGGCGGTTCGTCCGGGTCGGGGGTGGTCCGTTCCGGGATGGGGACGGTTCGTCCGGGTTGGGGTGGTCCGTTCCGGGATGGGGACGGCCCGTTCCGGGTCGGGGGTGGTCCGTTCCAGGATGGGGACGGCCCGTCCGGGTCGGGGGCGGGGCGGTCCGTTCTGGGTCGGGGTCGGGGAAGGGGACGGGGACGGCGACCCGGCCGTTCCCCCGGGAACGGCGGGCCGTCCCGCTCACCTCCCCGTGACCCCCGCCGCAGACGGGACCGCGCCGGCCGCGTCCCCCACCGGCAGCTCCGCCCGCACCTCGAACCCGCCCTGCCCCGTCACCCCGGCCGTCAGCGCCCCGCCCGCCGCGGCGAGGCGTTCGGCCAGACCGGTCAGGCCGGTGCCGGGAGTTCTTGGGGCGGCGGGGCCGCTCGGGGCACCGGCCGGGCTCATGCCCGGACCGACGGGGGCGCCGGAAACGCCGGTCAGGTCCGCCCCCGGACGGCCTGGGCGTGGGCCGCCCGGGCCCCCGGTGGCGTCGGTACGGCTCACCCCTGGGCCGCCGGCGGCGTCCGTACGGCCCACGCCCGGGCCACCCGGGCCACCACCACCCGGGCCACCCGGACCCGGACGGCCCGGACCCGGACGGCCCGGACCCGGACGGCCCGGACGACCGAGGCCGCCGGAGGCACCGGCCGGGCTCATGCCCGGACCGACGGGGGCGCCCGGGGCGCCGGTCAGGCCAGCCCCCGGACCGCCGGGGGCGTCGGGGGCGTCGGGGGCGTCGGTCCGCCCCGTCCCCGGCCCGTCGTCCGTGACGGTCAGCCGCACCCGCTCCGTACCACCGAGCACCGTGATCTCGCAGCGGCTCGCCCCGCTGTGCCGTACGACGTTCGTCACCGCCTCCCGCACCACCCACCCGAGCAGTGCCTCGGTCCCCGGCGGCAGCGGCGGGCCCGAGCGGCGCACCACCGGTTCCACGTCGGCGGCGCGCAGCGCGGAGCGGGCCCGGTCCAGCTCCGTACCGAGGCTGCCCTCGCGGTAGCCCGTCACCGCCTCCCGGATCTCGGTGAGCGCCTGCCGGCCCACCGCCTCGATGTCGGTCACCTGGGCGACGGCCGCCGCGGGGTCGCGGGCGGACAGCCGGCGGGCGGCCTCCGCCTTCACCACGATCACCGACAGGGTGTGGCCCAGCAGATCGTGCAGGTCGCGGGAGAAACGCAGCCGCTCCTCGGCCACCGCTCGCCGGGCCAGTTCCTCGCGGGCGGCCCGCAGTTCCCGTACCGCGTCGGACAGGCCCAGGATCGCCGCCGTCACCATCGTCGACAGCAGCGTGCCGTACGCGATGTTCAGGCCGTTCCAGCCGTCCCTGACGCCCGTGACCACACCCGCCAGGGTCGCCAGGGCCCAGCCCCACCGGACCGGCCGCCGGCCGCGCAGGGCCGCGCCCGCCGCCAGGCCCAGCAGCGGGAAGAACAGGGCCCAGGTGCCGCCGTAGGCGAGGGTCAGGGCGCAGGTCAGCAGGCCCATCAGGAGCAGGGCCGCCCGTGTCGAGGGCGCCCGGCGCCTGGCGGGGTCGAAGGAGCGGAACGTGACGTAGATGTACAGCGAGTTGAAGGCGAGCAGGCCCGCGCCGGCGAGGACGGGGTCGGACGTGTCGTCCTGGAAGATGTTGGCGAGCGAGCCCAGGCCCATCAGCAGCCAGGGGAGCAGGGCGAAGCCGGTGGGCGGCGGGCCCGGCGTCCCCTCCCGGCCGCGCGGCTCGCGCGCCAGGTCCCAGGCGTCCAGTCGGCAGGAGATCCCGCGCAGCGCTCGTGGCCGAGTCATGGTCCTTGTCTTCCCCTTCCGCCTCATGTCTCCGGCCCTGTCCGGTCTCCGGTCCGGTCCGGTGCAGTCCGGTCTCCGGTCCGGTCCGGCTCTGTCCTGCACGGCCCGATTCTGGTCGCGGGGCGGCAGGGCGCGGCAGAGACGCCCGTACGGCTTCCGGCGGGACGAATGTCCTGGTTCCCTCGGAGCAGCCAGTGCCCCGACCGCCGTCAGGAGAACCGTGCCCATCGACGCAGCCGTCGCCCTCGCCGCCGCGCCCCGTACCGGCGAGATCACCTGGGACCACAAGGACGTCCAGCTCTACCACCTCGGCATCGGCGCCGGTGTCCCCGCCACCGACCCCCGCGAACTGCGCTACGTCCTGGAGTCCCGGCTACACGTCCTGCCGAGCTTCGCCACCGTCGCCGGCGCGGGCGCGCCCGGTGTGATCGCCGGGCTGGACCGGCCCGGCGTCGACGTCGACCTGGCCCACGTCCTGCACGGCGGCCAGCGGGTCCGGACGGCGCGGCCCCTGCCGGTGCGCGGCACGGCGGTCGTGACCTCCCGGATCACCGCCGTGTACGACAAGGGCAAGGCGGCGGTACTGGTCCTGCGGACCGAGGCGGCGGACGCCGACGGGCCGCTGTGGACCGACGACGCCGAGATCTACGTACGGGGAGCGGGCGGGTGGGGCGGTGAGCGCGGGCCTTCGGGGCGGGCCGAGGTGCCCGGCGGGGAGCCCGACGCGGTCGTGCAGCGGCGGGTGCGGGAGGAGCAGGCGCTGCTCTACCGGCTCAGCGGCGACTGGAACCCGCTGCACGCCGATCCCGTCTTCGCGGCGCGCGCCGGGTTCGGGCGGCCGGTGCTGCACGGGCTGTGCACCTACGGCATGACACTCAAGGCGGTCGTCGACACGCTGCTCGACGGGGACGTGACCCGGGTGCGGGACTACCGGACGCGGTTCGCCGGGGTGGTGTACCCGGGGGAGACGCTGCGGGTGCGGATGTGGCGGGAGCGCGCGGGGACGGGCGCGGGCACGGTGGTGCGGGTGGCGGTGGACGCCGCGGGGCGCGGGGAGGCGACCGCCCCGGTGCTGACCGGAGCGGTCACCGTCACCGATGCCGCCACCGATGCCGTCACCGGCGGCATCCGCATCCCGTGACGTCCCGTGACACGCGACGGCCCCGCCCGTCATGGTGACCGGGCGGGGCCTCGCGTGTACGCCGTGTCAGGCGGCGGCCGTCCCGCTCTCCTCGGCCGGCTTGCGATGACGGCCCTGCGGGGTCGTCTCGCCGTCCTGTGCGGAGACCGGACCGCGGTGCCGGCCGTGGCCGGAGTCGGTCGTCGTCCGAACGTCGGCACCGTCGGCCCGCATCGGCTGGTTCGTGCTGGCGTCGTTCATCGGAAGGAATTCACCCCGTCAACATGATCTTTCTAACAGCCGAAGGAGTGTATCCGGGACGCCTCGGGGCGAATCCAGACGGCCGCGCCAACCGGCACTACTTTGTTACAAGCCGCGCCAGCGGTGCCTCCTGGAGCGGAACCGGACGGGACGGGGCGCCCGCCGCCGGGAGTTCCGGGTCCGGCTCGGGTTCCGGGTCCGTACCTCCCGGCACGGCCAGCGCGGCTACGGCGCAGGGCCGTTCCGCCGTGGTGTACGGCAGCCGGAGCAGCCCGTCGGCGGACCACCAGCCCGCGCCCGCCAGCCAGCCGCGCGGCGCCGGCAACTGGTGCAGCTGCCGCCGGTCGGGCCGCCACATCCCGACCCAGCTGCCCGTCGGGCCGTCCACCCGCAGCGCCACCGCGCACCGCTCCGGCGTCAGCATCTGGCCGGGCTGGACCGCGAACGGCGTCAGGGCGCGGTCCGGCAGCCGCAGGCACCGCGGGAACCGCACCGGCAGCGTGCTGCCCAGCACCCCCCAGCCCAGCCGGGCCCGCCCGGGGGAGGGCGCGTCGGAGCGGATCAGCAGCAGCCCGCTGTCCGGGTCGGCCAGCAGCAGCCGGTCGTCGCTGCCGGCGGCGATCTGGAGCAGGGGCGAGACCTCACCGCCCCGCTCCAGGTCCACGACGACCGTCTTGACGACCGGCCCGGCGGGCCCGGCCTCCTCCCGGTCGAGCGCGAGTATCCGGGCCGTACGGTCCAGCCACACCCCGCCCGAGCAGCGGCCCGGCACCTCGGCCAGGTGCTCGGGGCCGAAGGCGCCGCCGGCCACCAGCCACACGGACGCCGACCGCGGGCCGACCTCCAGGGCGTACGCCGTCTCGCCGTCCGGCGCCGGGGGCAGCAGCCGCAGCCGGGTCCCGTCGTCCGGGCACTCCACGCCGCCCAGCGGCAGCTCACCGGTGCCGGGCCCCTGGGTCGGGTACAGCAGCGTGAACACGTGCCGCCCGCCCGCCCGGCGGTGGATCAGCACCCGTCCGTCGCCCATCGGCTGCACCTCGGTGCCCGGCTCCTCCGGCCGGCTGCCGGGCAGCGGCACCGCGTACGGCTCGGGACCGTCCAGCGTCCAGCGCTCCGGGTAACGGCCCCCGTCACGGCCGGCCAGCCGGGCCGCGTACGCCGCGTCCACGGTGAGGGAACAGCCCGCCCGCGGTGTCCCGTCGCTTCCCTGGTCCGCCGAAGGCTCGATAGCACAGGCTGTCATCGTTCGGTCACCTCCGGCGACGAAGCTAGTTTCGTACGCACGGACGTGGTCCCGACGACCGTCCGCTTCACACAAACGGATGGAAGCGAAACGGTTAACCTGAGGATCGAGCGGCGGATGTGCTGGTCCGGGGCGGGCCGCGGGCGGGCCGGGAACGGGGCGGCGGTGGCGGTACTGCGCCGCGAAACAGGCAGGTAGCCTTGGGTCCGTGCCCCGTCTGTCAGAAGTCATCGCCGCGCTGGAGAACCTGTGGCCCGCCGAGCGGGCCGAGTCCTGGGACGCGGTCGGCACCGTCACGGGGGAGCCCGGCCAGGAGGTCCAGCGGGTCCTGTTCGCCGTCGATCCCGTCCAGGAGATCGTCGACGAGGCGGTGGACCTCGGCGCCGACCTGCTGGTCACCCACCACCCCCTGTACCTGCGGGGCACGACCACGGTCGCCGCCTCCACCTTCAAGGGCCGCGTGGTGCACACGCTCATCAAGCACGACATCGCGCTGCACGTCGCCCACACCAACGCCGACACCGCCGACCCGGGCGTCTCGGACGCGCTGGCCGGTGCCCTGGACCTGCGGGTCACGGGGCCGCTGGTGCCGGACGCCACCGACCCCGCCGGGCGGCGCGGACTCGGCCGGATCTGCGCCCTGGACCACCCGCTGACCGTCCGCGAGCTGGCCGCCCGAGCCGCCGCCCGGCTGCCCGCCACCGCGCAGGGCATCCGCGTCGCCGGCGCCCCCGAGGCCCTGGTCCGCACGGTCGCCGTCAGCGGCGGCTCCGGCGACAGCCTCTTCGAGCACGTACGGGCGGCCGGTGTCGACGCCTTCCTCACCGCGGACCTGCGCCACCACCCGGCGTCCGAGGCCGTGGCGCACAGCCCCCTCGCGCTGCTGGACGCCGCGCACTGGGCCACCGAGTGGCCCTGGTGCGAACTGGCCGCGAGCCAGCTCGACGAGATCTCCGACCGGCACGGATGGGACCTGCGCGTCCACGTCTCGAAGACGGTCACCGACCCCTGGACCAGCCACTCCCCTTCACCTGGAGCCCCCAACTGAACGCCGCGCCCGCCGACCAGATCCGACTCCTCGACGTCCAGGCCCTCGACGTCCGCCTCCAGCAGCTCGCGCACAAGCGCCGGTCGCTGCCCGAGCACGCCGAGCTGGAGTCGCTGAGCAAGGACGCCACCCAGCTGCGCGACCTGCTCGTCGCCGCGCAGACCGAGGAGAGCGACTGCGCCCGCGAGCAGACCAAGGCCGAGCAGGACGTGGACCAGGTGCGCCAGCGCGCCGCCCGCGACCAGCAGCGCCTGGACTCCGGTGCCGTCACCTCCCCGAAGGACCTGGAGAACCTCCAGCGCGAGATCGCCTCCCTCGCCAAGCGCCAGGGCGACCTGGAGGACGTGGTCCTGGAGGTGATGGAGCGCCGCGAGTCCGCCCAGCAGCGGGTCGCCGAGCTGACCGAGCGGGTCGCCTCCGTGCAGGCGAAGATCGACGACGCGACCGGCCGCCGGGACGCCGCCTTCGAGGAGATCGACCGCGAGGCCGCCTCGGTGACCAAGGAGCGCGAGGTCGTCGCCGGTTCCGTCCCCGCCGACCTGCTCAAGCTCTACGACAAGCTCCGCGAGCAGCAGGGCGGCATCGGCGCGGCCAAGCTCTACCAGCGCACCTGCCAGGGCTGCCGCCAGGAGCTGGCGATCACCGACATCAACGAGATCCGCGCGGCGGCCCCCGACACGGTGGTGCGGTGCGAGAACTGCCGTCGCATTCTCGTGCGTACGTCCGACTCGGGACTGTAGGTCTGCTGAGGGTGGTGGCTGTGCGGGAGTTCGTCGTCGAGGCCGACGGCGGGTCGCGGGGCAACCCGGGTCCCGCCGGGTACGGCGCGGTGGTGCGGGACGCGGCCACGGGGGAGACCCTGGTGGAGGCCGCCGAGTACCTGGGCGTCGCCACCAACAACGTCGCCGAGTACCGGGGCCTGCTGGCCGGCCTGCGCGCCGCGCACGGGCTGGACCCGCGGGCCACGGTGCGCGTCCGGATGGACTCCAAGCTCGTCGTCGAGCAGATGTCGGGCCGCTGGAAGATCAAGCACCCCGCCATGAAGCCGCTCGCCACCGAGGCGCGGTCCGTCTTCCCGCCGGACCGGGTGACGTACGAGTGGATCCCGCGCGCCGACAACAAGCACGCCGACCGGCTGGCCAACGAGGCGATGGACGCGGGGGCGCGGGGCAAGCGGTGGTCGCCGTCGGCGTCGACGGCGGAACTGGACAGTGACGGAGGCGGTGGCGGCGGCGGTGACGGCGGGACGGCCGCCGAGGCGGGCGGAGACGGAGGAACGGCCGCAGTCGCGGGCGGTCTCGGTGGCACGGCCGCAGTCGCGGGCGGTGTCGCTGGCACGGCCGCCGATGTGGGTGCCGCGCGGACCGTCGCCACCCCCGGCTGGGGACCCCCCGACATGGGCGCCCCCGCCACCTTCGTCCTCCTGCGCCACGGCGAGACCCCCCTCACCCCGCAGAAGCGTTTCTCGGGCAGCGGCGGCAGCGACCCCTCCCTCTCGGACACCGGCCGCGAGCAGGTGGAGAAGGCTGCCGCCGCCCTCGCCCGGCGCGGCACTGTCCAGGCGGTTGTCACCTCCCCGCTGGCCCGCACCCGGCAGACCGCCGAGATCGTCGCCGCCCGCCTGGGCCTCGACGTGAGCGTGGAGGAGGGCCTGCGCGAGACCGACTTCGGGGCCTGGGAGGGTCTCACCTTCGCCGAGGTCCGCGAACGCTGGCCCGACGACCTGAACGCCTGGCTCACCTCCCCGGACGCCGAGCCCACCGGCGGCGGCGAGTCCTTCGCGGCGACCGGTGCCCGGATCGCCGCCACCCGCGACAAACTGGTCGCGGCGCACGCGGGCCGCACGGTTCTCCTGGTCTCCCACGTGACGCCGATCAAGACGTTCGTCCAACTCGCCCTGGGCGCCCCCACCGAGTCCCTGTTCCGCATGGAACTGTCGGCGGCCTCCCTGTCGGCGGTGGCCTACTACGCCGACGGCGGCGCCAGCGTCCGGCTCTTCAACGAGACGTCACACCTGCGCTGAGCCGAGCCCCGCCGCCTCCCGCGCCAGCGCCTCGACCCGCCCCCAGTCCCGCCCGGCGACCGCGTCCTTCGGGAGCATCCAACTCCCGCCCACGCACCCGACGTTGGGCAGGGCGAGGTACTCGGGTGCGGAGGCCGGGGTGATTCCGCCCGTCGGGCAGAACCGCGCCTGCGGCAGCGGGGCGGAGAGCGCCTTGAGGTAGGCGGTGCCGCCCGCCGCCTCGGCCGGGAAGAACTTCATCTCCCGCACCCCGCGCTCCAGCAGCGCCACCACCTCCGACGTGGTCGACACCCCCGGCAGGAACGGCACGCCCGACGCCCGCATGGCCTCCAGCAGCGCCTCCGTCCACCCCGGGCTGACCAGGAACCGCGCCCCGGCCGCCACGACCTCGTTGACCTGCGCGGGTGTGAGGACCGTCCCGGCGCCGACCACCGCGTCCGGCACCTCGGCCGCGATGGCCTCGATCGCACCGACCGCGGCCGGCGTCCGCAGCGTGACCTCGATCGCCGGCAGCCCCCCGGCGACCAGCGCCCGCGCCAGCGGTACGGCGTCGGCGGCGTCGTCGACGACCACGACGGGGACGACGGGCGCGAGGTCGAGTACGGAAGCGGAGGGCACGGTCGCGGTCGCGGGAGAAGTCATGCCCTCATCTTCACCAGGGCACGCAGCTGACGCAACGAACGTTGCACATACTGCAACACCCGCTCTCAGTGAACCTCATCCACCAGCACATCCAGCGCCCACGGCCGCCCCGCCCGCGCCGGCGCCTCGGCCTCCACCACGTACCCGAGATCCCGCAACGCCTCCACCAGCTCGGCGGGCCCCTCGGGCACGCCCCCGTCCGCCAGCAGGCTCCGCACCATCCGCCCCTTGGTCGCCTTGTTGAAGTGGCTGACCACCTTGCGGGTGGGCGCGTGCAGCACCCGTACCGTCGCCGTCCGCTCCGCGACCTCGCCCTTCGGCTTCCAGGCCGCCGCGTACGCCGCCGACCGCAGGTCCAGCACCAGCCCGTCCCCGGCCGCCTCGGGCAGCACCTCGGCCATCGGAGCACGCCAGTGCCCGGCCAGCGCCCCGAGCCCCGGCAGCTTCACCCCCATCGAGCACCGGTAGGAGGGAATCCGGTCGCCGACCCCGACCGCGCCCCACAACCCCGAGAAGACCAGCAGTTCCCGCCCGGCCCGCCGCTGCGCGGCCTGGTCGAGGGAGCCCAGGTCCAGGGCGTCGTACAGCACCCCGGTGTAGATCTCCCCGGCGGGCCGCGCCCCGGCCGTCCGCAGCGCGGCGTTCTTGCCGACCTCGCCCCGCAGCCCCTCGCTCAGCCCGAGCACCTCCCGGGCCTTCTCCTCGTCCGCCGCGCACAGCTCGACCAGCTCGTCGAGCACGGCCGCCCGTGCCTCGGCGAGCCCCGGCAACGACAGCGACTCCGGCTTCAGCGGGGCACCCCGCCCGGACGGCGCCTTTCCCTCGGACGGCGGCAGCAGGACAAGCACACGTACTCCTTCGATCTGGCTGTCGACCAGGGTACGGCCCGGTTGTGTGCCACGATCGAGGGAACGGTTCCCGATCCCGGCGACAGGTGATCTTCCGATGTCCCACTCTGGCGAGCGACCGAAGGAGGGGCGTGACATGACCGGCAGGGCCCACGAACCACTCACGCAGGCAGACGTCCTGCTGGAGGGGTTCCTCGCCCTCGACACCCCGGAAGGCTTCCGGGCCGAGCTGATCGAGGGGGAGATCGTTGTGACACCGCCGCCGGACGGGGATCACGAGGACTACATCGGGCTGATCGTCAGCCAGGTGATCAGGCAGTCCGCGACCGACATGCAATTCTCGGGCAACAAGGGCCTGAAACTGAGCAGCGGAGGCGCCTGCCCCAAGAACCACGTGCTTCCGGACGGCACCTTCGCCCCGACCCGGCTGCGGCTCTACCGGGGCGCCGCCTCCTGGATGCCCTGCGAGGGCGTCGCGATGGTCCTGGAGGTCACCTCCACCAAGCCCCAGGCCGACCGCGAAGCCAAACGCCGCTGCTACGCCCGCGGCGGCATCCCCCTCTACCTGCTCGTCGATCGAGAGACGTCCTCGGTCACGTTGTTCAGCGACCCGGAGGAGAACGACTACCGCGAGCACTGCACCCGCCCCCTGGGCAAGCCCCTCACCCTCCCCGCCCCCTTCGCCTTCGACCTGGACACCGCGGACTTCCTCTGACGCCCGGCCCGGTACCATGGTCGGCACGGCAGACGAGCCGGGCGGGCGGCCGCGTGGAGTCCCTCACGGGACTTCCCGAGGAACGTCCGGGCTCCACAGGGCAGGGTGATGGCTAACGGCCACCCGGGGTGACCCGCGGGACAGTGCCACAGAAAGCAGACCGCCCAGCGCTCAGGCGCTGGGTAAGGGTGAAACGGTGGTGTAAGAGACCACCAGTGCCCAGGGCGACCTGGGCAGCTAGGTAAACCCCACCCGGAGCAAGGTCAAGAAGGAAGCACCCCGGTGCTTCTGCGCGGATGACTGAGGGCGGCCCGCCCGAGTCCGCGGGTAGACCGCTGGAGGCCGGTGGCAACGCCGGTCCTAGATGGATGGCCGTCGCCGGACGGTCCGCGAGGACCCTCCGGAACAGAACCCGGCGTACAGCCCGACTCGTCTGCCGCTACCTGCGGCTTTGCCTTAGAAAGGGCCTCTGACCTGCGTCGGAGGCCCTTTCCGGTCTTTCGGGGGCTTGCCGCGTCAGGCGGCGGAAAGTCCCTCGGAAGTCCCTCGGAAGTCCCTCGGACAGCGCTGGAAGTCCCTGAAAAGTCCCTGGAGCAGAGGGGGGGACGACACGTCTGAGCGGGAACAGGCCGACGAGGTTTCGCGCCGTTGCTCGGCCCCGCAGGCTCACCTGCACCTGCACCTGCACATCACAGGAGCGGGTGTCGCGGCGTCGTTGCCTTGATTCTGCCTGCTGCACAAGGCGACGGCGTCCTGCGTCCAGGGCTTCAGGCTTGCCGGACGGCCCTCACGAGCAGTGTGTCCGCGCTGCGCGGCGTGTCGATCGTCGACAGCAACCGTTCGACGCTGATTCGGGTGAATGCGGACTCGTCCAGGGCCTTCATCCAGACGTTTTCCTGCAGGACCCAGCGGCGCAACGTGGCCGTTTCCCCGTCCGGGGCCTTCGCCGGGATGTCGGCGGGAACGACGTCGGCCTCCGCCGGCGTGCCGCCCAGGTAGTGGGCGAGGGTGGAGAAGGCCAGCAGGCCGCCCGGTCGCAGCGCGGTGGCTGCGGCCGGGAGCAGTTCGTAGGGGTCGGTGAAGTCGACCGCGCCGAAGACGCTGTACAGCACGTCGTAGGTGCCGGCCTCTGCCCGCAGGTGCTTCACGACGTCGGATCGGATGATGCGCAGGTGGGGGGAGAGGTGGCCGTACAGGTCGGTGGCCATGGCGTGCTGGGCGGGTGAGGCGTCTACGGCGTCGACTCGGGCGGGGGTGTGATGGGTGGCGAGGTGAGCGGCGTGCCGGGCCGCTCCGGCGCCGAGGTCTCCCACGACTTTGCCGGTGAGGTCGCCCAGGACCTCGGAGCCGGGGCCGCCGTCCTGGCTCCAGATCCAGTGGAAGGCGTCGGGTACGGCGCGGTCGCGTTCGGCGCGGGTGCGGCCGAAGTGGTGCCAGAGGTCGGTGGTGGTCGTCACCCGCGTCATCCTGGCGGGTGCGGCCCGTGGCCGGGCGGGCTTCGCGGAACTTCACCCGCACGCGAGCCGGGCCCCGCTGAGGGTCGGCGTGGGGCCCGGCCCGTCGCTCCCGTCAGTGCGAGTCGTTGCCGGGGTGGCAGGGGCCGCACGTCGCGGCGTCCGCCCACAGTGGCAGGTCGACCTCCCAGCCGTCGGCCGCGATGATGTGCGCGGTCCTCATCACGGAGCCGTCGTCCTTCATCTCGACGTGGGGCACGTGGTGGAGAAAGGCGCCGGCGTTGAAGCGGTCGCACAGCTCGGCGTACGCCACGGTGTCCAGGATGATCGTGTGGACGCCGATGTCGACGAGCTTGCTGGGCGCCAGCACCGACTTCTGGCCGCGGTGGTGCATGGCGGTCAGCAGGTAGGCGTAGCCCTGTCCGAGGACCCGGGCTGCCATGACCGAGTCGTACGGGTAGTCGCGCACGAGGAGCCGGACCTGCTTGTCCCACAGGCCGGCCGGCACGACCTCCCGCGCCGATCGGACCGGGCCGGTCGTCGGGTCGGTGGCCGGGGGGAGTACGACAGCCGTTGCCATGATGCCTCCGATGGACGGTGCCCCGCAGCTTTGGGGCTCTGCCATCCACAACACCGCCCCCAGACGCGGGGAGGTGGTCAACTAACCACCCCTGCAGGGGGTTTGCATGCCCTGCAAGCGGTCTCGACGGCGTTGTGGACCTCCCCGTACCGTGGAAGCCCCGGTCGTGCGGCGTGGGAGGGGGACCTGTGCCAGGTGACCCGTGGAACACCGCCGAGGCTCGCGAGTTCATCGAGCAGCGGCGTCCCGGCGCACTCATCCGGCTCGGCCGCGAACACCACAACTGGACCCTCGCCACTCTCGGTGACCGGCTCGGCTGCTCGCCGGCCACTGTTTCCCGGCTGGAGCGCCGCGCCAGGGTGGTCGACCTGACCCTGGTGCACCGCGCCGCGCTGGAAGTCGGCGTCCCGCGACACATCCTGGTGCATTCACTGGCGCCACCCGCCCCGAACGTGTCGGCCGCCACTAGAGTGACGGCCAGTTCGCACGTCGAGGAGGACCCGATGCGCCGCCGCACGCTGTTCGCCGCCACGGCGGTCGCCGGACCGGCCACCCTGCTGATGGGCCTGGACGAGGCCCTGGCCGACACGCCCGCCCCGACCGGCGCCGGGGCACTGGACACCCGGCTGGCCACCGCCCGCGAGCTGTACGACAAGGGCGCGCACGGCCCCCTGCTCGCCGCCCTGCCCGGCCTCATCGGCGACGGGCATGCCGCCGCGGCCTCACGCCGGGACCTGGATCAGGCCCGCCTGTCCTCCGTCTACAGCCTGGCCGCTTCCGTGCTGAGCAAGATCGGCTCCTACCATCAGGCCAGGCTCGCCGCGGATCGTGCCCGTACCTGGGCCGAGGTATCCGGCTCGCCCCTCGCCTCCGCAGCCGCCGCCCGCGAACTGGCGATCGTGCTGCGCCACCAGGACCGCACCACCGCACCGCCGAAGCCCAGCGCCTGATGACGGCAGCCGCCTCCGGCGTCGAAGCGACCGGCCTGCGCACCGACGCGGCGGCATCGGCGTACGCGCAGATGCTGTGCACCCTCGCCTACACCGCCGCCCGCGGCGGACACCGCGCGCAGGCCCTGGCGATGACCGAGGAAGCCCGCCGCGCAGCCCGCCGACTGCCGTCGAGCGCACCGGCCGGCCGCTTGTTCCCCATCACCCCGGCCGCTGTCGACCTGTACGCCGTCGGCGTGCACTGGGCCCTCGGGGATGCGGGAGCCGCTCTGGAAGCCGGGAAGGACCTGCGGCCCGAGCAGTTCCCGACTGCCGAGCGCAAGGCGCGGCTGGGCACCGACATGGCTCGGGCCTGGTGGGCATGGCAGCGCCCGCAGCAGGCAGCCCAGGCGCTGCTGTCCGCGTACCGATCCAGTCCCGGAGAAGTCCGGGACCGGCCCGCCATCCGCAAGATCGTCACCGAACTGGCTGAGCAGCACCCGCGCGTCACCGGGGTACGGGAGTTGGAGTCAGCAGTACGGCGTCAAGCGGTATGAGCAAGACAACGCCAAGGTTCGCACGTACGCTCGTAACTCCTGGCTCGGCGACCAGTGCCGGGACGAGGTGCAGAGAACAAGACGCGGCGTGCTCCTCCCCGCACCATCCGGGAAGGGCCACGCCGCGCTCTGGAATGAAGCTGCTCAGCCAGCAGCATTTCGAGCTGAGGCCGCGAAGCTGATCGGCACAGTGCTCGTCTCGCCACTGCCCTAGAGGTATTCACTGGTGGTGAGGCCGTCCTGGGATTGCGTTGTCCGAGAGCATCAGCCCGACGAAAGGACTGGCAGCGCCAGTAATCCCCAGCTTGGGTGGCGCGGTGCTGTGGCGCATGCTCGTTCGGGGGAGATGCCGACTTCATGCCGTACGCGGTCGCGGACTGTGCGTAGCGTGGAACAAAAGTGACGCGTTGACGAGGTCGTACGGGAGGAGTCGCGGCGTGGACGACGAGGTTCAGCAGCCGGAGTACGAGTTCGGGACGGGCATCCTGTGCGTGTTCGGGCGGCAGTTGAAGTTGTTCCGGGAGCGGGCCGGGATGGACCGGGCGAGGCTGGGTTCCCTGACCGGGTACTCGGCCTCGACGATCGCCTCGTTCGAGCAGGGGAGACGTATCCCGCCGCCGAAGTTCATCGACCGGGCCGACGAGGTGCTGGAAGCGTGCGGGGTGCTGAAGGCGAGTAAAGAGGAGGTGGCTCGGGCTCAGTATCCGGCGTTCTTCCGGGATGCGGCCAAGTTGGAGGCCGAGGCGGTCGAGCTGCATGTGTATGCCAACCAAGCGGTGCCCGGTCTCTTGCAGACCGAGGAGTATGCGCGGGCGGTGTTCACCAACTGGCGGCCTTTGCTGCACGAGGACGTAGTCGAGCAGAGGGTGGCAGCACGTCTGGCCCGGCAGGAGATCTTCGGCCGCACGCAGTTGCCCACCCTCAGCTTCGTCGTCGAGGAAGTGGTTCTACGGAGGCCGTTGGGTGGGTGGAACGTCATGCGAGGGCAGTTGGAGCAGATCTTGCTCCAGGGCCAGCGGCGTAACGTCGAGTTCCAGGTGCTGCCGACCGAGCGGGACGAGCACGCTGGACTGGCTGGTCCCTTCACCTTGATCGAGACCAAGGAAGGGCGGAGGATCGCGTACGTGGAGGCGCAGCAGGACAGTCGCCTTTACACAGCGCGGAAGCAAGTCCGAGAGATCGAGGAGCAGTACGGACTCCTTCGAGCCCAAGCGCTCACTCCGCGCGAGTCGCTGGCCTTCGTCGAGAAGTTGCTTGGAGAGAGATGAACGTCGAACAGCCCGTATCTGAGTCGACCTGGATCAAAAGCAGTTACAGCAGTGGAGCGGGCGGCGAATGCATAGAGGTCGCCCCCCACCCCGGCAGGGTCCACGTCCGCGACTCCAAGGACACCACCCGCGCCGCACTCACCGTGCACCCCACGGCATGGACCGCGTTCGTCGGGTTCGCGGCCCTCTGACAGGGGCAGGGCCCTCGGCGGAGTGTGCTTGCCGGGGGCCCGTGCAGCGGGGAGCACTGTAGGTTGCTGCCATGAAGCAGGGTGCAGAGATCGAGAACCCCGAGTCGCGTTTCTTCACGCTGTTGCTGGCGGCAGCGAAGCTTCCGGGTGTGCGCATCGACAGGGAGACGTACCTCCGCAGTGCGCTGGCGCGCCACTGCTCGGAGGACGACATCCGCAGGGCGGTGGAGGAGACTCCCGCTGCGGCGGGCATCCGTGCCGAGGTCCTCGACAAGGCGGCCAACGACTCCATCCGCTACGAGACCGCCAAAGTCAGCGCTCTCTCCGCCGCCGCCGGGATACCCGGCATCCTCGCCCTCCCCGCCACAGTGCCGGCCGACACGGCACAGTACGTCGGTCACATGCTGCGTATCTCGCAGAAGCTCGCCTACCTGTACAGCTGGCCCGATCTGTTCTCCGGCGAGGGCGATGACGTCGATGACGCGACCAAGGCCGTGCTCACTCTGTTCTTCGGCGTGATGTTCGGCACCAAGTCGGCGAACGTCGCGGTGGGGAAAGTTGCGGGGATGATGGCGGAGCAGGTCGCCAAGAAGCTGCCCCAGAAGGCACTCACTCACGGGGTCGTCTACCCCCTGGTGAAGAAAGTCGCGGGCTACCTCGGTGTCAAGATGACGACGCAGTCCTTCGCGACGACCGTTTCGAAAGCCATCCCTCTCGTAGGAGCCGCCGTCTCCGGCAGCCTCACTTTCGCGACCTATCTGCCGATGGCCAAGAGGCTCAAGAAGCACCTCGCCGGCCTGCCCCTCGCGGAACCCTCACACCGGGTGGCTGACGGGGATGTGCTCGACGGTGAAGTCGTGGAAGAACACGAGTCCTTCTCTCACCCCACGGCCGGCGAGTTGGAGAAGCCGCAGTCTTGACACCGCGAACGCCGCTGCGGTGGTGATCACCGTGGACCGTGAGGACCAGTCTGAGCACCGGACACCGGCGGCGAAGTCAGAGGGATGAACTACGAGTTCGTTTCCCGGATCAGTGACCGATCGGTGTGGCGCTTGGCTCCATCCGTGTTTCGCGGAACGCGGCTTCGCGTGGTGGAAGCCGATGCCACTGGTGTAGATCCGGCCGAGATCCGCGTGGCGGGTGGGGCGGTCCGGGCGCGAGCCGGTGCGGCCTGCTGGAGATGTTGCCCGCGGCCGAGGTGGTCACCGAGGGGAACGGTGCACTGCTCCTGCTCGACGCCACCCCGCCCGGCGGCCGGCTGTCCCGGCGGTACGCGCTTCCGTGGGCGGGCAGGTCGTCACAGGTAGCGGCGAATGGGCTGGACGGCGTATTCGCGGGTGCGTTGCAGGAGGTTGCGTCTCCTCCAGCGGCCGGGCCGCATCAGTCGGCTCGCCGCCGTGTCGGCGTCGAAGTGGGCGTCGAGGGTCGCGGTGAACTCCTCGTCCAGGACGGCGAGCATGACTTCCTCGTCGTGGGCGAGGGAGCGCCGGTTGAAGTTGGTGGAGCCGACGAGAGCCGCCGTGCGGTCCACGGTGATGACCTTGGTGTGCAGCATCGTCGGCTGGTACTGGTACACCTTCGCCCCGCAGGCGAGCAGGTCCTCGTAGAAGTGCTGTCCGGCCAGCTGGCAGACCCGCTTGTCGGTGTGCGGGCCGGGCAGCAGGATCTCCACCTCGACGCCGCGCCGTGCGGCGGCGCACAGCAGCTCGACGAAGTAGGCGTCCGGGGAGAAGTAGGCGGTGGCGAGCCGGAACCGCTCCTCGGCCGACTCGATCATCACCCGGATCAGGGTCTGCATGTCCTGCCAGCCGAAACTGGCCGAACCGCGTACCACCTGCACCACCGCGTCGCCCTGCGGGCGGTGGCCGGTGAACCGGTCCCGGTCGTCGAAGAGCTCGTCGTGGCACTCGGCCCAGTTCTGCGCGAACGCCGCCGCGATGCCGTCCACGGCCGGCCCGCGGACCCGCACATGGGTGTCCCGCCACTCACCCGGACCGCGGGCGTCGCCGCACCACTCCTCGGCGATGCCCACGCCGCCGGTGAAGGCGGTCTGCTCGTCCACGACCAGCACCTTGCGGTGGCAGCGGTGATTCTGCTTGAGCGGTGACAGGTACAGCGGCTTGCGGAACCAGGCCACCTGCACGCCCGACCGGCCCATCTCCGCCAGCAGATCCTTGTCGATCAGCCGGCTGCCGAAGCCGTCCAGGAGCAGCCGCACCCTGACCCCGTCCCGGGCCCGTTCCGCCAGTGCGTGCGCGAACTCGCGGGCTATGGCGCCCTTCCAGTACACGAAGGTCATCATGTCCACCGTGTGCTCGGCGGACCGGACGGCGTCGAGCATGGCGGGGAAGATCTCGTCGCCGTTGCGCAGGGCGAGCAGCGCGTTCCCTTCGGTGGCCGCGATGCCGATCAGACGCTCCAGCCGGCGCCGTATCCGCACCGCCCGCTCGCCGAGGGCCCCGCCGCCTCGCGTGCCGTCCGCGGTGGCCGGTGTCTGCTCGGTGCTGGTCATTCTTCGCCTTCCGGGCCGGGAGAGGTCAGTCGTCGGCGGCGGCGACCAGCTCGCGCACGTTCTCGACGCCGCCGCAGCCGGATTCCAGATACCGCGCGCGTGCCTTCAGGAACTTCTGTCCCAGTGCGGCGCGGCGGTCCTCGGCGACGTTCTCCCGGGCATCGTTGAGGAGGGTGCGTTCCTCCTCGTCCGCGTGGTGGTTGACCGCCGTGACCAGTTCTTCGAGCTTTTCGTCCCATGCGTCGGAGGCGGTGTCCTCCACCTCCAGCAGGGCCAGCAGCGCCTCATTGGCTTCGTGGTGTTCGTGCACGCTGTGGTCGACGTCCTCGCCGTCGACGTTCTTGTACCGCCGCAGCGCCGGATAGACCTCGTCCTCCTCGGCCGAGGCGTGTGCGATGAGCAGATCCGCGAACTCCTTCAGGGCGGCGGCACGGTCCGCTTCGGCGTTCCGCAGGACGCGGAAGAGGTCCTCCATGCGGCGGTGGTCCCGCAGGATGAGTTCGACGACATCGGTGGACGACACGGGGACTCCCTGACGTGCGTGTGACGGTGATACGACCTCGCGGATACCCGGGTTTCCGCGAACGAGACGTACTGGCTGGTGAGCGCGGGTCAGTGGGACCCGGTCGTGGGGGCCGACGGACAGAAGCAGACCGTGACGGCCTTGCCGTGGGGGCAGGGGCGCGCTTCCCAGCCGTCGGCGAGGGCATCGACGAGGAACATGCCGCGCCCGCCGAGACGGTCGCGGCTGGGCTCGCGCGGTGTGGGCAGGGCGGCGTCGTCGTCGTGCACGGTGATGTGCAGGCACCGGCCGTCCCAGGTCATCACGAGGCGGGCCGTGGAGTGGGCGTGGAGGTGGGCGTTGGTGACGAGTTCGGAGACGGTCAGCAGCACGTCGTCCACCGTCTGTGCGCGGCTGTGCGTCCAACCGAGGCCCTCCAGGTGCTCGCGCGCCCAGTCGCGTGCCGCCTTCGGCCCGGTGCTCATCGGGAGGGAGCGTGCCCAGCCCACCGCCCGCACTGACGATTCGTCCACTGTGGCTCCTCTCTTCTGTCCGGGGTCAGAACGGCATGCGGCCACGGGCCCGCCGGCCCGCCGAACCGCTGCGGCCGACCGCCCTGGAACTGCTGCGGAAGGGCTTGCTGAGCGCGCGGCCGAGGACGCCCGGCGCCTTGCCGCCGGTCCGTGACCCGACGCCGAGCGTGCGCTGGGTGCCGCGCTGCGGGTGGTGGGACAGGCGCGGCAGGAGGAAGGCGAGAACGGCGAGTACGACACACACGGCGACTATGCCGACGATCATCATGGCGGAACTCCTTCGCTCTGAGACGTGACTTCCGCGTGCCCGGGGGAGGCGGAGCCATGCCGTGGAACGGGGGAGTGCCGGAGGCCGGGGGGGCGAAGGCCGCTTTTCCGTGCGCTGGTGAGGAGGGCTGCGACCAGCGGCGTCACCACGGCGTGCGCTGTCGGGGTCAGGCGGGCTGGCCGATGGGGCGGATGGTCAGGGTGTTGAGGTCGACGCCCGCCGGCTGGTCGAGGGCGAAGCAGACGGCCTCGGCGATGGGCTGGGGAGACAGGGCGAAGGGGGGAACGCTGACGCCGTTCCAGAACGGTGTGTCGATCATGCCGGGGTTGACGACCGTGACACCGACGCCGCGGGTCGTGGCGAGCAGGCGGAGGTTCTCGGCGAGTCCGGTGGTGGCCCACTTGGTGGCCGAGTAGAGGTTGCCGGGGGAGTTCTTCAGCCCGGCGACGCTGCCGATCAGCACCAGCCGTCCGCCCTTGGCCTCCAGGTGGGGGAGGGCGGCGTGGGCCAGCAGGGCGGGGCCGAGGACGTTGGTGAGGACCATCGGCGCCCACGACGTCGGGTCGCCGGCCCCGATGGAGCCGCCGGACATGAAGCCGGCGTTGGCCACCGCCGCGTCGAGGGCACCGAAGTGCTCCACGGTGCGGGTCACGGCGGATTCGGTGGCCTGCCAGTCGGCCGCGTCCGCGACCAGGCCCAGCAGCCGGTCGGGGCGGCCGGTCTCGTCGAGGAAGGTCTTCAGTCTGCTCTCGTCGCGGCCGGTGACCGCCACGCGGTGGCCGCGGTCGAGGAGCAACCGCGCGGTGTGCGCGCCGATACCGCTGGTCGCGCCGGTGATCAGTACGGTCTTGCTGGACATGGTCGGGCTCCTGAGGCGTGGATGGGGGGCGGCGGCCCGTGCTGAGCGCCGCTCGAGCAGTTCGCCGACCTCATGGAACCGGCGCCCTCGGAGGGGGACAAGGTCGTGTCCATGGGGGGTATGAACACGACCCCTCTCCCGGCGGATCCCCTGGGTAGCCTGGACGGATGGAACTTCCGCCCGAGAGCCGCACCGCTGATCGTGTCGACAACCGCTCGGACATCCGCGGCTTCCTGACGAGCCGGCGCGCCAAGCTCTCCCCGGAGCGGGTCGGACTGCCCACCAGCCGACGCCGGCGGGTTCCCGGACTGCGGCGCGAGGAGGTCGCGGCCCTCGCCGGCGTGAGCACCGAGTGGTACACGCGCCTGGAGAAGGGCCACATCGGCGGCGTCTCCGAGGACGTACTGGAAGCGGTCGCGCGGGCGTTGCTCCTCGACGAGGACGAGCGCACCTACCTGCTCGACCTCGCCAGAGCGGCCCGCCCCGCCCGCCGCGCCGCACACCGCCGCAGGGACGTCAGGATTCCGCCGTCCGTCCAGTGGATGGTGGACTCCATGACCATGGCCCCCGCCTTCGTACGCACCGGCCGGCTGGACATCGTCGCGAGCAACGCGCTGTGCAGGGCCCTGTATGCGCCGATGTTCGACAGCGACACCACCCGCGAGCGGGGCTGCCCCAACTTCCCCCGCTACTTCTTCCTCGACCCCGGCTCCCGCGATTTCTTCGTCGACTGGGAGGAGGGCGCGCGGGCCACGGTCGCGGTGCTCCGCGCCGAAGCCGGACGTGCACCTCATGACCGGGCCCTGCGCGAGCTGGTCGGTGAACTGTCCACGCTCAGCCCCGACTTCCGCACCATGTGGGCCAGTCACGACGTACGGATCCGCCACGAAGGCGTCAAAAGGCTGGACCATCCCGAGGTCGGCCGCCTGGAGATGACCTTCCGCTCCCTGGACCTGCCCCTGCCGCAACGGGCCGTGCACGACCTGATCATCTACACGGCCGAGCCGGGCACCCCCTGGGAGGACCGCCTCACACTGCTCGCCAGTTGGACAGCACCGCAGACCCCACCCACGGAACCGGTCCGCCCGCTCCGCTGACCTCACGCCCCGTGCGGCTCAGCCGAACAGCGCCTCCAGATCCAGTTTCTCCCCCTCCTGCCCGAACAGTCCGTCCGCCTCGCTCAACCGGGCCAGCTTCTCCAGGGACGCCATGTCCACCTCCGCCGGCCAGGCCGGCAGGATGAGGTTCTCCCTGGCCTCCGCGCTGATCTTCGTGTACTCCGTGAGGACCTGGCGGGCCTCGTCCGGGTGGGCCGCCGCGTAGCGCAGGGATTCGGTCATCGCCTCGCTGAAGTCCTTCACCAGCTCCGGGTTCTCCTGCTGGAGCTTCGTGGACGTGAAGTACGTCGCCACGGTCAGGGCCGGATCGGTCTCCGCGAAGGGGGACGCGATCACGCGGGCGCCCTGGGCCTTGGCGATGGTCTGAGCCGGTTCGCCCATCCACGCCGCGTCCACCCGCCCGTCGGCCAGCGCGGCCGGCATCTGGTCGAAGGGGATCTCGGCGAACTCCACCTCCGACGGGTCGCCGCCGTCCGCGCGCACCGCCTCCCGCACCGTGGTGTCCCCGATGTTGTGCAGGGCGTTGACCGCGACGGTGCGGCCGGCCAGGTCCTTCGCCGACTTGACCGGGCTGTCCTTGGCGACCCCCACACAGGTGACGTCCGCGCCCACCGTGCCGTTGGAGGCCGCGCCGTTGGCCACCGACGTCACCGGTACGCCCTTGACCTGGGCGATCATCAGCGACGTCGTGTTGCTGAAGCCGAACTGGAACTGCCCGATCAGCACACTCGGCACGATCGCCGCGCCGCCCTGGGCCGCCACCGCCTCCACCTCGATGCCGCGGTCGCCGAAGAACCCCTTCTTCCGCCCCAGATAGAGCGGGGCCACGTCGACGATCGGGATGATGCCGACCTTCACCCGGGTCGTCCCGCCGTCGGCGGAGGACGCCGGACCGTCCGGTCCCGAGTCCGGCGAACCGCACCCCGCCGAACCGGCCAGGGTGATCACTGCTGCGGCAAGTCCGAGAACGCGCCTGATCATGGACCCTCCTCACGGTGGCACTGCGGATGGTGCGGACGGCGTGAGTGGTGCACTTCTTCGGCGACAGCAATCTATAGAGGCGGCCCCGCGCTGTCAGTACTCCGCGCACCGGACCGTAAACGACGTGCGTCCGTTCGACGTCCTGGGTTACGTTGTCCCTGTTCGAAGGGGGGCCCACGTGGCGAAGCTGAACCAGATCATCGCCGTCGAGAAGGGCGTCAAGAGCAAGTCGCTCCAGGACGTCACCGCCGCGCACCAGAAGGTGCTCAAGCCCGCGCTGCTCGCCGGGATCTCGCGTACGTACCAGCCGAAGGACGAGGAGGGCGAGCAGCTGCCGCCCGAGTCCACGCGGGTGCAGGTGCAGGCGGAGGACGTGCTGCGGGAGACGGCCGCGTCGCTGACCCGGCTGTTCGACGTGACCGCGACCAAGGACTGGGCCAACTGCACGGCGCGCGCCGACGTCACGGTCGACGGGCGGACGATCGTCGCGGACGTCCCGGTCAGCTATCTGCTCTTCCTGGAGAAGCAGCTCAGCGACCTGCACGCCTTCGTCAAGAAGCTGCCCACCCTCGACGCCGCCGAGTCCTGGGCCCTCGACCCGTCCACCGACTGGTGGAAGACCGAGCCGGTGCGCACCATCCGTACCAAGAAGGTGCCCCGCAACCACGTCAAGGCGGAGGCCACCGAGAAGCACCCGGCGCAGGTCGAGGTGTACTACGAGGACGTGCCGATCGGGTACTGGACGACCGTGAAGTTCTCGGGCGCGCTTCCCGCGCGGCGGGTCAACGAGCTGGCCGAGCGGATCGAGAAGCTCCAGCAGGCGGTGAAGTTCGCCCGTGAGGAGGCCAACGGCGCCGAGGTCACCGACCAGCGGGTCGGAGACGCGGTGTTCGGCTACCTCTTCGGGTGAGACCGCCCGCCCCTCGTCTCCCCCGCGTGCGAGCGCGGGGGTGCGCAAGCTGAAACTGAACGTTCAGCCTGAAGTGGCGTGTGGCCGTACCGGGCCCGCGCCGTCAATCTCAGACTCTCGCTCCAGTCTCAGCATCGCCGCCGATCGCCGGGTCGACGGAGCCGGACGAACGCCGTCGGATGGGAGTTCGAATCTCTCCTGCACCGCTTCCTGGTGCGGTAGTTCAAAGGAAGAACACGACGGCCTGACGACTGATCCGGTCTCCGCACTGAAACCGGCGTGCGCATCAGGTGGCAGCCCCAGGGGCCCGGGAGCAGGCTACGCTCCCGGGTCCCGCCACGTTCCCCCGCGGATCAGCGGGCGCCGTGCGGCCGCGCGGCCACCCGTTCCAGATGGCCTGCGAAGACCTGCCGGGCCTCCGGCGTCAAGGTGCGCAGCGCCACCAGGGCCGTGATGGCCACGTCGCACAGCTCCGCCTCGACGTCGTCCCAGGTGTGGGTGACGCCCTTGCGCGGGTTCTGGCCGGTCACGCCGATCACCGCCTCGGCGACCTCGCCGACCTCCTCGGAGAGTTTCAGCAGGCGCAGCAGCAGGCCCTCCCGGCCGGCTCGCTCGGGCCGGCCGGTCTCCAGCCGGTGCCACAGGTCGTCGATGACGGAGAAGAGGTCGGTGCGCTCGTCGGTCATGCGGAGCAGCCTGCCAGGTCACCTCAGTCGAACAACGGTTCCTGTTCGCCCTCCGCCGCCCGCCGCATCCGCCGGTTGCGCCCGCCGACCACCACCGCCGTCGCCGCGGCCGTCACCGCGAAGGCCACCGGCACCATCCAGTTCCGGTTCACGGCGTGCCCGAGGGCGGCGTCGACGGAGAGGCGGCCGGGGCCGGTGACCGCGAGACCGGTCGCCGTCAGGCCCAGCGAGGCGGCGTACTCGTAGCCGCCGCCCTGGGCGAAGAAGCCGTGCGGGGCGTGCACCGCCGCCGCGCCCGCCATCGCGCCGGCCGCCGCAGCGCCGGCCGCCGGGGTGGCCAGGCCCATCGCCAGCAGCAGCCCGCCGCCCGCCTCCGCCAGCCCCGCCATCGTCGCGCTCCGCTTCCCCGGGACGTAGCCCATGGCCTCCATGGCCTGGCCGGTCCCCTCGATGCCGCCGCCCCCGAACCAGCCGAGCAGCTTCTGCGCGCCGTGCGCGGCCAGCACCCCGCCGGTCCCCAGCCGGAGCAGCAGCAGGCCGACGTCGCGCCGGTCGTAACAGCAGGTCATGGTGGACTCCTTCGTCGAGCGGCAGCGCCGCCCCCGGGTCTCATGCTCACCCGGGTCTCTCGCTCCCCGGGTCTCCTGCTCCCCGGGTCTCCTGCTCCCCCCGGTGGGGTCTCATGCTCCCCCCCCCCCCCCCCCGGGGCTCCTGTTTCCACCGTCGCACCCCACGTGCCCGGCGGGCCCGCCCCCGGGCGCCGTTCGGGTGGCGGGGGGCCACGGGCGGTGTGAGGCTGGCGGCCATGACGATCCAGACGACCCGACTGAGCGACCCGGCCGTCCGTGCCTTCGTCGCCGCGGTGAACGCCCATGACCGCGAGGCCTTCCTCGCGCTGCTCGCGCCCGACGCCACGATGTCCGACGACGGGGCCGACCGGGACCTCGACGACTGGATCGACCGGGAGATCTTCTCCTCCCACGGTCGTCTGGAGGTCGACAACGAGTCCCGGGGCGGCCGGGCCCTCGTCGCCCGCCACCGCAACGACACCTGGGGCGAGATGCGCACCCGGTGGACGTTCACCGTGGACGACGACGGGAAGATCACCCGCTTCGAGACCGGGCAGGCGTAACGGCGCGCGGCGCGGGCGGGGGTTGCCTTCGGGTGCGCTTCAACTCCTAGCGTCCCGCCCATGGAGAAGATCCACGGAAACAGCGACAGGGTGCTCGGCTTCGGGTGCTGGGCGATCGCCGGGGAGTGGTGGGACACCGCCGGGCAGCCGCTCGGCTGGGGGAAGACCGACGACGAGGAGTCCGTACGGGCGATCCACCGCGCCCTCGACCTCGGCGTCACCTTCTTCGACACGGCGGACGTCTACGGTGCCGGGCACAGCGAACGGCTGCTGGGCCGCGCCCTCGGCCGGCGCCGCGCGGACGTGACCGTCGCCACCAAGTGGGGGAACCTCTTCGACGAGCGGACCCGCACCCTTACCGGCGCCGACCCCACACCCGAGTACGCCCGCCGCGCGCTGACCGCGTCCCTCGCCCGGCTCGGCACCGACCACGTCGACCTCTACCAGCTCCACCTCGGCGACGTCGAACCCCGCCGGGCCGCCGAACTGCGCGACGCCTGCGAGGAGTTCGTCGAGGAAGGGCTCGTGCGGGCGTACGGCTGGTCCACCGACGACCCGCGGCGGGCCGCCGTCTTCGCGGCCGGGGCGCACTGCACGGCCGTGCAGTACCGGGCCAACGTGCTCCAGGACGCCCCCGAGATGCACGCCCTGTGCGAGACGGCGGACCTCGCGGGGATCATCCGCAGCCCCCTGGCCATGGGGCTGCTCACCGGCAGGCACGGGAACGGCCGGGCCCTGGAGGCGGGGGACATCCGCAGCGCCCCGCCCGCCTGGCTGCCGGGGTTCGGCGACGGCGGCGGCGCCGAACCCGAGTGGCTGGCCCGGGTCGAGGCGCTCCGCGAGGTGCTCACCAGCGACGGCCGTACGCTCACCCAGGGCGCCCTGGCCTGGCTGTGGGCCCGCGGCCCGCGCACCGTCCCCATCCCCGGGTTCCGGTCGGTCGCGCAGGCCGAGGAGAACGCGGGCGCGATGGCCAAGGGGCCGCTGGGCGAGGCGGAGACGGCCGAGGTCGAGCGGATCCTGGGGCGCTGACGCCCGGAAGCCGGGGACATGTGGCAGCCGTTCCGCGTACCGGCGTACACCTCGCGCGAGCCTGCGCGGGGTCCACCCCCTGCCGGTACCGCGGAACGGCTGCTCCCCCCTCGGGATGGTCCGTCGGCGCCACATGCCCACCGGCGCTCCAATTGTGGAGCTTCGGTGAAGGAGAGTTGAGCATAAGGCGGTTACGGGCCGCAATGCTGCGGACTTCAAGACTCCGCTTGTGTAGATCCGCTAGGCCGTCCCGGCCATCACGGCCGTCCCGCCATCACGGCCGCGACGGCCGGCCCGGCGCGTTCACGCGGGCGTGGCCACCGGCTCCTCGCCCGGGTAGCGCACACCCACGCGGTCCCGGATCGCGTCGAGCGTCCGCATCACCGCCAGGGTGCCGTCCAGCGGGAGCAGCGGGGACTCGGTCTCCCCGGCCCGCAGGGCGCGCATCACCTCCCGGGCCTCGTGCGCGAGGCTGGCCCGCGGGCCGTCCGCCGGGTCGGCCGTGAACTCCTCGGGGTCGCGGCCGTCCCGGTGCAGCACGAAGCGGGTGGGGAAGAAGAAGCCGTCCGGTACGTCGATGCGGCCCGTCGAGCCGGTGATCGAGGCGGAGTTGGCCGTACCGCCGACGATGGAGCAGTGCAGTGCGCCCAGGGCGCCGTTGTCCCAGGAGAGCAGCGCGCCCGTCTGGAGGTCGACGCCCTCCTCCGAGAGCGTCGCGCTCGCCGTCACCCGCGACGGCTCCCCGAGCAGCAACTGGGCGAAGGAGACCGGGTAGACGCCGAGGTCCAGCAGCGCGCCGCCGCCCTGCGCCGGGTCGCGCAGCCGGTGGGCGGGCGGGAAGGGGCCCGCCAGCCCGAAGTCCGCCTGGACCGTGCGCACCTCGCCGATCGCGCCGTCGTCGACCAGCGCCTTCAGCCGCCGGACCAGCGGGTTGCAGTACATCCACATCGCCTCCATCAGGAAGGCGCCGCGCTGCCGGGCGAGGGCGACCAGTTCCGCCGCTTCCCGCGCGTTCAGCGTGAACGGCTTCTCGCACAGCACGCCCCGGCCCGCCTCCAGGCAGAGGCCGGCCGCCGCGCGGTGCGACGAGTGCGGGGTGGCGACGTACACCACGTCGACGTCCTCGTCGTGCGCCAGTGCCTCCCAGCCGCCGTACGCCCGCGCGATCCCGAACCGTTCCGCGAACGCCTTCGCCGACGCCTCGGTCCGCGACGCCACCGCCACGACCTCCGCGTCCGGCAGATCGACCAGGTCCGCCGTGAACCTCGCCGCCATTCCGCCGGTCGCCAGAATTCCCCAGCGCACCTTCTGTTCGGCCACCCGTGCCCACCCTCACCGAATTTGTCGTACAAGCTGATCGTTCGAGCTGAGAGCATAGGCGGCGGATCCGTCGAAGAGGGAGGGGGCGCATGGCCGACCAAGGGGTGTCCGCGTCGCGCACAACACCGCCGCACATACCGCCGCACCCAGCACCGGGCACGTCACCGGGCACGTCACCGGGCACGCCACCGCCGCCGCGCGCGGCCGGCCGTACCGGCCTGCTCGTCATACTCGTCCTCGGCGGTCTGACCGCGACGCCGTCGCTGGCGCTGGACATGTACCTCCCGGCCCTCCCGGAGGTCACCGACACCCTGCACGCGTCCGCCGCGACCGTGCAGCTCACCCTGACCGCGTGCCTGGCCGGCATGGCGCTGGGCCAGCTGGTCATCGGCCCGCTCAGCGACCGGCTGGGCCGCCGCCGCCCGCTGCTGGCCGGCCTCGCCGTCTACGTCCTCGCCACCGCCCTGTGCGCCCTGGCGCCCACCCTCGAACTCCTCGTCGCCTTCCGGCTGGCGCAGGGACTCGCGGGCGCCGCCGGCATCGTCATCGCCCGGGCCGTCGTCCGCGACCTGTACGACGGCGTCGCCATGGCCCGGTTCTTCTCCACCCTCATGCTCGTCTCCGGGGTGGCGCCGATCGCCGCGCCGCTGATCGGCGGCCAGGTACTGCGGTTCACCGACTGGCGGGGCGTGTTCGCCGTGCTCGCCGTCGTCGGGGTGGTGCTCGGCGCCGTCGTCTGGACCAGGCTGCCGGAGACCCTGCCGGCCGCCGAGCGGCACGGCGGCGGGATCGGCGAAGCCCTGCGGTCGATGCGGGGCCACCTCGCCGACCGGGTGTTCACCGGGTACATGCTCGCGGGCGGCTTCGCCTTCGCCGCGCTGTTCGCCTACGTCTCCGCCTCCCCGTTCGTCGTCCAGGAGATCTACGGGGCCTCCCCGCAGACCTTCAGCCTGCTGTTCGGCCTCAACTCGGTCGGCCTCGTCGTCGTCGGCCAGATCAACGGCAAGGTGCTCGTCGGCCGCGTCCCCCTGGAGCGGGTGCTGGCCATCGGCCTCACCGTCGTCATCGCCGCCGCGACCGCGCTGCTGCTGATGTCCCTCGGTGTCTTCGGCGACGTGGGACTGGCGCCGGTCGCCGCCACCCTGTTCGTGCTGATGTCCGCGATGGGCATCGCCATGCCCAACACCCAGGCGCTGGCCCTGATGCGGGTGAAGAGGGCCGCCGGGTCGGCCTCCGCGCTGCTCGGCACCTCCACCTTCCTGATCGGCGCGCTCGCCTCCCCGCTGGTCGGCATCGCCGGCGAGGACACCGCCGTCCCGATGGCCGTCGTCCAACTGGCCGCGGCCCTGGTGGCACTGGCCTGCTTCATGGGAATGTGCCGTCCCTGGAAGGCCGGTACGGCACGCGCGGGAGCGGAGGGGGAAGGAAGCTGAGCGCACCGAGGCTGCGCAGCGACGCGCCGGAACGGGCCGGACTCGACCCGGCCCTGCCGCGTCGGCTGGCCCAGCGGGTCCGGGACCTCACCGCCGGGGAACGCCCCTGGGCGGCCGGGGCCGTCGTCGCCGTCGGCCGCGGACCCGTGCTCGCCGTCGAGGCGGCGGCGGGCTGGGCCGTGCGGTACGCGGCGTACGACGCCCGCGGCGGTACGGGCGTGGAGCTGCCGGCCTCCTCCCGGGTGCCGGTGACCCCCGGCACCCCGTTCGACCTGGCCTCCCTCACCAAGCTGTTCACGGCGGTCGCCGCCGTCCAGCAGATCGAGCGGGGCACGCTCGGCATCGACGCCGAGGTCGGCGGGTACCTGCCGGACTTCCGCGCCGCCGCCGTGCACCGCCTCACCGTGCGGCACCTGCTCACCCACACCTCCGGGCTGCGGCCCGAGCTGCCGCTCTACGACTGCGCCGACGACGCGGAACGGCTCGCGAGGCTCCGTGCCGAGGCACCGGCCGGGCCGGTCGGGACGTACCGCTACTCCGATGTGAACATGCTGCTGCTCCAGCAGGTCCTGGAGCGGATCACCGGCCGCGCCCTGGACGCCCTGGTCCACGACGGCATCACCCGGCCGCTGGGCATGACGGCCACCCGCTTCGGGCCGTGCCCGGGGGCGGCGGCGACGGAGGACCAGCGGCGGCCCTGGGCCAAGGCGGACCGGGGGATGCTGCGGGGCGTCGTGCACGACGAGAACGCCTGGGCGCTGGGCGGGGTGGCCGGTCACGCCGGGCTGTTCTCGACCGCCCGGGACCTGTCGGTGTTCTGCCGGGCGCTGCTGTCCGGCGGCTCCTACGGACCGGCCCGCATCCTCGGCCCCGGCTTCACGGAGCTGCTGCTCGCCCCGCCGGGCCTGGGCTTCGCCCTCGACCAGCCGTGGTTCATGGGGGAACTGGCGGGGCGCGGGGCGGCCGGCCACACCGGCTTCACCGGCACCAGCCTGGTCATCGACCGGGCGACGGACACCTTCGTGGTGCTCCTCGCCAACACGGTCCACCCCTGCCGCCGCCCGCCGGACAGCCGCCCCCGGGCCGCGGTGGCGACGGAGGTGGCCCGCGCGGTGCGGGACCGGTGAGCGGACGTGCCGTTCCTGTCATCCGCCCGCTCACTTGAGCGGACGGGGGACAGGCCGGCGGCGGTTGCTCACCTTTAGAATCGCCGGGTGAACGCCCCCGCACCGCCCGCCGACACCCTGCGCACCGCCCTCGCCGGGCTGCTCGACGGGCTGCCGCCGCGCCAGGCCGCCCAGGCCGTGGAGCGGCTGATCGCCAACTACCGGGGCGCCACCCCGACCGACGCGCCGATCCTGCGGGACCGCGCCGACGTGGTCGCCTACGCCGCCTACCGGATGCCCGCCACCTTCGAGGCGGTGCGCTCGGCGCTGGCCGCGTTCGCGGCGGCCGTGCCCGGCTGGGCGCCCGCCTCCCACACCGACGTCGGCGGCGGCACCGGCGCGGCGACCTGGGCCGTCGGCGCCACCTGGGACGGGCAGCGGACCTCGACCGTGCTCGACTGGGCCGAGCCCGCCCTCGCCCTCGGCCGGGAGATCGCCGCCGCCGAGCCGGCCCTGGCCGCCGTACGCTGGCGGCGCTCGCGGATCGGAGCGGCGCTCACCCTGGACCCCACCGACCTCGTCACCGTCTCCTACGTCCTCAACGAGCTGACCGCCCCCGACCGCGCCGCCCTCGTCGACGCCGCCGCCGGTGCCGCGCGGGCCGTCGTGATCGTCGAACCGGGCACGCCCGACGGCTACGCCCGGGTGATCGAGGCCCGCGACCGGCTCGTCACCGCGGGCTTCCACGTCGCCGCCCCCTGCCCGCACAGCGCCGCCTGCCCCATCGCCCCCGGCACCGACTGGTGCCACTTCTCGGCCCGGGTCAGCCGCTCCTCCCTGCACCGCCAGGTCAAGGGCGGCTCCCTCGCCTACGAGGACGAGAAGTTCGCCTACGTCGCCGCCGCCCGCCCGCCGGTGCCGGTCGCCCCCGCCGACTCCCGTGTGGTCCGCCGCCCGCAGATCCGCAAGGGACAGGTCCTGCTCGACCTGTGCGAGAAGGAACCGGCGCTGCGCCGCGCCACGGTCACCAAACGCCACGGCGACCTGTACCGGGCGGCCCGCGACACGGACTGGGGCGACCCCTGGCCACCCGCGTGACGAGACGCACCGTCTTGCCGTCCTGGTAGATTCGCCCCATGCCCGCTCCCAGACGCCGCAGTGAGAAGTCCCGCAGGGCCATCTACGACGCCGCCCTCGCCCTCGTCGGCGAGGTCGGCTACCCGAGAACGACCATCGAGGGCATCGCCGCCCGCGCCGGCGTCGGCAAGCAGACCATCTACCGCTGGTGGTCCTCCAAGGCGGACGTCCTGCTGGAGGCGTTCCTCGACCTCGGCGAGCGGCAGGCCGCGGAGGCCGCGGAGGCCGCGGAGGCCGGGCGGGAGCAGGAGGCCGGGCGGGGGCAGGAGGCCGGGCGGGGGCCGGAAGGGGAGCCGGGCTCGTACGGCATTCCGGACACCGGTGATCTCGCCGCCGACCTCAAGGCCGTGCTGCGGGCCACCGTCGACGAACTGCGGGACCCGAGGTTCGACACCCCGGCCCGCGCCCTGGCCGCCGAGGGCGTCGTCGACGAGGAACTGGGCCGGACCTTCGTCGCCAAGCTGCTGGAGCCCTCGCTCCAGCTCTACGTCGACCGGCTGCGCGCCGCGCAGCGGGCGGGCGACGTCCGCCCGGAGATCGACCCGCGCATCGCCCTGGAACTCTTCGTCTCCCCGCTGGCCCAGCGCTGGCTCCAGCGCACGGCCCCGTTCTCCCACGAGTACACCGACACCCTCGTCGACTACGCCCTGCACGGTCTCGCTCCGCGCTGAACGGTCTCGCCCAGGAGCCGCCGTCTCGCCCAGGAGCCGCCGGACACCGCTGACCTGGGAACCATGTCCCTTCCCGGTCCCGGCGCGCACAATGGTGGGACCATAGGGCATGCTGATGCGCACGACGGCGAGGCGAGGGGATAGATGAGCGCGGAGTTCGGCGGCCGTAGCGGCCTACAGGGCAGGCTCTCCCACTGGTTGCGCGGACGCCGCCCGAAACAGACCGCCGACGAGGGCGGCCGGGAGACCCTGCTGCTCGCCGCCGCCGCGGCCGGACTGCCGCTCGCGCCCGCCGCGCACCCGGCCGGCTACCGCTGCTCGTGCGACCGCGTCGGCTGTCCCACCCCCGCCCGGCACCCCGTCTCCTTCGCCTGGCAGACCCAGTCCACGACCGACCGCGCGCAGATCGAGCGCTGGGCCCGCCACCAGCCGCAGGCCAACTTCATCACCGCCACCGGCATGGTCCACGACGTCCTCGACGTCCCCCTCCAGGCCGGCCGCGAGGCGCTGGAGCGGCTGCTCGCCACCGGGGTCGAGGTCGGCCCGGTCGCCGAGAGCGACGACGGCCGCATGCTCTTCTTCACCCTCACCCGCGGCACCCCCGAGGACGAGGACGAGTGGTGGCCGTGCGAACTGGACTGCCACCCCGACACCACGGACGAGCACCCGGGCCTGCGCTGGCACTGCCGCGGCTCCTACGTCCTGGTACCGCCCGCCCGGCTGCCCGGTGACCACGGCGTGCACTGGGTGCGGGGCCCGGAGCACCCGCTGCCGGACCCGCTCACCCTGCTGGAGGCGCTCACCGACGCGTGCGCCCGGCACGCCGGCACCGACGCCGACCAGGCGGGCACCGCCTGGCCCCTGCGCCACTGACCCCCGCCCCCCGCGACCGGCCTCCGCGACCGGCCCCCGGCGACCGGCCCCCGCGTCACTCGCCCTTCGCCGAGGTCAGCCCCTGGACCCGCCCCAGGATCGCCACCTCGTCCTCGGCGGCGTCACCCGCCGGGTCGAGGGCGACCTCGTTGGAGACGAACTCCATCGTCAGCGCCTGCTTGATCTCGCCGTCGGTCAGCGCGAGCACGTCCTTGTTGGGCGTGGGCACCGAGGCGCCCCGCGCGGCGGTCTGCTTCTCGTAGTGCCGGGTGGTGAAGAACACCAGCGCGCCGCCGTCCTTCGTGCGCAGCGCCAGCGGCGCGTAGTCGCCGTCGGTCAGCGGTTCGTCGATGTACTGCGTGGCCAGCCCCGGCCGGCTCGCCTGCGTCTTGCGCTGCGCCCGCCAGGCGCTGGTGTGCGCGCCGGGGGCGAAGTCGTCCCCGCCGTCCTGGAGGTAGTTCGTGTAGCTCTTGCTCAACTTGGCGGGGCTGACGGCCAGTTGGGCCGAGTTGGCGGACACGGCCTCCGCCCAGCCGTCCTGGTCGGTCTTGAACTCGGGCACGTCGTCGGGGGCGACCAGCGTCAGGTACGCCACCTGCCAGGTCTCGTCCAGGCCGTCCCGGGTGAACACCAGCAGCCAGCGCACGTCACCGCCCTTGTTGCCGCGGGCGTCGGCGAGGAACCAGCGCGGCCAGCCCGCCTTCTTCGGGATCGTGTAGGTGACGTCGGTCAGCTCCAGCGGGCTGTACGACGGGTTGCCGTCGGGGTTGTTGGCCTTGCCGGCCTTCAGCCGGGCCGCGTCGATGTCGGCGAGGGCCCCGGTGGTGTGATCGGCGTCCAGGGAACCGTCGTACGCCTTGTCCGCCTTGTTGTACGCGGCGGTGAACTCCGCTAGGGCCTCGGCGGCCTCCGCACGGGTGGCTCCGGGCAGCACCTCGCGCTCGCCGTGCACCACCACGCACCCGCTCGCCGTCAACGACAGTGCGATTGCGGCGGCCCCTGTCAGGACGCTCCGGTCAAGCCTGCTCATCAGGTTCCTTCACCTTCCCCTTCCCGGAGGCGAACCCTACCGGTGCCCGGCGCCGCGCGGACGCCGGGACCGGGTACCGGGTCCGGCGGCGCTCACGGGTCGCGGCGCGGGGTGACCAGGACGGCGCCGGTACGCGGGTGGGGGAGCACCTCCACGGGCTGGTCGTAGACCTCCGACAGCAGGTCGGCGCGGAACACCTCGCCCGGCGGCCCGTCGGCCGCGACCCGGCCGGCCCGCAGCACCGCCGCCCGGTCCGCGTAGGCCGCCGCCAGGCCCAGGTCGTGCAGGACGACGACGACCGCGTCCCCGGCCCGCGCCCGTTCCCGGCACAGCCGCAGCACCAGTTCCTGGTGGCGCAGGTCCAGGGCGGCGGTCGGTTCGTCGAGCAGCAGCAGCGGGGCGCGCTGGGCGAGGACCCGGGCCAGGGCGACGCGGGCGCGTTCGCCGCCGCTCAGCGCGGAGAACGGCCGCCCGGCGAACGCGCTCACCTCGGTGCGGGCCATCGCCTCGGCCACCACCGCGTCGTCCTCGTCCGCCGACGGCGTACCGGCGTGCGGGGCGCGGCCCATCCGGACCACCTCCTCGACGGCGAACGGGAAGGACAGCGCGGCGGACTGGGGCAGTACGGCCCGGCGCAGGGCGAGTTCGGCCGGGGACCAGTCGGCCACGGGGCGGCCGTGGACGCGGACGGTCCCGCCGGCCGCCGGGAGGTCGGCGGCCAGGGCGCCCAACAGGGTGGACTTCCCCGCCCCGTTGGGGCCGACGAGCGCGAGGACCTGGCCGGCCCGGACGGTGACGTCGACGCCGTCCAGGACCGGCCGGCCGCCGAGCCGGACGCGTACGTCCTCGGCCTCGGCCAGGACGTCGCCGGGCGCGGCCGGGGCGGGCGGCGCCGGACGGGGCGGTACGAGCCGCGGCAGCCTCATGCCCAGCCTCCCTGTCCGCGCCGGGTGCGGCGCAGCAGCCAGAAGAAGAACGGACTGCCCAGCAGCGCCGTCAGCACCCCGAGGGGCAGTTCGGCGGGCTGGGCGACGGTCCGGGCGGCCAGGTCGGCCGCGAGCAGGACGAGCGCGCCGAGCAGGGCGCTGCCCGGGATCAGGAACCGGTGGCCGGGCCCGGCCGCCATCCGCAGCAGGTGCGGGACGACCAGGCCGACGAAGCCGATGACGCCGGAGACGCTCACCGCCGCCGCCGTCAGCAGCGCGATGACCAGGATCAGGACGATCCGCAGCCGTTCCACGTCCACGCCCAGGTGCCGGGCGGGGCGTTCGCCGAGGGCGAGGAGGTCCAGGCGGCGGGCGTACAGCGGGGCCAGCCCCAGGCCGATCGCCGCGCACGGCAGCACGGCGAGGACCTTCGGCCAGGTGGCCTGGGCGAGCGAGCCGAGCTGCCAGAAGGTGATCTGGTTGACGGCGGCGGTGTCCGCGAAGAACAGGAACAGGCCGATCAGCGCGCCCGCGAAGGCGTTCACCGCGATGCCGGTGAGGATCAGCGTCACCACTTCCGTCCGGCCCCCGGAGCGCGCCATCACGTACACCACCAGGACCGTGACCAGCCCGGCGGCGAACGCGAAGACGGAGACGGTCCAGGTGCCGAGGAAGTTCAGGCCGAAGGCGATGGCGGCGACCGCGCCGACCGCCGCGCCCGAGGAGACGCCGATGACGCCCGGTTCGGCCAGCGGATTGCCGAACACGCCCTGCATCAGCGCGCCCGCGCAGCCCAGCGAGGCGCCGACCAGCAGCGCGAGCACGATCCGCGGGAACCGTACGTTCCACAGCACCGACTCCGCGACCCGGTCCAGTGTGGCGCCGCCGAGCCCGACGCGGTGCAGGGCCGAGCCGACCACGTCACCGACGGGCACCGGATAGGCGCCGGTCCCGGCCGCGACCGGGACGAGGAGCAGCAGCGCGACGGCCAGGCCGGCGGTCAGCAGCCCGGCGGTGGAACGCCGGGTGCCCGGCGGCGGGGCGGGATCGGTGATCACCGCAGTAGCTTAGGTTAGCCTTCCCTACTCTCGCCACCGAAGTGCCGCCCGTCGCCCGGTGTTTCAATGCTCCCGTGACTGATTACGACGTGCTGCGCGTCTTCTGCGCGGCGAACGGCGGCTACGGCAACGAACTCGGCGTCGTCCGGGACGGTTCCGCGCTGCCGGAGCGGGCGGAGCGCCAGGCCTTCGCCGCCAAACTCGGCTTCAGCGAGACCGTGTTCGTCGACGACCCCGAGCGCGGCGTCATCGACATCTACACCCCCACCCTGCGCCTGCCCTTCGCCGGCCATCCCTGCGTCGGCACGTCCTGGCTGCTCGACGTGCCCGAACTCATCACCCCGGCCGGGGTGGTGGGGGCCCGGCAGGACGGGGAGTTCAGCTGGATCGAGGCGCGGGCGGCCTGGGCCCCGCCGCGCACCCTGCGCCAGTACGCCACCCCGGCCGAGGTCGACGACCTGCCGGTGCCGCCGAAGGGGGAGTGGATCTACGCCTGGGCGTGGGAGGACGAGGCGGCCGGGCGGGTCCGGGCGCGGGGGTTCCCCGGCCGCATCGATGAGCGCGGCGAAAGCCGCTCCGGTGGAGCCGGTGCTTGCACCGGGGGCATCGACGAAGACGAGGCGACGGGTGCGGCGGCCCTGCTGCTCACCGACCGGCTGGGCCGGGCGCTCAACATCACCCAGGGAGCGGGTTCCCAGATCCTCACCGCCCCGCAGCCGCACGGGTGGGTGGAGATCGGCGGACGGGTGTTCCTGGAGCGCTGATTCCCCGTGACCGGCCGTTCTTGACAGGGCAACAGGTGATCGATTTACTCGGGCGCGCCGGCCCCCACAGTCGGCGAAGAGGTACGCCCAGCCGGTAATTGGCACCCTCAGCCAGCAGCCCGGACCGAGTCGCCAGGACCGCCGTACGGCGTCCGAGGCGGGGACGTATCCGCAAACCGTATGGAGCTCGAAGGATGAGCCGTTCTCCCCTGCACTCCCGCACTGCCCTGACGGCGGCCGGTACCGTGGCGCTGGCCGCCCTGGTGTGCGCCCCCGGCAACGCCACCGCCGCCACGGTCACGCTGCCCCCGGCCGGCGCCGGCTTCGACTACCAGATCGGCGGCGCCTACACCCCGCCGGCCGGTGTCGAGGTGGTCACCCGCGACCACGAGGACGCCCCGGCCGACGGGCTGTACAACATCTGTTACGTCAACGCCTTCCAGACCCAGCCCGGTGCCGCCGACGAGTGGAAGGGCCTGCTGCTTCAGGACGCCGACGGCAACGTCGTCTACGACGACGAGTGGGCCGGCGAGGCCGTCCTCGACATCACCACCGAGGACAACCGCAAGGCCATCGCCGAGAAGGTGGGCGGCTGGATCGACGACTGCGCGGCCAAGGGCTACCAGGCCGTCGAACCGGACAACTTCGACACCTACGACCGCTTCTCCGACCTGCTCGACGCCTCCCAGGCCCAGGACCTGATCCAGCGGCTCGCCGCCCGCGCGCACGCCGCCGGCCTGGCGATCGCCCAGAAGAACACCGCCGGCCTGGCGGAGAACCGCGTGGCCAACGGCCTCGACTTCGCGGTGGCGGAGGAGTGCGGCAAGTACGAGGAGTGCGACACCTACACCGAGGCGTTCGACGAGCACGTCATCGTCATCGAGTACGACGACGAGGGCATGGCCAACGCCTGCGCCGGCTGGGGCGACACCCTCAGCATCGTCAAGCGCGACTACGACGTCACCACCCCCGGCAGCGGCGAGTACGTCCGCGAGACCTGCTGAACCCCTGAAACGGGGGCGCCGGGACGGAGTACCGCCCCGCCCCGGCGCCCCGCCCCGGCGCCCCGCACCCGCCCGCCGCCGCTACGCGCTGAGCGGGAACTCCTCGCCCAGCGCCCGGAAGACCGCCGTGTTCAGCGCGAACGCCCGCTTGCACTCGGCCACGATCCGCTGCTGCTCCAGCTCGTCGGCCCGGATGCCGTCCAGCAGCTCCCGGTACCCGCGCTTGAACGCGGCCGGGTTGGTGATCTCCTCGAAGACGTAGAACCGGACCCCGTCGCCCTTCTTCGCGAAACCCCAGGTCCGCTCGGCCTTGTCGCGGATGATCTGGCCGCCGGAGAGGTCGCCCAGGTAGCGCGTGTAGTGGTGGGCGACATAACCCGCCGGCCACTGCTCGGCGCACTCCCGCACCCGGGCCGCGTACTCCTCGGTGGCCGGCAGCGGGGCCAGCCCCGTCCGCCACCCCGCGCCCCGCAGGTGCGCCAGGTCGCGCTCCAGCGACGGCAGCCGCTCCAGCTCCGGCTGGATGAAGGGCCCGGCCACCGGGTCGGCCGCGAGCCGCCCGGCGGCGGCCTCCAGTGCCTCGTACACGAACCACAGCTGCTCGGTGTAGCGCGCGTAGGCGTCCACGCCGAGCCGGCCGCCGAGCAGATCGCTCATGAACGTCGAGGTCTCGGCCTCCACGTGCTGCGCGTGGGAGGCGGTGCGGATGAGCGTCGAGAAGGAGTCCATGCGCCCGATCTTCTATGGTAAGGCTTACCTAAGTCAATAGCTTGCCGACGGCCTGTCGGTAAAAAGCGTACCCGGGGGCGCGCGAAAAGGCGCCCGAAAAGGCGCACGAAAAGGCGCACGAAAAGACCCGCCCTCCGGAAGAGAGCGGGTCGGCGGGGGAGCGCGCGGGCGTCAGGGCAGCGTGAGGATCTCCGCGCCGGTCTCCGTCACCACCAGGGTGTGCTCGAACTGGGCCGTGCGCTTGCGGTCCTTCGTCACGACCGTCCAGCCGTCGTCCCACATCTCGTACTCGTGCGTGCCCAGCGTCAGCATGGGCTCGATCGTGAAGGTCATGCCGGGCCGGATGACGGTGGTGGCGTGCGGGCTGTCGTAGTGCGGGATGATCAGCCCCGAGTGGAACGACGAGTTGATCCCGTGCCCGGTGAAGTCCCGCACCACGCCGTACCCGAACCGCTTCGCGTACGACTCGATGACCCGGCCGATGATGTTGATCTGCCGGCCCGGCTTCACCGCCTTGATCGCGCGGTGCAGCGACTCCCGGGTCCGCTCGACCAGCAGCCGGCTCTCCTCGTCGACGTCACCGACCAGGTAGGTGGCGTTGTTGTCGCCGTGCACGCCGCCGATGTACGCCGTCACGTCGAGGTTGACGATGTCGCCGTCGCGCAGCACCGTGGAGTCCGGGATGCCGTGGCAGATCACCTCGTTGACGCTGGTGCACAGCGACTTGGGGAAGCCGCGGTAGCCGAGGGTCGAGGGGTAGGCCCCGTGGTCGCACATGTACGCGTGCGCCACCCGGTCCAGTTCGTCCGTGGTCACACCCGGCGCGATGAGCTTCGCGGCCTCCTCCATCGCCCGCGCGGCGATCCGCCCGGCCACCCGCATCGCCTCGATCGTCTCGGGCGTCTGCACCTCCGGACCGGTGTACGGCGTCGGGGCGGGCTTGCCGACGTACTCGGGCCGGCGGATGTTTCCGGGTACGGAACGGTTGGGAGAAAGCTCCCCTGGTACGAGCAGCGACTGGCCAGACATGTCAGCGAGTCTAACCAGCGGGCATACGAGACCATGTCCCTGGCGAAAGGAGCCGGTCATGGCCCTGTTCAAGAAGCGTACGGTCGGCAAACCGGGCGAGTGGTACTACTGCCTCCAGCACCAGAAGGTCGAGGAGGGGCCGGAGTGCCCGGCCAAGGACCGCTTCGGTCCCTACGCGTCGCGCACGGAGGCGGAGCAGGCGATGCGGACGGCGCGTGAGCGCAACCTCCAGTGGGAGAACGACCCCAAGTGGCACGACGCGCCGGAGCCCGAGTGATCTCGCGGGGCGACCGCGGGTAGGGGGTGGGGACGCGCCCCTCCAGGGGCGCGGGGAACTGCGCGACCAGCCACCCCCTGCCCGCACCCGACCCACGACAACAGGAGCCCCCATGACCGCCGCAGGCCCCGGCACCCGCCCGGAGGGCGCCCCCTCCGTCCCCTTCCGCGCCGGCGAGGACGGCCACGCCAGCTACCGCATCCCCGCCGTCGTCCGCACCGCGGCCGGCACGCTCCTCGCCTTCTGCGAGGCCCGCGCCACCGGCCCCGCCGACCACGGCACCATCCGCGTCGCCGTCAAACGCTCCACCGACGGCGGCCGCACCTGGGGCCCTCTGGTCATCGCCGCCGAGAACGGCGACGACCTCGCCGGCAACCCCTCCCCGGTCGTCCTCGGCACCGGCCGCGTCCTGCTCGTCCACGTCCGCAACGCCGCGCACGCCACCGAGGCCGCCATCCGCCGCGGCGAGGTCACCGCCGAGGACGGGCGCCGCGTCTGGGTGACGCACAGCGACGACGACGGGCTCACCTGGTCCCCGCCCCGGGAGATCACCGACCGGGTCAAGCGCCCGGAGTGGCGCTGGTACGCCACCGGCCCCGGCCACGCCCTGCGCCTGCGCACCGGCCGCGTCGTCGTCCCCGCCAACCACTCCCTGCCCGACGGTCCCGACGGCGGCCACTGCCTGCTCAGCGACGACGACGGCGCCACCTGGTACCTCGGCTACGTCGACGACGGCGACGGCACCGCCACCCGCGTCGCCGCCAACGAGTCCACCGCCGCCGAACTCCCCGACGGCCGCCTCTACGTCAACGCCCGCACCATGCCCCCGTCCCCCGGCCCCCGCGCCGACGCGTACTCCGAGGACGGCGGCCGGACCCTGACCGCCCCCTTCCGCCGGCAGCCGGACCTGACCGGACCCGTCTGCCAGGGCAGCGTCCTCGCCCTCCCCGACGCCGGCCCCCTGCTCTTCTCCGGCCCCGCCGACCCCGCCGCCCGCGCCCGGATGACCCTGCGCGCCTCCACCGACGGCGGCACCCGCTGGCACCCGGCCCACACCGTCGACGACCGCCCCGCCGCCTACTCCGACCTGGTGCCCCTCGGCGCCCGCTCGGTCGGCCTGCTCTACGAGACCGGCGACGCCGGACCGTACGAGACGATCACCTTCCGGCGGCTCGCGGTGTCCGCCGGCGGACCCGCATAGAGTCGGCCCATGACCTCTACCGACAGTGACAGCGCCGCACAGCAGAAGGCCCCCGCCAAGGACCCCTGGGACCTGCCCGACGTATCCGGTCTGGTCGTCGGCGTCCTCGGCGGGACCGGGCCGCAGGGCAAGGGCCTCGCCTACCGCCTGGCCCGGGCCGGCCAGAAGGTGATCGTCGGCTCCCGGGCCGCCGACCGCGCCCGGTCCGCCGCCGAGGAGATCGGCCTCGGCGTCGAGGGCGCCGACAACGCCGAGACCGCCCGCCGCAGCGACATCGTGATCGTCGCCGTGCCCTGGGAAGGACACGGCGACACCCTCACCTCCCTGCGCGAGGAGCTGGCCGGCAAGCTCGTCGTGGACTGCGTCAACCCGCTCGGCTTCGACAAGAAGGGCGCCTACGCCCTCAAGCCCGAGGAGGGCAGCGCCGCCGAGCAGGCCGCCGCCCTGCTCCCCGACAGCCGGGTCACCGCCGCCTTCCACCACCTGTCCGCCGTCCTCCTCCAGGACCCGGAGATCGAGGCCATCGACACCGACGTGATGGTGCTCGGCGAGGCCCGCGCCGACGTCGAGACCGTCCAGGCGCTGGCCGGCCGCATCACCGGCATGCGCGGCGTCTTCGCCGGGCGGCTGCGCAACGCCCACCAGGTCGAGTCGCTGGTCGCCAACCTGATCTCCGTCAACCGCCGCTACAAGGCCCACGCGGGACTCCGCGTCACGGACGTATGAGGCGATGGGGGACACTGGTGGGCAGCAGCCAGACCGCCCGTGTCCCCCGACAGGAGCCGACCTCATGCCCCGCCTCGCCCTCTACGCCCTGATCGTCTGCGTGCTCGCCGTGGTGGCGGCCGTCGTCTCCTTCGCCGAGGGCGTCGTCCTGGTCGGCGTGGTCTGGGTGCTGCTGGCGGGACTGTCGTCCAACATGTGCTGGTACTACTTCAAGCGCCGCCGCGCCTGAGTCACGACCCCGTCGTGCACAGCTCGTCCGTCTGCCAGAAGCGGTACAGCTCGAAGCCGCAGTACGAGTCGAAGTCGCTGATGCCCAGCGACCGCAGCACGGCGTCGATCGCGTCGAAGAACACGCCGTTCAGCGCCGGGACCCACAGCAGCGCGAACACGAACAGCAGCCCGAACGGGGCGAGCGGCTCCAGCTGCCGCCGCACGCTGTACGACAGCCAGGGCTCGATCACCCCGTAGCCGTCCAGGCCCGGCACCGGCAGGAAGTTCAGGATCGCCGCCGTGACCTGGAGCAGCGCGAGGAACGCGAGGGCCAGGCGGAAGTCGCCCGGTACGCCGTCCAGCGCGTCCAGCCAGAACGGGGCGGTGCACACGACGGCGAACGCCACGTTGGTCAGCGGGCCCGCCGCCGAGATCAGACTGTGCCGCCAGCGGCCCCGGACGCGGCCCCGCTCGATGAAGACCGCGCCGCCCGGCAGACCGATGCCGCCCATGATGACGAAGACGACGGGGAGCACGATGCTGAGCAGCGCGTGCGTGTACTTCGCCGGGTTCAGCGTCAGATAGCCCTTGGCGCCGACCGAGATGTCCCCGCTGTGCAGGGCGGTGCGGGCGTGCGCGTACTCGTGCAGGCACAGGGAGACGACCCAGGCGGCCGTCACGAACAGGAACACCGCCAGCCCCGGCTGCTCGGCGAACCCGGTCCAGGTGGCCCAGCCGGTGACCGCGGCGACGGCGACGATCCCGAGGAAGACGGGGGAGACCCGCCGGTCACTGGGGCGGGCGGGGGCGGTGGTCATGACAGCGGGGCTCCTGTGCTCGGGGCTCGTGGTGCGCGTTCGTGGTGCGCGTTCGCGGTGCGGGTTCGGGGTGCGGGTTCGGGGAAGGGCTCGACGGTACCGGTGCCGGGGTGGGAACGTCCCACGGGGGACCGCCGGTTCCATGCCCCGGTAAACCCGGAGGCGGCGCGGGCGCGTCCCCGGAGAGAATGGACCCCGTGCGCTACCGCATCCTCGGCACCACCCAGGCATTCCGCCCCGACGGCAGCCCCGTCCCGGTCGGCGGGGCGCGGCTGCGCGCGCTGCTGACCGTGCTCGCGCTGCGGGCCGGCCGGACCGTACCGCCCGGCCTGCTGGTCGACCAGGTGTGGGCCGACGACCCGCCCGCCGACGCCACCGGCGCCCTCCAGGCCCTGGTCGGGCGGCTGCGCCGGGCGCTCGGCGCGGACGCGGTCGCCCTCGCCGACGGCGGCTACCGGCTCACCGCCGCCCCCGACGACGTCGACCTGCACCGCTTCGGGCGGCTGGCCGGCGAGGGCGCCCGCGCGCTGGCCGACGGCGACCCGGACAAGGCGGCCGGCGTCCTCGACGACGCGCTGGCGCTGTGGCGCGACCCGGTCCTGGCCGACCTGCCCGACCGCACCGCCGAGGCGGCCCGCTGGGAGACCCGGCGGCTGGACGCGCTGCGCGCCCGGCACACCGCCGCGCTGCGGCTCGGCGACGCCGAGCGGTCCCTGCCCGAGCTGACCGCCCTGTGCGACGCCCACCCCCTGGACGAACCCCTCCAGGCGCTGCGGCTGCGCGCCCTGCGCGGCACCGGCCGCACCGCCGAGGCGCTGGCCGCCTACGAGGACGTACGCCGCCTGCTCGCGGACCGGCTCGGCTCCGACCCGGGCCCGGACCTGCGGGCCCTCCACGCCGAGCTGCTGCGCTCCGAGGCCCTGCCGCCGTCCGGGCCCCGCCCGGCCCGCCCCCGGGGCAACCTCCGGGCCCGCCTCACCTCCTTCGTCGGCCGGGACACCGACCTGGAGACGCTCCGCGCCGACCTGGGCGCCACCCGGCTCGTCACCCTGCTGGGCCCCGGCGGCTCCGGCAAGACCCGGCTCTCCCTGGAAGCCGCCGAGGCCGCCGGGGACACCGCCCGGGACGGCGCCTGGCTCGCCGAACTCGCCCCGGTCGACGACCCCGCCGCCGTACCCGAGGCCGTGCTGACCGCCGTAGGAGCCCGCGAGACCGTGCTCTACGGCGCCGGCGCCGAGGAGCTGCGGGTCGCCGCCGACCGGCCCGCCACCGCCGTCGAACGCCTCGTCGAGCACTGCGGGCGGCGCCGGATGCTGCTCGTCCTCGACAACTGCGAGCACCTCGTCGACGCCGCCGCCCGCCTCGCCGAGGAACTCCTCGCCCGCTGCCCCGGCGTCACCGTCCTCGCCACCAGCCGGGAACCCCTCGGCGTACCGGGGGAGCTGCTGCGGCCGGTGGAACCGCTGCCCGAGCCGTCCGCGCTGCGCCTGCTCGCCGACCGGGGCCGGGCGGCCCGCCCCGGCTTCCGCGTCGAGGACGACCCCGACGCCTGCGCCGAGATCTGCCGCCGCCTGGACGGCCTGCCGCTCGCCATCGAACTGGCCGCCGCCCGGCTGCGCGTCCTGACCCCCCGCCAGATAGCCGACCGGCTCGACGACCGCTTCCGCCTGCTCACCTCCGGCAGCCGCACCGTCCTGCCCCGCCAGCAGACCCTGCGCGCGGTCGTCGACTGGTCCTGGGAGCTGCTGGACGAGGACGAACGGGACGTGCTGTGCCGCCTGTCGGTGTTCGCCGGCGGCTGCGACCTGGCCGCCGCCGAGGCGGTCTGCGGCCCCGCCGCCCTGGACGCGCTCGGCTCCCTCGTCGACAAGTCCCTGGTGGTGGCCGCCCCCGCGGGCGACGGCGGCGAGATGCGCTACCGGCTCCTGGAGACCGTCGCCGAGTACGCCGGCGAGCGCCTCGACGAGACCGGCGGCCGGTCCGCCGCCGAACGCGCCCACCTGACGCACTACCGCGAACTCGCCCGCACCACCGACCCGTTGCTGCGCAGCCGGGACCAGCTGGCCGCCATCGCCCGCCTGGAGCGGGAGTACGAGAACATCCGCAGCGCGCTGCGGCACGCCGTCGCCGAACGCGACGAGCAGGAGGCGCTGTGCCTGGTGCTCTCACTGACCTGGTACTGGCACGTACGCGACCTGCGGACCGAGACCCGCGCCTGGTGCCAGGAGGTCATGGCGCTCGGCCCGGACCCGTTCACCGACCCGCCGGTGCCCGCGGCGCCCGTCCCCGAGCGGTGCACGAGCGCCCCGCCCCCGATGACCGGCGAGGTCCTCGCCGAGGCCCGGCGCGGCGTGCACCTGGCCCACCTGGCCTGCATGGACACCGAGCTGGACGCCTGGCAGACCCCGGTGGCGCAGGCGAAGCTGCGGGCGGTCGCCGCCACCTACCAGCCGGGGCTGCCGCAGACCTGCCGCAGCCCCGGCCTGTTCTGGTTCTTCGCCGTGATGCTCACCGGCGATATGGGCCGGCTGCGCGTCATCCTGGACGCCGCCGTGCGCACCTGCCGCGCCACCCCGGGCTTCGAGTGGGAGCTGGCCTGCGCGCTCCAGTGGCGCGCGACCGTCCTCTCCAACCGCTCCGACTGGGCGGGCGACGCCGCCCGCGACGCCGACGAGTCGCTGGAGATCTACCGGCGCCTCGGTGACGAGTGGGGGCTCGCCGAGGCCCTCTCCGCCCGCGCCGAGGCCCGCGAACGCAGCGGCGAGTTCCGGCTGGCCGCCGCCGACTACGAGGCCGCGGCGCGGTACGCGGAGCGGCTCGGCGCCCACGCCCAGGTGGACGTGCTCGACGCCCGGCTCGCCGGCTCGCTGCTGGAGGACGGCCGGGAGACGGACCGGGGCGAGCGCATCCTGCGCGAGGTCGCCGAGCGCTCCGACGACGGCCGGCACAACAGCGCCATGCCCGCCGCCCGGCTGTTCCTGGCCGGCTGGCTGGCCCGGACCGGGCGGACCGCCGAGGCCCGGGAGCAACTGCGGCTGCTGCGGCTGCACTTCACCATCACCCACTTCGTCGTCTTCGACGCCTTCATCCTGGGCGCCGAGTCCTGGATCGACGCGCTGGAGGGGCACTACGACACCGCCCTGGACAAGGCCCGGCGGGCGCTGGAGCGCAGCGACGACCCGTTGGCGGTGGCCATCGCGCCGCACATGCGCTCCGTCCACCTGGCGATCGCCGCACTGCCGCTGGCCCGGGTCGACGGCGGGCGCCGGGCCCGCGACGCCGCCCGCTGCCTCGGCGCCGCCGCCGCGCTGCGGCCGTCCGGCCAGGTCGAGGAGGGTATGGAACGGGCGGTGCGGGTCCGTGCCACCGAGTGGGCCAGGGCCGCGCTGGGGGACGCGGAGTACGAGGCCGCGTACGCCGAGGGCGCCGGCCTCTCCGCTGCGGAGGCCGGCGCCCTGATCTGACCCGCGTCAGCTCTTCGTGCGGAACTTGTGGATCGCCACCGGCGCCATCACTGCCGTGATCGCCGCCGACCAGCCCAGGGTGATCCACAGGTCGTGCGCGACCGGACCGCCCACCATCAGCCCGCGCGCCGCGTCGGCGAGCGTGGAGAGCGGGTTGTAGTCGGTGAACGCCTGCAGCCAGCCCGGCATCGACTGGGTCGGCGCGAAGATCGACGAGCCGAACTGGAGCGGGAACAGCACCAGGAAGCCCATCGCCTGCACGGACTGCGCGTTCTTCAGGACCACGCCGAGCGTGAGGAACACCCACATGATCGACGAGGCGAACGCGGCGGACAGCCCCACGGCCGCCAGCAGCCCGCCCCAGTGCTCGATGTCGAAGCCGACCAGCACGGCGACGATCATCAGCACCGCGGTGGCGAACAGCATCCGCGCCAGCTCCACCGTGATCTTCGCGAACAGCACCGAGCCGCGCCCGATCGGCAGCGACCGGAACCGGTCCATCACCCCGGAGTTGAAATCCTGGCTGAACCCGGTGCCGACGCCCTGCGACAGGGTCATGCTCATCATCGCGATCATGCCGGGGATCACGTACTGGACGTAGCCGTCCTGTCCGCCGCCCAGCGCCTGGCCGATCGAGCCGCCGAAGACGTACACGAACAGCAGCGTGAAGACGACCGGCATCAGCAGCGCGTCGAACATCGACTCCGGGTCCTGCCGGATCCACAGCAGGTTGCGGCGGATCAGGGCGCCGGTGTGCCGGACGTGGCCGCGCAGCGGGATGCGTGCGTCGGCCGTGGTGACGGTGGTGGCGCTCATACGGCGACCTCCTCGCGGGTGTCGGTGGCGGGCGCGGCGTCCTGCGGGGCACTGGCGCGGTGGCCGGTGAGGGACAGGAAGACCTCGTCCAGGCTGGGCAGTTCGGTGGTGACGGAGGAGAGCGTGACGCCCTGCGCGGTGACCGCGCCGACCACCGCGGTCAGCTGCTCGTCGCTGAGGATCGGCACCAGCACGGCGCCGCGCTCGGCGTCGACGGTGGTGGAGGCGAGCCCGGTGATGCCCAGCCCGTCCAGGAACGCGGCCATCGGCCGCAGCTGCTCCGGGTCGGCCGGCCGGACCCGCAGGGTGCGCCCGCCGACCTTCGCCTTCAGCTCCTCGATGCCGCCGTTCGCGATGACCTTGCCGCGGTCCACGACGGTCAGCTCGGAGGCGAGCTGCTCGGCCTCCTCCATGTACTGGGTGGTCAGCAGGACCGTCACCCCGTCCCCGACCATGGCCTTGACCTCGTCCCACACCTCGTTGCGGGTGCGCGGGTCCAGACCGGTGGTGGGCTCGTCCAGGAACAGCACCGCGGGCCGTCCGATCATGGACGCCGCCAGGTCCAGGCGCCGCCGCATGCCGCCGGAGTAGGTGCCCGCGGGACGCTTGGCGGCGTCGGTGAGCGAGAACCGCTCCAGCAGCTCGTCGGCCCGCGCGCGGGCGTCCTTGCGGGACAGGTCGAGCAGACGGCCGATCATGTAGAGGTTCTCCCAGCCGGGGAGCTTCTCGTCGACGGAGGCGTACTGCCCGGTGAGTCCTATGACGCGGCGCAGCTGCCGGGGCTGGCGCAGCGCGTCGTACCCGGCGACGACGGCCTCGCCGGAGGTCGGGGTGATCAGGGTGGACAGGATGCGCACCAGCGTGGTCTTGCCGGCGCCGTTCGGCCCGAGCACGCCCATCACGGTGCCCTCGCGCACGTCCAGGTCGACGCCGTCCAGCGCCTTGGTCTCGCCGTAGTGCTTGACCAGCCCCCGGACACGGACGGCGGGGCGCGCGCCGTCGGGGCGGTTGTCGATTCGCTTCATGCCGACGACGGTGCCAGCCCGCACCGACAGACGGCCGACAGACCGCCGACATCCGCCCGCGGGGTATGGCGGGGCCCCGCCGACGGGGGAAGATCGGCGGGGCCCGGCGTCGTACCGCAGTGGCTTGTACGGACCGGTCAGTGGACGGAGTGCTCCTCCTGCGGGAACGTTCCGCCCACGACGTCCTCGGCGAACGCCTTCGCCGCGTCGCCCATGACGGTGCGCAGGTCGGCGTACTTCTTCACGAACTTCGGCACCCGCCCGCCGGTCAGCCCGAGCATGTCGGTCCACACCAGCACCTGCGCGTCCGTCTGGGGACCCGCGCCGATGCCGACGGTCGGGATGTGCAGCGTCCGGGTCACCTCGGCGGCCAGCTCGGCCGGCACCAGCTCCAGGACGACCGCGAAGGCGCCCGCGTCCTGCACGGCCTTGGCGTCCCGCAGCAACTGCTGGGCGGCCTCCTCGCCGCGGCCCTGCACCCGGTACCCCATGGCGTGCACGGACTGCGGGGTCAGGCCGATGTGCGCCATCACCGGGATGCCGGACTCGACGAGCAGCCGGATCTGCTCGTGCGACCGCTCACCGCCCTCCAGCTTCACCGCGCCGGCCCCCGCCTCCTTCACCAGCCGGGTCGCCGAGCGCAGCGCCTGCACCGGGCCCTCCTGGTACGAGCCGAAGGGCAGGTCGGCGACGATCAGGGCCCGGCTGGTGCCCCGGACCACGGCGGCCGACAGCATGGTCATCTCGTCGAGGGTGACGGGGACGGTGGTGTCGTAGCCCAGGTGACAGTTGCCGGCCGAGTCGCCGACCAGCATGACCGGGATGCCGGCCGCGTCGAACACGGACGCGGTCATCGCGTCGTACGCGGTGAGCATGGGCCACTTCTCGCCGCGCTCCTTGGCCAGCGCGATGTCCCGGACGGTGATGCGGCGGGTGCCCTTGCCCCCGTACAGCGCCTTGCTGCTGCCGTCGGAGGGCTTGTTGGTCGGTGCGTTCTGGGCAGCCGAGAGCTGCGTCATGGCAACGGCTCCTTCATGTCATCTCGAGGCGCCCTGACGGCGTCCCCGGATCACCTCCATGGTGGCACCTCCCGCCGGTCGGCGGCTAGGGGCCCCGCACCGACCGGATGGACGGGCGCCCGCCGGCCCGCGCGCGCCCCCGCGTGCACATCCCCCTGCCCGTACGGCCCCGGGGGGAGGGCGGAAAGGGCATGTTCGATCCCCTAGGGTTGTCGCACGGGGTGACCGTGTGTACGGCAGGCAGTGAGGCGACGAGGGTATGGCGCAGCAGGTTCACATGGCCGAGACGGACGACGACGGCGCCGGACCGGAGCGCCGTCGAGGCCGGCTGCGGCGCCTGCTGGACCGGCTGACCAGGGGCTGGCGCGGGGACCGCCGGATCTGGCGCCGGGGCATCGTCACCGCCGTGGTGGCCGTCCTGCTGGCCGGCGTCATGGCCGGGCACGCGCGCATCCCGAACGCGGTCGGCAACCTGGGCAGCCTCACCGAGACCTTCCTGCCGTGGTTCGGCCTGCTGATCCCCGTACTGCTGCTGATCGCCCTGGCCCGCAGGTCGGCGACCGCGCTGATCGCGCTCCTGGTCCCGGCCGTGGTGTGGGCCGACCTCTTCGGCGGCCTGCTCACCACCAAGTCCCACGGCGGCGGCGACCTCACGGTGGCCACCCACAACGTCAACGCCGACAACGCCGACCCGGCCGGCACCGCCCGCGCGGTCGCCGCCTCCGGCGCGGACGTGGTGGCGCTGGAGGAACTGCAGGCGTCGAAGGTGCCGACGTACGAGAAGGCGCTGAAGTCGGTGTACGCGTACCACCGGGTCGTCGGCACCGTCGGCCTGTGGAGCACGTACCCGATGAGCGACGTCGGCCCCGTCGACATCAAGCTGGGCTGGACCCGCGCGATGCGCGCCACCGTCGCCACCCCGGCCGGCGAGGTCGCCTTCTACGTCGCCCACCTGCCCTCGGTGCGGGTGAAGCTGGCGGCCGGGTTCACGGCCCGCCAGCGGGACCGCAGCGCCGACGCGCTGGGGCAGGCCATAGAGCGGGAGACGCTGGACAAGGTCGTCCTGCTCGGTGACCTGAACGGCACGATGAACGACCGCGCGCTCAACGCGGTCACCTCCCAGCTGCGCTCCACGCAGGGCGCGGCGGGGGACGGGTTCGGGTTCAGCTGGCCGGCGTCGTTCCCGATGGCGCGGATCGACCAGATCCTGGTCCGGGGCGTGGAGCCGGAGAGCAGCTGGACCCTCCCGGCGACGGGCAGCGACCACCTGCCGGTGGCCGCGCGTGTGAAGGTCGACACATCCCGGTCCTGAAAGGCCAGCTCATCCCTGTCCTGACCCTTCGCCGAAACCCGCCCGTCACCTCGCGGAATACTCACCCTGAGAGACTTTGTTCCGCATGGGAACATAACGCTCGCGCTCTCGAAAGGTGACCCCCTTCATGCCCCTGGCCCTGCTCGCCCTCGCCGTGGGCGCCTTCGGCATCGGCACCACCGAGTTCGTGATGATGGGCCTGCTGCCCGACGTCGCGGACGACCTCGGCATCTCCATCCCCGCCGCCGGTCACCTGGTCTCGGCCTACGCCCTCGGCGTCGTCGTCGGCGCCCCGCTGCTGGCGGCGGTGACCGCCCGCATGTCCCGCCGCACCGTCCTCATCGGCCTGATGGGCCTGTTCGTCGTCGGCAACGCCCTGTCGGCCGCCGCCCCCGGCGAAACGTCTCTGCTCGCCGCCCGCTTCCTCAGCGGCCTGCCGCACGGCGCCTTCTTCGGCGTCGGCGCGGTGGTCGCCACCGGCATGGTCGCCCCCGAACGCAAGGCCCGCTCCGTCTCCCTGATGTTCCTCGGCCTGACCGTCGCCAACATCATCGGCGTCCCCGCGGCCACCGCCATGGGCCAGTCCCTGGGCTGGCGGGCGACGTTCCTCGGCGTCAGCGCGATCGGCGTCGCCGCGATGGCCGCGCTGCTGTTCCTCGTCCCCCGCGACCGGGCCCCGAGCGAGGCGACCGGCGGCCTGCGCGGCGAACTGCGGGCGCTGAAGTCCGTCCCCGTCTGGCTGGCCCTCGGCACCACGGTCGCCGGCTTCGGCGCGCTGTTCTCCGCGTACAGCTACATCACGCCGATGCTCACCGACGCCGCCGGGTACGCCGACACCAGCGTGACGCTGCTGCTGGCGCTGTTCGGCGTGGGCGCGACGGCCGGCAACCTGCTGGGCGGCCGCCTGGCCGACCACTCCCTGCGGGGCACGCTGATCGGCGGCCTGGTCTCCCTGGTCGTCATCCTGGCCCTGTTCCCCGTCCTCCTCAGCACCCAGGTCACGGCCGCGGTCGCGGTGCTTCTGCTCGGCGCCACGGCCTTCATCACCAGCTCCCCGCTCCAGCTGATGGTCATGGAGAAGGCGTCGGCGGCCCCGTCCCTGGCCTCCTCCGCCAACCAGGCCGCCTTCAACCTGGCCAACGCCGGCGGCGCCTGGATCGGCGGCCTCGCCCTGGCGGCCGGCCTGGGCGTCACCTCCCCGGCCCTGGCGGGCTCCGCCCTGGCCGTCCTCGGCCTGCTGGTCGCCGGCGTGGCATGGGCGGTGGACCGCAGGACGGTCACACCGGGGCGCGTGGTGGCGGGGCATGTGCCGGCGCGGGAAGCGGCGGAGGCGGTACGCCACTGACGGCTGCCGCCGGTCACGGCGCCTGGGCGGTCTCCCGCTCGGCGAGGAAGATGTGCCGCCAGCCGTGCGGCAGGGCGATGTGCAGCGCGACGCCGGGCCAGGCGTGGGTCGCACTCCTTCCCGCGCCGGGCGAAGAGCCACTCCCGCAAGCCGTCGAGCCCGGCCCCGCCGTGCCGGACAGCGTGCTGGTCGTAGCCGGTCAGGAACGCGACCAGTCAGGCGTCACACCGACTTCACGAATCCCGCCCAGGCGCCGGACGACAGGGTGAGGACGGGGCCGGTGGCGTTCTTGGAGTCACGGATGTGTATGGCGGTTGTACCTGCGGCGATCTCTACGCACTGGCCGCCTTCGGTTCCGCTGTAGCTGCTCTTGCACCAGGCGAGGCCGAGTGCAGTGGTCGTCGAGGTCTCGGTGTTGTTCATAGCGATTCCAGCAACCCTTCGATGAACTCCAGGGACTCTCGCGGAGTGAGAGCCTGCGAGCGGATAATCCCATAACGGGCTGCGGCGAGGACTGTCTGTTCCGGGTCGGTTTCAAGAGAGCTGGTCGTGTGGTTCTCCGAGTACACGAACTTCTTGCCGTCCTTGCGCGTGACGACTGTGAACGGTCCGTTCACGCCTGCGTTGTCCTCGCACTCGATCGGCATGGTCTGGATCTCGACGTTCCGCCTCCGGCCGATCAGCAGCAGGTGCTCCAACTGTCTTCCAAGCGCGTCCTTGCCGCCGTACCGATGCCGCAGCACCGCCTCGTCCATCACGAAACCCAACAGCGGTGCAGAGCGCCGGTCGAAGATCTCCTGCCTTGCCAGCCGCGCGGCAACCCGCTGCTCGATGACTTCCTGATCCAGCAGCGGACGCCGCATGGCCAAGAGGGCCCTCATGTACTCCTCGGTCTGGAGGAGGCCGTTGACGACTTGCGTGTCGTACATGAGCAACTCGACGCACTCCTTCTCCAACTGCGCCATCCCCTGGAAGAACCCCGGATACTGAGCCCGCTCCATCTCCTCCTTCCAGTTGCTCAACAGCCCGTCCGCCCCGACCACTTCATCCGCGCGGTCGATCGTCCGGGGCAGCGGGATCCTCCGGCCCTGCTCGTACGACGCCACCGTCGACGCCGAGTAACCGATCCGCCTCCCGAACTCCTCGCGGTCGAGCCCGGCCCGCAGCCGCAGCGTCTTCATGCTTCTCCCGAAGGCGCAGACCACGCCCTTCCCGGCCTCGCCCTCCGGGCGCCGACCGTCCTCGTCCCCGCCCGGCAGGGCATCCGTGTTCTCCGTCATCTCGACCACCGCCTCCTCGGCCCAACGCCCGTCGCGGGGGCGGCGTCACGCCGCGCACCCCGTACTCGCAGCCGCACCGCGCGTACAGTCAGCTGCCGTCGGTGCGTCACCACTGGTCACGCTACGCGACCGACGGGACCGTGATCGGCATGATGACCGAACCCGACATCCCCACCGGTACCGCTTTCGAGATGTGCTTCACCTCCACACCCCGGGGCGCCCGCCTCGCCCGCCGCCTGACGGCCGTCCGGCTGGACGCGTGGGGCGTCGGGTACGGCACCCGGCCCCACGACGACATCGTGCTGATCGTCGCCGAACTGGCCGCCAACGCCGTCCGGCACGGCCACGTCCCCGGCCGGGACTTCCGCCTCCGCCTCCACGTGACCGCCGACGGCCGCGCCGTACGCGTCGAGGTCACCGACACCCGAGACGAACGCCTCCCGCGCCACCCCTGCGCCCCGGACACCACCGGCACCGACGAGTCCGGCCGCGGCCTGCTCCTCGTAGCGCACCTGGCCACCCGCTGGGACTGGCACCCGCGCGAGGACGGTCCGGGCAAGACGGTCTGGGCGGAGTACGCGCCGGTGTCCGGAGGGAAGGAAGCGGGGGCGGGGGGTCCGTATGAGGCGATCCGGTAGATGTTCAGGACATGTCAGTCGACGGGGCGGCCGGCTGAGCACCCTGAGGACTGAGAGCCCTACACCCATCAAGGGGGAAACATGCTTTCGTCCGTCAAGCGCGCCCTGACCAGGCGCCGCAGGGCAGCCACCGTCGCCGTCACCGCATTGCTCGTCACCGGGGCCGGGCTGACGTTCGCGCCCTCCGCGAGTGCAGACGCCTTCAGGTGTCCGTCCGGCTTCGGCAGCGACTCGCAGTCGATGTGCGCCTACGTGGACATCACCTCCGGCACCCTGACCGTCCGCTCCGGTCCCGGCACCAACTACGGGTCGGTGGGCAGCCTCTCCGACGGGACTCTCGTCGAGGTGGACTGCTGGGACTACGGCACCTCCGTCAACGGCTACAACATCTGGACCAACCTCTACAGCGCCGGCGGCAACCGCTGGGTGAGCGATTACTACCTCACCACCGGACGTGTGCAGAACTTCATCAGGCAGTGCTGACCCGGCTGACCGGCGTCACATGTCCACGTAGCCGTACACCCGGTCGAAGCGCCGTGCCGTCAGGTCCGCGCGGCGGATCAGCCAGGTGATGACGCCGCCGTCCAGTTCCCTGACCTCCTGGGGGCAGCGCCAGGTGGCCAGCGGTATCCAGTCGTCGGCGTCCTCCGGCTCCTCGTCCCGTGCGACGAGGAGCGGGTCGTCGTTGAGGACGACCGGGTGGCTGCCGAGGGCGAAGGTCCAGGTGGGCCAGGAGCCGCCCACGTGGGTCCAGGCGTCCTCCAGTTCCCCGGCCAGCTCGTACTGCTCGTCGTCCGCGTCCTCCCACCGCGCCTCCGTGAAGGCGTCGGTGTCGACGGGGGACAGGTGCTGCCACATCCGGCGCAGTTCCTGCGGCTCGAACGGGCCGTGATCGCGGTCCGTGCGACGGGTGGCCGTCGGCGTCCCGGCGGGGACGTGGAGGACCGCGTCGCTCCGCCGGCCCCGGAAGTCCAGGGCCGGGTCGGCGAAGAAGAGCAGGTGGCCGTCGGCGGGCAGGGGGAGCCCGGCGGTGTCCGGCGGGAGGAGCGCGCAGTCGACCGACGCGACCAGCGGGTACGCCGGGGCGGGGACGTCCTCGGGCAGCGACGGGTGGCCGCCCATGCTCACCAGCGGCGGCCCGTCACCGTCCGGTGCGAAGAACGCGCCGGGCACCAGGCCCCGTATCCACTCCTCCGCGTCCTCCGCCGGCAGCCCCCGGGACGCCGCCTCCGCACGGAAACGCTCGACCCGGTCCGTGTTCCAGTCATCGATCATGGGCGACACCCTAGGGGCGCTGTCCGGGCAACGGCAGCAGAAGACGGAAGGCCGGGACGGCGACCGCCGCGACGATCAGGTGCATGACCATCAGGGCGATGACGCCGCCCCAGCTGGTGCCGGGCTCGTCGGAGGTGCCGAGGAGGATGTCGGGGACGAAGGTGACGAGGAGGATCACCGGTATCCAGGTGCGCAGCACCCGGGCGGGGCGGGCCGAGCGGGCCCGGACCAGGGCCCAGCCCCCGGCGCCGGCGAGCACGCCGACGACGGTGAGCAGGGCGTAGTCGGACAGGTGGAGCGGCTCGAAGTCGTCGGAGACACCGGCGGCGTGGGCGAGGGCGGCGACCGCGGCGTTGAGGGCGACGGCGACGACGGCGGTGGCCGCCAGGCCGCCGGTCACCACGAGCCCGCCGGGGCGGCGGGCGGAGTCGGCGGGGCGGGCGGTGGTCGGTCCGTTCACGGTGTACTCCTCGGCTCGGCACGGCGTCGCGTCGGCCGCACGGCGCCGCGTCGGCCCTCGGCTCGGCACGGCGTCGCGCGGATTTCGTGCGCCGAACGTAACGACTCGTCGCGCTGCGTCGAACCGATCGCCGCGAACCCATCCCGCGAGCACCCCGCGGACGTCCCGAAGGGGCCACCGCGCTGCCACCGCCCTCCCCGCCGCACGGCGGGGTCACACCCCCACGTACGCCGCCAAGTGCTCGCCCGTCACGGTGGACCGGGCCGCGACCAGCTCCGCCGGCGTCCCCTGGAAGACGATCCGCCCGCCGTCGTGGCCCGCGCCGGGGCCCAGGTCGATGATCCAGTCCGCGTGGGCCATGACCGCCTGGTGGTGCTCGACGACGATGACCGACTTGCCGGAGTCGACCAGCCGGTCGAGGAGGGCGAGGAGCTGCTCGACATCGGCCAGGTGGAGGCCGGTCGTCGGCTCGTCGAGGACGTAGATCCCGCCCTTCTCGGCCATGTGCACCGCCAGCTTCAGCCGCTGCCGTTCGCCGCCGGACAGGGTGGTGAGCGGCTGGCCGAGGGTGAGGTAGCCGAGGCCCACGTCCAAGAGGCGGGTCAGGATCTTGTGGGCGGCCGGTGTGCGGGCCTCGCCCTCGCCGAAGAAGGCCAGCGCCTCGGTCACCGGCATGGCCAGCACCTCGGCGATGTCCCGGCCGCCGAGCCGGTGCACGAGGACGGACGCGTCGTACCGCCGGCCCTCGCACTCCTCGCAGGTCGTGGAGACACCGGCCATCATGCCGAGGTCGGTGTAGACGACGCCGGCGCCGTTGCAGGTGGGGCAGGCGCCCTCGGAGTTGGCGCTGAACAGCGCCGGCTTGACCCCGTTGGCCTTGGCGAAGGCCTTGCGGATCGGGTCGAGCAGGCCCGTGTACGTCGCCGGATTGCTGCGCCGCGAACCGCGGATCGGGCTCTGGTCGACCCGGACCACGCCGTCCTCCGAGCGGACCGAGCCGTGCACGAGAGAGCTCTTGCCGGAGCCCGCGACACCCGTCACCACGCACAGCACGCCGAGCGGGATGTCGACGTCGACGTCCCGCAGGTTGTGGGTGCGCGCGCCGCGGATCTCCAGCGCGCCGGCGGCCTCGCGCACCGACTCCTTCACGGCCGCCCGGTCGTCGAGGTGGCGGCCGGTGAGCGTGCCGCTCGCCCGCAGCCCCTCGACGGTGCCCTCGAAGCAGACCGTGCCGCCGGCCGTACCGGCGCCCGGCCCGAGGTCGACGACGTGGTCGGCGATCGCGATCGTCTCCGGCTTGTGCTCGACCACCAGCACCGTGTTGCCCTTGTCGCGCAGCCGCAGCAGCAGGCCGTTCATCCGCTGGATGTCGTGCGGGTGCAGGCCGACGGTCGGTTCGTCGAAGACGTACGTGACGTCCGTGAGGGACGAGCCCAGGTGGCGGATCATCTTCACGCGCTGCGCCTCGCCGCCGGACAGGGTGCCCGAGGGGCGGTCCAGGGAGAGGTAGCCGAGGCCGATCTCCGTGAACGAGTCCAGGGAGTGCTGGAGCGCGGTGAGCAGCGGCGCCACCGAGGGGTCCGTCAGCCCGCGCGCCCACTCGGCGAGGTCGCGGATCTCCATCGCGCAGGCGTCCGCGATCGAGACGCCGTCGATCTTCGAGGCCCGGACCGCCGGCGTGAGCCGGGTGCCGTCGCAGTCGGGGCACGTCCCGGTCGTCGTCGCCCGCAGGACGAACGCGCGGATGTGCGGCTGGAGCGAGTCGACGTCCTTCGACAGCATCGACTTCTGGATCTTCGGGATCAGCCCCTCGTAGGTGAGGTTGATGCCCTCGACCTTGATCTTGGTCGGCTCCTGGTGGAGGAGGGCGTGCAGTTCCTTCTTGGTGAACTCGCGGATCGGCTTGTCCGGCGAGAAGAAGCCGCAGCCCCGGTAGATACGGCCGTACCAGCCGTCCATCGTGTAGCCGGGGATCGTCAGCGCGCCCTCGTTCAGCGACTTGGAGTCGTCGTAGAGCTGGGTGAGGTCGATGTCGGAGACCGTGCCGCGGCCCTCGCAGCGCGTGCACATGCCGCCGGTGCGGTGGAAGGAGACCTTCTCGGTCTTCGTCTTCTCACTGCCCCGGTCGACCGTGAACCCGCCGCTCGCCGACACCGAGGCGACGTTGAAGGAGTACGCGCCGGGCGGGCCGACGTGCGGTTCGGCGAGGCGGCTGAAGAGGATGCGCAGCATGGCGTTGGCGTCGGTGACCGTGCCGACGGTGGAGCGCGGGTCGGCGCCCAGCCGGGACTGGTCGACGATGATCGCCGTCGTCAGACCGTCGAGGACGTCGACCTCCGGCCGGGCCAGCGTCGGCATGAACCCCTGCACGAAGGCGCTGTACGTCTCGTTGATCAGCCGCTGCGACTCGGCGGCGACCGTGTCGAACACCAGCGAGCTCTTGCCCGACCCCGAGACCCCGGTGAACACCGTCAGCCGGCGCTTCGGTATCTCGATGCTGACGTCCTTGAGGTTGTTCTCGCGCGCCCCGTGCACGCGGATCAGATCGTGGCTGTCGGCGACGTGCGCCTCGGACGGGTACGGGTACGGGTCCGTGCTCGTGGTCATGCGGCTGGTCTCCCCTGTTGTCGTGCGGGCCGGTGCGGGTGCGGATCCTGTGCGGCCACGTGCCTCGGCGCGTCGCGCCGGCCGGCCCCCTCCCGGCCCCTCCCCAAAGGGCGGGACCCTACCGCAGGGGCACCGGCCGCACACGTGGTTTTCCGACCGCCGGCGCTATCCCTTGCGCGGCTGGTTGAAGCGGAGCATGTTGCCGGCCGGGTCGCGGAAGGCGCAGTCACGGACGCCGTACGGCTGGTCGATCGGCTCCTGGAGCACCTCGCCGCCGGCCGCCCGGACGCGTTCGAACGTCGCGTCCACGTCGTCGGTGGAGAAGATGACGCCCCGCAGCATGCCCTTGGCCAGCAGCTCCGCCATCGCCTTGCGGTCGGCCTCGGGGGCCATCGGGTCGGCGAGCGGCGGCTCCAGCACGATCTCGACGTCGGGCTGGCCGGGCGGGGCGACGGTCACCCAGCGCATCCCCTCGAAGGCGACGTCGTTGCGGACCTGGAAGCCGAGGACGTCCCGGTAGAAGGCGAGCGCCTTGTCGTGGTCGTCGACGGCGATGAAGCACTGAGCGAGTCTGATGTCCATGCCCCCGACGCTACGAGCCGGCGGCGCCTCACGCTTCTCGATTCCTGACCGGATTCCCGACCGGATTCCTGACCGGATCTCCGACCGGATTCCCGACCGGATTCCTGACCGGTCGCGTACGGACTTTCGCCACGCACGCCGGGATCGGCGCCCCCGTCTCGTGGTCCCGGGCCTTGTACGCGCTCGGCGACTCCCCGACCAGCTCGGTGAAGCGCGTACTGAACGACCCCAGCGACGTACACCCCACCGCGAAGCACACGTCCGTCACGCTCAGGTCACCGCGCCGCAGCAGCGCCTTCGCCCGCTCCACCCGCCGGGTCATCAGATAGCTGTACGGCGTCTCCCCGTACGCCGCCCGGAAACTCCGCGAGAAGTGCCCGGCCGACATCATGGCGACCCGCGCCAGCGCCGGGACGTCCAGCGGCTCCGCGTAGTCGCGGTCCATGACGTCCCGGGCACGGCGCAGGCGCTTCAGGTCCTCCAGCTCCATGACCCAAGGATGGCCTACAGCACCGGCAGGTTCTTCCGCAGCTCGAACGCCGTGACCTCCGAGCGGTACTCCTCCCACTCCTGGCGCTTGTTGCGCAGGAAGAAGTCGAAGACGTGCTCGCCGAGGGTCTCGGCGACCAGGTCGCTGCGTTCCATCAGGGTCAGGGCCTCGCCCAGGTTCTGCGGGAGCGGCTCGATGCCGAGGGCGCGGCGCTCCGCGTCGGAGAGGGCCCAGACGTCGTCCTCGGCGCCCGGCGGGAGTTCGTAGCCCTGCTCGATGCCCTTGAGGCCGGCGGCGAGCAGGACGGCGTAGGTCAGGTACGGGTTGGCGCCGGAGTCGATGGAGCGGACCTCGACGCGGGCCGAGCCGGTCTTGCCGGGCTTGTACATCGGGACGCGGACCAGCGCGGAGCGGTTGTTGTGGCCCCAGCAGATGTAGGACGGGGCCTCGCCGCCGGCGCCCGCCGTGCGCTCGGTGCCGCCCCAGATGCGCTTGTAGCTGTTGACCCACTGGTTGGTGACCGCGGAGATCTCGGCGGCGTGCCGCAGCAGGCCCGCGATGAAGGAGCGGCCGACCTTGGAGAGCTGGTACTCCGCGCCGGACTCGTAGAACGCGTTGCGGTCGCCCTCGAAGAGCGAGAGGTGGGTGTGCATGCCGCTGCCCGGGTGCTCGGAGAACGGCTTGGGCATGAACGTCGCCTGCACGCCCTGCTCCAGCGCCACCTGCTTCATCACCAGGCGGAACGTCATGATGTTGTCGGCCGTCGAGAGCGCGTCGGCGTAGCGGAGGTCGATCTCCTGCTGGCCGGGGGCGCCCTCGTGGTGGGAGAACTCCACCGAGATGCCCATCGACTCCAGCATGGTGATCGCCTGGCGGCGGAAGTCCATGCCGATGTTCTGCGGGGTGTGGTCGAAGTAGCCGGAGTTGTCGGCCGGGGTCGGCACCGAGCCGTCGACCGGCTTGTTCTTCAGCAGGAAGAACTCGATCTCCGGGTGGGTGTAGAAGGTGAAGCCCGAGTCGGAGGCCCGGTTCAGGGCGCGCTTGAGGACGTAGCGCGGGTCGGCGAAGGACGGCGAGCCGTCCGGCATCAGGATGTCGCAGAACATCCGGGCGGTGCCGGGGGCCTCCGCGCGCCACGGCAGGACCTGGAAGGTCGACGGGTCCGGCTTGGCGATCATGTCGGACTCGTAGACCCGGGCGAAGCCCTCGATCGCCGAGCCGTCGAAGCCGATGCCCTCGTCGAAGGCCTGCTCCAGCTCGGCGGGGGCCACGGCGACGGACTTCAGGAAGCCCAGTACGTCCGTGAACCACAGGCGCACGAACCGGATGTCACGCTCTTCGAGCGTCCGGATCACGAACTCCTGCTGCTTGTCCATCTTGCGCTTCCCCATCCTTGCTGGTCAGGCCGCCTGTCTCCGGCACCGTATCCGGCGCCTTCGTCCGGTACCGCAGGAGGCGGTCGGGCACCTGAGCATCCCACCACAGCACCGTTTCGTACGCGTTGCCGACCTTGATCGGGCGGACGGCCCGGGCCTGAACACCGCACGTACGGTTCCTGCGTCGCTCCGGTGGATTCCATGCTCTCCCCGCAGGGTAGAGGCCGCGTGTTCGATCGGGCCATTCCTGGGAGCGCCCGGCCGTTCCCGGGAGCCCGGGACACCCCATAGCGTCGGTATGACGATTACACTGACCGGGTGCCTCAACTACGACTCGCTCTCAACCAGATCGACTCCACCGTCGGTGACCTCGCGTCGAACGCCGAGTCGATCCTCCGCTGGACCCGGCACTCCGCCGAGCAGGGCGCCCACCTCGTGGCGTTCCCGGAGATGGCGCTGACCGGCTACCCCGTCGAGGACCTCGCGCTGCGCTCCTCCTTCGTACGGGCCTCCCGGCAGGCCCTGCGCGCGCTGGCCGCCCGGCTCGCCGCCGAGGGGCTCGGCGAGCTGCCGGTGATCGTCGGCTACCTCGACCGCTGCCCGACCGCGCAGCCGAAGTACGGCCAGCCCGCCGGGGCCCCGCAGAACGCGGGCGCGGTCCTGCACCGGGGCGAGGTCGTGCTGACCTACGCCAAGCACCACCTGCCGAACTACGGCGTCTTCGACGAGTTCCGCTACTTCGTCCCCGGCGACACCATGCCGGTGCTGCGGGTACGCGGCGTCGACGTCGCCCTGGCCATCTGCGAGGACCTCTGGCAGGACGGCGGACGGGTGCCGGCCGCCCGGTCGGCCGGGGCCGGACTGCTGCTCTCCATCAATGCCTCGCCCTACGAGCGCGACAAGGACGACACCCGCCTCGAACTGGTCCGCAAGCGGGCCCAGGAGGCCGGCTGCACCACCGCCTACCTCGCGATGACGGGCGGCCAGGACGAGCTGGTCTTCGACGGCGACTCGATCGTGGTCGGGGCGGACGGGGAGGTCCTCGCGCGGGCCCCGCAGTTCACCGAGGGGTGCGTCGTGCTGGACCTCGACCTGCCGGGCGCGGTGCCCCTGGCCGAGGCGCCGGGCGGGGTCGTCGACGACGGGCTGCGGATCGAGCGGGCCGTGGTCTCCGAGGAGCCGGTGGCGCCGTACGAGGCGACGGCGACGGGCGGGCACGCGGACCGGCTCGACGACGACGAAGAGGTCTACTCGGCACTCGTCACCGGGCTGCGGGCGTACGTCGAGAAGAACGGGTTCCGGTCGGTGCTGGTCGGCCTCTCCGGCGGCATCGACTCGGCGCTGGTGGCCGCCGTGGCGTGCGACGCGGTGGGCGCGGAGAACGTTCACGGCGTCTCCATGCCGTCGAAGTACTCCTCCGACCACTCCAAGGACGACGCGGCGGAGCTGGCGCGGCGCACCGGCCTGAACTACCGGACCGTGCCCATCGAGCCGATGTTCGACGCGTACATGGGGGCGCTGGGGCTGACCGGGCTGGCCGAGGAGAACCTCCAGTCCCGGCTGCGCGGCACCCTGCTGATGGCGATCTCCAACCAGGAGGGCCACCTCGTGCTGGCCCCCGGCAACAAGTCGGAGCTGGCGGTCGGCTACTCGACGCTGTACGGCGACTCGGTGGGCGCCTACGGGCCGATCAAGGACGTGTACAAGACGTCCGTCTTCCGGCTGGCCGAGTGGCGCAACCGGGCGGCGCGGGAGCGCGGGCAGACCCCGCCGGTCCCCGAGAACTCGATCACCAAGCCGCCCAGCGCCGAGCTGCGGCCGGGGCAGGTCGACACGGACTCCCTGCCGGACTACCCGGTGCTCGACGCGATCCTGGAGCTGTACGTCGACCGGGACCGGGGCGCGGACGAGATCGTCGCCGCCGGGTACGACCGGGAACTGGTGACGAAGACGCTGCGCATGGTCGACACCGCCGAGTACAAGCGGCGCCAGTACCCGCCGGGCACGAAGATCTCCCCGAAGGGCTTCGGCAAGGACCGCCGGCTGCCGGTCACGAACCGGTGGCGGGAGGGGGCCTGACGCCGACGCACCCAACGCACCCAATGCGCCGACGCACCCGACGCGCCCGACGCGCCCGTCGCTACCCCTGCGCCGCCAGCTTCCCCAGCAGCACGTGCAACGGCTCCGCGGCCCGCCGCCGGTACTCCTGCACCGACCACCCGTTGCCGTCCGGGTCCTTGAAGTACAGGAACGTCGCCCCGTCGTCCGGGGCGTACCGCACCGGCTCGGAGACCTCCAGGCCCCGCCCGGACAGCTCCGCGCGCGCCGCCTCGATGTCGGCGACGCACAGCTGGAGGCCCTGGTACGAGCCCGGCGCGGGCCGCGCGCCCCCGGCCATCTCCCAGATGCTGTCGCCCAGCGCGATCGAACAGCCCGAGCCCGGCGGCGTCAGCTGCACGATCCGCATCCCCGGCATCACCTCCGTGTCGATGTCGACGTGGAAGCCGACCTTGTCCCGGTAGAAGTCCCGGGCGCGGTCGATGTCGCTGACGGGCAGCGGGATCACTTCGAGGGTCATGTCCATGGTGCGGCTCCCTTCGGACGGCTCCCGTCCACCCAAGCGGATGGCGGCGTCGGCCGCCACCCCGTCGGCGAGGTGTCCGGTTAGGCTCTGGCCAGGACGACCTTGATCCGACAGGAGGCCGGGGATGACGGCGCCGGGGCGCAGGAGCAGTACCTTCACGCGACTGCTGCGGCACGGCTTCACGGATGCCTCGGCCGCCGAGCGGCTGCTGGACAGCGTGGAGCTGACGCCGGTCCGCGACGACCCGGTCCTCCTCGACGCCCTCGGCGCCACCGCCGACCCCGACCTCGCGCTGCACGGCCTGGTCCGGCTCCTGGAGGCGCAGCCCGAGCCCGCCGCGCGCCGGGAGCTGCTGGGGACGCTCACCTCGTCCAAGCCGCTGCGCGACCGGCTGCTCGGTGTGCTGGGCGCCTCCGAGGCGCTCGGCGACCATCTCGTCCGGCACACCGGGGACTGGCGGGCGCTGGTCACGTACGAACCGCGTGACCTGCACCCGGGGGTGGCGGAGTTCGAGCAGTGCCTGGGCGGGGCCGGCGACCCGGTCTCGCTGCGGGTCGCCTACCGGCGCTGTCTGCTGTCGCTGGCCGCGCGTGACGTGTGCGGCACCATCGACGTCGCCGAGACCGCCGCCGAACTGGCCGACCTCGCCACCGCCACCCTGCGCGCCGCGCTGCGGATCGCGGCGGCCGCCGCGCCCGAGGACGCCGGACTGTGCCGGCTCGCGGTGATCGCGATGGGCAAGTGCGGGGGCCACGAGCTGAACTACGTGTCCGACGTCGACGTCATCTTCGTGGGCGAGCCGGTGGAGGGGGCCGACGAGACGGCGGCGGTACGGGCCGCGACGCGGCTCGCGTCCCACCTCATGCGGATCTGCTCGGAGACCACGGTGGAGGGCTCCATCTGGCCCGTCGACGCCAACCTGCGCCCCGAGGGCCGCAACGGCCCGCTGGTGCGCACGCTCAGCAGCCACCTCGCCTACTACCAGCGCTGGGCCAAGACCTGGGAGTTCCAGGCGCTGCTCAAGGCCCGCCCGGTGGCCGGGGACCTCGCGCTGGGGGAGGAGTACGTCGCCGCGCTCCAGCCGCTGGTGTGGCAGGCCGCCGAGCGGGAGAACTTCGTCGCCGACGTGCAGCAGATGCGGCGCCGGGTGGTCGAGAACATCCCCGTCGCCGAGGTCGACCGGCAGATCAAACTGGGGCCGGGCGGGCTGCGGGACGTCGAGTTCGCGGTGCAGTTGCTGCAACTGGTGCACGGGCGGGCCGACGCGTCACTGCGCAGCGGTACGACGCTGGACGCGCTGAAGGCGCTGGCGGCCGGCGGGTACGTGGGGCGGGTGGACGCGGCCCAGCTGGACGACGCGTACCGCTTCCTGCGGTCGCTGGAGCACCGGATCCAGCTGTACCGGCTGCGGCGGACGCACCTCGTGCCCGAGGACGAGGCCGACCTGCGGCGCATCGGGCGGTCGCTGGGGCTGCGCACCGACCCGGTCGCCACGCTGCTGCGGGAGTGGCGGCGGCACGCGGCGGTGGTGCGGCGGCTGCACGAGAAGCTGTTCTACCGGCCGCTGCTCGACGCGGTGGCCGCGCTGGCGCCGGGGGAGGCGCGGCTGAGCGCCGAGGCGGCGCGGGAGCGGCTGGTCGCGCTCGGGTACGCCGATCCGGGCGCCGCGCTCCGGCACTTGGAGGCGCTGGCGTCGGGCGTGACGCGCAAGGCGGCGATCCAGCGGACGCTGCTGCCGGTGCTGCTGGGGTGGTTCGCGGACTCGGCGGACCCGGACACCGGGCTGCTCAACTTCCGCAAGGTGTCGGACGCACTCGGGAACACGCCCTGGTACCTGCGGCTGCTGCGGGACGAGGGCGCGGCGGCGGAGAACCTCGCGCGGGTGCTGTCCGCCGGGCGGCTCGCCCCCGACCTGTTGATGCGGGCGCCCGAGGCGGTGGCGCTGCTCGGCGACGGGGACGGCGGGAGCGGTGGGCACGGCAGGGGGCTCGCTCCGCGCGGGCGGGAGCAGCTGGAGGCGGAGATCCTCGCGGCGGTCGGGCGCGCGGAGGGCGCCGTGCAGGGGGTGACGGCGGCGCGCGGGGTACGGCGGCGGGAGCTGTTCCGTACGGCGGCGGCGGACATCGTGGCGTCGTACGGGACCGAGGCGCAGCCCGTCGTGGCCGATCCCGGGGCGCTGGTGGACCGGGTGGGCGCGGCGGTGTCGGACCTGACGGCGGCGACGCTGGCGGGGACGCTGCGGGCGGTGGTGCGGGAAGGGTGGGGCGATGAGCTGCCGACCCGGTTCGCGATCATCGGGATGGGCCGGTTCGGGGGGCACGAGCTGGGCTACGGGTCGGACGCGGACGTGCTGTTCGTGCACGAGCCGAGGGACGGGGTCGGGGAGCGGGAGGCGGCGGACGCCGCGAACCGGGTCGTGGCGGAGCTGCGGCGGCTGCTCCAGGTGCCGAGCGCGGACCCGCCGCTGGTCGTGGACGCGGATCTGCGGCCGGAGGGGAAGTCCGGGCCGATGGTGCGGACGCTCGGCTCGTACGCGGCGTACTACCGGCGCTGGTCGCTGGTGTGGGAGTCGCACGCGCTGCTGCGGGCGGAGGTGGTGGCGGGCGACGCGGATCTGGGGCGGCGGTTCCTGGACCTGGTCGATCCGCTGCGGTACCCGGCGCGGGGCCTGGACGACGACGCGGTACGGGAGATCCGGCGGCTGAAGGCGCGGATGGAGTCGGAGCGGCTGCCGCGCGGGGCGGACCCGAAGCTGCACGTCAAGCTGGGGCCGGGCGGACTGTCGGACGTGGAGTGGACCGTGCAGCTGGCGCAGTTGCGGCACGGGCACGAGGTGGCCGGGCTGCGGACGACGCGGACCCGGGCGGCGCTGGTCGCCGCGCGCGAGGCGGGACTGGTGGGGGAGTCGGACGCCCGCGTCCTGGACGAGGCGTGGGTACTGGCGACACGGGTCCGGAACGCGGTGATGCTGGTGCGGGGCAGGGCCGGGGACACCTTCCCCAGCGAGAGCCGGGAGCTGGCGGCGGTGGGGCGGTACCTCGGGTACGGGGACGGCCACGTCGGAGACATGCTGGACGCGTACCGCCGCACGGCACGGCGGGCGCGGGGGGTTGTGGAGACGCTGTTCTACGGGGGGTGACGCCGGGGGCTGCGGACGCCCGGGCTGTCAAGCCGCGGGCGATCGTGCCTCCCCAGCGCCTGCACGGCCTGGGAGGTACCCCCAGGACGATGGGGTACCCCCGCTCCAGCGAAGCCGAGAGCGGGGGAGCGTGGGCGCGGCGGCACCCGTCAGCGCCGGGCCGCGCGACCCACCCGCCCCGCGCTCGGCCAAGGGCGCCTTCCAGCACCGCCCCCGCCACCCCCGAAGGGCCCCGGCACCCGAGGCAACGCATACGGCACCTTCCCGTACCACGCGGCGGCGACCACGTACCCGAAGCCCAGACACACCGCACCCCCCACCGCGTCCAGCCAGAAGTGGTTGGCCGTCGCGACGATGACCACCAGCGTCGCCGCCGGGTACAGCAGCCCCAGCACCCGCACCCACGGCACGGACGCCAGCGCGAAGATCGTCAGCCCGCACCACAGCGACCACCCGATGTGCATCGACGGCATCGCGGCGTACTGGTTGGACATGTTCTTCAGGTCGCCGGAGGCCATCGACCCCCAGGTCTCGTGGACCATGACGGTGTCTATGAAGCCGCCGCCGTTCATCAGCCGGGGCGGGGCGAGCGGGTACAGGTAGTAGCCGGCCAGCGCGACCCCCGTCGTCGCGAACAGGACCAGCCGGGTCGCCGCGTAGCGGCCGGGATGGCGGCGGAAGAGCCACACCAGCACCCCGAGGGTGACCACGAAGTGCAGGGTCGCGTAGTAGTAGTTCATGCCGACGATCAGCCAAGTCACCGAGTTCACGGCATGGTTGACCGACTGCTCGACGGCGATGCCGAGTTGGTGTTCCAGCCGCCAGATCCAGTCGGCGTTGCGCAGCGCCTGACCGCGTTGTTCGGGCACCGCGTTGCGCACAAGCGAGTACAGCCAGTAACTGACCGCGATCAGGAGGATCTCGAACCACAGGCGGGGCCGGCGCGGGGCGCGCAGGCGGTGCCGGAGGGACTGTCGCGTCGCGTCCGTGACCTGCTGCGGAACAGCCTCATCCCGGCTTTCCGTTGTCGTCACGGTCGTGTCACCCATAGGCACAGAGTCTGCCAGATAAGCCTTCGCCTACCGATCATCCCTCCGTCGGGTTCTGGACGCATGTTCTACAACGGCCGGAGGGTGGCCGGTCCCCCCTGAGGAGGACTCAGTCGCGTCGGCGACCCTGAGGGGCCGAGGCCGTCGAGCCGCGGACCACCAGCTCCGGCATGAACACGAACTCGCTGTGCGGGGCGGGGGTCCCGCCGATCTCCTCCAGCAGGGTGCGTACGGCGGCCTGCCCCATCGCCGGGACCGGCTTGCGGACCGTGGTGAGGGGCGGGTCGGTGAAGGCGATCAGCGGGGAGTCGTCGAAGCCGACCACCGAGACGTCCTTGGGGACGTCCAGGCCGCGCTGCCGTGCCGCGCGTATCGCGCCGAGCGCCATCATGTCGCTGGCGCAGACCACCGCCGTGCAGTCCCGTTCGATCAGGGCCAAGGCGGCTGCCTGGCCGCCCTCCAGGGTGTAGAGGGAGTGCTGGATCAGTTCTGTCTCGATCCGGTCGGCGGGCAGGTCCAGGAGGTCCTGCACGGCGCGCACGAACCCCTCTATCTTGCGCTGCACCGGCACGAAGCGTTTGGGACCCAGGGCCAGGCCGATGCGGGTGTGGCCCAGCGAGGCCAGGTGCGTGACGGCCAGGTTCATCGCCGCGCGGTCGTCGGGGGAGATGAACGGGGCCTGGACCTTCGGGGAGAAGCCGTCGACCAGGACGAACGGCACGCCCTGCGCGCGCAGGCGTTCGTAGCGCTGCATGTCGGCGTTGGTGTCGGCGTGCAGGCCGGAGACGTAGATGATGCCGGCCACCCCGCGGTCGACCAGCATCTCCGTCAGCTCGTCCTCCGTGGAGCCGCCGGGCGTCTGGGTGGCGAGGACCGGGGTGTACCCCTGCCGGGTCAGCGCCTGGCCGATGACCTGGGCGAGGGCCGGGAAGATGGGGTTCTCCAGCTCCGGGGTGATCAGACCCACCAGGCCCTCGCTGCGCTGGCGCAGGCGCACGGGGCGCTCGTAGCCCAGGACGTCCAGGGCGGCCAGTACGGACTGGCGGGTGGTGGCGGCGACGCCCGGCTTGCCGTTGAGGACGCGGCTGACGGTCGCTTCGCTCACCCCCGCCTGGGCGGCGATGTCGGCAAGCCGTGTGGTCACAGGGGTGGACTGTACCGGGCGGTGCGCTGCTTGCCCACCGATCGGCCGCCGTGGGCGACTTGTCGGACGCCCCCGCGCGGGCTGCTGCGTCATCGCGCTCCCTCAAGAAATTGACGGCAAGAACTTGCAGAGTCTTGCACAACCGGCCGTGGAGCGGTCGACCCCCGCAAACAAGCGTCTCACGGCGGTCGCCGACAGGTCACGCCCGGATAACGTCGGCGACGTCTTGCACTTTTTTTCTGCAAGGTCTTTCGAAACGCTTTCATCGCTGTTACGTTCACGTCGCCCGGCGGCGGCAGCAACGACGCAGTCGGCAAGTCGACAGGAGCGGCGGACGGGACCCCTCCTGCACTCACGGGCTTTCACCCTCAAGGAGAACTCATGCGGCGTGGCATAGCGGCCACCGCGCTGGTGGCGTCCTTCGCCCTCGCGGCGACGGCCTGCGGCGGGAGCGACAGCGGCGACTCGGCCGACGGACCGGTGACCATCACCTACTGGGACACCTCCAACGCGACCAACGAGGCGCCGACGTACAAGGCCCTGGTCAAGGAGTTCGAGGCCGCCAACAAGGACATCAAGGTCAACTTCGTCAACGTCCCCTTCGACCAGGCGCAGAACAAGTTCGACACCGCCGCCGGCGCCTCGGGCGCCCCGGACGTGCTGCGCACGGACGTCGGCTGGACCGCCGCCTTCGCCAAGAAGGGCTTCTTCCTGCCGCTGGACGGCACCGAGGCCCTCGCCGAACAGGACAAGTTCCAGAGCAGCCTGATCGAGCAGGCCACGTACGAGGGCAAGGTGTACGGCGTCCCGCTGGTCACCGACACGCTCGCGCTGGTCTACAACAAGGCCCTGTTCGAGAAGGCCGGCGTCGACGTCCCCAAGACCTGGGACGACCTGAAGAAGGCCGCCGCCACCATCAAGGAGAAGACCGGCGTCGACGGGTACCAGGGCTCCACCGCCGGGTACTACGGCCAGCCGTTCCTCTTCGGCGAGGGCACCGACCTCGTCGACACCGAGGGCAAGAAGATCACCGTCACCTCCGCCGCGGCGAAGAAGGCGTACCAGACCTGGCTGGGCCTGTTCGACGGCAAGGGCCTGGGCAAGGCCGACGTCACCGCCGACGCCTACGCCCACAAGCAGGACGCCTTTGTCAACGGCGAGGTCGCCGCGATCATCGAGGGCCCCTGGGAGATCACCAACTTCTACAAGGGCTCCGCCTTCAAGGACAAGGAGAACCTGGGCATCGCGACCGTCCCGGCCGGCTCCACGGGCGAGGCGGGGGCTCCCACCGGCGGCCACAACCTCTCCGTGTACGCCGGTTCGGACGAGGCGCACCAGAAGGCGGCGCTGAAGTTCGTGAACTTCATGACCTCCGCCAAGGCGCAGGAGACCACCGCCCTGAAGAACTCCACGCTGCCCACCCGGGACGACGCGTATACGGAGAAGGTGAAGGCCGACCCGGGCATCACCGGCTACCAGACCGTGCTGTCCAGCGCCCGGCCGCGCCCGGCACTGCCCGAGTACAGCTCCCTGCTGACCCCGCTCGACGACGAACTGCCCCTGATCGCCAGCGGCAAGAAGTCCCTGGACGACGGGCTGGGCGACATCGAGACGGCGTTCACCAAGCTGGTGCCCGACTTCAGCAAGTGAGCCGGCCCCGGTGGCCGCCGGAGTCCCGCCCCGGGGGGAGCGGGGCCCGGCGGCCACCGGCCCGAGCCCCAGATCTTGACCCGCAGGATTCCGAGAAGGTCGTCGAACCATGACAGTCGCCATCGACCGCGCCACCGGCAAGCGCCGCGGTGACCGCACGCCGCGGCCCGGGCTGGGCACGCGTCTGAAGCACGGATACCAGAGACACTGGTACGCCTACGCCATGATCGCCCCGGTCGTGATCGTCCTCGGCGTCCTGGTGCTCTACCCGCTCGCCTACGGCTTCTACCTCACCCTCACCGACGCGAACAGCCTCAACTCCGCCCGCACCATCGGCGTCAACGAGATCGAGGCGACGTACAAGTTCGTCGGGCTCGACAACTACGCCGACATCCTGTGGGGCGAGACGGCCTACGACCGCTTCTGGTCGCACTTCGTCTGGACGGTCGTCTGGACGGCCGCCTGCGTCACCCTGCACTACTGCATCGGCCTGGGCCTGGCCCTGCTGCTCAACCAGAAGAACCTGCGCGGACGCACCTTCTACCGGCTGATCCTGGTCCTGCCCTGGGCCGTGCCGACCTTCGTGACGGTCTTCGGCTGGCGGTTCATGCTCGCCGACTCCGGCATCATCAACTCCGCCCTGGAGTCCCTGCACCTGCCGACGCCGCTGTGGCTGGAGGACACCTTCTGGCAGCGGTTCGCCGCGATCATGGTCAACACCTGGTGCGGGGTGCCGTTCATGATGGTCTCGCTGCTCGGCGGGCTCCAGTCGATCGACTCCTCGCTGTACGAGGCCGCCGAGATGGACGGCGCGAACGCCTGGCAGCGCTTCCGGCACGTGACGCTGCCGGGTCTGCGGTCGGTCAGCTCCACCGTCGTCCTGCTGGGCGTCATCTGGACCTTCAACCAGTTCGCCATCATCTTCCTGCTCTTCGGCAACACCGCGCCGGACGCGCAGATCCTGGTCACCTGGGCCTACCAGCTCGGCTTCGGGCAGCAGCCGCGCGAGTTCGCGCAGTCCGCCGCCTACGGCATCCTGCTGCTGGCCGTCCTGATCGTCTTCACCTCCTTCTACCGCCGCTGGCTGAACCGCGATGAGCAGCAGCTCGCGATCTGAGGCATCCACCATGACCACCACCACCGTCACCACCCCGGCGACCGGTCCGGCGGAACAGGCCGACGCTCCTCGCGACGCGGTGCGGCGCGGCCGGCGTGGCACGGGCAACGCCCTCGCCTCGCACGCCGTCCTGATCGTCGCCTCCCTGATCGCCCTCTTCCCCATCGCCTGGCTGGTCTTCCTCTCCCTCGGCCCGGACAAGGACGACTACCTGCACCCCGGCGAGATCTGGGGGAAGATGACGTTCGACAACTACGCGTTCGTCCTCCAGCACACCAACTTCTGGGAGTGGCTGAAGAGTTCGCTGATCGTCTCGCTCGGCACCACGGTCATCGGCGTCCTGGTCGCCGCGACGACCGGGTACGCGGTCTCCCGGATGCGCTTCCCCGGGTACCGGAAGCTGATGTGGGTGCTGCTGCTGACGCAGATGTTCCCCATCGCCGTACTCATCGTGCCGATGTACCAGATCCTCTCCGAGCTGCGGCTGATCGACAGCTACCTGGGCCTGGTCCTCGTCTACTGCTCGACCGCGGTGCCGTACTGCGCCTGGCTGCTCAAGGGCTACTTCGACACCATCCCGTTCGAGATCGACGAGGCGGGCCGCGTCGACGGGCTGTCGCCGTTCGGCACGTTCTTCCGGCTGATCCTGCCGCTGGCCCGGCCGGGCCTGGCGGTGGCCGGCTTCTACAGCTTCATCACGGCGTTCGGCGAGGTCGCCTTCGCCTCCACGTTCATGCTGTCCGACACCAAGTACACCTTCGCCGTCGGACTGCAGAGCTTTGTCAGCGAGCACGACGCCCAGCGCAACCTGATGGCCGCCACCGCCGTGCTGATCGCGATACCGGTGTCGGCCTTCTTCTACCTCGTGCAGAAGAACCTGGTGACCGGCCTCACGGCGGGCGGCACGAAGGGCTGAGTCCCTCCCTCGTACGGGTGGCGGTCGCGGTGTGTCCGTCCGACCCCGCAGCACCCGCGACCGCCTCCCTCCCGCCCACGCTTCCCTGTACCCGTTACGCAGCAAGGACGACATGAGCCAGCAGCACTCCGCAGCCCAGGACCCCACTCCCCGGACCGCATCGGCCGTCGCCACCGCCACCCGGCGCCGCGACTGGTGGCGGGACGCGGTGATCTACCAGGTGTACCCGCGCAGCTTCGCCGACAGCGACGGCGACGGCATGGGCGACCTGGAAGGCGTCCGCACCCGTCTGCCCTACCTCCGCGACCTCGGCGTGGACGCGGTGTGGCTCAGCCCCTTCTACGCCTCGCCGCAGGCCGACGCCGGCTACGACGTGGCCGACTACCGGGCCGTCGACCCGATGTTCGGCACCCTCCTGGACGCCGACGCCCTGATCCGCGACGCCCACGAGCTGGGCCTGCGCATCATCGTCGACCTGGTCCCCAACCACTCCTCCGACCAGCACGAGTGGTTCAAGCGCGCCCTGGCGGAAGGCCCCGGCTCCCCGTGCCGCGACCGCTACCACTTCCGCCCCGGCAAGGGCGAGAACGGCGAACTGCCCCCCAACGACTGGGAGTCCATCTTCGGCGGCCCGGCGTGGACGCGGGTCGAGGACGGCGAGTGGTACCTCCACCTCTTCGCCCCCGAGCAGCCCGACTTCAACTGGGAGCACCCGGCGGTCGGCGACGAGTTCCGCTCGATCCTCCGCTTCTGGCTCGACATGGGCGTGGACGGCTTCCGCATCGACGTCGCCCACGGCCTGGTCAAGGCGGAGGGCCTGCCGGACCTCGGGGACCACGACCAGCTGAAGCTGCTGGGCAACGATGTCATGCCGTTCTTCGACCAGGACGGCGTCCACGAGATCTACCGCCAGTGGCGGCGCATCCTCGACGAGTACTCCGGGGAGCGCATCTTCGTCGCGGAAGCCTGGACCCCGACCGTCGAGCGCACCGCGCACTACGTCCGCCCCGACGAGCTGCACCAGGCGTTCAACTTCCAGTACCTGAGCACCCACTGGGACGCCGGCGAACTGCGCGGCGTCATCGACCGCACCCTGGACGCGATGCGCCCGGTCGGCGCCCCCTCCACCTGGGTCCTCTCCAACCACGACGTCACCCGCCACACCACCCGCTTCGCCAACCCGGCGGGCCTGGGCACCCAGATCCGCCTGCCCGGCGACCGCGAACTCGGCCTGAAGCGGGCGCGGGCCGCCACCTTGCTCATGCTGGCCCTCCCCGGCTCGGCCTACGTCTACCAGGGCGAGGAACTCGGCCTCCCCGACGTCACCGACCTCCCCGACGAGGTCCGCCAGGACCCCGCCTACTTCCGCGGCGCGGGCCAGGACGGCTTCCGCGACGGCTGCCGGGTGCCGATTCCCTGGACCCGCACGGGACCGTCGTACGGCTTCGGCGACGGCGGCAGCTGGCTCCCGCAGCCCGAGGGCTGGGGCGAGCTGAGCGTCGAGGCGCAGACCGGCGTCCCCGGCTCCACCCTGGAGCTGTACCGCACGGCCCTGTCCGTCCGCCGCGACCAGCCCGACCTGGGCGCGGGCGACACGGTGGAGTGGCTGCGGGCCCCCGAGGGCGTCCTCGCCTTCCGGCGGGGCGAGTTCGTCTGCGTCGCCAACACGACCGGCGAGTCGGTCACGGTGCCGGTGCACGGGCGCGTGCTGCTCTCCAGCGGCGAGGTGACGGAGGCCGACGGGGAGGCGAAGGTGCCGGGGGACACGACGGTGTGGTGGACGACGGGCTGACCGCCGCCTTCCCTGCCCGAGGGCCCGCCGCTTCTTCAGGAGCGGCGGGCCCTCGCTCACACCCGGTCCGTGCTCCGACGGTTCACCTCGCGCACTCGGGCGGCCAGCTCGTTGGCGCGGCTCTCCCTCAACACCGTCGCCATCCTCCGCGCCGTGCTCGGATGGCAACGGCCCAGCTCCACCAGGGGAGGCAGATACTCGCTGGCCAGCGAGACGGTGTCCAGCCCCAGCGACGGCAGCAGCACACCGCAGTCGGCCAGTGCGCGAGCCAGCTCGTCCTTCGCCGCCTCGGCGTCCCGAACGCGTGCTGTGCGGCTTTCATGTTCCATGCGGGCGGTGCCCCTTCTGTGCGTGATCGTGCTTTTCGACATCAAGCATCGGCGCGTGACGCTACGCTCACCAGGCGTAACGGTTTTCGTGGCACCGGATCGAAAACGGGGGACGCACATGCCCGCGCCGAAGGATCTCGACCCGTCCACGTCACTGGCGGCGCTGTACGGCAAGAAGCTGCGCAAGCTGCGGGTGCAGGCGGGGCTCACGCAACGGCGGCTCGGGGCGCTGATCCCCATCGCGCACAGCAGGATCGCCCAGTACGAGCTGGGCAAGGAGATCCCGTCCGAGAAGGTCAACGCGAAACTGGACGTGATCCTCAGAGCCGACGGCGACCTGGTCGACCTGTGGGACCACATCAGGCGGACGCCGATCCCGGACTGGGCGCGGAAGTACGTGGACTACGAGGCCAAGGCGAACGCCATGCACAAGTACATGGCGCACACAGTCCCGGGACTGCTCCAGACCGAGAGGTACGCGCGCGAGGTACTGCGACTGGGGCAGCCCTGGTGCACGGCGGAGGAGATCGAGGAGAGCGTCGCGGCTCGGCTCGGTCGGCAGGCATTGCTTCGTAGGGCACGGCCACCGCTGCTGTGGGTCGTGCTGGACGAGTCGGTGATCAGGCGTCCGGTGGGAGGGCCGGTGGTGATGAGGGAGCAGTTGGCCGTCGTGCTGGAGGCCGCTGCGAGACCCAACATCGAAGTGCAGTTGCTTCCGTTCGCCGCCGGGGCGCACTCGGCCTTGGACGGTTCGCTCACCCTTCTGTCCTTCGCGTCCGCTCCGGACGTCGCCTACTTGGAGGGGGGCCGCTCAGGCGAACTGGTGGAGGATCGGTCCATGGTCGCCCGTCACTCCTATTGTTACGATCTGCTCCATGCGCAAGCCCTGCCGCCGGAGGCGTCGGCGGTCCTGATCCGGCAGGCCATGGAGGAGTACGAGACATGCGCGGTAGCCGACCCGACCTGACAGCTGCGAGCTGGCGCAAGAGCACCTACAGCAATGGCGCCGGCGGCGACTGCCTCGAACTCGCCGACAACATCCCCGGCACGGTCCCCGTCCGGGACAGCAAGAACCCCGCGGGTCCGGTGCTGTTGCTCGCTCCGGCCGCCTGGTCGGCGTTCATATCCGGCGTGCGAGAGGTCAGTTCGTAAAGACGCCGGCACCGGTGAGCCGTGCGCAGCGGGCCGTCGCCGCCGTCGTGGGATCGGCGGTCGGCGACGCGCTCGGTGCGCCCTTCGAGTTCGGGCCCGAGGGTGTCTTCTCCGCCCGGTTTCCCGAGCCGGGGTCCGGCGAGATGTGCGGGGGCGGCGGCTGGGAGCCGGGGGAGGCCACGGACGACACGCAGATGGCCGTCCTGGTGGGGGAGTCGCTGCTGGAGCGGGGCGGGCTGGACCTGCCGGACGTGTTCGACCGCTTCCGGCGCTGGGCGGCGGCCGATCCCAAGGACATCGGGCTTCAGACCGAGGACGTACTGACCAACGGCATGCCGTGGGACCAGGCCGCGGCCGTCCATTTCCAGGTCAACCGGCGCGCGGCGGGCAACGGCGCGCTCATGCGGGCGGCCACGTCCGCCGTCCACTTCGCCGGAGCCGGCCAGGCGGCCACCATGGACGCCGCCCGCCGCATCGCCGCCCTCACCCACGGCGACCGGGCCGCCTGGGAGGGCACCGCCGTCTTCCACGAACTGGTGCGGCAGGCGCTGGAGGGCGCCGATCCCCTCGACGCCGTTCCCGAGGCGCTGGCCCTGGTCCACCCCGGCCACCGCCCGCGCTACGCGACCGTCCTGGACGCCGACTGGCACCCCGGCCGGGCGACCGAGTTCAACGGTGCCGTCTGGCCCTGCCTGGGCTCGGCCGTCTGGGCCCTGCGGACGACGGGGAGCTTCGCGGAGGCGGTCCGTGCGGCGATCGACCTCGGCGGTGACACGGACACCGTCGCCGCGGTCACCGGAGGGCTCGCGGGCGCCCGCTACGGCCTGGACGCGATCCCCGCCCGCTGGACCGAGCCCCTGCACGTCCCCCTGCCGGGGTTCGGCGGCCGGGTGCTGCGGACGGACGACCTGACCCGGCTCGCGTCCCGCCTCGTCGCCGCCGCGAACTGACCGCCCGCGGCAACTTCCGCACGACACCTCCCCTTTCGATGATCGAAGCTTTAACATCTGCGTCACCGCAAGGTTTCAGCAACCTTGCAGCAAGAGCCTTCAACGAAGAAGGGCCCCCACATGGCACGCAGATCCCTCCTCTTCGGTGCAGCCACTCTCGCCGCGGCTGCCCTTGTCATGAACCCGACCGTAACGACCACGGCGCAGGCGTCGCCGCCCGGCACCAAGGACGTCACCGCCGTCCTCTTCGAGTGGAACTTCGCCTCGGTCGCCAAGGAGTGCACCAACACCCTCGGTCCCGCCGGCTACGGCTACGTACAGGTCTCCCCGCCCGCCGAGCACATACAGGGGTCCCAGTGGTGGACCTCGTACCAGCCGGTCAGCTACAAGATCGCCGGACGCCTCGGTGACCGGGCCGCGTTCCAGTCCATGGTGAACACCTGCCACGCGGCCGGCGTGAAGGTCGTCGCCGACGCCGTCGTCAACCACATGTCCGCGGGCAGCGGCACCGGCACCGGCGGATCGGCGTACACGAAGTACAACTACCCCGGGCTGTACTCGTCCTACGACTTCGACGACTGCACCGCGCAGATCAGCAACTACACCGACCGCGCCAACGTGCAGAACTGCGAGCTGGTCGGGCTCGCCGACCTCGACACCGGCGAGAGCTATGTGCGCGGTGCGATCGCCGGGTACCTCGACGACCTGCTCTCCCTCGGGGTCGACGGCTTCCGGATCGACGCCGCCAAGCACATCCCGGCCGCCGACCTCGCCAACATCAAGTCGCGGCTCAGCAACCCGTCCGTCTACTGGAAGCAGGAGGTCATCTACGGCAGCGGGGAAGCCGTCCAGCCGACCGAGTACACCGGCAACGGGGACGTCCAGGAGTTCCGCTACGCCTACGACCTCAAGCGCGTCTTCAACAACGAGAACCTCGCCTACCTGAAGAACTACGGCGAGGGCTGGGGGTACATGAGCAGCGGCGTCTCCGGTGTCTTCGTCGACAACCACGACACCGAGCGCAACGGCTCCACCCTCAGCTACAAGGACAACGCCACCTACACCCTCGCCAACGTCTTCATGCTGGCCTGGCCCTACGGGGCGCCGGACATCAACTCCGGTTACGAGTTCTCCGACACGGACGCCGGTCCGCCCAACGGCGGCACCGTCAACGCCTGTTGGCAGGACGGCTGGAAGTGCCAGCACGCCTGGCCGGAGATCAAGTCGATGGTGGCGTTCCGCAACGCCGTCCGCGGGGAGTCCGTCACCAACTGGTGGGACAACGGGGGCGACGCCATCGCCTTCGGGCGCGGTGCCAAGGGGTACGTCGCCATCAACCACGAGGGCGCGTCGCTGACCCGGACCTACCAGACGTCCCTGTCCGCCGGCACGTACTGCGACGTCCAGAGCAACACGACGGTGACCGTGAACGGCTCGGGCCAGTTCACCGCCACCCTCGGCGCCAACACCGCGCTGGCGCTGTACGCGGGCAAGTCGAGCTGCTGAACCGACGCCCGGCGCAAGGGTCGTGAAATGTCTTTCCGTTACTTTCACGACCCTTGCTGCAACCCTTGCGGCGAGGTTACCGTCTCGCCGGGGTCGGACCCTCGAACGAGCCGCCGTCAGCAAGGAGTTCCACCGGTGATACCGAGACGCCCGGCGCCGGGCAGGCGCCGCACCACCCGCGTGCCACGGACCATGCCCCGCATCGCCCCCCGGGTCGCGGCCGTCACCGTCGCCGCCCTCGCGGCGGCGCTGGTCCAGCCCCTCGCCACGACCGCCGCGACCGCCGCGAGCCCGCCACCACCCCCGTCGGACGCCCGGCTCGCGAAGACGGCCGCCCGCCACGACCTCACCCGCGAGCAGTTCTACTTCGTCCTGCCGGACCGTTTCGCCAACGGTGACACCGGCAACGACAAGGGCGGCCTCACCGGCTCCCGCCTCGCCACCGGCTACGACCCCACCGACAAGGGCTTCTACCAGGGCGGCGACCTCAAGGGCCTGACCCGGAAGCTCGACTACATCAAGGACCTGGGCACCACCGCCATCTGGATGGCGCCCATTTTCAAGAACCGGCCCGTGCAGGGCACGGGGGCCGACGCGTCCGCCGGGTACCACGGGTACTGGATCACCGACTTCACCCAGGTCGACCCGCACTTCGGGACCAACAAGGACCTGGAGACCCTCATCTCCAAGGCGCACGCCAAGGGCATGAAGGTCTTCTTCGACGTCATCACCAACCACACCGCCGACGTCGTCGACCACGAGGAGCAGTCCCACGACTACCTCTCCAAGGGCGCCTTCCCCTACCTGACGAAGGACGGCGAGCCCTTCGACGACGCCGACTACGCGGACGGGTCCGGCGCCTTCCCCAAGACCGACGCCGACTCCTTCCCGTACACGCCGGAGGTCACGAGCGCCACCGCCAAGGTCCCCTCCTGGCTCAACGACCCCACGATGTACCACAACCGCGGCGACTCCACCTGGGCCGGCGAGTCCGCCACCCACGGCGACTTCAACGGCCTGGACGACCTGTGGACCGAGCGGCCCGAGGTCGTCACCGGCATGGAGAAGATCTACCAGCGCTGGGTGCGGGACTTCGACATCGACGGCTTCCGGATCGACACCGTCAAGCACGTGAACATGGAGTTCTGGACCCAGTGGGCCACCGCACTCGACGCGTACGCGGCGAAGAAGGGCCGCGACGACTTCTTCATGTTCGGTGAGGTCTACTCCGCCGACACCGCCGTCACCGCCCCGTACGTCACCCAGGGCCGCCTCGACGCCACCCTCGACTTCCCGTTCCAGGACGCGGCCCGCGCCTACGCCTCCCAGGGCGGCAGCGCCCGGAAGCTCGCGTCGGTCTTCGCGGACGACTACAGGTACACGACCGGCACCGCGAACGCGTACGAACAGGTCACCTTCCTCGGCAACCACGACATGGGCCGCATCGGCTCCTTCCTGAAGCAGGACGACCCGGACGCCACCGACGCCGAACTGCTGAAGAAGGCGAAGTTCGCCAACGAGCTGATGTTCCTCAGCCGCGGCAACCCGGTCGTCTACTACGGCGACGAACAGGGCTTCACCGGCGCGGGCGGCGACAAGGACGCCCGCCAGACGATGTTCGCCTCCCGCACCGCCGACTACCTCGACGACGACCTGATCGGCACCGATCGCACCCACGCCGAGGACGCCTACGACCCGCAGGCGCCCCTCTACGAGCAGATCAGTGCGCTCGCCAAGCTCCGCAAGGCCCACCCGGCCCTCACCGACGGCGTCCAGACCGAGCGGTACGCGGCCGACGGCGCCGGTGTCTACGCCGTCTCCCGCACGGACGCCGCCACCGGCACCGAGTACGTCGTCGCCTTCAACAACGCCGGCGAGGAGAAGACGGCCACCTTCGCCACCGGCTCGGCGGACATGCGCTTCGACTCCGTCCACGGGAGCGAGCAGCACCTCACCTCGGACGCCGACGCGCAGCTCACCGTCACCGTCCCGGCCGGCTCGGCGGTCGTCCTCAAGGCGGCGGGCAGGCTCGCCGCCCCCGCCACCGAGCCGACGATCACCCTCGACGCCCCCGACCCCGGCGCCACCGGCACCGTGGAGCTGACGGCGGACGTCGACGGCGGGCAGCTCAACCGCGTCGTCTTCGCCGCCCAGACCGGCAACGGACAGTGGCGCACCCTCGGCTCCGCCGACCACGCCCCCTACAAGGTCACCGACACCCTCGCCGAGGACACCCCCGCCGGGACCGCCCTGCGCTACAAGGCGGTCGTCGTCGACTCGGCCGGCCGCACCGCGAGCGCCACGGCCGCCTCCACCACCGGCACCCCGCCGGCCGAGGAACCGCCCACCGCCGCCTCCCGCGACTACGCGATCGTCCACTACCGGCGCGAGGACGGGAACTACGACGACTGGAACCTGTACGCCTGGGGCGACCTCGCCGACGGCGAGGCGACCACCTGGCCGGCCGGTCATCCCTTCACCGGCCGTGACGCGTACGGCGCCTTCGCCTACGTCAAGCTGAAGCCCGGCGCCTCGAACGTCTCCTTCCTCGTCGTCGACCAGGACGGGACCAAGGACGTCGCCGCCGACCGCACCATCGACGTCACCAGGACCGGTGAGGTCTGGATCGAGCAGGGCGACGAGACCGTCACCACCGAGCGGCCCGAGTACCCGGCGCAGGACACCACCAAGGCCGTCCTGCACTACCACCGCGCCGACGGCGACTACGACGGCTGGGGACTGCACGTCTGGTCGGGTGCCGCGCAGCCCACCGACTGGTCGAAGCCGCTCCAGCCGGTGAAGACCGACTCCTATGGCGCGGTCTTCGAGGTACCGCTCACCGAGGGTGCCGGCAGTCTCAGCTACATCCTGCACAACGGCGACGAGAAGGACCTCCCCACCGACCAGGCCCTCGACCTCAAGGCGAACGGCCACGAGGTGTGGCTGGTGAGCGGCGAGGAGAAGTACCTGCTGCCGCAGCCGGCGGGATCGGCCGCGGCCGTCGACCTCACCACCTCCGAGGCGGTCTGGATCGACCGGGACACCGTCGCCTGGACCGGCTCCGACACCGCCGCCTCCACCCAGCTGCGGTACTCCCGCACCGGCTCCATCGCGGCCGAGAACGGCGCCCTGACCAGCACCGACGAGCGGTGGCTGCGGCTGACGAAGACCACTCTCACCGACGCCCAGAAGGCGAAGTACCCGCACCTGAAGGAGTACACCGCCTGGTCCGTCGACCCCCGTGACCGGGGCCGGGTCCGCGAGGCCCTGCGCGGGCAGGTCGTCGCCTCCCGGCTGGCGGCCACCGGCGCGGTGCTCGCGGCGACCGGCGTCCAGATCGCCGGAGCCCTGGACGACCTCTACCCCGGTGCCACGGAGGCCGGCCTCGGCCCGGTCTTCGACCGCGAGGGGCGTCCGACCCTCTCCGTCTGGGCGCCGACGGCCCAGAGCGTCTCCCTGGAGCTGGACGGCAGGCTCAAGGCCATGCACCGGGACGACGACACCGGCGTCTGGTCCGTCACCGGCCCGAAGTCCTGGAAGAACAAGCCGTACCGGTACGTGGTGAAGGTCTGGGCGCCCGACGCGGGTGAGGTCGTCACCAACAAGGTCACCGACCCGTACGCGGTCGCCCTGACCACCGACTCCGAGCGCGGCCTCGTCGTCGACCTCGCGGACAAGTCCCTGGCCCCCCGGGGCTGGACGACGTACGAGAAACCGGCCGCCGTCCCCCTGCGCGACGCGCAGATCCAGGAGCTGCACATCCGCGACTTCTCCGTCGAGGACCGGACGGCGACGAACCCCGGCACCTACCTGGCCTTCACCGACCGGGACAGCGACGGATCGAAGCACCTGCGGGAGCTGGCGGAGGCAGGTACCTCGTACGTGCACCTCCTCCCGGCGTTCGACATCGCGACGATCCCCGAGAAGACGTCCGACCAGGTCACCGTCGACTGCGACCTCGCCGCCCTGCCCGCCGACTCGGCCAAGCAGCAGGAGTGCGTGGCGAAGGCGGCGGCGAAGGACGCCTACAACTGGGGGTACGACCCGTACCACTACACGGTCCCCGAGGGCTCCTACGCCACCGACCCGGACGGCACGGCCCGTACGGTCGAGTTCCGGAAGATGGTCAAGGCGCTCAACGAGGACGGTCTGCGGGTCGTCATGGACGTCGTCTACAACCACACGGCGGCGAGCGGCCAGGCGAAGACCAGCGTCCTGGACCGGATCGTGCCGGGCTACTACCAGCGGCTGCTCGCCGACGGCTCGGTGGCCACCAGCACCTGCTGTGCCAACACGGCCACCGAGAACGCCATGATGGGCAAGCTCGTCGTCGACTCGGTCGTCACCTGGGCCAAGCAGTACAAGGTCGACGGCTTCCGCTTCGACCTGATGGGCCACCACCCGAAGGCCAACATCCTGGCGGTCCGCAAGGCCCTCGACGCCCTCACCCTCAAGAAGGACGGCGTCGACGGCAAGAAGATCATCCTGTACGGGGAGGGCTGGAACTTCGGCGAGGTCGCCGACGACGCCCGCTTCGTCCAGGCCACGCAGAAGAACATGGCCGGCACCGGCATCGCCACCTTCTCCGACCGCGCCCGCGACGCCGTGCGCGGCGGCGGCCCCTTCGACGAGGACCCCGGCGTGCAGGGCTTCGCCTCCGGCCTCTACACCGACCCCAACGGCTCCAGCAGCAACGGAACCGAGGCCGAGCAGAAGGCCCGCCTCCTGCACTACCAGGACCTGATCAAGGTCGGCCTGACCGGCAACCTCGCCGACTACACCTTCACCGACTCCGGCGGCCGGGAGGTCAAGGGCTCCGACGTCGACTACAACGGTGCGCCCGCCGGATACGCCGCGGCCCCCGGCGACGCGCTCGCCTACGCCGACGCCCACGACAACGAGTCCCTGTTCGACGCGCTCGCCTACAAGTTGCCCAAGGGCACGTCCGCCGACGACCGGGCCCGGATGCAGGTCCTCGCGATGGCGACCGCCGCCCTCTCCCAGGGTCCCGCGCTCTCCCAGGCCGGCACCGACCTGCTGCGCTCCAAGTCCCTGGACCGCAACTCCTACGACAGCGGCGACTGGTTCAACGCCGTCCACTGGAACTGCGCCGACGGCAACGGCTTCGGCCGCGGTCTGCCGATGGCCGCCGACAACGAGGCCAAGTGGCCGTACGCCGAGCCGCTGCTCACCGCGGTCCGGGTCGGCTGCCCGCAGATCCAGGCCACCTCGGCGGCCTACCGGGACCTGCTGAAGATCCGTACGACGGAGCAGGCGTTCTCCCTCGCCACCGCCGAGCAGGTCCAGTCGGCGCTCGCCTTCCCGCTGTCCGGCACGGACGACGAGACCCCCGGCGTGATCACCATGACCCTCGGTGACCTCGTCGTCGTCTTCAACGCCACTCCGGAGAGCCAGGAACAGCGGATCGCCGCGGCGGCCGGCACCGGCTACCGGCTGCACCCGGTGCAGGCGGCCGGGTCCGACACGGTCGTGCAGCGGGCGTCGTACGCCGAGGGCACGTTCACCGTCCCCGGCCGTACCGTGGCCGTCTTCACCCGGGCCGGCTGACCGGTCCTGCGGTTAGGGTGCTCCTGATCCGGACCCCGCGAACAGGAGCACCCATGCCGCAGATCACCGTCGACCACTCCGCGCAGCTGACGGACGGCTTCGACCGGCCCGGGTTCGCCAAGGCCCTGCACGCCGCCGTGGTGGAGATCGCGGCGGCCCGGCCCCCGGCCTGCAAGACCCAGTTCCGCGCCACCGAGGTCACCACGGTCGGCCCGGACACCGAGGGCCACGCCGTCGTGCACGTCACCATCGGCCTGCTGCCCGGCCGCACCGAGGAGACCAAGGCGCGGCTCACCGAGGCCGTCCTCGACCTGCTGCGCGACCACATCAAGACCGGCCTGTCGCTGCACGCCTCGGCGGAGGTCCGTGAACTCGACGCGTCGTACCGGAAGTTCGAGATCTAGAACCGGTCGGACGCCAGCGCGGTCAGCCGCGTCACGAGGGTCCTGAACGGGCCGTCGGCCGGATCGTCCGCCAGGACGCGCCGGAGCACGGCGGCCGTCTCCTCGTCGTGGGCGGCGCTGACCGCCATCAGCGCCGCGAGGTCGTGCACGAGCTGCACCTCCAGCTCCGCCCGCTCCACCCGCCGCCCGTCCAGCCACAGCAGTGCCGTCGACTCGGCCAGCGAGATCCAGGAGCGGACGACCAGTTCGAGCCGGGCCGGCGGCTCCGGCACCCGCAGGTGGGCGGTGATCTGCTCGTAGGCGGCCTGCCGTACGGAGTCGATGAGCGCGTTCGCCGCGGAGGAGCCGGCGGCCGGGCCGCCGCGCATCAGGGCCGAGAAGCCCGGACCGTGCTCCTCGACGAAGTCGAAGAAGCGGCCCATCACCCGCAGCAGCCGGGCGCCCAGCGGGCCCTCGGCCGGTTCCGCGAAGCGGCCCGCCAGGTCGTCGGCGGCGCGCCGCAACGCGGCCTCGTACAGGCTGAGTTTGCCGGGGAAGTAGTGGTAGACCAGCGGACGGGAGATGCCGGCGGCCGACGCTATCTCGTCGATGGAGACCTCGTCGGGCGAGCGGCGGCTGAAGAGGTCGAGGGCGACCCCGATGAGCTGCTGCCGCCGCTCCTCGACGCCCATCCTGCGGCGCACCCCGGTAGTCATACGAACACCTTACCGATCGGATTCCGCCTCCGAACGGAACACTTGTGGCGCGGTGTTCACCTGGCGCGTACAGGACGATCACCTCACGCGCAGGGAACGAGCACACTGGCCGGTTCCCGTCGGTGTCTTCACCGCTTGGTAACCGAACGACCTCGCGATGTAACCAATCCCGTGATCATCTTTGCGCGTGACGAATTCGGCCCAGGAGGCTTCGATGGATGTGGTGCGTCAGTCGGCTCAGGCCGGCCGGGTGGTCGTGTGGGAGGAGTCCGCGCGCGACGGGGCCCAGGCCAAGACACTCATGACTCCCGGGTTCCGGGTGCGGCTGGCCCAGGAGACGGGCCGGGTGTTCGGCGAGGACGGGCCGCGGCACGTGGTGTTCGCCGCCGGCTTCCCGGCGGTGTGCGACGAGGAGTTCGAGGCCGTACGCCAGGTCGCGGCCGAGGCCGAGGGCACGGTCAGCGTGGCCGCGGTGTGCCGGGGCGCGCTCCGGGACGTGGAGCAGGCCGTCGCCTCGGTGCGCGGCAGCCGGCACGCGCGGGTGATGGTGGTGGTCCCGGCGTCCGAGGCGATGGCGCAGGTGATGGTCCACAAGACGGCCGAGGAGGCCCTGCGGGGCGGGGTCGAACTGGCCGAGGCGGCCCGGGCCCTGGACGACACAATCGCGGTGGACATCTGCCTGGCGGACGCCTCCCGGGCCGACACCTCCCTCATGAGCGACTACGCGCAGGCCATGACCGACGCCGGCGCGGGCCTGGTCATCCTGGCCGACACCGTCGGCGCGCAACTGCCCGGCGCCTGCCACGACATGTTCGCCGCCGTGCGGGCCGGCACCGACGAGGACGTGGTGCTCGCCTCCCACCTGCACAACGACCTCGGGCTCGGACTGGCCAACACCCTCCAGGCCCTGGCCGCCGGGACCCGGGTGGTGTCCAGCTCCTGGCTGGGCATCGCCGAGCGGGCCGGCATGGTCGCCACCGAGCAGCTGCTGTTCCTGCTCGCCCGGCACGCCGAGGAGTTCCTGAAGACCGACGCGACGCCCTGGTGGACCGCCCCCGACCTGACCCGGCTCCCCGCGATCGCCCGGATGGTGTCCGAGGAGACCGAGGTCCCGATCAGCGTCACCACGCCCATCGTCGGCACCGGAGTGGGCACCATCTCCACCGGCACGCCCTTCGTCCACCCGCAGCTCTTCCAGCCCTACGACCCGACCCAGCTGCTGGGCATCCAGCCGAAGATCCTGCTGACGCAGCTGGCCAGCGCCCGCGTCATCACCGCCGCCGCCGACCGCCTCGGCCACCGGCTCGACAAGGACCAGACCCGCGCGGCGATGAGCTGGGTCAAGACCCGCGCCTTCCGCACCGGCCGGGCCGTCGTCGACGACGCCGCCTTCGCCGACTTCCTCGACGGCCTCGTCCACACCCAGCGGGTCGGCGCGTGACCGGCCCGGCGGCAGGCCGCGCGGACCGCGCGCCGGTGTCGCTCACCGAAGCCGGGCAGGCGCTGGACGACGGCGCGGCCGTGGTCCTGCCCAACCCGGCGCCGCTCACCCACGTCGTCACCGCACGCCGGGCCCGGACCGTCAACGAGGCCAAGGGCCGCCCCGGCGACCAGCCGGTCGCCCTGTGGGCCCACCACCCCGACACGCTGAGCGCCCTCGACGACGTCTGGAAGCTCGGGCCCGAGCAGAGCGCGACGGCCCGGTGGCTGCTGACCCGGGAACACCTCACCGTCCTGGTCCCGGTGCACGACGGTGCCGGTACGCCGTCCTGGGCGGCCCCGGCGGTCAAGGACGGCTGGATGCTGCTGTTCGGGGCCCGCTGGCAGCCGCTGCGGCCCCTGCTGGACCGGTCGCCGCTGCTGTACGTCAGCAGCGCCAACCGCACCGGCCGCCCGCCGGTCGCCACCACCGCCGACGCCCTGGCCACGTTCCCGGCCGGCGTCGCCGTCCTGGCCGTACCGGAGACGGACGCTCCGAGTCCGGCGGCGGACGGCCGGGAGCGGCACGCCACGACCACGGTCCGCCTGCACACCGACGGCCGGACGGAACTCCACCGGCACGGCGCCCAGGACAGACACCACACCGGCCCCGACTACCTGGCGGACCTGCGGACGCGCCACGCGGCCCACCGGTCCGGCACCGACCGGGCCGCACCGGCCGCACCGGCCGCCCCGCCCGTGCCCGCCACGAACGCGGCCGGACGCCCCTAGGACCGCCCGCCCGCGACGGTGAGAACGACGGCCCGCACCAGGCCCGGACCCGGTCCGGCCGCCTAGTGCAGGCCGTCCACCGTCCGGCCGTCCTCCAGCGTGCCCCTCAGGTCGGCCCGGGCCCCCTGCTCCGCCTCGGCCGCCAGCACGTTGTCGTCGGCGGAGGCGTCGATGCCGCCGGTCGCCCGGATCGAGGAGACCGTCTCGTTCCCCGCGGCCAGCAGGTACCAGCCGTGCTCCGCCGACTCCCACAGCACCCCGGCCAGCACCCGCGGCGCGCGCTCGCCGCAGGCCGGCACGTCCACGGCCTTCGCCGCGACCGTCCCGTACCGGCCGCCCGGCGTGTGGAACTGGGCGAGCACCTTCGCGCCGGTGCCCCGCCAGGTCTCCGCCCGCGTGCACACCCAGGTCGCCGTCCCGGTCGCGTGCGGCAGCCGCTGCTCGGCGAACTCCCAGGCGTTCACCGTCCGCACCCCCTGCCCGCGCAGCGCGCCCAGCGAGCAGGCGTACGGCGCCCAGGCCCGCCGCTCCTCCGTCCCGGACACCTCCTCGGCCGCGCCGGGACGCCCGGCGGTGAGGCGGGCCGGCACCAGTTCGCCCAGGTCGCTCATGAGGCGGGTGGTGCCGTCGTCGGTCAGCTCCAGCGTGATCCAGGAGCCGCAGCCGCCCGGCCGCTGGACCGGACTGGCCAGCGGGGCCGTCACCCCGTCCGTCAGCGGCAGTTCCGTCGCCTCGGCCTCCGGCTCGGTCAGGTCCCGCCCGGCCGCCTTCGTCACCCACGGCGCGGTCAGGTACCGCACGTTGCCGTCCGCCCGGCCCAGGACCACCGCGGTCGCCGCGTCCCGCCCGGCCCCGTCGGCCCGCGCCAGGTCGAGGGCGGCCCCGGCGGCGGAGTCCCTCGGCTCGGCGTACCGGACGACACGCAGACCGTCGTACAGGAGCACGACGCGGGCGGCGTCGACGGTGCCCGCGTACAGGAGCTGGGGCGGGCCGGGCGGGCCGCCGGACGGGGTGCCCGGCGTCGTCGAGACCCGGACGGTGTCGCCGGGGCGGGCCCAGACGGCCAGGGCGCGGCGCAGCAGCCCCCGGTCGCCGGTGAGGTCGCCGCGGGCCGGCCACACGGAGAAGTCGGTGCGCGCGGAGGTCCGCCAGGCGGTGGGGGAGACCTCGGTGAGCCTGCCGGGGTCCAGGGCGGCCCGCGCCGACGCGTTGTGCGCGTACGGCGGTGCGGCGGGGCCGTCCGGGCCCCAGCCGCCGCCGGGCGGGGCGAGCAGCGCGCCGCCCGCCACCAGCGCCGCACCGGCGGCCAGCGCCACCCGCAGACGCTGCCGGCGCCGCATCAGATCGGTCGGCCGCGCCTGGAGCGAGCAGGGGTCGAACTCGGCGGAGGACAGCAGCGCGTACCGCTCCCGGGTCCCGGGCACCGAGTCGGCCTCGGCCAGCGCCGCCGCCCCGTCGGGGACACCCGAGGCGGCGAGCACCTGCCGTACCTCGGCGTCGGACAGCTCCTCCAGACCGCGCAGCGCGTACGCGGCCCGCGCCGGGCCGGACAGCGCGGACAGCGCCCGGTCCAGGGCGAGTTCGTCGGCGCCGCCGGGGCGCGGGAAGAGGCGCAGGCCCCAGACCCGGGGGAGCGGCGGCGGCAGCTGGGACCGCCGGGGCCACGCCCGGCGCCGCAGCGGCAGGCCCGCCTCCAGCGCCGTACGCACCACCCGCAGCCGGACCAGGGCGTACCCCGGGTCGGCCGCGCGGCCGGTGGACTGGGCCGGGATCGCGGGGGCGGGGGTGCGGTTGCGGGGCAGGGCGCGCTGGACCAGGGCGTGCGCGGTCAGGACGCGCCGGGTGCGGCCCAGGGCGGGCGGCAGCACCAGGTAGGCGAGCCGGGCCAGACGGGGATAGTGCTCGACGAGCGCGGCCTCGGCCTGTTCGACGTCGACGACCGGGTCGCCGGCGGACGGTGCGGGGCGCGGGGCTGCATCCTGTGACTGCACATCCAGCGAAACGAGCGACCAGGTGGTTGGTCACCGGGCCGCCGAGTCCCCCTACGGCTCCACAAGTCCCCGCGCGTAGGCGGCCATCGAGCGCCGGTAGCGCGGCAGGTGCGGGGCGAGCGCGCCCAGCACCAGGGCCAGGCCCTCGCGGTCGCGGCCGAGGGAGGACAGGCACAGGGCGAGGGTGGCCCGTACGGCGTCGTCCAACTCGTCGGACGGCGCGTCCAGTTCGGGCGTCAGCAGTTCCACGCCCTCGGCGGCCCGGCCGGTGTTCCGCAGCGAACTGGCCAGCTGGATCTTCGCCCGGCGGGCCCGGTACGCGCTGACCTCGCCCAGCCCGGCCGCCAGCGCCCGCCGGTACAGGGGGACGGCGCGGTCGGACCGGCCGGTCGAGTCCCAGGCGCAGGCCCGCTCGAACAGGCCGAGCGGACTGTCCTCGGGCACCTCGGCGGCCAGCGCGTCGATCACGGCGCGGAACGCCGCCGGGTCCTGGCCGGGATCGTCCTCGAAGGCGGCCCAGGCGGCGGTGACACGGTCGTCCCAGTCGGCGTTCACGGACACCACCCTCGCACATCGAGTCACGGACGTCCCTGAGTACTTCGCGCCGCGCGGACGTATCGAGGGCGAGGGCCCCGGCCGGGGGCTCCGTGCGGCATGTCGCCGGAAGGGACCGGAGGAACACATGAGGCTGACCCGACGAACGGTGCTCGCGGGCGCCGGCGCGGTGGCGCTGCTCGCGCTGACCGGCTGTGCAGGAGGCGCGGACGGCGAGGCGGCGGCCGTGCCGTCGACGGCGACGGGGAGCCTGGAGCACCTGGCCGCCGAGGCGCGCTGCGAGCCGGACCTCCAGACCGACGCCGACGAGATCCGCCAGGCCATCTGCGAGCAGGGCAAGGAGCGGTACGTCCTCGCCACCTTCGCCACCGACCGCGGTCAGCGCGAGTGGATCAACACGGCCAAGGACTACGGCGGTCACTACCTCGTCGGCCGCAAGTGGGTGGCCGTCGGACACCAGGACGTGGTGGCCGGCCTGCGCGCCTCGCTCGGCGGCACCCTGGAGCAGGGCGCCGACCACGGCGGTCACGGCGGTCACTGAACGGGGGAGGGCCGGTGACGGGAGACCCGCCACCGGCCCTCAGGGGGAAGAGGACGTCTACTCGCAGTCCTCACCGCTGTTGATGCACCGCACGACCTCGTCCATCAGTTCCTCGTCCATGACGTTGATGAAGTCGTTGTGGTCGGTGATCGGCTTGTGCAGCTGCTCCGGGAAGCCGTCCACCGCGTACGGGTTCTTCACCTGGCCGTTCTTCACGGTCGGCGTGGGCACGTCGTACACCAGGCGGACCTGGAGCTGAGGGATGGCCTGGAAGCCGCCGGGGCAGCTGCCGTCGGCCTGGACGAAGGCGACGTGGTCGCGGTGGTTGGCGCTGTCGATGTTCTGGCCGTCCCAGCAGGACTGGAAGTTGGCCGTGCGCACCACCTGGCTGTCGTCCGGGCACAGCGGGTACTTGTCGGTGAGCTGGCGGTCCTCGAAGCCGGTGCAGCTCCACGCGGTGTTGGCGTTGGCGAGGCCGTTGGTGAACGCCTTGGCGTCGCCGGTGATGACGCGCAGGAACTTCGGCATCGCCACGACGTCGCCCTGCTTGTTGCCGACGAACCTGATCTCGGCCTGCCGCGCCTCGAGGATCTTGCCGACGTTGCCCTCGGCGCCGCCGCCCAGGTCACCGGCGTCGAACTCGGCGGTGCCGTCCTGGAGCCGCAGCACCGGCCAGTAGTACGTCGACCTGTCGCCCTGGTTCTGGCAGGAGGTGTCGGCGGCGGCCAGGTCGTCGTCGGAGGCGAAGGCGTCGTTGCCCTGGTTGCCGACGTAGTCGTGGGTGTGGTGGGCGCCGTTGTCCACTCCGGGGGCGACGATCAGGTTGTCGCTGTTGTGCAGGTCGTTCTCGTTGACACCGCACACGGTGGTGAAGGTGCCGGTGGAACCGGTGTCCCCGTTTGCGGCGAGTCCGTTGGGGCCCGGGAATCCGTTCGGCTCGACGGTGGTGATGTCGACGAAGTCGGCGGCGACCGGCCCGGCCGCGCCGTTGCCGTTGTCGCCGGGCGCCTGGCTCTCCTCCGGGTCCGGCTCCTGGCCCTGCCCGCCGTCGCCCTGACCGCCGTTCCCGTTGCCGTCGTTCGGCTGGTCGGCGCCCATGCCCTTGCAGCCGGCGAACCGGTCCAGGCCCCGCGGGGCCTGGCCGCCGACCCGGCGGATGTTGGTGCCGATCCGGTCCAGGACCGCGGTCCGCTTGGACTTCAGGGGCCCGAGGATCGAGTTCTGCACGAAGGCCGAGTCGCCCGCCTGTGCCTGGCGGGTGGCGGCGAGGCGCGCGTACGCCTCGGTGATCTGCTGGTCGAGCCGGGCCAGCTCCCGGTCCACACCGGCGCGCGCCCCCCTCGGCACGTTCCGCAGTTTCTGGCCGACGTCCGGGCACTGGATCGTGGCGACCTGCGCGGCGGCGGACCGCGTCCGGTTGTGGCCGTTGTCCTTCTCGTGCGCCGAGGCGTGGAAGTTGGCCCAGACCAGCCCGCCCCCACCGAGGGCCAAGGCCGCTGTCCCGGCCATGACCTTGGTGGCCAGCGGCATACGGCGTTTTCTTGTGGTGCGTCCCATGAGACTCCTCTTGGCTTCCTTGCGGGGCATCGAGGCGCCCGACAGGAGTGAAGCGGCGCCCTTCCATACGCAAGGCGTCCCACGGGTGTTCAGCCGTCCCGGGAATTACGGCGCGGGAGCCCCGGTCACCGGCCCCGGTCGAGATGGGCCAGCACCGCCAGGACCCGCCGGTTGTCGTCGTCGGAGACCTCCAGGCCGAGCTTGGCGAAGATGTTGGCGGTGTGCTTGGCCACCGCCCGCTCGGTGATCACCAGCTTGGCGGCGATCGCCGCGTTGGACCGCCCCTGCGCCATCAGCTCCAGCACCTCCCGCTCCCGGGGCGTCAGCCGGGCCACCGGCCCCTCGTCCACCGCGCGCCGGCTGAGCAGCTGCTGGATGACCTGCGGATCCATCGCCGTACCGCCCCCGGCCACCCGCCGCACCGCGTCCGTGAACTGCGCCGCGTCGAACACCCGGTCCTTCAGCAGGTACCCGACCCCGCCCGTCCCGTCGGCCAGCAGCTCCCGCGCGTAGAGCTGCTCCACGTGCTGGGACAGGACCAGCACCGGCAGTCCGGGCCGGGCACGGCGGGCGGCCAGCGCGCACTGGAGCCCCTCGTCGGTGTGGGTGGGCGGCAGGCGTACGTCGACCACGGCGACGTCGGGGTCGAGTTCGGCCAGCGCCCGGGCCAGCTCGGGGCCGCTCTCGACGGCCGCCGCGATCTCGAAACCGTGGGCCTCCAGGAGCCGGACCAGTCCGTCGCGCAGCAGGAACAGGTCTTCGGCTAGGACAACGCGCAAGGCAGCTCCATGGTGACCAGGGTGGGGCCGCCCGCGGGGGAGCTGACGGCCAGGACACCGTCGAAGGTACCGAGCCGCCGCTCCACCCCGGTCAGTCCGCTCCCCGGGCCGGCCACCGCGCCGCCCCTGCCGTTGTCGGTGACCGTCATCCGCAGGAAGCCGTCCGTGTGGTGCAGGTCGACCCAGATCCGGTCGGCGCCGGAGTGCTTCACGGCGTTGGTGAGGACCTCGCTCACGGCGAAGTACGCGGCCGACTCCACCGGCGCCTCGGCCCGCCCCGGCAGCTCCACGGTGACCTCGGTGGCGACCGGCAGCCTGAGCGCCAGGGCCCGTACGGCGTCGCCCAGGCCGCGTTCGGCGAGCACCGGCGGGTGGATGCCGCGCACCAGGTCGCGCAGTTCGTCGAGGGCGTCGGCGGAGGAGCGGCGGGCCTGCGCGAGCAGTTCCCTGGCCCGCTCCGGGTCGGTGTCGAGCAGGGCCTCGACGGTGCCCAGGTCCATGCCCATGGCGACCAGCCGGGCCTGGGCGCCGTCGTGCAGGTCCCGTTCGATGCGGCGCAGTTCGGCGGCGGAGGTGTCGACGGCGTCGCGCCGGGTCTCGGTGAGCACCCGGACCCGTTCGGCCAGCGCCTCCTGCCCGGAGCCGAGGACGGCCCGGGTGAGCAGGAAGTGGCCGTGCAGCAGGCGCGCGGCGAGGAAGTGGCCGAGCAGCAGCAGGCCGAGGCCGAGGACGGCGGCGCCCAGCGCGGACGCCTGCCCGTCGACCGGCACGAACCCGTACCAGTACCCGTCGGGGAAGACCCGCCACAGCCCGGCCGCGATCGCGAACCCCTCCAGCGGGTAGAGGAGCAGCGCGGCCGGCAGCAGCGCGGTGACGAAGCCGGCCGTCATGTCCACCGGCAGCCACCGCAGGTCCCGCCAGGTCGCCGGGTCGCCCAGCAGCGCGGCCGTACGCGTCCACGGGTTGCCGCCGGGCGGCAGCGGCCGGTAGGCGGGCGGGATGCGCACGCCGCCCCACTCGGCGGCGAGCACCCGCCGCCAGTTCGCGTACGTCCGTACTCCGGTCAGCACGTGGGGCGTCGTGACGAGGCCGACGCCGATCGGGACGAGCGCGAGGGACACGGCGGTCAGGACGAAGCACAGCACCGACCCGGGCAGGGCGACGAGCGCCAGCGCCAGTCCCCGCACGGCGGCCCGTCCGGCGCCGCGCGCGCCGCCGTGTCCCTCGGTCCGCCCGGCCGCCGGTTCGATGGTCATGTCGGTCGTCATACGGGCAGTCTGGCCGAGCCGGCGGCACCGGTCACTGGGCCGGGCCCCCGGCCGGGGGTGGTGTCAGGTACACCCCCCGGCCGGGGAGGGCGGCTCAGCGCCCGTGCGGCGGCGTGTACTTGTAGCCGACGCGGCGCACGGTCTGGATGGCGCCGCGGTGTTCGGCGCCCAGCTTGCGGCGCAGCCGGGCGACATGGACGTCGACGGTGCGGCCGTCGCCCACGTGGCCGTACCCCCACACCGTGGAGACCAGCTGGTCCCGGCTGTGCACCCGGTGGGGGTGGGCGACGAAGTGGGCGAGCAGTTCGAACTCCAGGTAGGTCAGGTCGAGTTCGCGTCCGGCGACGGAGGCGGTGCGGTGCGCGGTGTCGATCCGCACCAGCGGGTCGGCGCCGGCGGTGTCCGGCTCCTGCTCCGGCGCCGCGGTGAACGGCGGCTGCCGGTCGGCCGGTACCAGCACCAGGTACCCGACCATCGGCGGCCGGCCCGGCAGGGCGGGCAGGGCGTGCGGCGGGGCGGGCAGCCAGGTGGCGCCGGGCGGCAGCAGGTCCGCGACGTCGATCGTCTCGTCCCGGTCGACGGCCCGCAGCCGGTACCGGGCGTCGCGCGGGACGGAAGCGAGGGAAGGGGAGGTGGTCGCCATGAGAAGTCAGCTCTTTCACGCGAGGGTTCGTCGGGAAGAGCGACGGGCGCGGACCGGTGGCCGCGCGCGTCGCGGACGTACGCCGTGCGCGCTGGCCGGAGGCCGGGATTACGGCTTCACGGGGCCGCGCGCGGGAAAGGCGCGACAACACACCCGGTCGAAGTCGTGGTGCTGACGGGACGGCCAGAAGGGCTTCAGGTCGTGGCGACCCGGCGCGTGGGGCTTCTGGAGGCTGGCCATGCCTCCATTGAACCATCACAGGGGCGTCCACCGCGACGGTGGACGCCCCTGTGTGACGAGCACGGCGGCGGTCAGACCTGGCCGGCCTTCTCCAGCGCCTCGCAGCAGGTGTCGACGAGGAGGCGGGTCACCACGTACGGGTCGACGTTGGCGTTGGGACGGCGGTCCTCGATGTAGCCCTTGCCGTCCTTCTCGACCTGCCACGGGATGCGGACCGAGGCACCGCGGTCGGAGACGCCGTAGCTGTACTCGTTCCACGGGGCGGTCTCGTGCAGGCCGGTGAGGCGGTCGTCGATGCCGGCGCCGTAGTTCTTGACGTGGTCCAGCGGCTTGGAACCCTCGCCGAGCGACTCGGCGGCGGTGATGATCGCGTCGTAGCTCTCACGCATCGCCTTGGTGGAGAAGTTGGTGTGCGCGCCGGCGCCGTTCCAGTCGCCCTTGACCGGCTTGGGGTCGAGGGTGGCGGCGATGTCGAAGTCCTCGGCGGTGCGGTAGAGCAGCCAGCGGGCCACCCACAGGTGGTCGGAGACCTCCAGCGGGGAGACCGGGCCGACCTGGAACTCCCACTGGCCGGGCATGACCTCGGCGTTGATGCCGGAGATGGCGAGCCCCGCCTTCAGGCAGTTCTCCAGGTGGGCCTCGACGACCTCGCGGCCGAAGATCTCGTCGGCGCCGACACCGCAGTAGTAGCCGCCCTGGGGGGCCGGGAAGCCGCCCTTGGGGAAGCCGAGCGGGTAGCCGTCCTTGAAGAAGGTGTACTCCTGCTCGATGCCGAAGATCGGCTCCTGCGCGGCGTAGCGCTCGGCGACCTCGGCCAGCGCGGCGCGGGTGTTGGTCGGGTGCGGGGCCATGTCCGTGTCCAGGACCTCGCACAGCACGAGCACGTCGTCGCCGCCGCGGATCGGGTCCGGGCAGGTGAAGACCGGCTTGAGCACGCAGTCCGAGGAGTGGCCCTCGGCCTGGTTGGTGGAGGAACCGTCGAAGCCCCAGATCGGCAGGGCGTCCAGGCCGGCCGGGGCGCCCGTGATGATCTTCGTCTTGGAACGGAGCTTGGCCGTGGGCGCGGTGCCGTCGATCCAGATGTACTCGGCCTTGAAGGTCACGGGGACACATCCTTCGGGTGGGTCTGGGCGCACATGCGGGTGCTGGTGCTGGGGGGCGCTGCTGCACCGGAGCGCCGCGGGTGATGCCCCGCAGCTTGTCAACAGGCGGTTTCCCGGCCATTGCCCGTTTGTGAACCCCGTGTTACCTGGGGGTGGTGTGGCCGGATTCGCGGTGTGAGGGGCCCCGGGGGGCGATGCCGGGCGGGCGGGGCGCCGGGAGCGGTGCGGGGGCGCGGTGCCGGGTGCGGGGGCGGGGGCGGTGCTCGTATGCGACGTGCGGGGGCGGGGGCGGGTGCGGGTGCGGGACCGGGGAAGGGTGCGGGACCGGGGAAGGGTGCGGGTGCGGGTCCGGGGAAGGGGGCGGGTACGGGTCCGGGAGCGGGCGCGGGTGGGCGACGGTTTCTCGCCCGTCCGGCGGCCCGGTGTCCGCGGAGGCACGGCCGGGCTGTCGGGCCGGCCGGCGGCTACCGGGACAGCGCGTCCCGGACGGCCTCGTCGGTGCGGGCGACGAGCGCCGTGCCGTCGTCCGCGGTGATGATCGGCCGCTGGATCAGCTTCGGGTGCTCGGCGAGCGCCGCGATCCAGCGCTCGCGCGCCTCGGCGTCCCGGGGCCACTCCTTGAGCCCGAGTTCCTTGGCGGCCGCCTCCTGGGTGCGCGTGATGTCCCAGGGTTCGAGGCCGAGGCGGGCGAGGACGTCGCGGATCTCGTCCGCGCTCGGTACGTCCTCCAGGTAACGGCGGACGGTGTAGTCGGCCCCCTCGGCGTCGAGCACACTGATCGCGCTGCGGCACTTCGAGCAGGCGGGATTGATCCAGATCTCCATGCCGACACGGTAGCCCGCACACCCCGCCAACCCGTTCCGCCCCACCGGCCCCCGCACCCCCGAAACCCCTGCTGGCCAGGGGGTTTTGTCAGTGCCCGGCGGTAGAATTGAAGCAGTGTTCGAGGGAATCGCCGGGGGCGCCGAGGCTCCCGCGCGGCCCCGACCGCGACAGGAGGATGCCTGTGCCCGCTGCCGCACTGAAGCCCGAGTTCCTGCCCACCCAGTCCACCGCGAAGCGCCCCGTGCCGCTCGAACTGCCCTGCGCCCCGGTGGCGAAGCGCCCGCTCCCGGCGGGCCGCCCGCGCGAGTGGTACGTCACGCACAACCGCCGGCTCAAGGCGATGCGGCTCGCCATCGCCCTGCTCGACTCCGGCGTCTACCTGCCCGACCAGGCCCGCGACGAGGAGATCCGCAGCACGGCGCGGCTGATCGGCGTCCACCCGCCGTCGGCCACCACGTGCCGCATGGTGCGCGCGTTCATGCGTTACAACCGCTGACCGGTACCGGCGCCGGGCGCCTCGCTCCACGGGGCACCCGGCGCTGAGGCAGTATGGGCGCGTGAGGGCGTCTCCCTCATCGCGAGTCATCGCGAGTCATCGCGAAGTCGGCGTGAAATCCCCGCGGCCCGGAGCCACTTGTGCCGGCGGGGCCGCGCGCTCGCGCCCCCGCCGGAAGAGAGAGGTACGACGGTTGACTGAGGAGAGGACGGTCCCGGTCCCGTCGTCGTTGATGACGCTGTCCGGCCGGCTGGGCCGCGCCGTCGCCCGGGCCAGCGACATCGCCATGGCGCTGGCGGTCCTGATCGCGGCGGGTCAGTACACCGAGGAGTACGACCTGCTCCTGGGCTCGCTGATGGGACTGTGCCTGCTGGCCCGCAGACGGTACCCCGGCACGGTGATGGCGGCCGTCATGGTGCTGAGCGTCGTCCAGTTCGTCCTGGACGACCGGCCCGAGACCCCGCTGGCGTCGTCGCCCGCCGCGTACAACGTGGCCGTGCTGTTCGCCCTGATGTCGGTCATCCACCACTCCCGGACCACCTGGATGCCGTACCTCGCGGGCGGCTCGGTGCTGCTGGCCGTGCTGGCCGGAACGGTGGAGGTGCCGCTCCTCGGGATCGAGCCGTTCGTCGATTCCGGGACGTTGCTGACCTTCTGGGGACTGACGCTGACGGTCTGGCTCACTGCCTTCGCCCTGCACACCCGGCGGCTCTACGCCGAGAGCCAGGCGGACCGCGCCCTGCACATCCAGCGGGAACAGGAACAGCGCGTCCGGCTGGCCGCGGCCCGGGAGCGGGCCGACATCGCCCGCGAGCTGCACGACGTGGTGGCGCACAGCCTGGCCGTGATGATCCTCCAGGCCGACGGCGCCGAGTCCGTGCTGCGGAAGTCGCCGGACATGGCCCAGTCCGCGCTGAGGACGATCGCCGCCACCGGCCGGGACGCCATCGACGACATGCACCGCATCGTCCGGGTGCTGCGCGAGGGCAACCAGGACGCCGCCGACAGCGGCCCGCCACGGCGCCTGGTCACCCTCGACGAGATCAAGGTCGTCGCCGAACGGGCCCGGGCCGCCGGGCTGACCGTGGACGTGTCGATCGAGGTCGGCGAGGGACGGCTGGCGCCGACGGAGGAGATGACGGCCTTCCGCATCGTCCAGGAGTGCCTCACCAACGTGCTCCGCCACGCCGGAGCCGGGGCCGGGGTCGACATCAGGCTCCACGAGGAGCGGGGCACCCTGCTGATCAGCGTCGTCGACGACGGAGCGGGCACCCTCGCCGGCCGCGGCGTCGGGGGCTCCGGAGGCAACGGCCTGGTGGGCATGCGGGAGCGGGTGGAACTCGCCGGGGGCACCTTCGAGGCCGGCCCCCGGCTCGGCAGCGGATGGCACGTACGTGCCTCGATTCCGACAAGGACGAAGTGATGACGCAGGCGGACAGAGTGATCCGGGTGGCCGTGGTGGACGACCAGCCGCTGATCCGGGCCGGATTCTCCATGGTGCTGGCCGGCCAGGACGACATCGAGGTCGTCGGGGAGGCGGAGAACGGCGCCCAGGCCCTCGACCTGCTGCGCGAGGTCGAGGCGGACGTCGTCATCATGGACATCCGCATGCCCGTCATGGACGGCATCCAGGCCACCGAGCAGCTGATGCGGAGGGACGATCCGCCCGGGGTGCTGGTGCTGACCACCTTCGACAACGACGAGGACGCCTTCGCGGCGCTGCGCGCCGGAGCCGGCGGCTTCCTGCTGAAGAACGCCCCCGCCACGGAGGTCGTCAACGCCATCCGGGTCCTGGCCGCGGGGGAGTCGGTGGTGGCCCCGCGCATCACCCGGCTGCTCCTCGACCGGGTCTCGGACCGGCTGGCACCCGTGAACGAACAGGCCGAGCGGCTGGACATGCTCACCGCACGCGAACGGGACGTGCTCACCCTGGTCGCCCGCGGAATGTCCAACGCCGAGATCGCCTCGGACCTGTACGTCGCGGAGGCCACCGTGAAGACGCACCTGGGCAACCTCATGGCCAAGCTGCACCTGCGGGACCGCGCCCAGGCCGTCGCGTTCGCCTATCAGTCCGGGCTGGTCAGTCCCTCCCCTTGAGGAGGCCGCCCCTGAGGGCGCCTCCCCCTGAGGGTGCAGAAACACCCCCGGGGTGCTGCCCCCGGGGGTGCAGGAACCACCCCGCCCGGTGGGCCAGATCGGCCCCCTCCGATCTCGGATTCGTGGCCGATGTCCGCGGGGCCGCCGAACTCCAGACTTCTTCCTGTCGCCGAACGCGGCGAGAAGACACCTACTGGAGGATCCGATGACCACCACGCCCGCCACCGCCCCCGCCGCCAAGAACAACCGCAAGCGCAACCGCCTCGTCCTCGGCGCCGCCACGGCCGTGATCGCCGCCGCCCTGGTCGCCGGGGCCGGCTACTGGTGGCAGCAGAAGGACGCACTCAGCCAGGCGTCCGTCGCCGACTGCAAGCTGGCGCAGCGCATCATCACCGAGGGCAAGCAGATCTCCACCGGCTCCGCGGCGGACGCGCAGAAGTGGTGGGAGCAGACCGGCGACGAGCGCCGCGCGCAGATGAAGGACGGCTACCTCGGAGCCAAGATCTCCAACTACGAGGGCTGGGCGCTCGCGACCGCCGAGAAGTCCTCCGAGGTGCCGTCCGCGAAGGACGTGAAGGACCTCCAGGAACAGGCGCAGGGACACTGCGAGAACGCCGGCGTCACCCTGTCCATGCCGCGGCTCGGCTCCTGACCCGGATCGCGAGAACCCGCCCCATGGCTGTCCACACCGTCGCCCCCGGCGGCACACCGGACGACGTCATCACCGCCACCGCCCTGGTGAAGACCTACCGCCAGGGCACCGCCGAGGTACGGGCCCTCGACGGGGTGACCGTCGCCGTCCAGCGCGCCCGGTTCACCGCCGTCGTCGGCCCCTCCGGGTCGGGGAAGTCGACGCTGATGCACTGCGTCGCCGGACTCGACACCGTCACCTCCGGCCGGATCGTCCTGGACGGAACGGAGATCACCGGGCTGTCCGACCGGCAGCTGACCCGGGTGCGGCGGGAGCGGATCGGCTTCGTCTTCCAGTCGTTCAACCTGCTGCCCCAGCTGACCGCCTACGAGAACATCGTGCTGCCCGTCACCATGTCCGGCGGGCGCCCGGACCGCGCCCTGGTGGACCACCTCTGCGAAGTCCTCGGCATCGCCCACCGCGTGGCGCACCGCCCGTCCGAACTCTCCGGGGGCCAGCAGCAGCGGGTCGCCGTGGTCCGGGCGCTGGTGGCCCGGCCGGCCGTGGTCTTCGCCGACGAACCCACCGGCAACCTCGACTCCCGGACCGGCGCCGAAGTCCTCACCGTGCTGCGCCAGTGCGTCGACGACCTCGGCCAGACGGTCGTGATGGTCACCCACGACCCCTCGGCCGCCCAGTACGCGGACCGGGTGCTGACCCTCGCGGACGGACGGGTCCGCGGCGACGAGCACACCGCCCCCGCCCGGCGGGCCGCCGCCCTCGCCACCGACGTCATGGGGAGGCGGCGATGAGGGGCCCGTGGCGCGCGACCGTCCTGGGCTCCCAGGTCGCGGAGCTGCTGCGGCGGCCCGGACGGTTCGCGGCGACCGGACTGTCGCTGCTGATCGCGGCGTTCGTCGTCTTCGGCGCCGTCACGGCCCAGCAGATCGTCACCGCGACCGTCGTCGACACGTTCCGCGGCACGCCCGAGGCGGTGTCGCTGGTGGTCACGCCCGGCGACGACGGCGAGGACATCGGCGAGGCCGAACTCCGCGCGATCCGCGAGGCGCCCGGCGTCGCCGAGGCCGTCGGCCGGCTCGACGGCGGCGCCCCGCTGGACGGCAGCGCCGTCGAACGCTACCTCGAACTGTCCGCGGACCCGGGCACCGGCGCCCTGTCGGCCGTACGGCTGATCGAGGGCACGTACCCCTCCGGGCCGGGCCGGATCGCCGTCGACACCGAGGCCGCGCGGGCCTACGGCCTCGCCCCCGGATCGTCGCTCACCCTGCTCCAGCCCGCGTCCGACGGCGAGGGCACCCGGCGGGTGACGGTCGAGGTCAGCGGCATCGTCCGCAGTACGACCACGAACGCGGCGGGGCCCACCGGGCACGCCCCCGGCCCCCGGCTCCAGGACATCCTCGGGGTGTCGGGCTACTCCCGCGTCGACATCCGCACCGGCACCGCGCCCTCCGGACCCGAGTCCGCGGAACCGGCCGAGCGGATCCGGCAGGCGGTGCCCGGCGCGCTGGTGCGGTCCGGGGACGAGGTGCGGCAGGAGGAGGCCGACGCGGCGGTGGCGGACGCGAAGGACACCCTGGAGCTGGTCACCGTCTTCCTCGGCGTCGCCGTCGGCGCGGCCGTGCTCGTCGCCACCTCCACCTTCCGCATCGTCTTCGCCCGGCGGGTACGCCAGTTGGCGCTGCTGCGCGCCATCGGGGCGACCCCGCGACGGCTCGCCGCCGCGCTCGTCGCCGAGGGGGCGGTGGTCGGCCTGCTGGCCGGCGCGGCCGGTGTGCTGGCGGCCCGGGGCTGCGGACAGCTCGTCCCCCCGGTCGCCGGACGGTTCGGGCACGACCTGTCCGCGCCCTCGGGGATGCCGCCGGCGGAGGCCGTCCTCACCGTGCTCGGCACCGGCCTGCTGGCCGTCCTCGCGGTCCTGGCCCCGTCGCTGAGCGCCTCCCGGGTCTCCCCGTTGCAGGCCCTGCGCAGCGCCGCGGCGGAACAGGGCGCGGCGGGCGGCGGCACCGTCCGGACCCTGCTGGGCCTGCTGTGCGCGGCGGGCGCCGCGCTCCTCGCCTGGCAGCAGTACGACGGGCTGCCCCAGCCGGGCGACGCGGAGTACGACCGCTTCACGGCGCTGACCGGCGTCGTCCTCTCGGGCGCCCTGGCCTTCCTGGCGCTGATCGCCCTCGGGCCCCGGCTGGTCCGGCCGGTGCTGGCGGCCGTCGGGGTGCTCCTGCGCCGCACCGGCGCGGCCGGCCGGCTCGCGGTCGCGGGCGTCGGAGGAGCGCCGGGCCGGGCCGCCTCGGTGTCGGTCGTGGTCGCCCTCGGCGTCTGCCTGGTCGGCTCGACCCTGACCTGCCTCGCCTCCCTGAACGCCTACGAGCGCTACCGGCAGGCCGTGGAGTCACCCGCCGACTTCCACCTCTACCCGAGGGACACCGGGACCCTGGACCGGTCGCTCGCCGCCGACCTGGCCGCCCACCCCGAACTGGCCGGCGTGACCGCGTTCCGTGCGGCGGAGGCCGTCGAGGGCTCCCGCAGCGTCACCGTCTCCGACCTCGACCTCGGCGCCGTACGCTCCGGGGTGAGCCTGACCGCCCGCACCGGCTCCCTCGGCCGCCTCGCGCCCGGCCACGTCGTCGTGGACGCCGACCACGCCCACCGGCTCGGCGTCCGGGCGGGCGACCGGGTGACGCTGGAGTTCGCGGGCCGCCCCGTCCGGCTCACCGTGGCGGCGACGCTGCCCGGAGCCGGCCCCTACGGCGGGAACTTCTACGTCCCCGCCGCGGACCTCACCCGGATGGGAGCGGACCCCGCGCCCACCACCGTCACCGCCGACGCCGCGGAGGACAGCGCCGAGGGGCGGCTACGCGCCCAGCGGGCCATCACCGACACCCTGACCGGCCCACAGCGCGGCGACGGCCGGGTCATCGCCGAGGACTCGGCCGCGGCGGCCGGGCAGTCGGACGACCTGCGGACGATGGCCACGACGGTGATCATGGTCCTGGGCCTGACCGTCCTGGTCGCGGTCGTCGGCGTCGCGACCACGGCGAGCCTCACCGTCGTCGAGCGCAAGCGCGAGTTCGGACTGCTGCGGGCCCTGGGGCTCGGCGGCGCGGCCGTGCACCGCATGGTCACGGTGGAGTGCGCGCTCTACGGCGTCCTGGGCGGGATCCTCGGTCTGGCGCTCGGCGTGCCGTACTCCTGGCTGGTGGTCCGGGTCGCCGAGACGAGCGCCCCGTTCAGCCTCCCGGCGGGACACCTCGCGGCGGTCTTCACCGCCCTCGTCCTGGTGACCGCCGCCGCCGGAGTGGTGCCCGCCCTCCGCGCCTCCCGGACCTCACCGACGGTCGCCGTCGCCCAGGCCGAGTAGCGGGACGGGCGCCGGCCCCGGTCGTCGTGCCGCCTCGGTACGGCCCGCGCTTCAGTACGGCGCGCGGAAGTCGACGTACCCCAGCAGCAGGATGACCGCGGCCACACAGCCGAGTACCACGGCGGTCGACACCCACGAGGAGCCGCGGCCCCGCGCCGGCTCCGGATCCGCCCGGAAGGGAACCGGTCCGGGCGGGTTCTCCTTCCAGCGCGCGGCGAGCATGCGGGCCCGCGCGGACGGCTCCTTGTGCGGTGCGTCATCCGCCCACCGAAGGTCGAACTCCCGCTCGTCATCGGCCTGTTCGGACATCGCGGATGTCCCTCCCCCTCTTCCGTTCGAACAACCGCGCCAGTAAACCAGGAAAGCCGACTTACCGTGTACACACCAGCGACCCGGTCACCAGGCGGGGGTGGCCGCCGCCTGACCGCCCCAGGACTCCTGCCGGTTCCCCGTCGCGCTCTCCCACCACCAGTGCGAGAGGCTCCCGTCGGCCGCGGTCCCGTACACGTGCTGTACGTCGCCGACCACGTGCGCCACCGGATCGGAGCGGACCGTCCCCGTCAGCACCGCGTACCGCACGCTGTAGGCGGGGTCCCACCACCAGTGGGCGAGGGTGTCGTCGGCGGTCCGGGCGAAGACGTGCTGCTGGGAGCCGTGGACGAAGGCGACCGGACGGCCGCCGAGCGGCACGGGCGTGGACCAGGTCTGCCGCTTCACCACCTGGGTGCCGGCGTCCCACCACCAGTGCGCCAGGGCGCCGTCCGCGTCCGCCGCGAAGACGTGCTGCTGCCCGTTGTGGACGAACGCCGTCGGTGTGCCGCGGGCGCTGCCCTCCCAGGACTCGTGCCGCACCCCGGGGCCCTTCGTCCACCACCAGTGGTGCAGCTTCCCGTCGGCCCCGGCCGCCCACACGTGCTGCTGGCCGCCGTACGTCACCGCCACGGGGTCCCCGGCCAGGGAACCGGCCGCCGCCCAGGTCTGCCGGCGCAGCTCGCCACTGGCCGCGTCGTAGAAGCAGTGCAGCAGCCGCCCGTCGGCCGCCCGCACGAAGGCGTGCTGCTGACCGGCGGTGACCAGGGCCGCGGGCGCCCCGGCCACCGTGCCGGCCGGCAGCCAGGTCTCCTGGACCACACTGCTCGTGGAGCTGTCCCAGAAACGGTGCTGGAGACTGCCGTCGGTGCCCCGGGCCAGGACGTGCTGCTGGTCGCCGTAGGGGAAGGCCACCGTCTCCCCGGCGACGCCGGTGCCCCAGGTGCCGCGCTTGACCGTGCCGTCGGCCTCCTCGAACCAGTGGCCGAGGCCGCCGGCGGGGGTCGGGGCGAACAGGTGGAGCTGGCTGGGCGAGGTGGTGGGCAGCGCCCCGGTGTACTGGTTGCCGGTCAGGGACCGGGCGCCGTCCGGCTGGTCCAGGTCCGCCTCGGTGAAGGGCGCCCACTTGATGAACTCGTGCTGCGCGGTGTCCCCGCCCTCGTAGAGGACGCCGTACCGCCCGTCCGACAGTTCGACCAGGTCGGAGTAGGCGGAGATGCCGTCCGTCACCAGCGCCCCCTGCTCGGGGGTCTGCCAGGTGAGGCCGCCGTCGAAGGAGGAGCGGATCGTCAGGTTCTCGCGGGCGCCGGTGTCGGTGGGCGCGGCCAGCAGCACCCGGTCGTAGCCGTCTTCGTCCTCGGCGCGGACGGCCAGGGTGGAGGCCTGTACGCCGACGGCGGGCAGCGGCAGGGGCTCCAGCGGGGCGAAATCCGTCTCGAACGTCAGGCCCTGGTCGCGGGAGACGGCGTAGGCCGCCCGGACCGTGTCGGTGCCCTCCTCGTTGCGGGCCGTGGCGACCAGGCTGCCGTCGGAGCGTTCGAAGACGCTCAGCTCCTGGACGCCCAGCCCGGGCTCGGCGCCGTGCGAGGAGGCGCCCGCCCGCCAGGTGGCGCCCCCGTCGTCGCTGTAGATCAGGGCGCCGCCCAGCGGGTCGACCTTGGTCCTGCCGGGGGCGAGCCGGACGGTCAGGCCGGCCACCATGCGCCCGGCCTCGGCGCCGCGGGTCAGCGTGATGCCGTGCGAGGGGCCGGTGCCCAGCTGCCCCTGCCCGAGCGTCCCCCACTCCGGCTTCCAGACGGAGGCGGTGATCTCCTTCGCCGGCGCCCAGCTCGCACCGTCGTCCGTGCTCGTCCGCACGTACGCGCGCCGGTAGCTCTCCGTGTAGAGCAGGACGACGTCACCGTCGGCGGGGTCCACGATCGGGGTGGCGTTGTGCGGGAAGGCGAGGCCGCCCGACTCCTCCCTGCTGCCGGTCACCACCGACAGCGCGCCCCAGGTCGCGCCGCCGTCGGCGGACCGCTTCAGGACGATGTCCATCCGGCCGCTGTCCCCGCAGTCGTCGTCCCGCGCCTCGGCGAAGGCGAGCAGCGTGCCGTCCTGCGCCCGGACCACCGAGGGCGCCCGGAAGCAGGAGTACCCCGACTCGCCCGAGACGAAGACGGTGCTGTGGCCCCCCGGCACGTCCCCGGCCGGGACCAGGCCGACGGGCGCCGGCACCGCGCGCGGGACCTCGCCGGTCACCACCCCCGCTCCCAGGAGCACCGCCACCACCGCGAGCAGCGCTGCCACGACCGTGCCCGTACCCCTGGCCGCGCGTCTTCCCGCACCGCCCGTGGACGCCGAGTCGTCGGACATCCGAGCCCCCCCAGGATCGAAGTCGGCGGCGACCGCTCCCCGCGGACGCACCCACCGATCATGCTCCGCCCCGGCCGTCGGCGCGCTGAACGACGACCGGCTTCGGAAACCACCTTTCGTGACGAACAGGTGAACGATCAGCCGGAGCCGGGGCGCCGGGCGGCCCGGGAACGCGGCAGGGCCGCCCCGGACGGGACGGCCCTGCGCTGCGCTGACGGAGAAGCGTCGATCACACGTCGAAGTACAGCTCGAACTCGTGCGGGTGCGGACGCAGCTGGAGCGGGGCGATCTCGGTGGTGCGCTTGAGGTCGATCCACGTCTCGATCAGGTCGGAGGTGAAGACGTCGCCCTGGAGGAGGAACTCGTGGTCGGCCTCCAGGCGGTCGAGGACCGCGCCCAGCGAGGTCGGGACCTGCGCCACGTTCGCGTGCTCCTCGGGAGCCAGCTCGTAGAGGTCCTTGTCGATCGGCTCGGCCGGCTCGATCTTGTTCTTGATGCCGTCCAGGCCCGCGAGCAGCAGCGCGGAGAACGCCAGGTACGGGTTGCCGGAGGAGTCGGGCGCGCGGAACTCGACGCGCTTGGCCTTCGGGTTGGAGCCGGTGATCGGGATGCGCATCGCGGCGGAGCGGTTGCGCTGCGAGTACACCAGGTTGATCGGCGCCTCGAAGCCCGGCACCAGACGGTGGTACGAGTTCACCGTCGGGTTGGTGAACGCCAGCAGCGACGGGGCGTGCTTGAGGATGCCGCCGATGTAGTAGCGGGCCATGTCGGACAGGCCGGCGTAGCCCTGCTCGTCGTAGAACAGCGGGTCGCCGTTGCTCCACAGCGACTGGTGGACGTGCATGCCCGAGCCGTTGTCGCCGAAGATCGGCTTCGGCATGAAGGTCGCCGTCTTGCCGTTCTTCCAGGCCACGTTCTTCACGATGTACTTGAAGAGCTGGAGGTCGTCGGCGGCGGCGAGCAGCGTGTTGAACTTGTAGTTGATCTCGGCCTGGCCGGCGGTGCCCACCTCGTGGTGCTGGCGCTCCAGCTGCAGGCCGGACCGCTCCAGCTCCAGGGAGATCTCGGCGCGCAGGTCGGCGAAGTGGTCGACCGGCGGGACCGGGAAGTAGCCGCCCTTGTAGCGGACCTTGTAACCCCGGTTGTTCTCCACCGCGCCGGTGTTCCAGGCGCCGGCCTCGGAGTCGATGTGGTAGAAGGACTCGTTCGCGCCGGTGGCGAAGCGGACGGAGTCGAACACGTAGAACTCGGCCTCGGGGCCGAAGAACGCGGTGTCGGCGATGCCGGTGGAGGCGAGGTAGGCCTCGGCCTTCTTCGCCACGTTGCGCGGGTCACGGGAGTACTGCTCGCCCGTGATCGGGTCGTGGATGAAGAAGTTGATGTTGACCGTCTTGTCCCGGCGGAACGGGTCGACCCGCGCGGTGGACAGGTCGGCGCGGAGCGCCATGTCGGACTCGTGGATGGCCTGGAAGCCGCGGATCGAGGAGCCGTCGAAGGCCAGCTCCTCGGCCGGGTCGAAGGCCGAGGCCGGGATCGTGAAGTGCTGCATCACACCCGGCAGGTCGCAGAAACGGACATCGACGAACTTGACGTCCTCGTCCGCGATGAACTTCTTGGCCTCGTCGGCGTTCTGGAACATCCAGCTCCTCCTACTCCCGACCGTCCCGCCGGGGTGGTAGATCGTTCGTGCGGCCAGTGCGGGTGGCACACGCTGTCCACGACCCTAGGGACGGGTGATTTCTCGGGCGTGACCCATTTGTTTCGCAGAAGTTAACCGGCTCCGTTCCAGCCTAGTGCGGTCCCACCCCGCCCGACACCGGTCCAAAACGTGGGCAGTACCGTGTATGCGTGGACAAGAGGCAAGCAATCGGATCGTGGCTGTCCGGGCCCCGCGCGGCCATGGAGGAGGCGGGCGCCGACTTCGGTTACCGCGGCAAGGAGCTGGGCCTCCCCGAGGAGGGGCCGGGTTCGATCGCCGGTCCCGGCAGGCGGCTCGGCGCGCTGGCCGTCGACTGGGCCCTGTGCCTGCTGATCGCATACGGCCTGATCACCGACGGCTATGGCCAGGCGACCTCCAACTGGGCGCTGCTCATCTTCTTCGTCCTGAGCGTCCTGACCGTCGGCACCCTCGGCTTCACCCCGGGCAAGCGCCTCTTCGGCCTGCGCGTCGTCGAGCTGGGCACCGGCCGGGTCAACCCGCTGCGCGCCCTGCTCCGCTCGGTGCTGCTGTGCGTGGCGATCCCCGCGCTGATCTGGGACCGCGACGGCCGCGGCCTGCACGACCGGCTGGCGCGCACGGTCGAGGTCCGGAGCTGAGGACGCGTACGTATACGTGAGTGGGGGCGCCCGGAGAGATTCCGGGCGCCCCCACTCACGTATACGCGTGTACGCGGAGCGCGTGTCTAGCGCGGGCCCTTCGGCATCCGCATCCCCTTGGGCATCGGCCCCTTGGGCAGCGGCATGTTGCTCATCAGGTCGCCCAGGGCGCGCAGCCGGTCGTTGGTCACGGTGACCTGCGGACCGGTCAGGACGCGCGGCAGCTTGAGCATGGTCGTGCGCAGCTTCTTCAGCGGCACCTGGCCCTCGCCGTCGCCCACGATCAGGTCGTGCACGGGGACGTCGGCGACGATCCGGTTCATCTTCCGCTTCTCGGCGGCGAGCAGGGACTTCACCCGGTTCGGGTTGCCCTCCGCCACCAGCACGATGCCGGCCTTGCCGACCGCGCGGTGCACCACGTCCTGGTTGCGGTTCATCGCCACCGCCGGGGTCGTCGTCCAGCCCCGGCCGACGTTGTCCAGTACCGCCGCGGCGGCGCCCGGCTGGCCCTCCATCTGCCCGAAGGCCGCCCGCTCGGCCCGGCGCCCGAACACGATCGCCGTCGCGAGGAAGGCGAGCAGCAGGCCCAGGATGCCGAGATAGATGGGGTGACCGATCAGGAAACCGATCGCGAGGAAGACACCGAAGACGATGATTCCGACAGCCGCGAGTACAAGACCGATCTTCTTGTCGGCCCTGCGGGTCATCTTGTAGGTCAGAGCGATCTGCTTCAGTCGCCCGGGGTTCGCGGCGTCCGCCGCGTTGTCCTTCCTCGCCATGCACCGAAGTCTACGTGTCCCCGGCGGCGCCGACGAAGGCAGTGTCCGCGGGCGGCCCCGCGGCGGGTGTCAGAGGCGGACGGAGGCGCTCTGGCCGGCCTGGGCGGCCTGGCCGAGGACGCGCTCGGCCTCGACGCGGTCCTTGGCGCGGCGGCGGTCCTCCAGGACGGACGTCCAGGCGTTGCGGCGGGCGGTGCGCTGGCCGCCGCTCATCAGCAGCGACTCGACGGCGCGCAGGGCACTGGTGAGCGACGGGATGGCGGTGGCGCGGACGGGCGCGGCCTGCATCTGGAGGTCCCCCCTCGGGACGGCGGTGGATGGCGGTGCGGGGTGTTGGGCAAGGCTGTACGTGGCGTGAGTCCAGCGTCACTGATTGGTGTTACCAGGGCGTGACCCGCCGGTCAAACACCCATGAAGCCCCGGAGTCGGGGCGCGGAACGCGGACGCGGCCCCGGCCGTGGCCCTCAGCTGCGAGGACGGCCGGGACCGCGTCGTACCGGCCATTACCGGCAAGTAGCTTCTTGTGCGCGAATTCACACGGCCTGGGCGGCGACGAAGGCGCCCCCCCGCTGCGGAGCAGCCGAATGACGCTGCTCGACGGCCATCTGGTACAGCCGCCCGGCCCGGTACGAGGAGCGGACCAGCGGGCCCGACATGACGCCGGAGAAACCGATCTGCTCGGCCTCCTCCTTCAGCTCCACGAACTCGTGCGGCTTGACCCAGCGCTCCACGGGGTGGTGGCGCACGGAGGGCCGCAGGTACTGCGTGATGGTCACCAGCTCGCAGCCCGCCTCGTGCAGCTGCTTCAGCGCCTCGCTGACCTCCTCACGGGTCTCGCCCATGCCGAGGATCAGGTTGGACTTGGTCACCAGGCCGTAGTCGCGGGCCTCGGTGATGACCTTCAGGGAGCGCTCGTAGCGGAAGCCGGGGCGGATGCGCTTGAAGATGCGCGGGACCGTCTCGACGTTGTGCGCGAAGACCTCGGGGCGGGAGGCGAACACCTCGGCGAGCTGCTCCGGGACCGCGTTGAAGTCGGGGGCCAGCAGCTCGACCTTGGTGCGGCCCTCGGCGCGCCCGGCGGTCTGCTGGTGGATCTGGCGCACGGTCTCGGCGTACAGCCAGGCACCGCCGTCTTCCAGGTCGTCGCGGGCGACGCCGGTGATGGTGGCGTAGTTCAGGTCCATGGTGACCACGGACTCGCCGACGCGGCGGGGCTCGTCGCGGTCGAGCGCCTCGGGCTTGCCGGTGTCGATCTGGCAGAAGTCGCAGCGCCGGGTGCACTGGTCGCCGCCGATGAGGAAGGTCGCCTCGCGGTCCTCCCAGCACTCGTAGATGTTGGGACAGCCGGCTTCCTGGCAGACGGTGTGCAGGCCCTCGCCCTTCACCAGGTTCTGCATCTTGGTGTACTCGGGGCCCATTTTCGCCCGGGTCTTGATCCACTCGGGCTTGCGCTCGATGGGGGTCTGGCTGTTGCGGACCTCCAGGCGCAGCATCTTGCGTCCGTCGGGTGCGACTGCGGACACGACCGGCTCCCTAGCGTTTGATTCTTCGGCGTCTTCAGGGTACGCCCGTGTTTTCGAAAGCCCGCCTCCTGTCTCAGGCGGCCGGTGTCTTCTCGATCACGCGCGGCTTGAGTTCCGCGTTCTCCAGTACGTCCCTCAGGTGCCGCTCCACGACCGGCAGCACCTCCTCGATCGTGACGTCCCGGCCCAGCTCGTTCGCCAGGGAGGCGACGCCGGCGTCCCGGATGCCGCACGGGATGATCTTGTCGAACCACTTGTTGTCGGGCTGCACGTTGAGCGCGAAGCCGTGCATGGTGACGCCCTTGGCGACCCGGATGCCGATCGCGGCGATCTTCCGGTCCTCGCGCCGCTGCCCCGCGTTGGAGGGCGCGTACTCCGGGCCGTTGAGCCGGGGGTCGAACTCCTCGTCGGTGAGCCGGGGGTCGAAGTCGAGCGAGAGCCCGCCGAGCGCCGGCCGCCGCTCCACCGGGTCGCCGAGGACCCAGACTCCGCTGCGGCCCTCGACCCGGGTGGTCTCCAGGCCGAACTCCGCGCAGGTGCGGATCAGCGCCTCCTCCAGCCGCCGTACGTGCGCGACGACGTCCACCGGGCGCGGGAGCTTCTGGATCGGGTAGCCCACCAGCTGGCCGGGGCCGTGCCAGGTGATCTTGCCGCCGCGGTCCACGTCGATGACCGGGGTGCCGTCGAGGGGGCGCTCGTTGTCCGCCGTGCGCCGGCCGGCCGTGTAGACCGGCGGGTGCTCCAGGAGCAGCACGGTGTCCGGAACCTCGTCGGCGAACCGCGCCGCGTGCACCCGGCGCTGCTCGTCCCACGCCTCCTGGTACTCGACCGCCTCCGCACCGAACCCCATACGGACGAACCGCAACCCACTCACGGCAAGCGCCTCCCTGGACGTAGTAAGGCACGACTGGTGCCCACGCCACTGTACGTCCGCCCCTTGGGGTGCCGACGGGGGACCGGAGCCGTCAGCCGGACGGCCGATCCTCACACGATCGGATGAAGAGATGAGGAAGTGTGCGATGAGGTGCTTACTCTCCGCTACATTCGCGCCGTTCACGAGGCCATAAGGGCTGCTCACAGGCAATCCGGGCACTTCGCACGCCCCGGAAGGCAGGAGACCGCACCGCACCATGACGGAACGACCCGCGCAGCGCACCCCCAACCGCCAGCTCGCCGCGCTCATCGCCGAAGCCGGCTTCTCCAACGCGGGTCTCGCGCGTCGCGTCGACCAGCTCGGCCTCGAACACGGCCTGGACCTCAGATACGACAAGACGTCCGTCACCCGATGGCTGCGCGGCCAGCAGCCCCGAGGCACCACCCCCGCACTGATCGCCGAGGTCTTCACCCGGCGCCTGGGCCGCCGGCTCACCGCCCAGGACCTCGGCCTGGACGCCTGTGCCCCCGTCTACGCGGGCCTGGAGTTCGCCGCGACCCCCGAGGAGGCCGTCGACATCGTCAGCGGCCTGTGGCGCAAGGACTCCGGCAGCCACGCCGAACTCCGCAAGATCGCGTTCACCCCGGCGGGCCTCGTCGTGCCCAGCCGGGACTGGCTGATCGGCCGCGCCGACGACAAGGTGGCCCGCGCCGAACCGCCGGCCCGCATCCCCGCCCAGGGCCGCCCGGCGCTCCCCGGCATCCCGGCCCAGCTGGAGGCCGGGGGCCGGCGGCGCTCCCCGGTCGACCGCGGCCCCGGACTGCGGGTCGGCGCCGGCGACCTGGCCGCGCTGCGCTCGGTGGGCGAACTCTTCCGCAGCCTGGACGACCGCTACGGCGGCGGCCACGCCCGGCAGGCCCTGGTCCGCTACCTCGAACACGAACTGGAGCCGATGCTGCGCGGCAGCTACGGCGAGCAGACCGGCCGCCGGCTGTTCGCCGCCGCCGCCGACCTCACCCGGCTGGCCGGCTGGACCTCGTACGACATCGCCGCGCACGGGCTCGCGCAGCGCTACTTCGTGCAGGCCCTGCGGCTCGCGCAGGCGGCCGGGGACCGGCCGTACGGGTCCTACGTGCTGGCCACCATGAGCCGGCAGGCCGTCTACCTCGGGCACGGGCGCGAGGCGGTGCAGCTCGCCCGCGTCGCCCAGCAGGGCGTGGGCAGCACCGCGCCGCCCGTGGTGCAGGCGCTGCTGCACGTCTGCGAGGCGCGCGGGTACGCGGTGCTCGGCGAGGTGCGGGCCTGCACCGCGGCCCTGGTGCGGGCCGAACGGGCCATGGAGGCCGCCCGGCCCGGCGACGAGGTGCCGCACTGGGCGCGGTTCTTCGACGAGGCGCAGCTCGCCGACGAACTGGCCCACTGCCACCGGGACCTCCAGCAGTTCCGGGTCGCCGCGCAGCAGGCCGAGCGGTCCCTGCAACTGCGGCCCGCGGCCCAGGCCCGCGGCCGGCTGTTCTGCCGGGTGGTGCTGGCCACCGCCCGGCTGGGCCTCGGCGAACTGGACGCGGCGTGCCACTTGGGGGCCGAGGCGGCCGGGCAGGCGGCGGAGATGCGGTCGGTGCGGGCGGTGGAGTACGTGCGGGAGTTCGAGCGGAGGCTGGAGCCATACCGCGACGCGGCGCCGGTCCGGGGGTACCGGGACAAGGTCGCGGCCTTGGGGTAGCCCCCTGTGGCTCCCTGGGGTGTTCACGCCGCTCGACTGGTCGGGCCGGGATCCGCCCGGTGCAGGGAGCCCCCCTTCCCCAGGTCCGTCAGGACGGCTGTCGCCGCGCGGTGGGCCGAGCGGAGGGCGCCCTGGACGGTGCCCGCGTCGCGGTGGTCGCCGCAGACGTACAGGCCCGCCAGCAGGCGCACCGGACGGCGCGGGTCGTGCGGCGGGCGCATGGCCGGCACCGCCTCGGGCGTGTGGTGCACCGCCAGGGTCTCCCAGCGCGCGGTCGAGGTGCCGTAGAGGCGGGACAGGTGGGCGCGTACGGCGGTGTCGACGTCGGGCGGGGGCGGGCCGAGGACGGTGGACGACACCAGGGCGCGGCCGGCCGGGGCGCGGGACGGGTCCACCTCGCTGACCACGGCCGTGTGGGCGACCGGGCCGCCCCGGTCGGCGTCGAGCAGCAGGGCCGTGCCGGTTGCCGGGGGCTCGTCGGTGGTGTGGTGCACCACCGTCACCGGGTGGAAGTCCGGGACCCGCAGCCCGGGCAGCAGCTCGGCGGCGGCCCGGGCGTCGGTGGCCAGCAGCACCGCACGGCAGCGCAGGACGCCGTGCGCGGCGGTGGTCACCGCGTTGGTGGCGATCGAGGTGACCCGTACGCCGGTGCGCACGGTGCCCGGCGGCAGCGCCCCGGCCAGCAGGGCCGGCAGGGTCTCGGCGCCGCCCTCCGGCAGCCCCAGCCGCCCGGTCGCGAAGGCGCGCAACGCCAGGTCGGCGCACCGGCTGGAGCTGGTCAGCTCCGGGTCGCACAGCAGCGCGGCGAGCAGCGGACGCAGGAAGCCGTCGATGGTGCGGGCGGGCAGCCCGCGGACGGCGAGCGCCTGCCGCGCGGGCAGCTCCGGGCGGGCCAGCAGCCGTTCGACCGGCGTGGTCGCGAGCCGGGTGAGCGCGGCGGTCAGCCGGGCCTGGTCGACGGCGGTGCCCAGCGGGGACCCGGCCCGCACCCGGCGGGCCACCGCCTGCCGCCCGGCCGCCCGGGGGAAGGCCCCGGCCCGGCCGGCTCCCGGCACCGGCCCGCGCGCCCCCGGCGCCGGCCGCGGAGCGCTCGCCAGGGCGCGTACGGCGTGCAATGCGCCCCGTGCGCCCCCGGAGCCGTAGGGAGCGTTCACGCGGTGGTGCAGACCCTCGCTGTGGACCAGCGCCCCCGGCGCGAAGGGCCGCAGCACGAGCCCGTCCAGGCCGGGGACGAGCCTCAGTTCGGGACAGGACGTCGACAGCGACTGCCCGATCCGGTCGAGCCGGAAGCCGTCGACCTTCTCGGTCGCCATCCGGCCGCCCGTCACGGGGGCCGCCTCCAGGACCACGGTCGACACTCCCTGACTGGTCAGCCGGTGCGCCGCCGCGAGTCCGGCGACCCCGGCCCCCACGACGACGACGTCCGCCTGGTACGCGGGCTCAAGCACGTGCCCCTCCTCGCGATCGCGCGGCCACTGGAGGCGACTGACCCCCAACTGGCTTTCGGATTACCCGAGTTCAGATCGAGACTAGGGCCGCGTCCGGTCGGTGACAGTCGCACGGAGACAGGGCACGGTCGCACGCAGGTCGCACGCGGCCGGGGCCGCCCGGCCCCGGCCGTCGCCCGGCGCGCCGCCGCGGCGGGTCACAGGGCCGCGCGGATCGCCCCCTCGATCTCCGGGAACGCGAACCGGAAGCCCGACTCCAGCAGCCGCCCCGGCACCACCCGCGCGCTGCCCAGCACGTCCCCGGCCATCTCGCCGAGCACCGTGCGCAGCACCGGAGCGGGGACCGCGAAGAGGGCGGGCCGGCGCAGGACCCGGCCCATCGCCTCGGTGATCTCCCGGTTGGTGCGCGGCCGCGGGGCGGTCAGGTTGAACGGGCCGGACAGGTCCTCGCGGGCCAGCAGATGGCGGATCGCGGCCACCTCGTCGTGCAGCGCGATGAACGACCAGTACTGCCGTCCGTCGCCCAGGCGCCCGCCGAGCCCCGCCTTGAACAGCGGGAACAGCCGCCCCCAGGCCCCGCCGCCGCGCGCGACGACCAGCCCGGTACGGGTGAACACCGTCCGTACGCCGGCCTCCCGGGCGGGCGCGGCGGCGGCCTCCCACTCGACGCACACGCCGGGCAGGAATCCCTCGCCCGCGGGGGCGCTCTCGTCGACCGTCCGCTCCCCGGTCTCCCCGTAGAGACCGATCGCGCTGCCGTTCACGAAGACCCCCGGCGGCCGGTCCAGGGAGGCGACGGCGCGGGCCAGCGCCGCCGTGCCGTGGACCCGGCTGTCCCGGATCCGCGCCTTGTACGCCGCCGTCCAGCGCCGGTCGCCGACACCGGCCCCGGCCAGGTTGACCACGGCGTCGCAGCCGGCCAGCCCGGCCGTGTCGACCCGGCCGCGCTCGGGGTCCCAGCGGACCTCGCCCGGCCCCCGGGGCGCGTGCCGTACCAGGCGCACCACCTCGTGCCCGTCCGCCGTCAGGGACCGCGCCAGCGCGCTGCCGATGAGACCGGACGCGCCGGCCACCGCGATGCGGGAAGGTTCCATGGGGAACATCCTGCCGCCACCATCGAATCGATGCCTCGGGGCCGCCGGCGCCGCGCCGTAAAGTGACCGCCATGCCCGACGAAGTGCCGCACATACGATCCGCCCGGCCCGACGACGAAGAGGCGCTCGGCCTGCTCGACCGGGAGGCCTGGTCCCCGCTGCACGCGGTCTCGCCCCGTCCGGAACCGGACGCCCCCTTCTTCGAGGACCACGCGGGCCCCGACGCCCACCTCGTCGCCGAACTCGGCGGCCGCGTCGTCGGCTACCTCCGCCTCGGGCGCCCCACCCCCCTCGCCTCCAACCGGCACGTCCGGGCGGTCCACGGCCTCGCCGTCGCCGAGGCGGCCCGCGGCCACGGCGTCGGCCGCCTCCTGCTGCGCGCCGCCGCCGAGGAGGCCCGCCGCCAGGGCGCCCGCCGCCTCACCCTGCGTGTCCTCGGCCCCAACACGCCCGCCCGCACGCTCTACGAATCCGAGGGCTTCGCCGTCGAAGGGGTGCTGCCCGAGGAGTTCCTCCTGGACGGCGCGTACGTCGACGACGTGCTGATGGGCAAGTCCCTGCTCTGACGGCGCTGCTCCGACAACCCTGCTCCGGTTTCCGGGGACCGTGCTACGACGTCACCGGCGCCCCCGTGTCCACGGCCGCCGTGGCCGTCGCCGCGCGCCGCGCCTCGCCGGACACCTCGGCGGCCGTCAGCACGTACCCGGTGGCGGCGTCGGAGGTGGAGCGGGCGAAGACCATGCCGTACACCCGGCCCTCGGTGGTCAGCAGCGGTCCGCCGGAGTTGCCCGGGCGGACCGTGGAGCGTATGGAGTAGATCTCCCGGGTGACCTCGGCGTCGCTGTAGATGTTCTGGCCCGTGGCCCGCACGCGGTTCGCCACCGTCGCCGCCCGCAGGTCCAGGGCGCCGTCCTGCGGGTACCCGGCGACCACCGCCGCGTCACCGCGCCCGGCCTCGTCGTCGAACCGCAGGGCGGGCGCGTCCAGCTCCGGCACGTACAGCACCGCCACGTCCTTGTCGGGGTCGAACAGCACCACCCGCGCCTCGTACGTCCGTCCGACGCCGCCCACCCGCACGCCCGGGGCGTCCATGCCGGCCACCACGTGGGCGTTGGTCATCACGTGCCGGTCGGCGTACACGAAGCCGCTGCCCTCACGGCCCTGGGCGCCGGCCACGCCCTCGATCTTCACCGTGCTCAGCTTGGCGGCGTTGGTGGCCGCCGCCGTGACGCTGTCCCCGGAAGGCTCGGCCACCTGGGCGGTCGCCTCGTTCTCGAAGGGGTTGAAGACCTGCGGGAACCCCGCCTCGGTCAGCGCCGAGGTGGCCCGCGAGAACCATGCCGGGGTGGTCTCCGGCATCGCCCGCTGTACCGCGCCCAGCACCGCCGAGTCCCGGATCGCCGAGGCGAGCAGCGGCGTCGGCGACGCGGCCAGCACGCTCGCCGCCACCCACGCCACGATCAGCGCCGCCGCCGAGTTGGCCACCGCCCCGCCCACCCCGTCGGCGACCCTGAGCGGCCCGGCGTCCAGCTCCCGCCGCAGCCTGAGCGCGAGCCGCCCCGCCAGCTCGTGCCCCACCGCCGCCGGGACCAGCACCGTCAGCACGGCGGTCACCGTCGCCGTCGTCGTCCCCGGCGTCACCAGCTCCATCACCCACGGCAGGATCCACACGCCGACGACGGCCCCGCCGACGAACCCGGCGAGCGAGACACAGCCCGCCACCAGCCCGCGCCGGTACCCGGAGGCCGCGTACGCCAGCACCACCAGCGCCAGCACGATGTCGAGCAGATCCACACGAGCCGCCTTTCTCTCGGACCCTGGCACCCCTCGGTACGTGCCGGAAGGGCCCGGCGATCAGCCGGTGCCGCACCCGCGGCCGGTAACCGGCCACACGTGCGGCTACCCGGGGAAACGCCGCGGACCGGGACGATGGTTCCACCGGGTGGCACAACGCACGTCGCGGGCGGGTCACGACGGACGGACAGTGGATGACATGCGTGTGCTGCGAGGGCTCCGGGAGGCCGCGAGACGGCGCGCGGGACGCATCCCGCTCCGTCTCCCGCTCCGTCTCCCGCTTCGCGTTCCACGCCGCGTCCCGGTCCCCGTCCTGCTGCTCGGCTGTCTGCCCGTCCTCGCCGCCGCCGTCGGGCTGGCGCTGTTCCTGACCGGCACGGACCGGCCGGCCGGCCCGCACGCCCGCGCCACCGCCCGGCCGGAGAGCCGGTACGCCGCACCCCGGCCGGACATCGTCCCCCGCTCGTCCTGGCTGGGCGACGCCGCCCGCCGGCAGCCGCCCCCGCGCTACGACGACCAGGTCGTCGCCGTCTTCGTCCACCACACCGACAGCCCCAACGGCTACGACTGCGCCGACGCGCCCCGCATCCTGCGCGACATCTACACCGGCCAGACCGGCGCCCGGGAGTGGGACGACCTCGGCTACAACTTCGTCGTCGACCGCTGCGGCACCGTCTACGAGGGCCGCGCCGGCGGCGTCGACCGGGCCGTCACCGGCGCCCACACCCAGGGCTTCAACCACCGCACCACCGGCATCGCCGCCCTCGGCACCTACACCGAGGGCGTGCCGGTGCCCCGCGCGCTGACCGACGCGATCGCCGCGCTGGCCGCCTGGAAACTGGGCCCCGCCGGCACCGACCCGCGCGACCGGGTCCGCCTGGTCTCCAGCAACGGCCTCAGCCGGTACGCCGCCGGCACCGCCGCGGCGCTGCCCGCCGTCGCCGGGCACGACGACGGCTACCAGACCAGCTGCCCCGGCGCCGCGCTCACCGCCGAGCTCCCCGAGATCCGGGAGCGCGCGGCCCGGCTCCAGGGCCGCCCCGCGTCTCACAGGACGGCCACAGCGGCCGCGCAGGCTCCTCAGAGCCCGGGCTCCTACGGTCGGTGACACAAGCCGACCGGAGGTGGGGACCACGATGAAGAACAGCCAGGACCACAGCACCAGCACCAGCACGAGCACCTGGGCCGAGGCACTGCGCCGCCCCTGGACCGCGCTGGCCGCCGCCGCGGCCGTGGTCCTGGGCCCGGCCGCCGTCACCGCCTCCGCCCTGGACCAGGCCAACGCGGCCCCACAGCACCACGCGACCGCCCTGAAGACCGAGCAGACCCAGGCGTACATACCGACGGACACGACCCGCCGCCGCGCGGCCTGAGCGGGGCGGCCTACGCCGCGGGCTCCCGGGCCGGGAGCCCGCGCAGGAGCACGTCGAGGAAGAGGTCAAAGCGGGGCTCGGCCGTTCCGAGCGTGTGCCCCAGCTGCCGGGCCCCGAGCCACTGCACGACGCCCAGGCCGAAGATGTACCAGCTCTGCTCGGCGAGCGCCTCGGAGGCGCCGGCCAGCCGGAACGCCGAGACCACCCGGTCGCGCAGCAGCCCGAACGCCCGCGCGTTGTGCCGGTGGGGCAGCGCGACGTGCGCCGCGTACCCGGGTACGGCGAGGAACTGGTCGTGCATCCGCCAGGCGAGGTCCGCCAGCCACGGCCGCCAGGTGTCGGCCGTCGGCTCGGTCGTGGGCAGGATGCGCTCGACCACCACCTCGCCGACCAGGTCGAGCAGCTCGTCGCGGTTGCCGACCCAGCGGTAGAGCGCCGAGTGGGAGACGCCGAGCCGCCCGGCGATGTCCCGCATCGTCACGGTCCGCAGGTCGCAGCCGAGCGCGGCCTCCACGATCAGCTCACGGCTCAGCCGCGCGGGGCGGCCGGGCTTGGGGGTCGTCGCCTTCACGCACGCCAGTCTACGAACGCTCCGCCCCACATTAGTGACCACTGGTCTCCAATAGGTTAGGGTGCCCTCACTTCGTCGATGAGGAGTGGGAGTGGGGACCGTGCGGACGCGTCGCTCCGCCACCGGGACGCCGGTACTGCTGCTCGCGGCGTTCGGCGTGGCGATCGCCCAGACGATCGTGCTCGCCGCACTGACGCCGTTCGCCCGCGCGCTCGGCACCACGGCGGCCGGCGCCGGCTGGCTGCTGACCGCCTTCATGCTGGCCTCGGCCGTCGCCACACCGGTGGCGGGGCGGCTGGGCGACCTGTTCGGTCATCGCCGGGTCCTCGTCACCGGTCTCGCGCTGCTGCTGGCCGGCTCCGTGACCGCGGCGGCCGGCACCGAGCTGGGCTCCTACGCGGCGGTCCTGACGGGCCGGGTCCTCCAGGGGCTCTCCGGCGGGGTCCTCCCCTGTGCCTTCGGGCTGGCCCGCCGGTACGTTCCGGCCGAGCGGCTGTCCGGAGTCGTCGCCGCGCTCAGTGCGATGGTCGGCGTCGGCGGGGCGCTGGGCATGGTCGTCGCCGGTCCGCTCGCCGATGCCGCCGGTCCCGCCGCGCTGTTCTGGCTCACCGCCGTACCGGCTGTCCTCGCCCTGGCCGGGGCGGCCCGTCTGCCCGCCCCGCCCGGCAGCCGCGCGGGGCGGGTCGACCTGGCCGGGGCGGTGCTGCTCGCGGGCACGCTGAGCGCCCTGCTGCCGGCCGTGAGCCAGGGCCGTACGTGGGGCTGGACCTCGCCGGGGATCATCGCCCTGTCGGCCGCCGCGGTCGCCCTGGCCGCCGCGTTCGGGCTCGTCGAGCGGCGGGTCGCGGCGCCCCTGGTCGACCTCCGTCTCCTGGTGGGGCCGCGGCTGCTCGCCACCAACGCCGCCACCCTGATGGTCAGCGTGGGCATGTTCGCCGCGGTCACGCTGCTGCCGCTGTTCGCCCAGACACCGACCGCCCTCGGGTACGGGTTCGGTCTCTCCCCGGCCCTGACCGGGCTCCTCATGGCCCCGGTCGCCGTCTGCACGCTCCTCGCCACACCCCTCGCGGCACGGCTGTCGGCCGGGCTCGGGGCGCGGGCCGCCTTCCGGGCGGGCGCCGTCCTCGCGGCGTGCGCGCTGGGCGGCCTCGGCCTGCTGCACGGCCACCTCGCGGAGGTGCTCGTCTGGTGCGCGCTGCTGGGTCTGGCGTACGGGCTCGCCTTCGCCTCGCTCGGCGGCCTGGTCGTCGGTGCCGTGGGCCAGGAGCAGACCGGCGCGGCCACGGGCGTCAACACCGTCCTGCGCACCGTCGGCGGCGCGTTCGGGTCCGTGGTCGCCGTCGCGCTCGTGACCGCGTCGGCGGGCGGGCCCGCCCGGCCGCCGGCGGAGTCGGGCTACACCGGCGCGTTCCTCGTCGCCGGCGCGTTCGCGCTCTGCGCGGCCGCCGTGGCCGCGCCCCGCGGCGGCGTTTCCGCACGGCCGTCCGGCGACGGGCCGGGTACCGCCTGATCCGCGCCCGCGGCCCCTCCGGCACCGGACCCGGCCGGAACGCGGTGCCGGACGGCTCCTCAGTCGCCGAACCGCTCCCACAGCCGGGGCAGGCGCTCCGCCAGCGCGCGGTCGTGCTCCAGGTCGATCGGGGTGCCCACCGGTTCGGCGGGCGGCGGGGGGATGTCCAGGTCCGGGGCGACCGCGCCGGTGAGCTGCTCGTAGGCCTCGTCGGCCGCGTAGCCGAGGTCCTCGCCGTCGCCGTCGACCTCCTCGTCGAAGTCGTCGAGGAGGTCGGCCAGCGCGTCCGCGTCGTGCACGGCTCCCTCGTAGACCTCCCGGCCCTGGCCGATCAGCCAGCACCGGAAGCAGTCGAACGCGTCGTCGCTCGCGCCGCCGAGCAGGATCCAGGCGGCGCCCCACAGCTCCCAGGTGCAGGCGCGCTGGTAGCGGACCTCGAAGTGACGGGCGAAGTCCAGGACGGCCTCCGGGTCCAGCCGGCACAGCCGCTCCACCAGCAGGTCGGCCTGGTCCTCGGGGTCGCCCCCGGCACCCCGGCGAGCGGTGTCGATCAGCTCCCAGAACTCCGTCTCGTCCATCACGCGTCCAGGATCGGCCCTGGCGGACCGGGACGCACGTCCGGGCGGCGGATCGCCGTCCGCCCCTCGGCCCCCTGCCCGTACAGGGCGGCGAGCCGCCGGGCGTCCGCCGCGAAGCGCTCGCGCAGCGACTGGGGGGCCAGCACCTCCGCCTCCGGGCCGAGCGCCCCGAGCCGCTCGTGGGCGACCTCCTCCGACTCCACCGGCAGCGTCACCGTGAGCAGCCCCTCCCCGTCCGGCGGTCCGGCGGCGGCCAGGGCCTGCCGGGCTGCCACCGGGTCCACGGCGTACGGCAGCCGCCGCGCACCGGCCGGGGAGAGCCGCACCACCGCCTCGGTCCGCAGGATCGACCGCGCGAACTGCTCCGCCCGCTGCGCCCAGAACCCGGGCAGATCGAACCCCCCGTCCCGCGCGAACCGCTGCCCGCCCGGATCGACCGACACGAACCGGTCGATCCGGTAGACCCGGAAGTCCGCGTCGTCCCCGTCGTCCCCACCCACCGCGTCCGCATCACGCACCGCGTCCGCACCACGCACCGCGTCGGCCCCACCCACCCCGTCGTCCCCACCCACCGCGTCCGCCCCGTCCGTCGAGTCGGCCGCGTCCGCCGCCTCCGTCACCCGGGCGCACAGGTACCAGACCCCCGCCTTCAGGACCAGCCCGTACGGCTCCAGCTCCCGCTCGACCTCGTCCTCGCCGCGCCGGTAGCGCGCCGTGACGCGGCGGTCGTCCCACACCGCGTCCGCCACCGCCGGCAGCAGCTCGGGCGTGCGCGGTTCGGTGAACCAGTTCGGGGCGTCCAGGTGGAAGCGCTGCGCGGCCGTACGGGAGGCGTCCCGCAGGGCGGGCAGGAGGGCCGCCGAGACCTTCAGCCGGGCCGCCGACGCCGCGTCCTCCAGGCCCATCTCGCGCAGCGCCCCCGGCACCCCCGACAGGAACAGCGCCTCCGCCTCGCCGCGGTGCAGCCCCGTCAGCCGGGTCCGGTAACCGCCGATCAGCCGGTAGCCGCCGGCCCGGCCCCGGTCCGCGTACACCGGCACGCCCGCCTCCGACAGGGCCTGCGCGTCCCGGGTGACCGTCCGCTCGGACACCTCCAGCTCCCGGGCCAGTTCGGCGGCGGTCATCGAGGGCCGGGACTGGAGCAGCAGGACCATCTTGATCAGGCGGGCGGCACGCATGGCCCACATCATGCAGGAGGCCCCCGCCGACGGGCGGGGGCCTCCTGGAACATCCGGCTTACAGGCCGTAGCGCTCGCGCGCCTCCTTCACGGCCGTCGCCTTGATCTCGCCGCGCCGGGCCAGCTGGGCCAGCGCCGCGACGACGACGGACTCGGCGTCCACGCCGAAGTGGCGCCGGGCGCCCTCACGGGTGTCCGACAGACCGAAGCCGTCGGCGCCCAGCGAGGACCAGTCCTGCTCGACCCACTGCGCGATCTGGTCGGGGACCTGGCGCATGTAGTCGGAGACCGCCAGCACCGGACCCTCGGCACCCTGGAGCGCCTGCCGGACGTACGGCGTGCGGTCCTCGCCGCGCAGCAGCGCCGCGTCGGCGTCCATGGCGTCCCGGCGCAGCTCCGTCCAGGAGGTCGCGGACCACACGTCGGCGGCCACGCCCCACTCGGCGGCGAGCAGCTGCTGCGCCTTGAGCGTCCAGTGGATCGCCGTACCGGAGGCCAGCAGCTGGATGCGCGGGGCGTTCGCCGCCGGGGCCAGGCCCGCCGACTCCGCCGTGTTGAAGCGGTACAGGCCCTTGACGATGCCCTCGTCGATGCCGAGGCCCTGCGGCTTCGCGGGCTGCGGCATCGGCTCGTTGTAGACGGTCAGGTAGTAGAAGACGTTCTGGTCCTCGCCCGGCTTGGCCTCGCCGTACATCCGGCGCAGGCCCTCCTTGACGATGACGGCGATCTCGTAGGCGAACGCCGGGTCGTACGTGAGGGACGCCGGGTTGGTAGCGGCGATCACCGGGGTGTGGCCGTCGGCGTGCTGGAGGCCCTCGCCGGTCAGCGTGGTACGGCCGGCGGTGGCGCCGATCAGGAAGCCGCGGCCGAGCTGGTCGCCGAGCTGCCACATCTGGTCGGCCGTGCGCTGCCAGCCGAACATCGAGTAGAAGATGTAGAACGGGATCATCGCCTCGCCGTGCGTGGCGTACGCGGTGGACGCGGCGATGAAGTCGGCCATCGAGCCGGCCTCGGTGATCCCCTCGTTGAGGATCTGGCCGTTCTCGGCCTCCTTGTAGTACATCAGCTGGTCGCGGTCGACCGGCTCGTACGTCTGGCCCTTGGGGGAGTAGATCCCGAGCGACGGGAACAGGCTCTCCATGCCGAAGGTGCGCGCCTCGTCGGGGACGATCGGCACCCAGCGCTTGCCGGTCTCCTTGTCCCGGACCAGGTCCTTGACCAGGCGGACGAACGCCATCGTGGTCGCCACGGACTGCGTGCCGGAGCCCTTGTCGAAGGCGGCGAACGCCTTCTCGGCGGGCGCGGGCAGCGGGGCCAGGGCGTGGGTGCGGCGGGCCGGGGCGGGACCGCCGAGGGCCGCGCGGCGCTCCTGGAGGTAGCGGACCTCGGGGGAGTCGGCGCCCGGGTGACCGTAGGGGACCACGCCGTCGACGAAGTCGCTGTCCTTGATCGGCAGCCCGAGCAGGTCGCGCATCTCCTTGAACTCGTCCACCGAGAGCTTCTTCATCTGGTGGTTGGCGTTCTTGGACGCGAAGCCCTTGCCGAGGGTGTGGCCCTTGACCGTCTGGGCCAGGATCACGGTCGGCGCGCCCTTGTGGGCGAGCGCGGCCTTGTACGCGGCGTAGACCTTGCGGGCCTCGTGGCCGCCGCGCGAGAAGTGGAAGCACTCCAGGATCTTGTCGTCGCTCAGCAGCTTCGCCATCTCGACGAGCGCCGGGTCCTTGCCGAAGAAGTCCTGGCGGATGTAGGCGGCGTCGCGGGTCTGGTACGTCTGGACCTGCGCGTCGGGTACCTCGCGCAGCCGGCGTACGAGCGCGCCCGTGGTGTCGAGCTGGAACAGCTCGTCCCAGGCCGTGCCCCACAGCGTCTTGATCACGTTCCAGCCGGAGCCGCGGAAGAGGGCCTCCAGCTCCTGCACGATCTTGAAGTTGGCGCGGACCGGACCGTCGAGGCGCTGCAGGTTGCAGTTGATGACGAAGGTCAGGTTGTCCAGGCCCTCGCGGGCGGCCAGGGTGAGCGCGGTGGTCGACTCCGGCTCGTCCATCTCGCCGTCGCCGAGGAACGCCCACACGTGCGAGTCGGAGACGTCCTTGATGCCGCGGCTGGTCAGGTAGCGGTTGAACCGCGCCTGGTAGATCGCGGAGATCGGGCCGAGGCCCATCGACACGGTCGGGAACTCCCACAGCCAGGGCAGGCGCCGCGGGTGCGGGTACGACGGGAGGCCGTTGCCGCCGGACTCGCGGCGGAAGTTGTCGAGGTGGTCCTCGTTGAGCCGGCCGTCGAGGAAGGCGCGGGCGTAGATGCCGGGGGAGGCGTGGCCCTGGACGTAGAGCTGGTCGCCGGAGCCGTCACCCTCCTTGCCGCGGAAGAAGTGGTTGAAGCCGGTCTCGTAGAGCCAGGCCGCGGAGGCGAAGGTGGCGATGTGGCCGCCGACGCCGTATTTGCTGCCGCGGGTCACCATCGCCGCCGCGTTCCAGCGGTTCCAGGCGGTGATCCGCTGCTCCATCTCCTCGTCGCCGTCCACGGTGGGCTCGGCGGCGGTGGGGATGGTGTTGACGTAGTCCGTCTCGAGGAGCTTCGGCAGTGCGACGCCGGCTCCCTCGGCACGCTCCAGCGTGCGCCGCATCAGGTAGGCGGCCCGGTGCGGGCCGGCCGCCTTCGCGACGGCGTCCAGGGACGCCTGCCATTCGGCGGTCTCCTCAGGGTCCCGGTCCGGGAGCTGGTCGAGCGCGCTCGGCTGGATGGCGTAGGGGTCGGTCATGTCGCCGCCTTCCTCAGTCGAAGGGGGTTCCCTCATCGGTAAGGGTTCGGGGGTGCCCTTGGTCTTTGGCAGGACAGGGCGTGGGCTCCGGTGGGAGTCCATCGGTGACTGTAACTCCCTGATCGATGATCGATCAAAGGGTTGAGGGGCAAAACCTCTTGATCACGAGAAAGTCGGCACGGGGTGCCTTCGGCGATGGCACGGGGTGACTGTCGAGGTCGGCGGTTTCTGCAGGTCGGCAGGGGTGCGCGGGGGAGCCCGGGTGGTTCGGTGGTGTGGCGGCTGCGGGGGCTTCGTGGCTGATCGCGCAGTTCCCCGCGCCCCTTCAGGGGCGCGGGGGAAGAAGGTCAGGGACGCGGGGCGCAGCCCAGTACATGCGACTTGACCAGCTCGGCGATGCGCGGGTCCCGGCGCTTGAACGCGGCGACCAGTTCCTCGTGCTCCTCCGCGTAGGACTGCTGCACCGTGCCCAGCCACCGTATCGACAGGGCCGTGAACACCTCGATGCCCAGCCCCTCCCAGGTGTGCAGCAGCACCGAGTTGCCGGCCGCCCGCACCAGCTCCCGGTGGAAACCGACCGTGTGCCTCACCTGCGCCGTCCCGTCGGCCATCCGGTCGGCCTCGTACAACGCGCTGACGTGCGGTTCCAGCGCCGAGCAGTCCTCGGCCAGCCGCCCGGCCGCCAGCTCCGCCGCGATCGCCTCCAGACCGGCCCGTACCGGGTAGCTCTCCTCCAGGTCGGCCGCGGTCAGGTTCCGCACCCGTACGCCCTTGTTCGGCGCCGACTCGATCAGCCGCAGCGACTCCAGCTCGCGCAGGGCCTCCCGTACGGGCGTCTGGCTGACCTCCAGCTCGGTGGCGATCCGCCGCTCCACGATCCGCTCGCCCGGCTGCCAGCGCCCGCTGATGATCCCTTCCAGGATGTGCTCGCGGATCTGCTCGCGGAGCGAGTGGACGACGGGCGCGGTCATGAAGGGCTCCTTAGGGAGGGGCCCCTACCGGCCCCCTGGGGCGTTGACGAATAGACAATACGGCCGCCGGGCCCCGGCGGTAGGGCGCACAAGGGCGCTTTCACGCAGGTGAGACGAGGCTTACACGCCGGGTGTGACCAGCACGACGGCGCCCCCGCCCGGAGTGTTCCGGACGGGGGCGCCGTGAGGACCGTGCAGGTCAGAGGCCCAGCTCGACCTCGAACTCGCCCGCCTCCAGGATGGCCTTGACCGCGGTCAGGTAACGCGCGGCGTCGGCACCGTCCACCAGGCGGTGGTCGTAGGACAGGGTCAGGTACGTCATGTCGCGGACGCCGATGACCGTGCCCTCCTCCGTCTCGATCACGGCGGGACGCTTGACCGTCGCGCCGATGCCGAGGATCGCGACCTGGCCCGGCGGCACGATGATCGTGTCGAAGAGCGCACCGCGCGAACCGGTGTTGGAGATGGTGAAGGTCGCGCCCGACAGCTCGTCCGGCGTGATCTTGCTGGCCCGGACCTTGCCCGCCAGGTCGGCGGTGGCCTTGGCGATACCGGCGATGTTGAGGTCGCCGGCGTTCTTGATGACCGGGGTCATCAGGCCCTTCTCGGAGTCCACCGCGATACCGATGTTCTCGGTGTCGAAGTAGGTGATGGTCCCCTCGGCCTCGTTGATCTTGGCGTTGATCGGCGCGTGCGCCTTCAGCGCCTGGGCCGCCGCCTTGACGAAGAACGGCATCGGGGAGAGCTTGACGCCCTCACGTGCCGCGAACGCGTCCTTGGCGCGGGCGCGCAGCTTCATCAGCCGGGTGACGTCGACCTCGACGACCGAGGACAGCTGCGCCTGCTCGTGCAGCGCCTTGACCATGTTGTCGCCGATGACCTTGCGGATGCGGGGCATCTTCACGGTCTGGCCGCGCAGCGGGGACGCCTCCAGCTTCGGCGCCTTCTTGGCGGCCGGAGCAGCCGGGGCGGCAGCCGCGGCCGGGGCCGGAGCGGCGGCCTTGGCGGCCTCCGCGGCGGCGATGACGTCCTGCTTGCGGATACGGCCGCCGACGCCGGTGCCCGAGACGGTGGACAGGTCGACGCCGTTCTCGGCGGCGAGCTTGCGCACCAGCGGGGTGACGTAGGCGCCGTCGTCGACCGGCTGGGCGGCGGCGGGAGCGGCCGGGGCCTGCGCGGCCGGAGCCGGCGCGGGGGCCGGGGCGGCCGGGGCCGGCGCGGGCGCCGGGGTCTCCTGCTGCTGCGGGGCCGGAGCCGTCGGCGCCTGCGGGGCCGGGGCCGGAGCCGCCGGGGCGGGCGTCGGCTCGGGCTGCGCCGGGGCGGCCGGGGCCTCCTGAGCCGGGGCGGCGGCGGGAGCGGCACCGGCCGCGCCGATGACGGCGAGCTTGGCGCCGACCTCGGCGGTCTCGTCCTCGCCGACCACGATCTCCAGCAGGGTGCCGGAGGCGGGCGCCGGGATCTCGGTGTCGACCTTGTCCGTCGACACCTCCAGCAGCGGCTCGTCCTCGGTGACCTCCTCGCCGACCTGCTTCAGCCAGCGGGTGACGGTGCCCTCGGTGACCGACTCGCCGAGCGCGGGCAGGACGACGTCCGTGCCCTCGGCGGAGCCGCCGCCGGACGCGGCCTGCGGGGTCGGAGCGGGCGCCGGGGCGGCCTGCTCGGTGGAGGGGGCGGCAGCGGCGGGCTCGGGGGCCGGCTCGGCGACCTGCTCGGCGGCCGGGGCCTCAGCGGCGGCCGGGGCGCCGGTGCCGTCGTCGATCAGGGCCAGCTCGGCGCCGACCTCGACCGTCTCGTCCTCGGCGACCTTGATGGAGGACAGCACGCCGGAGGCGGGTGCCGGGATCTCGGTGTCGACTTTGTCGGTCGAGACCTCGAGCAGCGGCTCGTCGGCCTCGACGCGCTCACCCTCGGCCTTGAGCCAGCGGGTGACGGTGCCCTCGGTGACGCTCTCGCCGAGCGCCGGAAGGGTTACGGAAACCGCCATGGTTTCGGTTGCTCCTTACGAATTGCGGAAGTCTGTGTCGTCGCGCCCAGTGACCGAGGGGGTCAGTCGTGGGAGTGGAGCGGCTTGCCCGCGAGGGCCAGGTGGGCCTCGCCGAGGGCCTCGTTCTGCGTCGGGTGGGCGTGGATGAGCTGCGCGACCTCGGCGGGCAGCGCCTCCCAGTTGTAGATCAGCTGGGCTTCGCCGACCTGCTCGCCCATGCGGTCGCCGACCATGTGGACGCCGACCACGGCACCGTCCTTGACCTGGACGAGCTTGATCTCGCCCGCGGTCTTGAGGATCTTGCTCTTTCCGTTGCCCGCCAGGTTGTACTTCAGGGCGACGACCTTGTCCGCACCGTAGATCTCCTTGGCCTTGGCCTCGGTGATGCCCACGGAGGCGACCTCGGGGTGGCAGTACGTCACCCGGGGCACGCCGTCGTAGTCGATCGGCACGGTCTTCAGACCGGCCAGCCGCTCCGCCACCAGGATGCCCTCGGCGAAGCCGACGTGCGCGAGCTGGAGGGTCGGGACCAGGTCACCGACGGCCGAGATGGTCGGCACGTTGGTGCGCATGTACTCGTCGACGAGGACGTAGCCGCGGTCCATGGCGACCCCGGCCTCCTCGTAGCCCAGGCCCTGCGAGACCGGGCCGCGGCCGATGGCGACGAGCAGGACCTCGGCCTCGAACTCCTTGCCGTCGGCCAGCGTGACCTTGACACCGTCCTGGGTGTACTCGGCCTTCTGGAAGAAGGTGCCCAGGTTGAACTTGATGCCGCGCTTGCGGAACGCGCGCTCCAGCAGCTTCGAGCTGTTCTCGTCCTCGACCGGGACGAGGTGCTTGAGGCCCTCGACGATGGTGACGTCGGTGCCGAAGGACTTCCACGCGGAGGCGAACTCGACGCCGATCACGCCGCCGCCCAGCACGATCGCGGACTTCGGCACGCGGTCCAGCTTGAGGGCGTGGTCGGAGGAGATGATCCGGTCGCCGTCGATGTTCAGGCCCGGCAGCGACTTCGGCACGGAGCCGGTCGCCAGCAGGACGTGGCGGCCCTGGATCCGCTGACCGTTCACATCCACCGAGGTCGGGGAGGAGAGCCGGCCCTCACCCTCGATGTACGTCACCTTGCGGGAGGCGATCAGCCCCTGCAGGCCCTTGTACAGGCCGGAGATGACCTCGTCCTTGTACTTCTGGACGGCCGGCATGTCGATGCCCTCGAAGGTGGCCTTCACGCCGAATTGCTCGGACTCCCGGGCCTGGTCGGCGATCTCACCGGCGTGCAGCAGCGCCTTGGTGGGGATGCAGCCGACGTGCAGGCAGGTACCACCGACCTTGTTCTTCTCGATCAGGGCGACGTCCAGGCCCAGCTGCGCCCCGCGCAGGGCCGCGGCGTAACCACCGCTACCACCGCCGAGGATCACTAGGTCGAAAACGGTGCTGGCGTCGTTCGCCACGTCACGTCCTCCATGCATGTGCGCCACGCCGGTCTCCAGTGACCGGTCGGCGGCTGGTGTCCGGCCGCTCGTTCTTCGGCCCTTGGTGGGGCCCTGTCCTGCCGGGACCCATCTTCGCACCCGCGGAGGGGGTACGAGACGCGGGGCCGGTGTGTGAGACGCAGCACGTTCACATGAGCATCCCGGCACGGCGGTGCCGCCAGGGGCGCGGGGAACCGCGCGATCAACCACATCGGACCCGCAGCCGCCAGCGCCCCTTCGGTCCCCAGCTCTCAGGCGGACGTCACCCGAGATCGCCGACGGCAACCCGCTCGGCCAGCCGCACCAGCGTCCGCACCGCGGACCCCGTACCGCCCTTGGGCGTGTACCCGAACGGCCCGCCCTCGTTGAACGCCGGTCCGGCGATGTCCAGGTGCGCCCAGGTGATCCCCTCGCCCACGAACTCCCGCAGGAACAGCCCGGCCACCAGCCCGCCGCCCATCCGCTCGCCCATGTTGGCGATGTCGGCCGTCGAGGACTCCATGCCCTTGCGCAGGTGCTCCGGCAGCGGCATCGGCCAGGCCGGCTCGCCGACCTCCTCGGCCGCCTCGTGCAGCGCCGCGCGGAACGCGTCGTCGTTGGCCATGATCCCGAACGTCCGGCTGCCCAGCGCCAGCATCATCGCGCCGGTCAGCGTCGCCACGTCGACGATCGCGTCCGGCTCCTCCTCGGAGGCCGCCCACAGCGCGTCGGCCAGCACCAGGCGGCCCTCGGCGTCGGTGTTGAGCACCTCCACCGTCTTGCCGCTGTACATGCGCAGCACGTCACCGGGGCGGACGGCGGAGCCCGACGGCATGTTCTCGGCCAGCGCCAGCCAGCCGGTGACGTTGACCTCCAGGCCGAGGCGCGCGGCGGTGACCACGGTGGCGAAGACCGCCGCCGCACCGGCCATGTCGCACTTCATCGTCTCGTTGTGCCCGGCCGGCTTCAGCGAGATGCCGCCCGAGTCGTAGGTGATGCCCTTGCCGACGAAGGCCAGGGACTTCTTCGCCTTGGACGAGGTGTACGACAGCTTCACCAGCCGCGGCGTCGACGCCGAACCGGAGCCGACGCCCAGGATGCCGCCGTAGCCGCCCTTGGTCAGCGCCTTCTCGTCGAGCACCTGCACCTTGATGCCGTGCTCCTTGGCGGCGGCCTGCGCGATCGCGGCGAACGCCTCCGGGTTCAGGTCGTTCGGCGGGGTGTTGACCAGGTCGCGGGCGCGGTTCAGCTCCTCGGCGACGGCGGTGGCCCGCTCGACGGCGGCCTTGTACGCCTTGTCGCGGGGCTTGCCGCCCAGCAGCGCGGCCTCGGCCAGCGGCGCCTTGCCGTTCTTGGCCTTCTTGTCCTTGCCGCTGCCGCCGTTGTCCTTGTACGCGTCGAAGGAGTACGCGCCCAGCAGCACGCCCTCGCCGACCGCGCCGGCGTCCGCGGCCTCCGCCAGCGGCAGCGCGAAGGCGGCCTTCTTGGTCCCGGCCAGGGCGCGGGCGGCGACGCCGGCGGCCTTGCGCAGGGCCTCGCCGTCGTAACCGGCGTCCTTCTCGGGCTCGGCGCCCAGGCCCACCGCCACCACGAGCGGCGCCTTGAAGCCGGCCGGCGCGGGCAGCTTCGTCACCTCGCCCTCCGCGCCCGAGGCGCCGAGGGTCTCCAGAACGCCGGCCAGCTTGCCGTCGTACGCCTTGTCCACGGCCTCGGCGCCGGGAGCCACGATCAGGCTCTGGCGGCCGTTCGCGGAGCCCTTGGCGACACCGATCACGATCGCGTCGGCCCGCAGGCCGGGCGCCGCGGCGGTGCTGAGAGTGAGAGCAGTCACGGTGGTGAAATCTCGCTTCCGTCTGTTTTCCGGTCTCCGGTTTTCCGGGTTTCCGGTGAAGTTTTCCGGTGAATTCGGGTGAAGTCCGGTGTGTGGCCGAACGCGGTGGGTCGACCGGGCCCGAACCCGACCCTAGATCCCTCCTGCGGCGCGGTCTCCACCTGGGCGGTGCCGAAACCCCGCACGAGCCTACGCTCGTGGCCCCGCGTCAGCCGAGGACCAGCACCACCAGGGCCGTCGTGGCCGCGGTCTCGGCCAGGCCGCCGAAGACGTCGCCGGTGACCCCGCCGAAGCGGCGCACGCAGTGACGGAGCATCAGCTCGGCGGCGCCGAGGGCGAGGAGCACGGCGACGGCGGTCCGGGCCGCGTCCGCCGGTCCGAGAGCTGCGCCCGCCGCGGCGGCGGCCACCGTGACGGCGGCGGCGACGCCCAGCGCGCCGCGGGCCGGCACCACCCCGGCGACCGCCGCGCCGAGGCCCTCCGGGCGGGCGGCCGGTACGCCGGTGCGGGCGGCCAGCGTCAGCGCCAGCCGGGCGACGGCCGCCGAGACCACGGCGGCGAGCGCGCCCCGGGCCCAGGAGTCGCCGTACGCCTGCGCCAGCGCGGCCACCTGGGCCAGCAGCACCAGCACGAGGGCGAGCACGCCGAACGGCCCGATGTCCGACTGCTTCATGATCCGCAGCGCGTCCTCGGCGGGCTTCCCGCTGCCGAGCCCGTCCGCGGTGTCGGCCAGGCCGTCCAGATGGAGTCCGCGGGTGAGCACCGCCGGTACGGCCGCGGTGGCGACGGCGGCGAGCAGCGGCCCCGCGCCGAGGAGCAGCAGGACGAGCCCCAGGGCGGCGGCACACGCCCCGACCGCCACCCCGGCCAGCGGCGCCCACAGCATGCCGCCCCGCGCGGCCCCCCGGTCCCAGCGGTTCACCCTGACGGGGAAGACGGTGAGCGTCCCGAACGCGAAACGCAGCCCGTCGGAGCCGGCGCCGGTCACGCTCCGGAGACCTCCGCCTCGGCGTCCGCCTCCGCCTCGGCCGCGTCCTCGGCCCGCTCCGGCAGCTCCGCCGCCAGCGCCGCGGCCGCCTGCACCAGCGGCAGGGCCAGCAGACCGCCCGCGCCCTCACCGACCCGCACACCCTGGGTCAGCACCGGTTCCAGGGCCATCCGGTCCAGCGCCTTGGCCTGCCCCGGCTCCCCGCTGTCGTGCGCGGCCAGCCACCAGTCCGGCGCGCGGAACGCGATCCGCTGCCCGACCAGCGCGCAGGCGGCCGTCACCACGCCGTCCAGGATCACCGGCATCTTCCGTACCGCGCTCTGCAGCAGGAACCCGGTCATCGCCGTCAGGTCCGCCCCGCCCACCGTCGCCAGCAGCCGCAGCTGGTCCCCGAGCACCGGCCGCGCCCGCCGCAGTCCGTCCCGGATCGCCGCGCACTTGCGCATCCAGGCGAGGTCGTCGATGGCCTGCCCGCCGCGTCCGGTCACCACCGAGGCGTCCGTCCCGCACAGGGCCGCCACCAGCACACCGGCCGCGGTGGTCCCGCCCACGCTCACATCGCCGAGCACCACCAGGTCGGTACCGGAGTCGGCCTCCTCGTCGGCCACCGCGACCCCCGCCCGGAAGGCGGCCTCCGCCTCCTCCAGGGTGAGGGCGTCCTCGACGTCGATCCGTCCGCCGCCCCGCCGCACCCGGTGCCGTACCACCTCGGCGGGCAGCGACTCCGGGTCGCAGTCCAGCGCCATGTCGACCACCCGCACCGGCACGCCGAGCCGCCGGGCCAGCACGGAGACGGGCCGGCCGCCCTCCAGCACCTCGCGCACCAGCTCGCCGGCGCTGCCCGCGGGCCGGGACGAGACGTCCAGCTCGGCCACCTTGTGGTCGCCGGCGAAGAGCACCAGCCGCGGCCGTTCCACCGGCCGCACCGGTACGGCGGACTGCGCCGCGGCCAGCCACTCGCCCAGGTCGTCCAGGCGGCCCAGCGCCCCGGGCGGCACGGCCTGACGGGCCCGGCGCGCCTCGGCGTCACGGCGTACCCCGCCGTCCGGGCGCTCGATCAGGTCGGTGAAGTCGTCGAGATTCAGCGAGCTCATTCGCCGAACAGTACCGGCCCTGGTCGGGTGCGTCCGAGGGCACATGTCCCGCCCGTCCGAGCGCCGTCTTGGCTCCCGCGACCGGCATCCCATACGTTCCGTTTCGCGGAGATTGTCACCCCCTTCCTCCGTGCCGAGACAGGGAGCCGCCCGTGTCCACGCCGCCGTCACCCCCGGCCGTACTGCTGCCCGCCGTCCCGCCCGCCCCCCGGTACGCGCCCCGCCGCGCGGACTGCCCCTGGTGCGGCTCCCGGCGCCTGCGCCCCGGCCCGCGCCTCTACGCCCCGCCGGACCGGCCGGTCCTCGTCACCTGCCGGGACTGCCGGCACGCCTTCCACAACCCGCCGCCGGGCCCGGACGGCCAGGACGGCACTCCCGTACGGGCGGTCACCGGACCGCGGCACCTGTCGGCCGCCCGCGCGCTGCTGCGGCACTGCCCCGAGCCGGAGAGCTGGCTCGACCTGGACACCGGCGACGCCCGCTTCCCGCGCGCGGCGCGGCGGTACTTCCCGTACACCTCCTTCGACGGCGTCGACCCCACCCACCGCGTGCTACGCGCCCGCGCCGCCGACCTCGTGGAGGAGGCGTACGTCGGCCGCCTGACGGACCCGCACCTCGCCGCCCGGCTGCGCGCCCGCTACGACGTCGTCAGCGTCCTCCACCTGGAGCGCAGCCCCGACCCGCGGGCCGAACTCCGCGCCGCCCTGCGCGCCCTGCGCCCCGGCGGTCACCTGCTCGTCGACGCCGCCGGCCCGCGCGGTCCGCTCGCCGCCCCGCCCGGCACCCGGACCACCGCCCGGCTCCGCGCCGAACTGCGGGAACACGGCTGCGTCCTGCTCACCCCCGCCGGCCGCCGCCGGGTCGTCGCCCGCACCCCGGTCCGGCCCCGCGCCCTCGCCCGGCCCCCCGTCCCCTCCCGGCCCCGCACCCCGCCTCAGCCCCGCAGCACCAGCGCCTGACCGGCCACCACCAGCAGCACCTGCTCGCACTCGGCGGCGAACGCGGCGTTGAGCCGGCCCAGCTCGTCCCGGTAGCGGCGCCCCGAGGCGGTGGCCGGCACGATCCCCGAGCCCACCTCGTTGGAGACGGCGACGACCGTGCGCCGGGTGGCCCGCACCGCCTCGGTCAGGTCCCGGGTCCGCTCCCGCAGCTCCCGCTGCCCGCTGTCCGCCCACCGGTCGTCGTCCCACGCCCCCACGGCGTCCATGGCGTCCGTCAGCCACAGCGACAGGCAGTCGATGAGCAGGGGCGGGCCGTCCTGCGCCAGCAGGGGCACCAGGTCGCAGGTCTCGGCGGTACGCCACGACCCCGGGCGCCGCTCCCGGTGCGTGGCCACCCGTGCCGCCCACTCCGTGTCCCCGCCCCGCGTCCCGCCCGTCGCCACGTACAGCACGTCGGGGAAGGACGCGAGGCGCCGTTCCGCCTCCACCGACTTCCCGGACCGGGCCCCGCCCAGCACCAGCGCCCGGCGCGGTACGTCGGGCACGTCCTCGTACACCCCGACGGTCAGCGTCGTCCCGTCCGGCACCGCCCGCGCCGCCGCCGCCGCGAGCCGGCGCCGCAGCTCGGGCCCCGGCGGCACGTCGTGATCGAGGTGCGCGGCGACGACGTCCGTCGTCGGACCCACCGCGCCGACCGCCCGCAGCTTCGCCAGTGCGTCCGGCCGGCCCACGACGTCCGCGAGGACCAGGTCGTAGGCGCCGGCCGGTTCCTCCAGTCCGGCGGGCGCGCCGCCCGGCGGCAGGTACAGCAGCCGCTGCCCGTCCGGGCCGGTCACCGCGTACCCCGTGCCCGGCGCGTCCAGCGCCACCGCCCGCACCCGGTGCCCGGTCAGCAGCGCCAGCTCCCGCCCGTCCGGCACCCGGCCCGGCTGCGGCAGCCCGGCCGGCACCTCCACCGCCGGGCCGTCCGCCGGATGCGACAGCAGCACCTGGGTCACCCCGCCCAGGGAGCGCCCGGACCGGGCGGCGGCGAACACCGCGCCCGGTGTCAGGTCGAGCAGCAGCGCCCCGTCCACCAGCAGCGCGGTCGCCGCGCGCGCGTGCGGGCCCAGGGCGGCGGCGCAGGCCGCGCAGGGACAGTCGGGGCGGGGGAGTCCCGCGGGGGCACCGGTGCCGAGCAGAGTCACGTCCACGCACCGATTTTCGCCGGTCACCCGCCGGCCTGCGCGTCCGAGACCCCGAGTAGCCCCACTCCGCGCCCGGCCGAGCGCATAGGCTGCGACCGGGAGCCGGACCAAGATCCGGTGACCGCATCGCATGTGCTCACATCTGGGAGGCGTACATGGCGGCATGGACGTGGCGGTTCGAGACGGCCGACGGGACGGAGGTCCAGCCCTCGGTGCAGCCGGAGGAGTTCACGACGCAAGGGGACGCCGAGTCGTGGATCGGCGAGTACTGGAAGGACCTCAAGGAGGGCGGCACGGACCAGGTGCGGCTCTTCGAGGACGCCACGGAGATCTACGGCCCGATGAGCCTGCACGGCGAGGACGCGTAGCCGGCCGGGGGGCGGGCGGCCACCAGCGTCGCCGCCCCCGGCTCACTGCTCGTCCAGCGTCACCTCCGCGGTCCGCTCGTCGCCGTTCCGGGTGAACGTCACCGTCGTCCGGTCCCCGGGCCGCAGCCGGGCCAGGGCCTCGGCGAGCGAGGTGACCGTGGTGACGTCGCTGTCGCCCAGCGCGGTGACGACGTCCCCGGACTCCAGCCCCGCCCGTTCGGCCGCGCCGCCGTCCCGCACCTCGACGACGGCCACCCCGGCGGCCCGGTACCCGGAGTCGACGACCGTACGGCCGGTGATGCCGAGCGCCGCCCGGCCCGAGTCGGTCACCTTGCCGTCCCGGACGATCTGCCCGGCGACCGTCTTCACCATCGACGCCGGGATCGCGAACCCGATGCCGGGCGCCGCGCCGCCGCCGAGGTTCGGGTCGGTCGCGGCGAGCGTCGGGATGCCGATCACCTGCCCGTCGAGGTCGACCAGGGCGCCGCCGCTGTTGCCGGGGTTGATGGCCGCCGAGGTCTGCACCATGTTGGCCAGCGTCGCGCCCGTGCCGCCTCCGTCGCCGCGCTCGGTGACGGTCCGGCCGGTCGCGGAGACGATGCCCTGGGTGACGCTGGAGGACAGCCCGAGCGGCGAGCCCATCGCCAGCACGATCTGGCCCACGGCCACCTTCGCGGAGTCCCCGAAGGCGGCCGCCTTCACCCCGTCCGGCACCCGGTCCAGCTTCACCACGGCGAGGTCCTGCTCCGGGTACGACGAGACGAGCCGGGCGGGCAGCGGGTCCTCGCTGTGCGCGGTGGTCACCCGGAAGACGCGCTGGTCACCGACGACGTGCGCGTTGGTGACGATGTGCCCCTCGTCGTCGTAGACCACGCCGGACCCCAGGTCCTCGGCGCCCTGGATCTGCACCACCGACGGCAGGACGTCGTCGATCACCCGCCGGTAGTCGCTCTCCAGCCCCTGCGCGGCCCGCGGCGCCGCCGCCCGCGCCGTCCGCTCGCGCTCCACGCCGGCCTCCGAGCATCCGGCGAGGACGGCGGCGCAGCAGCCGAGAGCGGTCAGGGAGGCGGCGGCACGCAGGCGGAGGACGTCCATGCACCGAGTCTCACCAGACGGCGCCCGCCCGGCCCCCGGTGGGCACCCGAACGGGCGCGGCGCGCCCCGGCGCCGACCGGTCCGGTCAGGGTGTGTCTCCGGATGTGTCTCTGGGTGTGTCTCCGGGGGTGCGGAGGTGTGTGCCGCCCGGGTGGGGCTCGGCGGGGCCGGCCGCCGTGTGTCCCGCTCGGGCGCGGTGGTGCCGCGCCGGCGCGGCTGCCCGGTCCTGGCGGGCGCCGGACGGGCGCGGTGCGCCCGGTGCCGTCGGCGCCGCGACCGCCGGGCTCTCAGCCCCGTACCCCGCACAGGTGCAGCAGGGCCGCGACTCCCCGGTACGGGTCGGTGCGCCCCGCCCGTTCCTCCGCCGCCAGCAGCGTCTCCAGGTCGTCCGGGAGCGGTGTGTCGTCGGGCGCGGTGTCCGTGAAGACCCGTACGCCGTACCAGGCGTGCAGCGGTGCGCCGATCCCCGCGAGCGTCGCGGTCAGCGCCGCCCGCCGGTCCGCGCGGACGCCGGAGCCCGCCCGTGAGGGCTGCTCCTCGTCCGGGTCGGTACGGGAACGGGGGACCTGGGCGGCCGGTTCCAGGGCCGCCAGGGCGTCGGCCCACCGGCCGGTCAGGCCCGGCCGCATCGCCGGCGCGTCGCCGTTGCGGACCACCAGCGACAGCAGCCCGCCCTGGGCGAGCACCCGCGCCATCCCCGCCAGCAGGGGGTCGGGCTCCTCGACGTACATCAGCACGCCGTGGCACAGCACCACGTCGAAGCTGCCCGGCAGGAAGTGCACGCCGGTGTCCCGGCCGTCGCCCTCGATGATCCGCATCCGGTCCTGGATGCCCTGCGGCTGCCCGGCGAGGGCCTCGCGGGCCGCGGCGATCAGTACGGCGTCCTGCTCCAGGCCGGTCACCTGGTGCCCGGCCCGTGCCAGCCGCAGCGCCTGGGTGCCCCGCCCCATGCCGACGTCCAGCACCCGCAGCCGCCGGCCCACCGGGAACCGCCCGACGAGCTGCTCGTCCAGTTGCCGGGCCACCAGCTCCTGCCGTACGACGTCCCGCAGACCGCCGCCGGGGCCGTCCAGGCGGACCGCCGCCGCATCCCCGGCGAACGGGATCCCGCTCAGGGCCGCTCCCCGCGCTTGACCTGCGGCTTCGGCAGCCGGAGCCGACGCATCTGGAGGGAGCGCATCAGCGCGTAGGCGACCGCGCCGCGCTTGTTCTCGTCCGGGAAGCGCTCCCGCAGGGCCTTCTTCAGCCGGACGCCGGTGACGAGCGAGTCGAGCACGATCAGCACGATCACGACCAGCCACAGCAGCAGCGCGACGTTCTTCAGCGCAACCACCGGGAGCGCGCTCATCACCAGGATGACCACGGCCATCGGCAGGAAGTACTCCGCGATGTTGAACCGCGAGTCGACGAAGTTCCGGGCGAACTTGCGGACCGGGCCCTTGTCGCGGGCCGGCAGGTACCGCTCGTCGCCGCTGGCGAGTGCCTGGCGCTGGCGCTCCAGAGCGGTACGGCGCTCCTCGCGCTGCCGCTTGGCGGCCTCCTTGCGCGTCATCGGCGTACTCGCGACACTGCGCCGCTTGCTCTGGGCCTGGCTGCGCTTGGGCGTCGGGCGGCCTTTGGGGGCCTGCGGGTCGCGGGGCTGACTGGAGTCGGTCGGCGACGCTACGGTCGCGGCCTTCTCTTCCTTGGCACGGCTACGGAACACAAAACCCAAGGGTAAGCGCTCACGGCGCATGGACGTCAGTCCGGTGGGGAACGATCCCGCAACACCGTTCGTCTCTCAGGGGACAGAGGGGACGGTTGCGTACACCCCGGGTGCACCCCGGACATCTCCGGGCACGTCCCGGGCGCACCCGGAAGCGACCCGGAGACCAGGGGGCCATCTACTCCTCACGCCGGATACCGGAGCGTACGCAGTCGTCCTTGGGGATGAGCGCATCCGTCCCCGAACAGTGCGGTAATGGATGCAGGGCCCGTACTGTGGGTTCTGTCGCAGGTGCTGGAGCTGGAGTCCGTCAGAAGGGGGCGCGCGAAGCCCATGAGCGGTGTCATGAAGCGTATGGGGATGATCTTCCGCGCGAAGGCGAACAAGGCCCTTGACCGGGCCGAGGACCCGCGCGAGACCCTCGATTACTCGTACCAGAAGCAGCTGGAGCTGCTCCAGAAGGTGCGCCGCGGTGTCGCCGACGTGGCGACCAGCCGCAAGCGCCTGGAGCTCCAGCTCAACCAGCTCCAGTCGCAGTCGTCGAAGCTGGAGGACCAGGGCCGCAAGGCGCTCGCGCTGGGCCGCGAGGACCTGGCCCGCGAGGCGCTCTCCCGCCGCGCCGCCCTCCAGCAGCAGGTGACCGACCTGGAGACCCAGCACGCCACCCTCCAGGGCGAGGAGGAGAAGCTCACCCTGGCGGCCCAGCGGCTCCAGGCCAAGGTCGACGCCTTCCGCACCAAGAAGGAGACGATCAAGGCGACGTACACCGCCGCCCAGGCGCAGACCCGGATCGGCGAGGCGTTCTCCGGCATCTCCGAGGAGATGGGCGACGTGGGCCTGGCGATCCAGCGGGCCGAGGACAAGACCGCCCAGCTCCAGGCGCGGGCCGGCGCGATCGACGAACTGCTCGCCTCCGGCGCCCTCGACGACCAGTCCGGCATGCACAAGGACGACATCCAGGCCGAGCTGGACCGGCTCTCCGGTGGTACGGATGTAGAGCTGGAGCTCCAGCGGATGAAGGCCGAGCTGGCCGGAGGCTCCACCTCCGGGAAGCCGGCCATCGAGGGCGGCGCGCAGAGCGAGCAGCCCCAGCAGCAGCCGCAGGACACCCCGCGGTTCGACAAGCAGTAGCCGACGCAGTGGCCCACGCACAGCCCACGCCGAGGAGGGCGACATGATCGTACGGATCATGGGGGAGGGGCAGGTGAGGCTGGCCGACAGCCACCTCACCGAGCTGGACAAGCTGGACGACGAGCTCCTGGCCGAGATGGACGACGGCGACGGCCCCGGCTTCCGCCGCACCCTCACCGCCCTGCTCGCCAAGGTCCGCGAACTGGGCACGCCCCTGCCCGACGACTCCCTGGAGCCGTCCGACCTGATCCTCCCCGCCGAGGACGCGACCCTGGAGGACGTACGGGAACTGCTCGGCGACGACGGACTGATCCCGGGCGGCGCCTGAGGACCGACGGCCGCACCCGCGCCGGACACCGGACCGGCCGGCCTCCGCACCGCTACCGTGGACAGCCGTGAGCACACTCACCCGCGCCCGCTGCCGGCTGGGCGCCCACCCCACCGCCACGGACGCCGCCCTCGCGGTGGCCGTCCTGGTGTGCATGGTCTCCGCCTCCTTCATCGACCCGCACGGCCCCGACGGCGTCTCCTGGGCCGTGCGCACGCCCGACCCGCTCAGCCTGGTCCTCATGACGGCGGGCGCCGCCGCCCTCGTCCTGCGCCGCCGCGCCCCGCTGGCCGTCCTGGCGCTCACCGGCGGGTTCTCCCTCGTCGAGTGCGTCACCGGCGACCCCCGCGCGCCCGTCGTGATGTCGGCCGTCATCGCCCTGTTCACCGTCGCCGCCGGCACCGACCGGTCCACCACCTGGCGGACGGGACTGCTCACCATGGTCGTGCTCACCGGCGCCGCCATGCTCGCCGGGCCCCTGCCCTGGTACGCCCAGGAGAACCTCGCCGTCCTGGCCTGGACCGGCATAGGCGCCACCGCCGGGGACGCGGTCCGCAGCCGCAAGGCCTTCGTCCAGGCCATCCGGGACCGGGCCGAGAAGGCCGAGCGCACCCGCGAGGAGGAGGCCCGCCGCCGGGTCGCCGAGGAACGGCTGCGCATCGCCCGGGACCTGCACGACGTCGTCGCCCACCACATCGCCCTGGTCAACGTGCAGGCCGGGGTCGCCGCGCACGTCATGGACAAGCGGCCCGACCAGGCCAAGGAGGCCCTCGCCCACGTACGGCAGGCCAGCCGCTCCGCCCTCGACGAACTGCGCGTCACCGTCGGCCTGCTCCGCCAGTCCGGCGACCCGGAGGCCCCGACCGAACCCGCCCCGGGCCTGGACCGCCTCGACGAACTGGCCGGCACCTTCCGCAGCGCCGGCCTGCACGTCGAGACCGCCCGCGCCGACCAGGGCACCGAACTGCCCACCGCCGTCGACCTCGCCGCGTACCGGGTCGTCCAGGAGGCCCTGACCAACGTGCAGAAGCACGCGGGGCCCGGGGCGAAGGCGGAGGTCAGCGTCGTACGGGTGGGGCCGGACATCGAGATCACCGTGCTCGACGACGGCGCCGGGCAGGCGGAGCCGGCCGCCCCGGGCGGGGGACACGGACTGCTCGGCATGCGTGAGCGGGTCACCGCGGTCGGCGGCGTCCTCACCACCGGTCCCCGGCACGGAGCCGGTTTCCGCGTCCATGCGATCCTTCCAGCCGGGAAACCCCTCAAGGGCCCGGCCGGGGACCGTGCCGGGAATCCGCCCGAGAACCGACCCGAGAACCGGCCCGAGAACCGGCCCGAGAACCGACCCGAGAACCGGCCCGAGAACCGAACAGACGCCGCGAAGGACCCCGTATGACGATCCGTGTCCTGCTCGCCGACGACCAGGCGCTGCTCCGCAGTGCCTTCCGGGTGCTGGTCGACTCCGAGCCGGACATGGAGGTGGTGGGCGAGGCGTCCGACGGCGCGCAGGCGGTGCGGCTGGCCAAGGAGCAGCGGGCCGACGTGGTCCTGATGGACATCCGGATGCCCGGCACCGACGGGCTCGCCGCCACCCGCATGATCAGCGCCGACCCCGACCTCGCCGCCGTCCGCGTGGTCATCCTGACCACCTTCGAGGTCGACGACTACGTGGTGCGGTCGCTGCGCGCGGGCGCCTCCGGCTTCCTCGGCAAGGGCTCCGAACCCGAGGAGCTGCTCAGCGCCATACGCGTCGCGGCGGGCGGCGAGGCGCTGCTGTCGCCGGTCGCCACCAAGGGGCTGATCGCCCGCTTCCTCGCCCAGGACGGCGGCCTGGACGAGGACCGCGACCCGGCCCGCTCCGAACGGCTGGCCACCTTGACCGTACGGGAGCGGGAGGTGCTGGTGCAGGTCGCCGGCGGGCTCTCCAACGACGAGATCGCCGAGCGCCTGGCGGTCAGCCCGCTCACCGTGAAGACCCACGTGAACCGGGCCATGGGCAAGCTGGGCGCCCGGGACCGGGCCCAGTTGGTGGTCATCGCCTACGAGTCGGGACTGGTCCGTCCAAGGGTGGAGTGACGTCCACCCGGCCGTACTGCGGCCGGAGTATGCGCGCCGTAAGGAAATGGGTCTGTGGTCGGGGGAACGGCGCTCCCGCGTGGCTCAAAGTGGTGGAGTGGGCGCTCACTTGTGCCCGTCCTTCGCTCAGGCCACAGAAGAGAGACCCTGACCCATGTCCTGGCTGTCGAGATTCAGCCTCGCGCAACGGGCCCTGATAGGGCTGATGTCGATCATCGCGCTCGTCTTCGGGGCGATCGCGATCCCCCAGCTCAAGCAGCAGCTGCTGCCCACCATCGAACTGCCCATGGTGTCCGTGATCGCGCCGTACCAGGGTGCCGCGCCGGACGTGGTCGAGAACCAGGTCGTCGAGCCGATCGAGAACAACCTCGAAGCGGTCGACGGCATCTCGGGCGTCACCTCCACCGCCGGCGAGGGCAGCGCCGTCATCATGGCGTCGTTCGAGTACGGCCCCGACACCCAGCAGCTCGTCGCCGACGTCCAGCAGGCCGTCAACCGGGCCCGCGCCACGCTGCCGGACGACGTGGACCCGCAGGTCGTGGCCGGTTCCACCGACGACCTGCCGGCCGTGGTGCTGTCCGTCGCCTCCGAGCAGGACCAGCAGGCCCTGGCCGACCAGCTCGACAAGACGGTCGTGCCCGTGCTGGAGGACATCGACGGCGTCGGCCAGGTCACCGTCGACGGCGTGCGGGACGTGCAGGTCGCGGTCACGCCCGACGACGCGAAGCTCGCCCGGGCCGGGGTCACCCCGCAGACCCTGGTCACGTCCCTCCAGGCCGGCGGCGCCACCGTCGCCTCGGGCTCCTTCGACGAGGACGGCGCCAACCGCACCGTCCAGGTCGGCGGCGGTTTCACCTCGCTGAAGCAGATCCAGGACCTGATGGTCACCGGCGAGGGCGTGAAGAAGCCGGTGCGCCTCGGCGACCTCGCGAAGGTCGAGGAGCGGGAGGCCCCGGCCGACTCCCTCACCCGCACCAACGGCAGGCCCAGCCTCGCCGTCGCCGTCACCATGGACCGCGACGGCAGCGCGGTCGCCATCTCGAACGCGGTCGAGGACAAGCTGCCCGAGCTGCGCGAACAGCTCGGCTCCGGCGCGGAACTGACCGTCGTCAGCGACCAGGGCCCGGCCGTCTCCAAGGCCATCAAGGGCCTGACCACGGAAGGCGGCCTCGGCCTGCTCTTCGCGGTGATCGTCATCCTGGTCTTCCTGGCCTCGGTCCGCTCCACCCTGGTCACCGCGGTCTCCATCCCGCTGTCCGTGGTGCTGGCGCTGATCGTCCTGTGGACCCGCGACCTCTCCCTCAACATGCTCACCCTGGGCGCGCTGACCATCGCCATCGGCCGGGTCGTCGACGACTCGATCGTGGTCCTGGAGAACATCAAGCGCCACCTCGGCTACGGCGAGGAACGCCAGGAGGCCATCCTCAAGGCCGTGCGCGAGGTGGCCGGCGCGGTCACCTCCTCCACCCTCACCACGGTCGCCGTCTTCCTGCCGATCGGCCTGGTCGGCGGCATGGTCGGCGAGCTGTTCGGCTCCTTCAGCATCACCGTCACCGCGGCGCTCCTCGCGTCCCTGCTGGTGTCGCTGACGGTCGTCCCGGTCCTCTCCTACTGGTTCCTGCGCGCCCCCAAGGGAACCCCCGAGGACGCCGACGAGGCCCGGCGCCTGGCGGAGGAGAAGGAGGCCAAGTCCCGCCTCCAGCGCCTCTACGTCCCCGTCCTGGGGTTCGCCACCCGGCGCCGCCTGACCAGCGTGGCCATCGCGGTCGTCGTGCTGATCGGCACCTTCGCCATGGCCCCGCTGCTCAAGACCAACTTCTTCGACCAGGGCGAGCAGCAGGTCCTCAGCGTCAAGCAGGAGCTGAAGCCCGGCACCAGCCTGGCGGCGACCGACGCCGAGGCGAAGAAGGTCGAGCAGCTCATCGAGGGCACCGAGGGCGTCAAGGACTTCCAGGTGACCATCGGTTCGTCCGGCTTCATGGCGGCCTTCGGCGGCGGTACGGACACCAACCAGGCGTCGTACCAGATCATGCTGGAGGACTCGGCCTCCTCCGACGACGTCCAGGACAGCCTGGAGGCCGGGCTCGCGAAGCTCGACGGCATCGGCACCACCACCATCGCCGCCGGTGACGGCTTCGGCAGCCAGGACCTGAGCGTCGTCGTCAAGTCCTCCGACGCCGACGCGCTGCGCAAGGCCGCCGAGGAGGTCCGCGAGGCGGTCGCCTCCCTCGACGACGTCACCGACGTCACCAGCGACCTGTCGCAGAGCGTGCCGCGCATCTCGGTCAAGGCCAACGACCGCGCCGCCGCGGCCGGCTTCACCGACCAGACCCTCGGCGCGGCCGTCACCCAGGCGGTCCGCGGCACCACCGCGGCCAAGGCGGTCCTCGACGACACCGAGCGGGACGTCGTCATCACCTCGGCGAAGCCCGCCGACACCCTCGCCGAACTGAAGGCGCTGCCGCTCGGCCCGGTGAAACTCGGCGACATCGCCACCGTGAAGCTGGTCGACGGCCCGGTCTCCATGACCCGGATCGACGGCCAGCGCGCCGCGACCATCACCGCCCGGCCGACCGGCGACAACACGGGCGCGGTCAGCACCGACCTCACCGCCGAGATCAACGGCCTGGACCTGCCGGCCGGCGTCACCGCCGAGATCGGCGGCGTCTCCGCAGACCAGGACGAGGCGTTCGTCAACCTGGGCCTGGCGATGCTCGCGGCCATCGCGATCGTCTTCATGCTGCTGGTGGGCACGTTCCGGTCGCTGGCCCAGCCGCTGATCCTGCTGGTCTCCATCCCGTTCGCGGCGACCGGCGCGCTCGGCCTGCTGATCGCCACCGGCACCCCGATGGGCGTCCCGGCGATGATCGGCATGCTGATGCTGATCGGCATCGTGGTCACCAACGCGATCGTGCTGATCGACCTGATCAACCAGTACCGCAAGCAGGGCTACGGAGTGGTCGAAGCGGTGATCGAGGGCGGCCGCCACCGGCTGCGGCCCATCCTGATGACCGCCCTGGCGACCATCTTCGCCCTGCTCCCGATGGCCCTGGGCGTCACCGGCGAGGGCGGCTTCATCGCCCAGCCGCTGGCGGTGGTCGTGATCGGCGGCCTGGTCACCTCGACCCTGCTGACCCTGCTCCTGGTGCCGACGCTCTACGCGATGCTGGAGCTGCGCAAGGAGCGCCGCGCGAAGAAGAAGGCGGCGAAGCGGGGCGGCGACGTACCGCCGCGGGCGGCAGCCGCCGACGAACCGGAGCCGGCGAAGGTCTGATCCCGCAGACGGCGAGGGCCCCGTCCGCCACCGAAGGTGGTCGGACGGGGCCCTCGCCATGAGAAGCAGTACGGGCGGGTGGGAAAGGAACCGTTACGGCAGCGCCAGCATCCGCTCCAGCGCCAGCTTCGCGAACGCCTCCGTCTCCTTGTCGACCTCGATCCGGTTGACCAGCGTCCCCTCGGCCAGGGATTCCAGCGCCCACACCAGGTGCGGCAGGTCGATCCGGTTCATGGTCGAGCAGAAGCAGACCGTCCTGTCGAGGAAGACGATCTCCTTCCCCTCCGGGGCGAAACGGTTCGCCAGCCGCCGTACGAGGTTCAGCTCGGTCCCGATGGCCCACTTGGACCCGGCCGGGGCCGCCTCCAGCGCCTTGATGATGTACTCGGTCGAGCCGACGAGGTCCGCCGCCGCGACGACCTCGTGCCGGCACTCGGGGTGCACGAGCACGTTCACGCCGGGTATGCGGGCGCGCACGTCCTCGACCGACTCCAGGCTGAAGCGGCCGTGCACCGAGCAGTGCCCGCGCCACAGGATCATCTTGGCGTCCCGCAACTGCCCGGCGGTCAGCCCGCCGTTCGGCTTGTGCGGGTTGTAGACGACGCAGTCCTCCAGGGACATGCCGAGGTCACGGACGGCGGTGTTGCGGCCGAGGTGCTGGTCGGGCAGGAAGAGAACCTTCTCGCCCTGCTCGAACGCCCAGTTCAGCGCCCGCTCGGCGTTGGACGACGTACAGATCGTCCCGCCGTGCCTGCCGGTGAACGCCTTGATGTCGGCGGAGGAGTTCATGTACGAGACGGGCACGACCCGGTCGGCGATCCCCGCCTCGGTCAGCACGTCCCAGCACTCGGCGACCTGTTCGGCGGTGGCCATGTCGGCCATCGAGCACCCGGCGGCGAGGTCGGGCAGCACGACCTTCTGGTCGTCGGAGGTCAGGATGTCCGCCGACTCCGCCATGAAGTGCACGCCGCAGAAGACGATGTACTCGGCCTCCGGGCGCGCGGCGGCGTCCCGGGCCAGCTTGAACGAGTCACCCGTGACATCGGCGAACTGGATGACCTCGTCGCGCTGGTAGTGGTGGCCGAGCACGAAGACCTTGTCCCCGAGCTTCTCCTTGGCCGCGCGGGCGCGGGCGACCAGGTCCGGGTCGGAGGGCGAGGGCAGATCACCCGGGCACTCCACACCGCGCTCGCTCCTCGGGTCGGCCTCGCGGCCGAGGAGCAGCAGGGCGAGCGGAGTCGGCTGAACGTCGAGCTCCTGGGCTTGGGCGGTGGTCACGGCACGCACCCTTTCTACTTTTCGTCGAATTGACGCTATCTATCATATCCGCTTCACGTCAGTTTGACGATGCCCATTGTGTCGGTGTGACGTGAATCCCGGCGCCCGCGCCCCTGACCGTCCCCGGGCCCGTGTGCGAGCATGAAGAGACGGACCGAGGGGAAATCGCTCGGGTCCGGCCCGGAATGAATCCGGGGCCCCGTCGGTTGCAACCGTCGGCAAGCAGTCTCCGTACAACCCGGGAGAGATGTAGATGTCCGTATCGGACGAGACCACCACCGTCACCGACGGCATCATCCTGACCGACGCCGCCGCGGCCAAGGTCAAGGCCCTGCTCGACCAGGAAGGCCGTGACGACCTGTCGCTGCGTGTCGCCGTCCAGCCCGGCGGCTGCTCCGGCCTGCGCTACCAGCTCTTCTTCGACGAGCGCTCCCTCGACGGCGACGTCGTCAAGGACTTCGGTGGCGTGAAGGTCGTCACCGACCGGATGAGCGCCCCGTACCTGGGCGGCGCCACCGTCGACTTCGTCGACACGATCGAGAAGCAGGGCTTCACGATCGACAACCCGAACGCGACGGGCTCCTGCGCCTGCGGCGACTCCTTCAGCTGAGCCGCACCCGGCCGTGACGAGGGCGGCGCCCCGGGACCTCCCGGGGCGCCGCCCTCGTGTGTCACCGGCCCTCGTGCGTCACCCGCCCCCGGTCGGCGCCGGCAGTCGCGCGCCCTCCTTGGCGAGCGGGATCCGCTCGCCGTCCGACCCGACCACCGCCCGGTCGCCGAGCGGCTCGTCCAGTTCCACGGTCAGCTCGTACTCCTTGGCGATCAGGACGCAGACCCGGTCCGGGTCGGAGTGCTCGGTGACCTCGGCCCGCACCCGCCCGGACTCCTCGTCCGCCGCCGCGTCGTACGTCGCGCACACCCCGCCCGTGAACCGCAGCGTCAGGTCGGTGCCCTCGGCGGTGTACCCGGTCACCTCCACGTCCCGCTCGGCGGACGGCCGCGGCGACGGCCGCGACGACGTCACGTACTTCGGGTCCACGGCCGGATGCGTCACCGTGACGGTGTCCGCCGCCCCCGGCTCCCGCACCTCGAACAGCCAGGACGGCACCAGCGTCGCCCGCCCCCGCACCGGCTGCGCCGCCAGCCCGAACACCGCCCGCTCGACGGTGGCCGCCGCCCGCTCCGGCTCCGTCCCGCAGGTCGCCGCCCCGCCCTCCAGCGGTACGGCGCTGGCGCAGTCGCCCTTCGCCGCCGGCGCCTTCTCCATCAGGGCGAGGGTCCGCTCCGCGTCCAGGACGGGGTACGTGTCCCCCTTCACCGGCGCCTTCAGCCGCCCGCTGCCCCCGGCCACCGTGCCGTCCGCGCCGACGATCACCCCGGTCGTCCAGCCCTCGGTCGGCAGCCCGCCCACCACCGGGTCGGCGTTCACCACCCGCCGTGCCCCCATCACCTGCCCGGCGTCCACCCCGGCCCCGCCCTGGCCCACCGCCGCCAGCACCGGCGCCGCCGCCTTCCTCGCCGTCGCCTCGCCGACCGGGTCGGCGCCCGTCGGGGCGGTCACGCAGACCTTGTCCTTCGGCCCGCAGGTGTCGCGGGCCGCCGCGGACCGCTGGAACGTCCAGTTCCCCGGCGCCTTCCGCTCCACCCGCAGGAGGGGACCCGACCCGTCCTTGACCGACCCGACCGTCCAGGAAGCTCCCCGGACCACCGGCTTCCCCGTCAGGTCGAGCGCCTCGGCCAGCCGGGCCACCTCCGCCTCGGTGACCTGGCCCGTCGCCCGGTACACCGGCGCCGAGTCCGGACCGTCCGGAAGCGGGCCGCCGGCCCGGTAGGCGGTGGCGCCGCCGTCGGCGGCGGGGGAGTCGAGGGCCAGCGGCGGGGGAGTGCCGCCGTCCGACGCCCCGGACGACGTACCGCCGCCGGCACCCCCGGAGGCGGTCGCCGCCAGGTACGCTCCGCCGCCTCCGGCCAGCAGCACGGCCGCCGCGACCGAGGCGGTCAGCAGCCCCCGGGACCGCCGCCGGCCGGCCCGCGTGCCGTCGCCCCCGGTGCCGTCGTGGTCGGGTCGTTCGGTGTTCACCGCATCGCTCCTTCGCCGGTCACGGGGGACGACGATGGGACGCGGCGCGGGAACATCCGGTTCCCGGACCGGGCGCCGCGGTCACCCGGACGGCCTCAGTCGCCGTACCCCTCCATCGCCTCCAGCAGCCGGGCCGAGGCCGGCGGCACGGTCACCCCGTGGATCAGCGACGGCGGCACCGGCCGGGCCGGGGCCCGCTCGGCGGACGGCCAGTGCGGCGCCATCCGGGCGCAGTCGCCGCGCAGCGCCGCCAGCTCCCCGTCGGGCTCGGCGGCCGGGCGGACGCGGGGGCGGGGGCGGATCTCGGTGTTCGTCATGAGGGCACCGTAGGCACGGGTCGGCCCGCGAAGAAAGCCCTACTATCGGGTATTTCCTCCCGTTCCGGTGCTCGCCCGGCAGCCGCCCCCGAGGCCCGCTTCGACGGCCCGCGCCGACCGGGTAGCGTGAACTGCCAACCCACCTCCCTCCAGGAGAGAGTTCACGCCGTGCGCATCGCAGTCACCGGCTCCATCGCCACCGACCACCTCATGACCTTCCCCGGCCGCTTCGCCGACCAGCTCGTCGCGGACCAGTTGCACACGGTCTCGCTCTCCTTCCTGGTCGACAAGCTCGACGTCCGCCGGGGCGGCGTCGGGGCCAACATCGCCTTCGGCATGGGCCAGCTCGGCACCCGCCCGATCCTGGTCGGCGCGGCGGGCCCGGACTTCGACGAGTACCGCGCCTGGCTGGAGCGGCACGGCGTCGACACCGACTCGGTCCGCATCTCCGAGACCCTGCACACCGCCCGCTTCGTGTGCACCACCGACGCCGACCACAACCAGATCGGCTCCTTCTACACGGGTGCGATGAGCGAGGCCCGCCTCATCGAGCTGAAGACCGTCGCCGACCGCGTGGGCGGCCTCGACCTGGTCTCCATCGGCGCGGACGACCCGGAGGCGATGCTCCGCCACACGGAGGAGTGCCGGACGCGGAACATCCCGTTCGCCGCCGACTTCTCCCAGCAGATCGCCCGCATGGAGGGCGACGAGATCCGCATCCTGCTGGACGGGGCGACGTACCTCTTCTCCAACGAGTACGAGAAGGGGCTCATCGAGACCAAGACCGGCTGGAGCGACGAGGAGATCCTCGGCCGGGTCGGCCACCGCGTCACCACCCTCGGCGCGCGGGGCGTGCGCATCGAGCGGGCCGGCGCGCCGGTCATCGAGGTCGGCGTCCCGGACGAGGAGCGCAAGGCCGACCCCACGGGCGTCGGCGACGCCTTCCGCGCCGGGTTCCTCTCCGGCCTGGCCTGGGGCGTCGGCCTGGAGCGCGCCGCCCAGGTCGGCTGCATGCTGGCGACGCTCGTCATCGAGACGGTGGGGACGCAGGAGTACCAGCTGCGGCGCGGGCACTTCATGGAGCGCTTCACCAAGGCGTACGGGGACGAGGCGGCGGCGGAGGTCCGGGGGCATCTGGGCTGAGTTTTCCGGGTGCGGGTGCGGGTGCGGGTGCGGGTGTGTGGGGGGCTGAGCGCGCAGTCCCCCGCGCCCCTGAGGTCAGTCACCCGAGCCGGCGGATCACGTAAGCGGTTCCCCTCTCCTCCCTCTCCTCACCTACGTACTCCTGCCCCCGCATCGCGCACCACGCCGGGATGTCCAGGCGGGCCGCCTCGTCGTCGGCCAGGACGCGGACCGTGCCGCCCACCGGGACGTCGCCGATGACCTTGGCGAGTTCGATGACCGGGACCGGGCAGAGCTTGCCGAGCGCGTCCACCACCAGGGCGTCCCGCTCCACCACGGTGGCCGGCGTCGGAGCCCCCAGCTTCTCCCGCACCCCCGCCACCGCTCCCGGCAGCACCTCCAGGAACCGCTCGACCTCCGCCTCCTCCGCCCCGAACGGCAGCGAGACCCGCACATTCCCCTCACTGAGCACGCCCATCGCCCGCAGCACATGACTCGGCGTCAGCGTGCTGCTCGTGCAGGACGACCCGGAGGAGACGGAGAAGCCCGCGCGGTCCAGCTCGTGGAGCAAGGTCTCCCCGTCGGCATAGAGACAGGAGAAGGTCACGATCCCCGGCAGCCGGCGCTCCGGATCGCCGACCACCTCCACGTCCGCCACCAGTTCCGGCACCCGCGCCCGGACCCGGTCCGTCAGTTCCCGCAGTCGCGCCGCCTCCTGGGCCGCCTCCGCGCGCACCGCCCGCAGCGACGCCGCCGCCGCCACGATCGCCGGGAGGTTCTCGAACCCGGCCGCCCGCCCGGACTCCCGCTCGTCCCCCGGCCCCACCGGCGCGAACCGCACGCCCTTGCGCACCACGAGCAGCCCGACCCCCGACGGCCCGCCCCACTTGTGGGCGCTCCCCGTCAGCAGCGACCAGTCCCCCTCCACCCGCCCCCAGGCCAGCGACTGGGCCGCGTCCACCAGCAGCGGCACCCCGGCCGCCCGGCACGCCTCGGCCACCCGCGCCACCGGCTGTTCGGTACCCACCTCGTGGTTGGCCGACTGGAGACAGGCCAGCGCGGTGTCCTCGCGCAGGGCGGCGGCGTACGCTTCCGGACCGACCGCGCCCGTACGGTCCACGCCCACCTGGGTGACCGTCCCGCCCTCGGCCTCGTGCGCCTCACCCGCATGGAGCACCGACGAGTGTTCGACGGCTGACACGACCAGGTGACGCCCGACCCGCCGGCGCCCGGCCAGCGCCCCCGCCACACCCGCGTGCACGGCGCGGGTCCCGGACGGCGTGAACACCAGCTCGTCCGCCCGGCACCCCACCGCCTCCGCCGCCGCCTCCCGCGCCGCGTCCAGCAGCATCCGCGCCCGCCGCCCCTCCCTGTACAACCGCGAAGGATCGGCCCACCCCTCGTCCAAGGAGGCCAACAGCGCCTGCCGAGCGACAGGATGAAGAGGAGCGCCGGAAGCAGCGTCGAAGTAGCCCATACGGCAAACGCTAAACGCCCGCTCACTCAAACGCCGGAAAGGGGCGCGGGCAGTATCGATATGCGGCTCCGCCGCGGGGCGCGACCAGCCCCCGCGCACCCGCACCCGCCAAACCAGCGAACCACCCTCCCCACTAGGCACCCCTCCCCGCGAACCCTCGGAGAGCGTCGGCTAGGGTTTGGTCCGCATAAACATCCAAACCCCTGCCCGACGCAGGGCGGCGACCGACCAGCGAGAAGGCCGCAGCCGACCGCGCGGGCGAGACTCTCGGGAAGGCGCTACGTGAGTCCCAACGGCTCCGACCGCTCGCCGCGGCGCCCGATGCGGCGGAAGCTGCTGCAGGCACTGACCGCGGGCCTGGTCCTGGCGACCGCCACCGGTTGCACATGGGAGGACTTCCCCCGCCTTGGTATGCCCACCCCCACCACGGAAGAGGCTCCGCGGATCCTCTCCCTCTGGCAGGGTTCCTGGGCTGCCGCGCTCGCCGTCGGCGTGCTGGTGTGGGGCCTGATCCTGTGGAGTGCTTTCTTCCACCGGCGCAGCCGCACCAAGGTCGAGGTTCCTCCGCAGACCCGGTACAACATGCCCATCGAGGCGCTGTACACCGTGGTTCCGCTCGTCATCGTCTCGGTGCTTTTCTACTTCACCGCCCGCGACGAGTCCGAACTGCTCAAGCTCGACAAGAAGCCGGCCGTCACGGTCAACGTGGTCGGCTTCCAGTGGAGCTGGTGCTTCAACTACGTCGAGAACGTCGACGGTTCCACCGGTGACGCCAAGACGGCCACGGAACTGGACGCGATCCCGGACCGCTACAAGGAGGCCTTCCCCGACAACGCGGGCGGCGTCTACGACTGCGGTACCCCGGGCACCCGCAACGAGCAGACGAACAACCCCGGCCCCACCCTGTGGCTGCCCGAGGGCCAGCGCGTCCGCTTCGTCCTGACCTCCCGTGACGTCATCCACTCCTTCTGGGTGGTGCCGTTCCTGATGAAGCAGGACGTCATCCCCGGCCACACCAACGCCTTCGAGGTGACTCCCAACAAGGAGGGCACCTTCCTGGGCAAGTGCGCCGAGCTCTGCGGCGTCGACCACTCCCGGATGCTGTTCAACGTCAAGGTCGTCTCCCAGGAGCGCTACGAGCAGCACCTGAAGGACCTCGTGAAGAAGGGGCAGACCGGTTACGTGCCCGCGGGCATCGCCCAGACGGACCACGAGAAGAACCGGGAGACGAACAACCTGTGAGCATCCTCAACGAACCCCAGGGTGCCGCGGCAGGGTCCCACTACGCGGACGAGCTGCCGGTCCGGCGCCAACGGCGCGGCGAAGTCGTCGTCAAGTGGCTGACCACCACGGACCACAAGACGATCGGCACGCTGTACCTGGCCACGTCGTTCGCCTTCTTCTGCATCGGCGGCGTCATGGCGCTGCTCATGCGCGCCGAGCTGGCCCGTCCGGGCCTGCAGATCGTGTCGAACGAGCAGTTCAACCAGGCGTTCACGATGCACGGCACGATCATGCTGCTGATGTTCGCGACGCCGCTGTTCTCCGGTTTCGCGAACTGGATCATGCCGCTGCAGATCGGCGCGCCCGACGTGGCGTTCCCGCGGCTGAACATGTTCGCCTACTGGCTGTACCTCTTCGGCTCGCTGATCGCGGTGGCCGGCTTCCTCACCCCGCAGGGCGCGGCCGACTTCGGCTGGTTCGCGTACTCCCCGCTGTCCGACGCGGTGCACTCGCCGGGCGTCGGCGGTGACCTGTGGATCATGGGTCTGGCCTTCTCCGGCTTCGGTACGATCCTCGGCTCGGTCAACTTCATCACCACGATCATCTGCATGCGCGCTCCGGGCATGACGATGTTCCGCATGCCGATCTTCACCTGGAACGTGCTGCTGACCGGTGTGCTGGTCCTGCTCGCCTTCCCGGTGCTGGCCGCGGCCCTGTTCGCCCTGGAGGCGGACCGCAAGTTCGGTGCCCATGTCTTCGACGCGGCCAACGGCGGCGCGTTGCTGTGGCAACACCTGTTCTGGTTCTTCGGGCATCCAGAGGTGTACATCATCGCGTTGCCGTTCTTCGGCATCGTCAGTGAGATCATCCCGGTCTTCTCCCGCAAGCCGATCTTCGGTTACATGGGCCTGATCGGCGCGACCATCGCGATCGCGGGTCTGTCGGTCACGGTGTGGGCGCACCACATGTACGTCACCGGTGGCGTGCTGCTCCCGTTCTTCTCCTTCATGACCTTCCTGATCGCGGTCCCGACCGGTGTGAAGTTCTTCAACTGGGTCGGCACCATGTGGAAGGGCAGCCTGTCCTTCGAGACGCCGATGCTGTGGTCGACCGGCTTCCTGATCACCTTCCTCTTCGGTGGTCTGACCGGTGTCCTCCTCGCGGCCCCGCCGCTGGACTTCCACGTCTCGGACTCGTACTTCGTGGTGGCCCACTTCCACTACGTGGTCTTCGGCACCGTCGTCTTCGCGATGTTCGCCGGCTTCCACTTCTGGTGGCCGAAGTGGACCGGCAAGATGCTCGACGAGCGCCTCGGCAAGATCACCTTCTGGACGCTGTTCATCGGCTTCCACGGCACCTTCCTGGTCCAGCACTGGCTGGGCGCCGAGGGCATGCCGCGCCGGTACGCCGACTACCTGGCGGCCGACGGCTTCACCGCCCTGAACACGATCTCGACGATCAGCTCGTTCCTGCTCGGCATGTCGATCCTGCCGTTCTTCTACAACGTCTGGAAGACGGCCAAGTACGGCAAGCCGGTCAATGTGGACGACCCGTGGGGCTACGGCCGTTCGCTGGAGTGGGCGACCTCCTGCCCGCCGCCGCGGCACAACTTCCTCACGCTGCCGCGCATCCGCTCCGAATCCCCGGCCTTCGACCTGCACCACCCGGAGATCTCCGCGCTCGACCAGCTGGAGAACGTCGGCCACGGTGACAAGGCCCTCGCTGGCGGCAAGGAGGCCGGCAAGTGAAGATCCAGGGCAAGATGTTCATCTGGCTGAGCGTCTTCATCCTCGTCATGGCGATCGTCTATGGCGTGTGGTCGAAGGAGCCGGCCGGCACCACGGCGCTCTTCCTGGCCTTCGGGCTCTCGATCATGATCGGCTTCTACCTCGGCTTCACCGCCAAGCGGGTCGACGCGAGCGCCTCGGACAACAAGGAAGCGGACGTCGCCGACGAGGCCGGCGAGGTCGGGTTCTTCAGCCCGCACAGCTGGCAGCCGCTCTCCCTGGCCATCGGCGGCGCGTTCGCCTTCACGGCCGTGGCGATCGGCTGGTGGCTGATGTACTTCTCGGCCCCGCTGCTGCTCATCGGTCTGTTCGGCTGGGTCTTCGAGTACTACCGCGGTGAGAACCGCACCCAGTAGCACACCCGGTCATCCGAAGGGCCCGGACACTCCGCCAGGAGGGTCCGGGCTCCTTCTTTCGGCGCAGCGCGCCACCCGTCCGGCTTACCCACCGCGCCGCACCGCGCCGGGCTTCCTACGTTGAGGCCATGAGCCACTTCGTTCACTTCCCGGCACGGAGGCGCACCGCCGTCGGCTGCACGCTGCTGGTCATGGCGCTCGGCGCGGGCGCCACCGGCTGCGACGGCGACGAGAACCCGCTGGCGGCGGCGCCGTACGACGCGGCCGGCACCATCACCTTCAACGGTCCCGTGGGCGCGGGGAAGAAGGCCGACCCCGACAAGCCCCTGGAGGTCGTCGCCGAGGGCTCCGACGGGCGCATCACGGACGTCACGGCCAAGGACGCGGCGGGCCGCTACGTGGCGGGCGAACTCTCCGCCGACGGCGCCCGCTGGCACAGCACCTCACCGCTGGCCGCGAACGCCTCCTACACGGTCCGGGTCAGCACCGAGAGCGCGGACGGCGCACCCGGCCGCAAGGTGCTCACCTTCGACACCGGCAAACCCGCCGCCAAGAAGCGCCTCGACATCACCTTCGGGCCCGAGGCGGGCACCTACGGCGTCGGCCAGCCGGTCACCGCCGAGCTGAGCGAGCCCGTCAAGGACCCGGCCCAGCGCAGGACCGTCGAACGGGCCCTCAAGGTGGAGTCCACGCCCGCGGTCGAGGGCGCCTGGCACTGGGTGGACGACGAGGAGCTGCACTACCGCCCCAAGGACTACTGGCCCGCCCACGCCACCGTCCGGGCCCGCTCCACCCTGGAGGGCATCAAGATCGGCGACCGGATGTGGGGCGGCCGGACCGAGGAGCTGAAGCTCTCCATCGGCGACCGCGTCATCGCCGTGACGGACGCCGCGTCCCACACCATGACGGTGTTCCGCAACGGCGAGGAGATCAAGCAGATCCCGGTCACCACCGGCAAACCCGGCTTCGAGACCCGCAACGGCGTCAAGGTCGTGCTGGGCAAGGAGCCGTTCGTCCGGATGCGCAGCACCACCGTCGGCATCGCCGAGGGCTCCTCGGAGTCGTACGACCTGCCCGTGCACTGGGCCACCCGGGTGACCTGGAGCGGCGAGTACGTGCACGCCGCCCCCTGGTCGGTCGGCTCCCAGGGCTCGGCCAACGTCAGCCACGGCTGCACCGGCATGAGCACCGGCAACGCCGAGTGGTTCTTCGACACCGTCCGCGAGGGCGACCTGGTCGAGGTCGTCAACTCCTACGGCGACACGATGGAGACCTTCGGCAACGGCTTCGGCGACTGGAACCTCGACTGGGACAAGTGGCGCACGGGCAGCGCCCTCACCGGCGGCAACCCGAAGGCGACCCGGCCGGAGGACACGGCCCGTCTGCGCCCGACGGTCGCGTGAGGAGCTCTTTCGACGAGCCGAGCTACTACGCGCTCTGCAACTTCCGCTGCCGCAGCAGCGACGCCAGCGCCGAGGCGAACTCCACCGGCTCCACCGGCAAGGTCACCGCCGCGTCCGCCCGGCTCCACGTCGCCAGCCACGCGTCCTGCGGACGTCCGATCAGCAACAGCACCGGCGGGCAGGCGAACACCTCGTCCTTGATCTGCCGGCACACCCCCATTCCCCCCATCGGCACCGCCTCGCCGTCCAGCACGCACACGTCGACCCCGCCCCGGTCCAGCTCCTTCAGGACCGCGGCCGGCGTCGCGCACTCCAGGAACTCCACGACGGGCACGTCCGGAGCGGGCCTGCGGCCGGTCGCCAGCCGCACCTGCTCCCGCGTGGTGGAGTCGTCGCTGTAGACCAGTACCGTGACGGTCGGCTGCATGCTTCCTCCGAGAGGTCGTAGCCCGTTGGGCGGTAGCCCGTTGCGCGGGATGCTACTCCCTCCCACACCCCGTCAACACCGGGCGAAACACGGCTTCCCGCGGCCTTTCGCTGGGCCATACGGGCAGTCCGGGAGGGGTGAACACTCCGAACGGCACCCCCGGGAGTGAGGGCGGGATAAGCGACCGACATAATGTCGGTCGTGGCGACAGCAACGACAGTAGATACCGGGCACGCGCACCCGTCGGTCAACCGGCCGAACCTCACCAGTGTCGGAACCATCATCTGGCTGAGTTCCGAGCTGATGTTCTTCGCGGCCCTCTTCGCGATGTACTTCACCCTCCGATCGGTGACGGGTCCCGATCACTGGAAGGAAATGGCGTCCGCCCTGAACTTCCCGTTCTCGGCGACCAACACCACGATCCTGGTGCTCTCCTCCCTCACCTGCCAGCTCGGCGTGTTCGCCGCCGAGCGCGGTGACGTGAAGAAGCTCAGGATGTGGTTCATCGTCACCTTCATCATGGGTGCGATCTTCATCGGCGGTCAGGTGTTCGAGTACACCGAGCTGGTCAAGAAGGACGGCCTCTCGCTGTCCTCCGACCCCTACGGCTCGGTGTTCTACCTGACCACCGGCTTCCACGGCCTGCACGTGACGGGTGGTCTCATCGCCTTCCTGCTGGTCCTCGGCCGTACCTACGCGGCCCGGAGGTTCACCCACGAGCAGGCGACCGCCGCCATCGTCGTGTCCTACTACTGGCACTTCGTCGATGTCGTCTGGATCGGCCTCTTCGCCACGATCTACATGATCAAGTAGGCGCGGACCGCTCCCGCGCACACATCCAGAAGCATCGACGCAGAAGATCCTGACACCGGGGTAATCCGTGAAAAAGCTCTCCGCACGACGACGCCACCCGTTGGCGGCGATCGTCGTCCTACTCCTCGCGCTGGCATGCACCGGGGGGCTCTACGCCGTGTTCGCGCCCGCGGACAAGGCGCAGGCCGATGAAACGGCCCAGTCCCTCGCCATCGACGAGGGCAAGAAGCTCTACGCCGTCGGCTGTGCCAGCTGTCACGGCACCGGCGGTCAGGGCACCACCGACGGCCCCAGCCTGGTGGGCGTGGGCGCCGCGTCCGTGGACTTCCAGGTGGGCACCGGGCGCATGCCGGCCCAGCAGCCGGGCGCGCAGGTCCAGAAGAAGAAGAACATCTACTCGCAGGCCGAGATCGACCAGCTCGCGGCCTACATCGCCTCGCTCGGCGCCGGTCCCGCGATTCCCTCCGAGGAGAAGTACGGCACCGAGGGCGCGGACGTCGCCGAGGGCGGTGAGCTCTTCCGCACCAACTGCGCGCAGTGCCACAACTTCACCGGCAAGGGCGGCGCGCTGACGAACGGCAAGTACGCCCCGTCCCTCGAAGGCGTCTCCGCGAAGCACATCTACGAGGCCATGCAGACCGGCCCGCAGAACATGCCTTCGTTCCCCGACACCACGCTGACGGAGCAGAACAAGAAGGACATCATCGCGTACCTGAACGCGGTCAACGGGGACGAGACCGTGGACCCGGGCGGTCTTTCGCTGGGCGGCCTCGGGCCGGTCAGTGAGGGCCTCTTCGGCTGGATCTTCGGGCTCGGCTCCCTCATCGCCGTCGCCGTGTGGGTCGCCGCTCGGACCGCAAAGGCCAAGAAGTCATGAGTAGCCAAGACATTCCAGAAGAGAACCTGCCCGCAGCGCGGGACCACGCCCACGGCGAGGTGGCGGACGAGCAGCACCCGTTCGCCGACCCGGGGCTGCCGCCCCACGAGCACCGCATCCAGGACATCGACGAGAAGGCCGCGAAGCGCTCCGAGCGCGCCGTAGCCTTCCTGTTCACCCTGTCGATGCTGGCCACGGTCGCCTTCATCGCCGCGTTCGTGGCGATCGACCACGAGAAGTCGATCTACGTCTTCCCGATCGGGCACATCAACGCGCTGAACTTCGCCCTCGGCCTGACCCTGGGCGTGGCGCTGTTCTGCATCGGCGCGGGCGCGGTCCACTGGGCCCGCACCCTGATGTCCGACGTGGAGGTCGCCGACGAGCGGCATCCGATCGAGGCGTCCCCCGAGGTCCGTGCCAAGGTGCACGCCGACTTCAAGCAGGGCGCCAAGGAGTCCGGCTTCGGCCGGCGCAAGCTGATCCGCAACACGATGTTCGGCGCGGTCGCCCTGGTGCCGCTCTCCGGTGTCGTGCTGCTGCGCGACCTCGGCCCGCTGCCCGAGGACAAGCTGCGCCACACCCTGTGGAACAAGGGCAAGCTGCTCGTCAACATGAACACCAACGAGCCGCTGCGTCCCTCCGACGTCGCGGTGGGCTCCCTCACCTTCGCCAAGCCCGAGGGCCTGGAGGAGCACGACGAGGAGTTCCAGAACGAGATCGCCAAGGCGGCCCTGATGATCGTCCGGCTCCAGCCGGACAACATCAAGGACAAGCGCGAGCTCGAGTGGTCGCACGAGGGCATCGTGGCGTACTCGAAGATCTGCACCCACGTCGGTTGCCCGATCTCCCTGTACGAGCAGCAGACGCACCACGTGCTCTGCCCCTGCCACCAGTCCACCTTCGACCTCTCCGACGGCGCCCGGGTGATCTTCGGTCCCGCCGGTCACGCCCTGCCGCAGCTGCGCATCGGCGTGAACGACGAGGGTTACCTCGAAGCGCTCGGCGACTTCGAGGAGCCCGTCGGTCCTGCATTCTGGGAGCGCGGATGAGTACACATGAGAGCACCACGGCCCGCTCTCGCGGGAAGGCACCGGCCGGCGAACGCGTCGCCGACTGGGCCGACGGCCGGCTCGGGATCTACTCCCTGGCCAAGGCCAACATGCGCAAGATCTTCCCCGACCACTGGTCGTTCATGCTGGGCGAAGTGTGCATGTACAGCTTCATCATCATCATCCTCACGGGTGTGTACCTGACGCTGTTCTTCCACCCGTCGATGAACGAGGTGGAGTACCACGGCAGCTACGTCCCGCTGCAGGGCCAGCTGATGAGCGAGGCATTCAAGTCGACGCTCGACATCAGCTTCGACGTGCGCGGTGGTCTGCTGATCCGGCAGATCCACCACTGGGCGGCGATCATCTTCCTCGCCGGCATGTTCGTGCACATGATGCGCGTCTTCTTCACCGGCGCGTTCCGCAAGCCGCGTGAGATCAACTGGCTGTTCGGCTTCCTGCTGTTCGTCCTCGGCATGTTCACCGGCTTCACCGGTTACTCGCTCCCGGACGACCTGCTCTCCGGCACCGGTGTCCGCTTCACGCAGGGCGCGATCCTGTCCGTGCCGATCGTCGGCACGTACATCTCGATGTTCCTGTTCGGCGGGGAGTTCCCGGGGACCGACTTCGTCGCCCGGTTCTACTCGATCCACATCCTGCTGCTGCCGGGCATCATGCTCGGGCTCATGGTGGGCCACCTGATCCTGGTCTTCTACCACAAGCACACCCAGTTCGCGGGCCCCGGCAAGACCAACAAGAACGTCGTCGGCATGCCGCTGCTGCCGGTGTACATGGCCAAGGCCGGAGGCTTCTTCTTCCTGGTCTTCGGTGTGATCGCGGCCATCGCCGGCATCGCGTCCGTCAACCCGATCTGGGCGCTCGGCCCGTACCGGCCCGACCAGGTCTCCACCGGCGCCCAGCCCGACTGGTACATGGGCTTCGCCGAGGGTCTGGTCCGCGCCATGCCGGGCTGGGAGATCAACTTCTGGGGCCACACCCTCGTCCTGGGTGTGTTCGTCCCGCTGGTGATCTTCGGCATCTTCCTCGCGGCGATCGCCGTGTACCCGTTCATCGAGTCCTGGGTCACCGGGGACAAGCGCGAGCACCACATCCTGGACCGCCCGCGCAACGCCCCGACCCGTACGGCCTTCGGCGTCGCCTGGGTCACGGCGTACATGATCATGCTGATCGGTGGTGGCAACGACATCTTCGCCACCCACTTCCACCTCTCGATCAACGCCGTCACCTGGTTCGTCCGCGTCGGCTTCTTCGCCGGCCCGGTCATCGCCTTCGTGATCACCAAGCGGATCTGCCTCGGCCTGCAGCGCCGGGACAAGGAGAAGGTGCTGCACGGCCGCGAGTCGGGCATCATCAAGCGCCTGCCGCACGGTGAGTTCATCGAGGTGCACGAGCCGCTCAGCCAGGAGCAGCTGTACACGCTCACCGCGCACGAGCAGTACAAGCCGGCCGAGATCGGTCCGACCGTGGACAAGAACGGCGTCGAGCGGAAGCCGAAGAGCACCGAGAAGCTCCGGGCCAAGCTCAGCAAGTCCTACTACGGCGAGGAGTCGCAGATTCCGAAGCCGACCGTCGAGGAGTACCGGGAGATCACCAGCGGCCACGGCCACCACTGATCCCCGAGCGTCGCCACGCCACGGCGAAGGGCCCCGTCCGATCTTCGGACGGGGCCCTTCGTCATGCCTCCGGGCTGGATAGGGTGGACCCGGTTCCGAACGCGGTTCCGGATCCGGTTCTTTCCGATCTCACTCTCACAGGAGCGGCAGATGAGCGCTGTGACCCCCGCTGGAGGCGACACCGCGGCGGGCCGCTCCTGGCCCGTCCTGCTGAACGGACTGCTGGGCGGACGGGACCTGTCCGCCGACGAGACCGCGTGGGCGATGGACACGATCATGCGCGGCGAGGCGACCGACGCGCAGATCGCCGGGTTCGCGGTGGCGCTGCGGGCCAAGGGCGAGACCGTGGACGAGATCGGCGGCCTGGTCCGCGCGATGTACGAGCACGCCCATGTGATCCAGGTGCCCGGCGACACGGTCGACATCGTCGGCACCGGCGGCGACGGCGCCAAGACCGTCAACATCTCCACCATGTCGGCGATCGTCGTCGCCGGCACGGGCGCCAAGGTCGTCAAGCACGGCAGCCGCGCGGCCTCCTCGGCCTCCGGCGCCTCCGACGTCCTGGAGAAGCTCGGCGTCAATCTGGAGCTGACCCCGAAGCGGGTGGCCGAGGTCGCCGAGGAGGCGGGCATCACCTTCTGCTTCGCGGTGAAGTTCCACCCCGCGCTGCGCCACGTCGCCGCCGCCCGCGGCCAGCTCGGCATCCGCACGGTCTTCAACTTCCTCGGCCCGCTGACCAACCCGGCCAAGGTCCGCTCCCAGGCCATCGGCGTCGCCGACGCCCGGATGGCCCCGATCATCGCCGGGGTCTTCGCCGAGCGCGGCAACTCCGCGCTGGTCTTCCGCGGCGACGACGGCCTGGACGAGCTGACCACGACGGCCACCTCCCGGGTGTGGGTGGTGCGGGACGGCACGGTGACCGAGGAGGTCTTCGACCCGCGCGACGTCGGCATCGAGATCGTGCCGGTCGAGGCGCTGCGCGGCGCCGACGCCTCCTACAACGCGGACGTGGCCCGCCGGCTGCTGGGCGGCGAGCCGGGCCCCGTCCGGGACGCGGTGCTGCTCAACTCGGCGGCGGCCCTGGTGGCCCTGGAGCCCGGCGAGGGGCCGCTGACCGACCGCATCCGGGCCGGCATGGCACGGGCCGCCGAGTCGATCGACTCGGGGGCGGCCCGGCACGCCCTGGAGCGCTGGGTGGCCGCCAGCAACGCCTGACGGCGCCTGTGACGTCCGTCCCGTGATCCGGACACGGGTTGCGGGACGGCGATCACCTCACGTACGTTTTCGAACCAGGTCATGAGTGACAGTCATGAGGCCCCGGCCGACTGTCCGGCAACCCTCCGTCCGTGGCGGGGTGCCCCGGGTGAAGACCAGGCCGTGGACAGCAAGGTCCACGGCAAGCGCGGACCCCTCGCGTACCAGGGGTCCTGGGTCGTCCGAGGGAGTCTCCCGTGAATCAGCGAATGCGCTAGGGCCGCCGAGCCCCGCCTCCGCACCCCCCTTTCTTTCTCTTTCTTCGCCTCGCGCGTCGTACTCACGGGAGTCCGCCATGTCCGTGCCCACCGCTGTCCTCGCCCCGCTGCCCGTCCTCGGCCGGGACGTCACCGTGCCGCTCGTCACCGGTGGCGAGGTCACCTACGCCGCCCTCGACTACGCCGCCAGCGCCCCCGCGCTCCAGAGGGTCTGGGACGACGTGGCCGCCTACGCGCCGTACTACGGCAGCGTGCACCGGGGCGCCGGGTACCTGTCGCAGCTCTCCACCGACCTGTTCGAGAACGCCCGGCGGACCGTGCACGACTTCCTCGGCTGCCGGGACGACGACCAGGTGGTGTTCACCCGGTCCACCACCGACTCCCTGAACCTGCTGGCCGCCGCGCTGCCCGCCGGCTGCCGGGTCTTCGTCTTCGAGACCGAGCACCACGCCTCGCTGCTGCCCTGGCGCGACGCCGAGGTCACCTTCCTCGACGCCCCCCGCACCCCCGCGCAGGCCGTCGAGACCCTGGAGCGGGCCCTCGCCGACCGGGAGCCGTACGGCCCGGCCCTGGTCTGTGTCACCGGCGCCTCCAACGTCACCGGCGAGCTGTGGCCGGTGCGGGAGCTGGCCGCCGCCGCGCACGCGCACGGCGCCCGGATCGTCCTGGACGCCGCCCAGCTCGCCCCCCACCACCCGGTGAGCGTCCGCGACCTGGACGTCGACTGGGTCGCCTTCTCCGGGCACAAGCTGTACGCCCCCTTCGGCTCGGGCGTGCTGGCCGGCCGCGCCGACTGGCTGCGCGAGGCCGAGCCGTACCTCGCGGGCGGCGGCGCCAGCCGCAAGGTCGCCCGGCGCGCCGACGGGGGAGTGGACGTCGAGTGGCACGAGGGCGCCGCCCGGCACGAGGCCGGCTCGCCCAACGTCATCGGCGCCTACGCGATCGCCGCCGCCTGCAAGGCGCTCACCGAGGCCGGGTTCGAGGCGCTGGTGGCCCGGGAGGAGTACCTGATCGGCAAGGTGCGGGAAGGGCTCGCCGAGGTGCCCGAGGTGCGGGTGCTGTCACTGTTCGGGGACGACGCGCCGCGCGTCGGGGTGCTCTCCTTCGTCGTCGACGGCTGGAACAGCTCCCACTTCGCCGCCGCCCTCTCCGCCGAGTACGGCATCGGTGTGCGCGACGGCCTGTTCTGCGCCCACCCGCTGGTGCGCACCCTGCTCGGCAGCGACCCGGGCGGCCAGGGCGAGTGCGGCGCCCCCGAGGCGGCGCCCGGCGAGAAGTCGCTCAACGCGGTGCGGGTCAGCTTCGGCGCGGGCACCCCCGACGAGCACGTGGAGCGGTTCGTGACGGCGGTGAAGGAACTGGTGCGGGACGGCGCCCGCTGGAACTACCGCACCGAGGACGGCCGTTGCGTGCCCGACACCTCCGCCGAGGCGGCGTGAGCGGGTAGCCGGGCGCCCAGCAGGATCATCCTGAGGGCCCGCTCGGTCGCGTCGGTGAGCAGTTCCGCGCCCCGGGTCAGCGCCTCCGCCAGGGCCATCGGCGCGGGCAGGATGCCGTGGCAGGCGTCCACCCCCGGCACGTCGTACGCGCCCTCGCCCAGCGTGCCCGCCAGCGCCAGCACCGGGCGTCCGGACAGCTTGGCGCGGCGGGCCACCTCCGCCGGGATCTTGCCGCGCGGCGTCTGGTGGTCGAGCGCGCCCTCGGCGGTGATCACCAGGTCGGCGCGGGCCAGCCGGGCGTCGAGGTCGAGCTGGCCGAGGAGGACGTCGAAGCGGGGCAGCAGCCGCGCGCCGAGCGCCGCCAGGCCCGCGCCCAGCCCGCCGGAGGCCCCGGTGCCGGGGCCGGTGCGCAGGTCGAGGCCGGTCGGGCGGAGGTCGCGGGTGAGGACGTAGGCCCAGTTCTCCAGGCCGGCCGAGAGGTGCTCGACCTGGGCCGGGGTCGCGCCCTTCTGCGGGCCGAAGACGCGAGCCACGCCGCGTTCGCCGCACAGCACGTTGAACGGGTTGCAGGCGACGAGGAGTTCGGTGTCCCGCAGGCGGGGGTCGAGGCCGGCCGGGTCGACGCGGGCCAGCCGGGTCAGCTCCCGGCCGCCGGGCGGCAGTTCGAAGCCGTCCGCGTCCAGCAGGCGGGCGCCGAGGGCCTGGAGGGCGCCCGCGCCCCCGTCGGAGGTGCCCGAGTCGCCGCAGCCGACCAGGACGCGCCGCACCCCGGTGTCCAGCGCGGCGCGGATCAGCTCGCCGACGCCGTACGTGGTGGTGGCGCCGGGGTCGCGCAGGGTGCGCGGGACCAGGGAGAGACCGGCGACCGCGGCCATCTCCACCACCGCCGTGTCCCGCGTGCCCAGCAGCGCGAAGTGGGTGCCGATCCGCTCGCCGAGCGGGCCGGTCGCGGCCAGCGCCACCAGCCGTCCGCCGGTCCCGGCGGCCAGCGCCACGGCCGTGCCCTCACCCCCGTCCACCAGCGGCACCCGGTCGATCTCCGCGCGGGGCAGCACCCGGCGCACCCCGGCCGCGATGGCGTCGGCGGCTGCCTGGGCGGACAGCGACTCCTTGAAACCGCTGGGGGCGACGACGACTCGGTTCAGCATGGCGGGCTCCTCAGCGGGTCACGGGTACGCCGAGCAGCGGCCACACCGCGGCGGCGAAGAACAGGACGAGCGCGGCGGTCAGCGGGGCCAGCACGGCGGACAGCCGCAGCAGGTCGCGCGGGGTGTAGGTGGGGACGCCGGGGACGTCCGCGAAGAGGGCGACCGGTTTCGCGGAGGCCGGCAGGGTGTGGCAGAACCCGGCCGCGGCGGTGGAGGCGAGGGCGGCGGCCACCGGGTTGACGCCCGCCGAGACGGCCGCCGCGATCACCAGCGGGACCAGCACCGAAGAGCGGGCGGAACGGGACTGGAGGAGCAGGTGGGCGGCGGTGCTCACCACGACCACGACGGCGAGGAAGACGGCCGGCCCGGTGTCCGAGGGCAGCCCGGACACCAGCCACTTCGCCGCGCCGGAGTCGGCCAGCGCCACGCCCATCGCCATGGTCGCCGCCATGAACAGCAGCAGCGACCAGGGCACCGTCTTCAGCGCGTCCTTCAGGCGTACGGTGCCCAGGGCGGGGGAGGCGGCGACGACCGCGCCGATCAGCGCGACGACGGCGGGCGGCACCCGGTGCAGGGGCTCGCCGCACCACAGGGCCACCACCGTGGCCAGCAGCAGGGCGCAGCGCCGCTCCGCCTGCGTCCACTCCCCGGTGACCGGCGACTCCGTGTGCCGCTGGATCTCCTCGGGGGTGATCCGTACCGGGCCCGCGCGGTCCGCCCGCCGGGTGGTCGTCAGCAGGACGGCCTCGGCGGCCAGGTGGGAGGAGACCACCGCCAGCGGGAGGCCCAGCAGCAGCCACTCGGTGAAGCCGATCCGGTCCCCGGTCGTCTCCCACAGCACCGACACGGTGATCAGGTGCGCGCCCGCGCCGATCAGGGTCGCCACCGCCGACAGAAGGATCACGGTCGGGAACAGCAGTGCCAGCATCACGACCAGCCGTCTCCGGTCGGCCAGGGCCTTGGCGAGGGCGAGGAACACCGGGAGCGCCAGCGCCGCCCGGCCCGAGGTCGCCGGCACCGCGAACGCCGTGACGACCAGCGCGGCCGTGGTCAGGTGGACCAACTGCCGCACCGTGCGCGCCCCGCCGACCAGGAACACCGCCGCCCGCCCCGCGAGCCCGGTCCGGGTCACCGCCGCCGCCAGCACGAAGGCGCAGATCAGCAGCCACACGGTCGGGTCGCCGAGGGTGCCGAACAGGGTGTCGCTGCTGATCACCCCGGTGGCGGTCAGGGCGAGCCCGGCGCCCAGGGCGATGTACGTGTCGTCGACCGGGGTGCCGATCCAGGCGCAGGCGGCCAGTGCGAACACGGCGAGGGTGAGGCGGGCGTCGCCGCCCAGGGCGGGGAAGACGCCGGGTATCGCCAGCGGTGCGCACAGGGACAGCGCCACGCACAGCGTCGCGGTCAGCCGGAGGTTCGGGGTCACGTCATCGAGGGTTCACCCGGGCGGTGAGCCGTCGATGAGCCGCACATGAAGGAAACTTCACCGGCCGTCACCAGGAGGGCAGCCGGTACCCCATCCCGCGCACCGTCTCCACCGCCTGCGCCCCGAGCTTCTTGCGCAGCGCCCGTACGTAGACGTCCACGATGTTGGAGCCGGGGTCGAAGTCGTAGCCCCACACGTGGGAGAGGATCTGCTCCCGGGACAGTACCTGCCCCGGATGTCTCAGGAACAGCTCCAGGAGCACGAACTCACGGGCCGTCAGGTCGACCCTCCGCTCCCCGGCGCGGGCCCGGCGGGTGCGCAGGTCCAGGGTGAGCGTGCCGGACCTGAGCACCGTCACCTCCGGGGCGCGGGCCGCCGTACGCAGCCGGAGCCGGATCCGGGCGAGGAGTTCCTCGAAGCGGAACGGCTTGGTCATCCAGTCGTCGGCGCCGCCCTCCAGGCCGGCCACCGTGTCCCGTACCGAGTCCCGCGCGGTCAGCACGATCACCGGGGTGGTCACCCGGGCCTCGCGCAGGGCGCGCAGGACGGTGAAGCCGTCCCGGCCGGGCAGCCCGATGTCCAGTACGACCAGGTCGAAGCCGCCGGTGAGGGCGTACTCGTAGCCGGCCTCGCCGTCGGCCGCCACCGTGGTGGTGAAGCCGTTGGCGCGCAGGCCCTTCTGGACGAAGGAGGCGATGCGTTCCTCGTCCTCGACGATGAGGATGCGGTTCAAGGGTGTGCCTCTTCCAGAGTTCCCGGAGTCGCCAGGGGTCCCGGGTTTCCCGGAGTTCCCGGATTCCCCAGGGTGAGGATGAAGGTGGCGCCGCCGCCGTCGGTGTCGTGCAGCCGGACCCGGCCGCCGTGGCCCTCCGCGATCGCCTTGACGATCGACAGACCGAGCCCGGCGCCCGAGCCGCGCGCGCCGCGCCGGGCGGTGCCGCGCCGGAACCGTTCGAAGATGACGCCGGCGTCCTGCGGCTGGACGCCGGTGCCGGAGTCCGCGACGTACAGCTCCACGTGTCCCTGCCGGACGCGGGAACCTATGCCGACCCGCTGGCCGGGCACGGTGTGCTGGACGGCGTTCTGCGCGAGCTGCACCATGGCCTGGGTGATCCGCTGGGCGTCCAGCAGGGCTTCCCCGTCGGCGACTTCGGCGAGGACCCAGTCGCGGTCCCCGAGGGTGCGGGCCTTGACGTAGACGTCGGCGGTGAGTTCGGCGAGCTGGACCGGCCCGGGGCGGACGAAGTCGGGGCGTTCGGCCTTGGCGAGCAGCAGCAGGTCCTCGACGATCCGGCTCATCCGGTCGAGTTCGTCGGTGACCAGGCGGACGGTCTCCTCGCGTTCGGCCGGGTCGTCGCCCATCAGCTCCAGATGGCCGCGGACGATGGTGATCGGGGTGCGCAGCTCGTGCCCGGCGTCGTCGACGAACTCGCGCTGCGCGGCGAAGGCCCGCTCCAGCCGGTCCAGCATCGCGTTGAACGTCTCGGCCAGCGCCGCCACGTCGTCGTTGCCGTGCACCGGGATACGGCGGGTCAGGTCCTGCTCGGTGAGCTGGGCGGCGGTGGCGCGCACCAGGCGTACCGGTTTGAGGATGCGGCCGGCGACCACCCAGGCGATGCCGGTGGTCATCAGCAGGGCCACCCCCGAGATGGCGAGCAGCACGCGGAACACCTGGTCGGCGCGGGCCTGCTCCCGGCCGGGGTGGAAGGCGACCACGAACGCGGCGGCCGTCTCGCCGCCGTACCGGGCGACGTTGACCTTGGCCCAGCGGATCTCGCCCTCGGGGCGGTGCAGGGTGCCGGTGGGGTGCGGGGAGTCGAAGACGCGGCGCCGGGCGTCGGCGTCCTTGTGCAGGGGCAGGGCGACCGGGATGTCACGCTGCTGGATGAGCTGGGCGGGGGCGGTGCCCGGGGCGCCGACCAGGCCGATGAGTTCCTCGTCGAGGTCGGCGTACTGGCGTTGCAGGAAGACCCGCAGCAGCCGGTCCGGCTCGGTGAACCGGCGGCCGGTCTCCGGATCGAACCCCTGCTCCTCGAAGTTGGCGAACTCCCCGGCCTCCTGCGCCAGCAGGTTGTTGATCCGCTGGTCGGTGTCGCGCAGCAGGATCGACCGGGTGGTCGCGGCCACCGAGGCGAGCGCCACCGCCATCACCAGCAGCAGCCAGAGCAGGATGCGGACCCGGGCGGAGATGCGCCGGCGTTCCCGGTCAGCCGTCGTCACCGGCGCCGTCGTCGTCCCCGTCCCCGTATCCGTCGTCGGAGGTCCGGCCGGGCTCGTCGTCATCGTCGTCGTCCGGGGGGCTGTCGGTCACCGGGGGCCGGGAGACGACCTCGTCCGGGGACACGGAGGCGGATGCGGAGTCGGATGCGGAGGCGGAGGCGGATGCGGACGGGGACACCGGGGTGGGCGTGGGCGTGGGGGTCGGGGAGCCGCTCTCCAGCTCCACCTTCGCCGGCACCTCGGGCTCCCCGGGACTGTCGGTGAGCGCGAAGCTGGTCGCGGCGATGCCCAGGGGGATCAGTACGACGGCCGCGAGCGCGGCCATCCGGCGGGAGAAGACCATGCGCCCGATCCTGCGCCCGGCACCCGGCGGCCCGGATGAGCCGCGGATGAAGAACCCTTCATCCGCGCGCGGGACGGGGTCAGTTCTCCAGCCCGATGGAGAACGCCGCCTCCAGGTCGTGCTGCGAGTACGTGCGGAACGCCACATGGGTGTCCGTGCCCTCCACGCCCGGGATCTTGCTGATCCGCCCGGGGATGACCTCCGCCAGCTCCTCGTGCTCGCGCACCCGCACCATGGCGATCAGGTCGTAGGTGCCGGTGACGGAGAAGACCTCGCTGACGCTCTCCAGCGCGGCGATCCGTTCCGCGATCTCGGGGATCCGGTCCACGCTGGTCTTGATGAGGACGATCGCGGTGATCACGGCAGGTTCTCTCCCTCGGGGGCGGGCGCTGGGGCGGCCTTCACTCTAGCCCGCCGCCCGAAACGCACCCAGGCGTAGAGGAAGCCGAGGCCGAAGCCGACCAGGTGCGCCAGGTACGCCACCCCCGGCCCGTCCCCGGCCCGCCATGCCGACAGCCACTGCAGCACCGCCCAGAACGGCAGCACCACCCAGGCCGGGAAACGCAGCGGCATGAACAACAGGAACGGCAGGAGACTGGTCACCCGCGCCCGGGGGAACAGGTACAGGAATGCGCCGAGGACCGCCGAGATCGCCCCGGAGGCACCGACCAGGGACTGCCGGGAGTCGTCGTTGGCGATCGCGTACCCCAGCAGGGCCAGATACCCGCAGCCGAGGTGGAACAGCAGGAACCGGACGTGGCCCATCCGCTCCTCGGTCATCGCCCCGAAGACATAGAGGAAGAGCATGTTGCCGAACAGGTGCACCCAGCCGCCGTGCACGAAGAGCGCCGTGACCGGGGTCAGCAGCGCCCGCGGCGCCCCGTCGAACAGCTCCGCGGGGATCACGCCCCAGCGCTGGAAGTAGACGCGCTGCGCGGCGAGCAGTTCCTCGCCGGAGCCGTCGTACCGCGGGTCGAGGCCCGCCGCGGGGCTGACCAGGAACAGCAGACAGCACAGGACGATCAGGCCGTGCGTCACCGGCGCCGCGCCCCGGGCCGGACGGCGGAACCCGGCCGTCCGCACCGCGCGCAGCGCCCGGCCGGCCGCCGAGCTCCAGTTGCGGATCATGGGTACAGAGCATGACGTAACCGGACGCAAGCCCACGGAACGCCTCGCCGCCGTGGACAGGCGGGCGGCCGGTACCCGCCAGGCCGTAGGGTTACGAGCCACACGTACCGGGGAGGCCGGTGCGTCGGGCGACACTGGAAGAGAGCGAACAGCCACGATGACGGTTCCCCAGCCGACCGGCACGACGCGGTGGCGCTGCACCCTCTGCGGCAACCTCACCCGCTTCGACGTGACCCGCGCCTCGAAGGTCGTGGAGTACGTCCACCTCGATCTGGCCGGCGAGCCGACGGTCGAGGAGCGCGAGGTGCTCAGTGAGACCATCGAGTCGGTGCGGTGCCGCTGGTGCAACGCCGTGGACCAGGTGGAACTCGTGGACAGGCCGGGTGCCGGCTCCTGACGGAGCGGGCACCCCGCACAGGCATTGGGGTGACGGATGGCGGAGACACAGGGCGGGGAGCCGGGCGACGGCGCCGCTGAGGTGCTCGACCGTCCGCTGCCCGACGGGGTGCGCCGCAGGGTCGTACAGCTGGCCGCGGACGGCTTCGGCGGGCTGACCCTCGCGGAACTTCCCGCGCAGCTGCGGCAGTACGCGCGCTTCACACCGAACCGGCGGGCCAAGTTCGCGGGCAACGCGATGGCCGCCGCGCTGGAGACGGACACGCTCTTCCGCCAGCGCATCGGCGAGAAGCTCAGGGAGTCGCAGCCGGAACTGGCCGACGCCCTCGCCTCCGGTTCCCCGCCGCCGGCCGCGGACCCGCTCGACGTGGCGGCCGCGGCCTACGTACTGCGCCCGGCCGGCTGGGTCAAGCTCGTGGCCGCCGCCGGCGAGGAGGCCCAGCGGGCCGACGCCGAGCGCGCCGACGAGGAGACCCGCGCCGAGCTGGAGCGGCTGCGCGCGGAGCTGGAGCGCGCCCGGGAGCACGGCAAGGGCGAGACCGAGCGGCTGCGCACCGAGCTGGACGCCGCCAGGAAGGAGGCGGAGTCGCTCCACCGCAAGCTGCGCGGCGCGCTCAGCGACGTCAAGCGCGGCGAGGCGGCGGTGCGCAAGATGCGCGGCGAGCTGGACGCCGTACGCACCGAGGCGCAGACCCAGGTGTCCGCCGCCGAGAGCGAGACGCGGCGGCTCAAGGCCCGGCTCGGCGAGGCGGAAGCGGCCCTGGAGGCCACCCGCAAGGCCGCCCGGGAGGGCCGCAGCGTCGAGGACATGCGGGTACGGCTGCTCCTGGACACCCTGCTGGACGCCACCCAGGGGCTGCGCCGGGAACTGGCGCTGCCGCCGGTCTCCGTGCGCCCCGCCGAGACCGTGGACGCCGTGGAGCCCGGCCGGATGACGCCGAAGGACATCGCGGCCCGCGCGCTGTCCGAGCACGACCCGGCCGTCCTGGACCAGTTGCTCGCGCTGCCCCAGGCCCATCTGGTCGTCGACGGTTACAACGTCACCAAGACCGGCTATCCGCAGATGCCCCTGGAGAAGCAGCGGCTGCGGCTGCTCGGCCAGCTCTCGCAGCTCGCCGCGCAGACCGGCGCCGAGGTGACCTGCGTCTTCGACGGGGCCGAGCTGGCCGCCCCGGTGCTGCTGGCGCCGCCGCGCGGGGTCCGGGTGCTGTTCTCGAAGCCCGGCGTCACCGCCGACGAGCTGATCCGCCAGCTGGTGCGGGCCGAGCCGCCGGGCCGGCCGGTCATCGTCGCCTCCACCGACCGCGAGGTCGCCGACGGGGTGGCCCGCGCGGGAGCCCGCCCGGTGGCCTCGGCGATGCTGCTGAAGCGGCTTTCCTGACCCGCTGCCTGACGTAGTGTCAATCATGCGTCACTGCTGGTGATATTGAGGTAAAAGATGCTGTCGGTGACCGGGTTTTTCCTGAGAAGGATTTGAACTGATCACGAGTAGGTCACTAGGGTCTGGCTTCGAACCCTAGAACGGGTGATCACTCACACGAAGGAGTTCGCCTCCCGTGGCGTCCCACCGTCGACCCAAGCAGCCCAGCCGCGCGCGCGTCACCGTGCTCACCACCGCGGCCGCCGCCGCCGTTGTGCTCAGCTCGCAGGCAGCCAACGCCGCTCCCAGCGAGAAGCAGAGCAAGGACGAGGTCAAGTCCGAGGTCGACAAGCTCTACGACGAAGTGGAGCAGGCCTCCGAGAAGCTCAACGGGGCCACGGAGAAGCAGGACAAGCTCCAGAAGGAGATCTCCACCCTCCAGGACAACGTCGCCCGCGGCCAGGAGGAGCTCAACGAGCTGCGCGACGGCCTCGGTTCGATGGCCAGCGCCCAGTACCGCTCGGGCGGCATCGACCCCTCCGTGCAGCTGTTCCTCTCCGCGGACCCGGACGACTACCTCGACAAGGCGTCCACCCTCGACCAGTTGAGCGCCCAGCAGGTCGACGCGCTCAAGGAGATCCAGGACAAGCAGCGCGACCTCGCCCAGCAGCGCAAGGAGGCCGCCGAGAAGCTCAAGGACCTCTCGGCCACCCGCGCCCAGCTGAGCGAGAACAAGAAGGAGATCCAGGGCAAGCTCTCCGCCGCGCAGAAGCTGCTCAACAGCCTCACCGCCGCCGAGAAGGCCGAGCTGGACGCCGATGAGCAGCGCGCCACCCGCAGCAGCGAGCGCACGGCCCTCTCCGGCTCCACGGCCTCCGCCTCCGGCCGCGCCGGCGCCGCCTTCTCCGCCGCCCAGAGCAAGATAGGCAGCCCGTACGTCTACGGCGCCACCGGCCCGTCCTCGTACGACTGCTCGGGCCTGACCTCCTGGGCCTACGCCCAGGCCGGCGTCTCCATACCGCGCACCTCCGAGGCCCAGTCGCAGATCGGCACGCGCATCACCAGCCAGAGCGACCTCCAGGTCGGCGACCTGGTCTTCTTCTTCAACGACCTGCACCACGTCGGCCTCTACGCCGGCAACGGCCAAGTGCTGCACGCCCCGCGCACCGGCACCGTCGTGCGGTACGAGTCGATGAGCACCATCGGCGGCCCCTTCATGTGGGGCGTCCGCGTCTGATCCCGCGTCCGGCCCCCGGTCTTGCTCCGAGGGCCGTCCGGATCAACCCGACATGCCGCCCGAACGAGCGAATCACAGAACCCTCCTGTGACCCGGCGCCCCGCCGCTGACCTGCGTCAGCGGCGGGGCGCCCGGCTGTGCGGACGCCGAGGCCGTTGGCCGTGGCCTCGCGGCGGGGCTACTGTCTGCCGCGTTTCCCGTCCGCCAGCGGAAGGAGTGCGGCTTCCCGTGGGGTCCCATCGCCGCCTTGCACCAACCGGGTCCGACCGGGGCGCCACCGCCGTGGCCGGCTTCCTGTCCGCCGCCGCAGCCGTCCTGGGCGCCGCCGTACCGGCCGCCGCCGCACCGCACGACGACACCCGTGCCGAGGTGGACCGCCTGCACACGGAGGCCGAGCAGGCGACCGAGGCCTACAACGAGGCCGCCGAGCGCACCGACGCCCTGCGGGAGGAGGTCGGCGTCGTCCAGGACCGGATCGCCCGCCAGCAGGGGCGCATCAACACCATGCGGGACGCGCTCGGTTCGCTGGCCGGCGCCCAGTACCGCTCCGGCGGCCTGGACCCGTCCGTCGCGCTGCTGCTCTCCGCCGACCCGGACGACTACCTCGACAAGGCCGCGGCCCTCGACCGGATCGGCGCCCACCAGGCGGGCGAGCTGCGGCGGTTGCAGCACGCCCTGCGCCACCTCGCCCAGGACCGCGCCGAGGCCGGCCGGACCCTGGAGCGGCTGAACAAGAGCCTGCGCACGGTCGCCGCCCACAAGAAGACCGTGGAACGCAAGCTCGCCGAGGCCCGGCGGCTGCTCAACTCCCTCTCCGCGACCGAACGGGAGGCCGACCGGGCCTCCCGCTCCGGCCGCGCCGGCCTGCCCGACCCGTCCGGCGGCGCCGCCGCCTCGGGCCGCGCGGCGTCCGCCCTCGCCGCGGCGCAGTCCGCCCTCGGCAAGCCGTACGTCTGGGGCGCCAACGGCCCCTCCGGCTTCGACTGCTCGGGCCTGACCCAGTGGTCGTACGCGCAGGCCGGCATCGCCCTGCCGCGCACCTCCCAGGCGCAGGCCGGCGCCGGGCAGCGGGTCCCGCTGGACCAGGCACGCCCCGGCGACCTGGTCGCCTACCGCGACGACGCCAGCCACATCGGGATGTACGCGGGCAACGGCCAGGTGATCCACGCGCCCTACCCCGGCGCCCCCGTGCGCTACGACCCCGTCGGCATGATGCCCGTCTCCTCGGTCACCCGGCCCTGACCGCTCCGGCCCGCCTCCCCGTACCCTCGGGAGATGGCTGGTCGCAGGCGGGTGTCGAGGTCCTCGGTGGTGCTGCTGTGCCTGCTGCTGCTTTCTCCGGTGGCCTGTGGCGGCCGGCCGGCCGCCGACTCCGTCCGCACCGAGGTGCAGGGCGTGCTGGACCGGCGGGCGCGGGCCCTCCTCGACCGGGACCGGGCCGCCTACGCGGCGACCGGCACCCGGGCCGGGTTCGACCGGGTCGGCGCGGTTCCGCTGGCCGACTGGTCCTACCGGGTCGGCGAGGTGACCCGCGCCGGCGCCACCGCCACCGCCGCCGTCGAACTGCGCTACCGCCTCGCCGGGTACGACGCCGGAGCGGTCGGCGCCGGCCGCACCGTCCGCCTGGAACGCGCGGACGGCGCCTGGCGGGTCACCTCCGACCGGCCCGCGGAGAAGGCCGGCCGGCAGCTCTGGGACCAGGGCACGGTCCACGTCGTACGCGGCGCGCACAGCCTCGTCCTGGGGGTCGGCCGGTCCGACGGGGCGCTGCGCGGCTACGCGGCGCTCGCCGACCGCGCGGTGCCGGCCGTGTCGGCGGCCTGGGACGGCGGCTGGGCGGAGCGGGTCGTCGTCATCGTGCCCCGCTCCCTGGCGGACATGGCGGGGCTGCTCGGCTCGCCCGCCTCCTCCTACCGGGGCATCGCCGCGGTCACCACGGGCGAGACCGGCGGCCGGGCCGACGCCCCCGCCGACCGGATCGTCGTCAACCCGGACGCGTACGGCCTGCTCGGCTCGCTCGGCAAGCAGGTCGTGCTCACCCACGAGACCACCCACGTCGCCACCCGCGCCCACACCACCGCCGCGACGCCCCTGTGGCTGTCCGAGGGGTACGCCGACTGGGCCGGCTACCGCGGCACCGGCCGCACCCCCGCCCAGGCCGCCCCGGAACTGGCCCGCGCCGTCGCCGACGGCCGGGTGCCCGACGCCCTCCCGGGCGACGACGACTTCGGTTTCACCGACGACGCGACCGAACTGGCCCGGGCGTACGAGGGCGGCTGGATGGCCTGCCGCCTGATCGCCGAGGAGTGGGGCGAGGCCCGGCTCGACGCGTTCTACCGCGCCGTGGGCGCGCATCCGGAACGCGACGGGGCGGTGGAGGACGCGATGCGCCGGGTGCTCGGGACGACGCCGGAGGATTTCACGTTGCGGTGGGGGGAGTATCTGCGGGAGGAGTTCGGGTGAGGTGAGGTGAGGTGAGGTGAGGTGAGGGGCGGGCCCGTGGGTGGGGTTCGGGTGCGGCCGTACGGTGGGCGGGCTGGTCAGGAGGAGACCGGTGTCCCGCTCGCCCGCGCGGACGGCCGCTCGGGCAGCGGTGCCGGCTCCGAGCCCGGCACCGTCCCGTGCCACAGCACCCGCGCCGCGGCGACCGCGGCCGCCACCAGCAGGCCGTTGCGGACGAACATCAGGGTGACGCCCAGCGTGTCACTGGCGACCACGTGCGCGAACCACAGCGGGAACTCCAGCACCGTCACCGCACTCGCCGCCAGCACCAGCGCGGTCGGCAGCCCCATCCGAGAGGCCCGGAAGCACAGGCACACCGCCCCCAGCCCGATCAGCCACACCATGTACTGCGGACTGATCACCCGGCTGGTCACCGTGAACATCAGCACCGCCGTGAACGCCGCGTCCGCCGCCGTGTGCGCCTCGAACCGCGTGGCCCGCAGCCGCCACAGCAGCAGCCAGCCGAACGCCATCCCGGTCAGCGTCAGCGCCCCCGTGCTCACCCAGTCCACGTACGGGCCGAGGAACTCCACCGAGCCGTAGTTGAGCAGCACCTGCCCGTCCCAGCCGACGTTCCGGGCGACGTGGAAGACCAGCGCGCCCAGCGACTCCACCTCGGTGCCCCGGTCGCGCTGGAACGTCAGGAAGGCGAACGCCCCGGGCATGGCCACCGCGAACGCCCCCGCCAGCACCACGCCGGCGACCACCGCGGCGGCCCAGGAGACGCGCCGCCGCATGCCGAGCAGCAGCAGCGCCGGCCACACCTTCAGCAGCGCGCCCAGCGCCGCCAGCGCCCCCGCCACCCGGGGATGCCGGGCGACGGCGGCCAGCGCGGCCACCGCGACCGCGGTGACCATCAGGTCGTAGCGGGCGTACACCGTCGGACCGAGCAGCGGCACCCCGGCCACCCACACCCAGGCCCCGCGCGGGGTCCCGCCCGGCCGCAGGCCCACCCGCAGCAGCATCCCCAGCACCACCAGGTCCGCCACGCAGACCAGGACGAAGAACGCCGTCGCGTAGTCGAGGAAGGGCAGCAGCCCGGGGGAGAGGATCGCCGTGGCCGCCGCGGGCGGGTACTGCCAGGTGACGTCGTTCAGCGGAAACGTTCCGCTGCGCAGCACCTCGTACCAGCCCTGGTAGATCACCGACACATCGCTGGTGACGTCCGGGCCGGGGAAGACCCACACCTTCAGCACCCACAGAAGCAGCACCAGCCGGGTCGCGCACCAGGCCACCGGAAGCCATGCCAGGGACCGCCCGGTGCTCGTCGTCTCCACGTGTTCCCTGCCCGCCCGTCCGGTGCCGTCCGACGCTGTCATGATGTCCCGAACTGCTGTGTGTCTGCCACACGCACAGCCGGAGGCTGCTGTGAACGGGGGCTTCGATAGGGTCTCGGGCGATGCACAAGACCTTGATCGTGACGAACGACTTCCCGCCCCGCCCCGGCGGCATCCAGGCCTTCCTGCACAACATGGCCCTGCGCCTGGACCCCGACCGGATCGTCGTCTACGCCTCCACCTGGAAGCGCACCCGCGAGGGCGTGGCGGCCACCGCCGCCTTCGACGCCGAGCAGCCCTTCACCGTCGTACGGGACCGTACGACGATGCTGCTGCCGACACCGGGGGCGACCCGGCGGGCGGTCGGGCTGCTGCGGGAGCACGGGTGTACCTCCGTGTGGTTCGGAGCGGCGGCACCGCTCGGGCTGATGGCGCCGGCGCTGCGCGGGGCGGGCGCCGAGCGGATCGTCGCCACCACCCACGGGCACGAGGCCGGCTGGGCCCAGCTGCCCGCGGCCCGGCAGCTGCTGCGCCGGATCGGGGAGGCGACGGACACGATCACGTACCTGGGGGAGTACACGCGCTCCCGGATCGCGGACGCGCTGACCCCGGCCGCCGCCGCGCGGATGGTCCAGCTGCCGCCGGGCGTCGACGAGAAGACCTTCCACCCCGGCTCCGGCGGCGACGAGGTCCGCGCCCGGCTCGGGCTGGCCGGCCGGCCGGTCGTCGTCTGCGTCTCCCGCCTGGTACCGCGCAAGGGCCAGGACACCCTGATCCGGGCGATGCCCCGCGTCCTGGCCGCCGAGCCCGACGCGGTGCTGCTGATCGTCGGCGGCGGGCCGTACGAGCAGGACCTGCGCCGCCTCGCCGCCGAGACCGGCGTCGCCGCCTCGGTCCGCTTCACCGGCTCCGTCCCCTGGTCCGAGCTGCCCGCCCACTACGGCGCCGGCGACGTCTTCGCGATGCCCTGCCGGACGCGGCGCGGCGGCCTGGACGTCGAGGGCCTCGGCATCGTCTACCTGGAGGCGTCGGCGACGGGGCTGCCGGTCGTGGCGGGGGACTCCGGCGGGGCGCCGGACGCCGTGCTCGACGGCGAGACCGGCTGGGTCGTCCGGGGCGGCTCCGCCGAACAGACCGCCGACCGGATCACCACCCTCCTCGCCGACCCGGAGCTGCGCCGCAGGATGGGCGAGCGGGGGCGGCAGTGGGTGGAGGAGCGGTGGCGCTGGGACCTGCTGGCGGAACGCTTGAGAACGCTGCTGTAGCCGACCAGGGGGGCGGGGCCGCGACAGGTGCGGCTCCGCCGCGTGGGCACGGGCGACCACCGGTGACCCGCACCCGCCGACGGCGATCAAGTGGCACGCCTACTTGGCGTAGATCGCCTCGATCTCCCCCGCGTAATCCCGCGCGACCACACCCCGCTTCAGCTTCAGCGACGGGGTCAAGTGCCCCGACTCCTCCGTGAACTGGGCGGGCAGCACCCGGAACTTGCGTACGGACTCCGCCTTGGACACCGCCGCGTTCCCGTCGTCCACCGCCGACTGGATCTCCGCCAGCAGATCGGGGTCGTCCCGCAGGGACTCGGCCGTCGCGCCGGCCGGCTTGCCGTGGTCCGCGCACCAGCGGGCCAGGAACTCCTCGTCCAGCGTGACCAGCGCGCCCACGAACGGCCGCCCGTCCCCGACGACCATGCACTCCGCCACCAGCGCGTGCGCGCGGATACGGTCCTCGATCACCGCCGGGGCGACGTTCTTGCCGCCCGCGGTCACCAGGATCTCCTTCTTGCGGCCGGTGATCCGCAGGTACCCGTCCTCGTCGAGGGTGCCGATGTCGCCCGTGTGGAACCAGCCGTCGGCCAGCGCCTCGGCGGTCGCCTCCGGGTTGTTCCAGTATTCCTTGAACAGGTGCTCCCCGTGCAGCAGCACCTCCCCGTCGTCCGCGATCCGGATCACCGAGCCCGGCAGCGGCTGCCCCACCGTGCCGATCTTCTGCCGGTCCCAGGGGTTGAACGCGGTGGCCGCGCAGGACTCGGTCAGGCCGTAGCCCTCCAGGACGGTGAAGCCGATGCCGCGGAAGAAGTGGCCGAGCCGCTCGCCGAGCGGGGCGCCGCCGGAGATGGCGTACTCGCCGCGCCCGCCGAGGACGGCGCGCAGCTTGCTGTAGACCAGCTTGTCGAAGATCTTGTGCTTGAGCCGCAGGCCGAAGGACGGGCCCGACGCGCCGTCCAGTGCCCGGCTGTAGGCGATCGCCGTGTCCGCGGCCTTGTCGAAGATCTTGCCCTTGCCGTCGGCCTGCGCCTTGGCCCGCGCCGAGTTGTACACCTTCTCGAAGACGCGCGGCACGCCGAGGATCAGCGTGGGCCGGAACGACGCCAGTTCGTCGGTGAGGTTCTTGATGTCCGGCAGGCAGCCCAGCCTGATCGGCGCGAGCATCGGGGCGACCTGCACCAGCCGTCCGAAGACGTGCGCCAGCGGAAGGAAGAGGAGCACGCTGCACTCGCCGGTGCGGAACAGCGGACGCAGCCGCTCCACCACGTTGCCGCACTCCGCGAAGAAGGAGCGGTGGGTGAGGACGCAGCCCTTGGGGCGGCCGGTGGTGCCGGAGGTGTAGACGATGGTCGCCGGGTCGTCGGCCTTGGCGGCCGAGCCGCGCTCCTCGACCGTCTCGTCCGTGACGCCCTGGCCGAGCCGGCGCAGCTCCTCCACGGCCCCGGCCTCGATCTGCCAGACGTGCTTGAGGGCGGGCAGCCCCTCGCGCACCGACTCCACGGCCTCGGCGTGCGCGGCGGACTCCACGACGCACGCGGTGGCGCCGGAGTCGCCGAGTATCCACCCCACCTGCTCCGGCGAACTGGTCTCGTACACCGGCACGGTGACCGCGCCCGCGCTCCAGATCGCGAAGTCGAGCAGCGTCCACTCGTAGCGGGTCCGCGACATCAGGGCGACCCGGTCGCCCGGCTCGACGCCCGCGGCGATGAGCCCCTTCGCGGCGGCGTGCACCTCGGTGAGGAAGTCCCGCGCGGTCACGTCCTGCCAGGCACCTCCCGCCTTGCGGGAGATGACGGCGACATCAGGGTGCTGCGCGGCGTTTCTGCGGACGATGTCGGTCAGATTGCCGTCCGCGGGGACCTCGTACAAAGCGGGAAGGCTGAACTCGCGCAAGACTGCTGCTCCTCATAGGGCGCCGGCGCCACGACGTTGTGTGATGCGACGGTGCGGTCCATGGCTGGGGCGGGTGCTCGGGGGACAAGGGACACGGGTGCGGGGTTTCTGAGCACGACTGGACTGCCTGGACGTTACCCGCCGGTATGGCGTCTTTGACAGGGGGGCCCGGCGAGATGTTCGCTGCGTCACACAGCTGCTGTTCTCTGGGCGCACAGTAGTCGACACGCCGACCGACCAGCCAGTAACCGCAGGTCCGGCCACCACTGTTCACAGGGGACCTGCTGCTCCTACTCTTGATCGCCATGACTTCCACACCGGCCCGGAACGCCCCGGACACGAAGACGCGCGTGCATGTGGTCAGCGACGTGCACGGCAACGCCCGCGACCTCGCCCGGGCCGGTGAGGGGGCGGACGCACTGGTCTGCCTCGGCGACCTCATCCTCTTCCTCGACTACGCCGACCACTCCCGCGGCATCTTCCCGGACCTGTTCGGCGTGGAGAACGCGGACCGCATCGTCGAGCTGCGCACCGCCCGCCGGTTCGCGGAGGCGAAGGAGTTCGGCGCCCGGCTGTGGGCGGGTGTCGAGGAGGACCGCGCCGCCGTGATGGAGAAGGCGGTGCGCAAGCAGTACGCCGAGCTGTTCGCCGCGTTCCCCACCCCGACGTACGCCACCTACGGCAATGTCGACATGCCGGCGCTGTGGCCGGAGTACGCCCGCCCCGGCACCACCGTGCTGGACGGCGAGCGCGTCGAGATCGGCGGCCGGGTCTTCGGCTTCGTCGGCGGCGGCCTGCGCACCCCGATGCGCACCCCCTTCGAGATCAGCGACGAGGAGTACGCCGCGAAGATCGAGGCGGTCGGCGAGGTCGACGTGCTGTGCACGCACATCCCGCCGGAGGTCCCGGAACTGGTCTACGACACGGTGGCGCGGCGCTTCGAGCGGGGCAGCCGGGCGCTGCTCGACGCGATCCGGCGCACCCGCCCCCGGTACGCCCTCTTCGGCCACGTCCACCAGCCGCTGGTGGGGCGGACGCGGATCGGGGCGACCGAGTGCGTGAACGTCGGGCACTTCGCGTCGACCGGCCGGCCGTGGGTGCTGGAGTGGTAGCCGTGCGGGCGGACAGGGGTGACGGCCGTCCTCCTGGTGCGCGGTAGCCTTCACGCTGCACGCACATCCGTACGCGCGTACGCGATGTCTCAACCGGCCCGCATCTGGAGGACCCACCGCGATGGCGGAACACACCAGCTCGAGCATCACGATCGAGGCGGCACCGGCCGACGTCATGGCAGTGATCGCCGACTTCGCCCGCTACCCGGACTGGACCGGCGAGGTGAAGGAGGCCGAGGTGCTCGCCACCGACGGGCAGGGCCGCGCCGAGCAGGTCCGGCTCGTCATGGACGCCGGGGCGATCAAGGACGACCAGACCCTCGCCTACACCTGGGCCGGTGACGACGAGGTCTCCTGGACGCTGGTGAAGTCCCAGATGCTGCGCTCCCTCGACGGCTCCTACCTGCTGCGCCCCGCGGGCACCGGCACCGAGGTCACCTACCGGCTCACCGTCGACGTCAAGATCCCCATGCTCGGCATGATCAAGCGCAAGGCCGAGAAGGTCATCACCGACCGCGCGCTGGCGGGACTGAAGAAGCGGGTGGAGTCGGGCGCCGCCTAGCTCGTCCGGCGCGCAGGTACCGTTCACCCTCATGCGCACCCTCCTGATCATGGGCCCGGGCGGCAGCGGCCGGACGACCGTGGCCGCCGCCACCGCGCTCACCGCAGCCCGGTCCGGAACCCGCACCCTGCTGCTGGGCGCCGACCCCGAGGACACCCTCGGCGCCGCGCTCGGGGTGCCCACCGGCTCCACGCCGGCCGCCGTCGAGGCCAACCTCACCGCCTGGCGGCCCGACCCGGCCCGGGGGTTCCGGGACGGCCTCGCCGCCCTCCAGGACCGCGCCTCCGCCGCCCTCGACCTGCTCGGCGCCGCCCGCCTCGACCCCGAGGAGCTGACCCCGCTGCCCGGCGCCGGGGAACTGGCGCTGCTGCGCGCCCTGCGCGACGCCGCCCTCGCCGAGGAGCACGACCTGCTCGTCGTCGACCTGCCGCCCGCCCCGCGCGCCCTCGCCCTGCTCGCCCTGCCCGAGGAACTCCGCCGCTACCTGCGCCGCCTGCTGCCGCCCGAACGGCAGGCCGCCCGCGCCCTGCGCCCAGTCCTCGGCCGCCTGGCCGGCGTCCCCATGCCCACCGAGGCGCTCTACGAGCACGCCGCCCGCTGGGACCTGGAACTGGCCGCCGTCGAAGCCGTCCTCACCGACCGGGACACCGTCGTCCGGCTGGTCGCCGAACCCGGCCCGGCCGGCCTCGACGCGGTGCGCACCGCCGCCCTCGGCCTGGCCCTGCGCGGCCTGCCCGTGGAACTGCTGGCCGCCAACCGGACCCTGCCCGAGGACGCCCCCGCCGACAGCTGGCTCGCCGGACCCGTCGCCCAGCAGCGCAAGGCCCTGGAGGAGTGGCAGGGCGCCCACGACGTCCGCACCCTGCCCCACCTGGGACACGACCCGCGCGGCACCGACGACCTCGCCGCCCTCGCGGCCCCCGGCGTCAACCCGGACACCGCCCCCGTCGAGTGGCCCGTCACCGACCGGCTCCCCGACGACGGCGTCCTGGTCTGGCACCTCCCGCTGCCCGGCGCCGCCCGCGGCGAACTGGACCTCGTCCGGCGCGGTGACGAACTCGTCGTCACCGCCGGCCCCTTCCGCCGTATCGTTCCGCTGCCGTCCGCGCTGCGCCGCTGCACCGTGGACGGGGCCGCCCTGCGGGAGGGCCGGCTGAGCGTACGGTTCGCGCCCGACCCGCGGCTGTGGCCCCGGAGCCGGTGAAGCCGTGGCGGCCGTTCGGGTAACGTCGTAGGGACGAACCGTAGTCAGGAGTCCGTCATGAGCGAAGAGCTCCCGCAGCCCGGCGCCGCGGGCGACGAGGCCGCCGGACAGGAGCGGTCGGCGGCCGGCGAGCGGCGGGCGGCCGACGCCGACGCCTGGGCGACGGCGGCCGCCGAGGACCTGGAGGCGGAGAAGGCCCGCCGCCGCGCCGCCTACGGGCCGCCCCCCGGCTCGGCCGCCGAGGAACTGCGCCGCCTCGTGGACACCGTGGCCGACAAGCTGTCCGGCCTCCAGGCACCGCTGCTCGGCCCGGTCGCCGGGACCGCCGCCCAGCAGGTGGTCCGGCAGGTCGTCCAGCAGGCCAAGGCCGCCGTCGAACCGGTCATCGAGCGCAACCCGGACGTCTTCGACCACCTCGCGGCGGCCGGCGGCGAACTGCTCGCCGCCTACCGCTCCGCCGTCCAGCGCCAGGAACAGCGCTGGACCAGCCAGGAGCCCGGCCCCCGGGACGGGGACCCGCGGGACGACGAGGGCGGCCCGGACGCCGGTCCCGGCCAGCGCATCGACCTGGACTGACGGGCCCCGGCGGCGGCGCCTCGGGTACGGTTGGCCATAGCGGGGCTCGACCGAAACTGAGGGATTCATGGGACTCACCATCGGCGTCGACATCGGCGGCACGAAGATCGCGGCCGGGGTGGTCGACGAGGAAGGCAACATCCTCTCGACCTTCAAGGTGCCGACTCCCACCACGCCCGAGGCCATCGTGGACGCCATCGCCTCGGCGGTGGAGGGAGCGCGCGCCGGGCACGAGATCGTCGGCGTGGGCATCGGCGCGGCCGGCTACGTCAACCGGCAGCGCTCCGAGGTCTACTTCGCGCCCAACATCGACTGGCGCAACGAGCCGCTCAAGGAGAAGGTCGAGGCCCGCGTGGGCCTCCCGGTCGTCGTGGAGAACGACGCCAACGCGGCCGCCTGGGGCGAGTACAAGTTCGGCGCGGGCAAGGGCCACCGCAACGTCATCTGCATCACGCTGGGCACCGGCCTCGGCGGCGGCATCATCATCGGCAACAAGCTGCGCCGCGGCCACTTCGGCGTGGCCGCCGAGTTCGGCCACATCCGCATGGTGCCCGACGGCCTGCTGTGCGGCTGCGGCTCGCAGGGCTGCTGGGAGCAGTACGCCTCAGGGCGTGCCCTGGTGCGCTACGCCAAGCAGCGCGCCAACGCCACCCCCGAGCGCGCCGAGACGCTGCTCGGCCTCGGCGACGGCAGCCCTGACGGCATCGAGGGCAAGCACATCTCGATGGCCGCCCGGCAGGGCGACCCGGTCGCCGTCGACTCCTACCGCGAGCTGGCCCGCTGGGCCGGCGCGGGCCTGGCGGACCTGGCCTCGCTCTTCGACCCGTCGGCGTTCATCGTCGGCGGCGGTCTGTCGGACGAGGGCGACCTGGTCCTCGACCCGATCCGCAAGTCGTACAAGCGCTGGCTGGTCGGCGCCCACTGGCGCCCGGTGGCGGACGTGATCGCGGCCCAGCTCGGCAACAAGGCCGGGCTCGTAGGAGCAGCGGACCTGGCCCGCGAACCCGACCCGATCATGTAGACAAGCGGTCTTCTCAAGGGACGCGGGGGGCTGTGTCGATGGGCGGCCGGCGCCGCGTGGCGCCGGCCGGCCACGACGTACCGTCAGCCGCGCACGCACCCCCGCGCCCCACCCCCTTGGGCGTACATTGATCGACATGCCGCAGTTCCCCGACTCCCGTACCGAACCCGACGGTTCCGCCGTCGTCCGCGTCCTGAGCTACAACATCCGCTCGATGCGTGACGACACCGACGCCCTCGCCCGCGTCATCGGGGCCTGCGCCCCCGACCTGGTCCTCCTCCAGGAGGCCCCCCGCTTCTTCCGCTGGCGCAAGAAGCTCGCCCGCCTCGCGGCCGCCTCCGGCCAGGTGATCCTCTCCGGCGGCGGCACCGCCGCGGGACCCGCGCTGCTGTGCTCCCTGCGCGCCACCGTCGAGCGCACCGAGGACGTCCTGCTGCCGCTCACCCCCGGCCAGCACCGCAGGGGCTTCGCCACCGCCGTCGTCCGCTTCGGCGGCGCCCGCGTCGGCGTCCTCAGCTGCCACCTGTCCCTCCAGAAGGACGAGCGCTACGAGCAGAGCGGCCTGCTCCTCGACCGGCTCGCCGCCCTCGGTGTCCCGCACGCCGTCGCGGGCGGCGACCTCAACGAGCGCCCCGACGGCCCCGCGTTCCGGCGGATCGCCAAGGACCTCCAGGACTGCTGGGCCACCGCCCCCTGGGGCGACGAGCACACCTCGACCCCCAGCCGCCCGCACCAGCGCATCGACGCCCTCTTCGCCACCCCGGGCGTCGAGGTCCTCGCCTGCGGCGTGCCGCGCGGCCTGCCCGGCGTACGGGAAGACGACCTGAGGGCGGCCACGGACCACCTCCCGGTCCTGGCCGCCCTCAGAATCCCCGCAGGCCGTTAGCGGTCCGCGTCAGACCACCGCACCCCGGCCGGGATCGTCGTCCTCGTCGTCGTCCGTGCGCATCCGCATCACCAGCGTGGCGAAGCCGCCGAGGAAACCGCCGATGCACACGGTCGCCAGCCACCAGGTCATCTCCCAGCCCAGCAGGATCGCCACCAGCAGCAGGAGCGGGCCGCCCAGCACACCGAGCCAGGCGAACCGGGCGGTGACGTCGCCCTCCGGCAGCGGCGGCGGCTCGGGCGGCACGAAGTGGCCCTCGTCGTCCTCGCCGAGGTCGTCCTCGGCGGGCTCGGCCAGGCTGTGGTCGCGCGGACCGATCCCCGGCGCGAACGCGACCGAGCTGCCCAGCGGCTCGGCCGGGGCGGGTTCCCCGGGCTTCTCGGGCTTGTCGGACTTCTCGGCGGGCTCGGGTGCCCCGCCGTCGTCGTTGGTCTCCGGCTCCAGCAGCGCCAGGTCCTCGACCGACTTGAACGGCTTGGCGCCCGGCGGGTCCGGCGGCTCCTCGCCGTAGCCGGCGACGATCGCGGCCCAGGCGGCGTCCTCGTCGAACGGCACGTGCTGCTCCTGCGGGGCGCCCGTGCCCGTACCTTCGCGCTCTGCGCGCTCCCCGCGCTCCTCGCGGTCCTCACGGTCGGAGTCGTGCTCAGCCACCTGCGGCCGTCCCTTCCTTGCCGAGACCGGGCTCCGGCTCCTTGACGAGACCGGGGGCGAGCCGGGCGACGAAGGCGACGCTCTCCGTGTGGATCCGGTCCGCGTCGTGGTCCAACGTCGCCACGTGGTAGCTCTGTTCCAGCAGGATCTCCGTCACGTCCACCGACGACACCCGGCTCAGGATCCGGGCCGAGTCGGCGGGCGGCACCACATGGTCGCGCGGGCTGCGCATCAGCAGCAGCGGCTGGGTGACCTGCGGCAGATCACGGTCGACGACCCGGAAGAAGTCGCGCAGGGAGTACGCCGCGTGCAGCGGCACCCGGTCGTATCCCAGTTCGGCGCTGTTCGGCTTGGCGATGTCGCTGGCGATGCCCTTGGTGGCCGGTACCAGGTGGCGGACGACCGGGAGGGCGTGCGGCGCCAGGCCGTGCATGCGGTTGGCCGGGTTGACGACCATGACACCGCTCACCACGTCACCGTGGCGCGCCGCCAGCCGCAGCGCCAGCGCGCCGCCCATCGACAGCCCCGCCACGAACACCCGGGAGCACCGCTCGCGCAGCACGCGCAGCTCGCGGTCCACCTCGGCGTACCAGTCGGGCCAGCCGGTGAGCTGCATGTCCTGCCAGCGGGTGCCGTGTCCGGGCAGCAGCGGCAGCGCGACCGTCAGACCGTGCCCGGCCAGATGCCGGGCCCAGGGGCGCAGTGACTGCGGGGAACCGGTGAAGCCGTGACAGAGGAGGACGCCCACCTCCCCGCCCTCCTGGCGGAACGGCTCGGCTCCTGCGAGGACCGGCACGTCTTCGACTCCTGTTCGTCAAGGGGCTGGCGCCGCTGGCACGTCGTGGTGCGGGTACTTCACCGTACGCGACCCCACGGACACCGACCAGGGCCGCAGGGCCCTTTGCCGGTGCTCCGGGTTATGGTCTGTGCGACACATACAGGAGGCACTCGGTTGTTGTACGGCGCGATGAAGGTCACCGTCGGCGGTTCGCTGAAGCTAGCCTTCCGACCCTGGGTGGAGGGACTGGAGCACGTTCCCGCCACCGGGCCCGCCATCCTGGCCAGCAACCACCTGTCGTTCTCCGACTCGTTCTTCCTGCCGGCGGTGCTCGACCGCAAGGTCACCTTCATCGCCAAGGCCGAGTACTTCAACACGCCGGGCGTCAAGGGACGGCTGACCGCAGCGTTCTTCAAGGGCGTCGGCCAGCTCCCGGTGGACCGCTCCGGGGCGCGCGGCGCCGGCGAGGCCGCGATCAAGAGCGGCATAGAGGTCCTGGAGCGCGGCGAGCTGTTCGGCATCTACCCCGAGGGCACCCGCTCGCCCGACGGCCGCCTCTACCGCGGCAAGCCGGGCGGCCTCGCGCGCGTGGCGCTCGCCACCGGCGCCCCCGTCCTCCCGGTCGCCATGATCGACACCGAGAAGATCCAGCCGCCGGGCAAGGTGGTGCCCAAGCTGATGCGCCCCGGCATCCGCATCGGCAGGCCGCTGGACTTCACCCGCTACCAGGGCATGGAACACGACCGGTTCGTGCTCCGCGCGGTGACCGACGAGGTCATGTACGAGATCATGAAGCTCTCCGGCCAGGAGTACGTCGACATGTACGCGACCGCCATGAAGCGGCAGCTCGCGGACGCGGCGAAGGCGGAGAAGGAAGCGGAGAAGGAGGCGGCCAGGGAGGCCAAGGAGGCCAGGGCCGCCCTCGCCCGCGCGGAGAAGGAACAGGCCGAGAAGGAGCGCGCCGCGCAGGCGGACGACGGGGACGAGAGCCCCGGGTCCTGACGGGACCCGGACGGGGGTGGGGGAGATGGCCAGGCGCGAGCGGGTCATGCGGATGTCGGTCGAGCAGCCCCTGTGGCGCGCGCTGACCGCCTACCGCGTGCTCACCATGGTCTACGCGATCGGTCTCTTCACCACCGCCTACGAGCACTTCACCCGCCCCTGGCTCGCCATCGGCTACTACGTCGTCCTGGTCGCCTGGACGCTCGCCACCCTGCCGCGGGTCGCGAACGCCGCCGCCTGCACCAAGCGGTTCCTCACCCTCGACCTCACCGTCGCCCTCACCGGCATCCTGCTCACCCCGCTCGCCGACACCCACGAGCGCATCACGGCCGGCGGCCCGACCCTGCCGTCGATATGGACCGCCGGTTCCGTCCTGGCCTTCGCCATCAAGGGCGGCTGGCGCTGGGCCGCCGTCGCCTCCACCCTGGTCGCCGCCGCCAACCTGGTCGAGCGCGGCAGCCCGGCCCGCGACACCGTCCACAACGTCATGCTCGTCTGGGTCGCCGCCATCGCCATCGGCTACGTCGTCGAGGTCGCCCGCGCCTCCGAGCGCACCCTCGCCCGCGCCCTGGAGATCGAGGCCGCCACCCGGGAGCGGGAACGCCTCGCCCGGGACATCCACGACAGCGTGCTCCAGGTGCTGGCCATGGTGCAGCGGCGCGGCGCCGTCCTCGGTGGCGAGGCGGCCGAGCTGGGCCGGATGGCCGGCGAGCAGGAGATCGCCCTGCGCACCCTCGTCTCCGGCGGCCTGGTCCCCGTCTCCCGGGTGTCGGAGGACGCCGCCGACGGCGCCGTCGTACGGGCCGTGGACGAACCCGGGGACCACGACCCGGACGCCCCGGACGCCCCGGCCGACCTGCGCGCGCTGCTCGCCCCGTACGCCGGCGCCCGCGTCAGCCTCGCCGAACCCGGGGCGCCCGTGGAGCTGGCCCCCGCCGCCGCCCGGGAGGTCGCGGCGGCCGTCGGCGCGGCCCTGGACAACGTCCGCGCGCACGCCGGCGAGCACGCGCGCGCGTGGATCCTCGTCGAGGACGAGCCGGACGAGGTGATCGTCACCGTCCGCGACGACGGCCCCGGCATCCCCGAGGGCCGCCTCGCCCAGGCCGAGGGCGAGGGACGGATGGGCGTGGCCCTGTCGATCCGGGGCCGCCTGCGCGACCTCGGCGGCTCCGCCGAACTGATCTCGGTGCCGGGCCAGGGCACGGAGGTCGAGCTGAAGGTACCGAAGGACGCGACGGGCGTGACACACGCGCACGTGCGGGGGAAGGCGGCAGGACATGACTGAACAGCGGGGGCCGATCAAGGTCATGGTGGTCGACGACCACCCCATGTGGCGCGACGCGGTCGCCCGGGACCTGGCCGAGTCCGGCTTCGAGGTGGTCGCCACCGCCGGCGACGGCGACCAGGCCGTACGCCGGGCCAGGGCCGCCGCGCCCGACGTCCTCGTCCTCGACCTCAACCTGCCCGGCAAACCCGGCGTCCAGGTCTGCAAGGAGGTCGTCGGCGCCGACCCCCGGGTGCGCGTCCTGGTGCTGTCCGCGAGCGGCGAGCACGCCGACGTCCTGGAGGCGGTGAAGTCCGGCGCCACCGGCTATCTGCTGAAGTCCGCCTCGACCGGCGAACTCCAGGACGCCGTCCGCCGCACCGCCGCCGGCGACCCCGTCTTCACCCCGGGCCTGGCCGGACTCGTCCTCGGCGAGTACCGCCGCCTCGCCTCCGAACCGGCCCCCGCCCCCGACACCGACACCCCCGGCGCGCCCCGCCTCACCGACCGCGAGACCGAGGTACTGCGGCTGGTCGCCAAGGGCCTGAGCTACAAGCAGATCGCCGAACGCCTGGTCATTTCCCACCGCACCGTCCAGAACCACGTCCAGAACACCCTCGGCAAACTCCAGCTGCACAACCGCGTGGAACTGGTGCGGTACGCGATAGAGCGGGGTCTGGACGACGCGTGACCCGCGGGTCCGGACGACGCGTGACCCGCGGGCCCGGACGGCGCCTGACCCGCGGGCCCGGCCGAGCGGCACCGCCGCGCCGGGCGCCCTGTGGCCGGGCGCCCTATATTCGGGAGCACCAGCCCAGCGAGACGGGAGCGTCCGCGTGGAGATCCTCGCCTTCGGGGTGCAGGCCGACGAGCAGCCCCTCATCGAACGGGCCTTCGCGGGCCGCGCCGAGGTCCGCTGCCTCGACGTCTTCCTCAACGAGGACACCGCCCCCATCGCCGCCGGCCACGAGACCGTCTCCACGTCGGTCAACGCCGACCTCGGCGCGTCCGTCCTGGAGATCCTCGCGGCGGGCGGCACCCGGATGGTCGCCCAGCGCTCCACCGGCTTCAACAACATCGACCTGGACACCGCCGAGCGCCTCGGCCTGACCGTCGCCCGGGTGTCGTCCTACTCGCCGTACTCGGTCGCCGAGTTCGCCTGGGCGCTCGCGATGGCCGTCAACCGCCGTATCGTGCGCGCCTCCACCCGCACCCGTGACTTCGACTTCCGCCTGAACGGCCTGATGGGCCGCGACATGCACGGCCGCACCGCGGGCGTCCTCGGCACCGGCAGGATCGGCGAGGCGTTCGCGCGGATCGCGCACGGCTTCGGCATGCGGCTGCTCGGCTGGGACGCGGTGGAGAACCCCGCCTGCCTGGAGCTGGGCATGCGCTACGTCCCCAAGGACGAACTCCTCGCCGCCTCCGACCTGGTCACCCTGCACGTCCCCCTGATGCCGGAGACCCGCCACCTGATCGACGCCGCCGCCCTGAAGGTGATGCGGGACGACGCGATCCTGGTCAACTCCAGCCGCGGCGGTCTCGTCGACACCGCCGCCCTCGTCGGCGAGCTGCGCGCGGGCCGCTTCACGGGCGTCGGCCTGGACGTGTACGAGGCGGAGGCGGGCCTGTTCTTCCTCGACAAGTCCCTCACGGCCGTCGAGGACGACACCCTGGCCCGCCTCGTCACCTTCCCGAACGTCCTGGTCACCTCGCACCAGGCGTACTACACCGAGGACGCCGTCGGCCAGATCGTCGACGCCACGGTGAAGAACGTCCTGGACTACCGGGCCGGCCGCCGCTCGGAGAACGTGCTCGTGCCGCGCAGCTGACCCACCAGCTCCCGCACCACCGTCGCGCCGTTCAGCGACAGCACCGACTCGGGGTGGAACTGCACGGACGCGAAGCCGGCCCCGCGCAGCGCGTGCACCTCCCCGCCCGCCGACCGGCTGACCTCGATCCCGTGCGCGGCCAGCTCCTCGTACTCCTCGTCGTCGCAGCACGCCACGAAGCTGTTGTAGAAGCCGACGGTCTCCCGCCGCCCGAACAGGTCGATCTCCGTCTGCGCCCCCTGGTACGGCACTTCCTTCCGTACGATGTCCAGCCCCAGCTCGGCCGCGATCAGCTCGTGCCCGAGGCAGACCCCGAGCACCCCGTGCCGGTGCTCGCGCACGAGGCCGGCGGTGAGCGAGCGCAGCAGCCGCATCTTGGGATCGGCCAGGTCGGCGGGGTTGCCGGGGCCCGGCCCGAGCACCACCGGCCCGGCAGCGTGCCCGAGCACCGCCGCCCGCAGCCCCGGCTCGTCGTACCGCCGGACGGTCACCTCCAGACCGCCCGAGCGCAGCACGTGCGCCAGCATCGCCGTGAAGGTGTCCTCCCCGTCGACGACCAGGGCGTGCCCGGTCAGCTCCCCGGAGCGCTCCTGCATCCGCAGCCAGAACGGCGCCAGCGACGAGCGGCGCCCGTCCAGCGCGGCGCGCACCCGGGGGTCGTCGGCCAGCCCGGGCCGCGTGGTGTCCCGGCCGGGCCGTCCCGGCCGTACGCCGAGGGCGGCGAGCACCCCGGCCGCCTTGGCGTGGGTCTCCGCGACCTCGCCGGCCGGGTCGGACCCGCGTACCAGCGTCGCCCCGACCGGCACCCGCAGCCGCCCGTCCGCGTCGATGTCGGCGGTCCTGATGAGGATCGGTGAGTCGAGGGTCTGGGCGCCTCCGGAGTCCCGCCCGATCAGCGCCAGCGCCCCCGCGTAGTAGCCCCGCCCGCCGTCCTCGTGCCGCTCGATGACCCGGCAGGCGTTCTGCACCGGCGACCCGGTCACCGTCGCCGCGAACATCGTCTCCCGCAGCACGTCCCGCACGTCCAGCGAGGACTTCCCGCGCAGCTCGTACTCGGTGTGCGCGAGGTGCGCCATCTCCTTCAGGCGCGGTCCGACGACGACGCCGCCCATGTCGCCGACGGTGCACATCATCTTCAGCTCCTCGTCGACCACCATCGACAGCTCCTCGATCTCCTTGGCGTCGGCGAGGAAGCCGAGCAGGTGCTCGGGGGTGGGGCCCTCGGCGGGATAGCGGTACGTGCCGCTGATCGGGTTCATGACGACCGTGCCGCCGCTCATCCGCACGTGCACCTCGGGACTGGCCCCGACCAGCGTGCGGTCCCCGGTGTGCACCACGAACGTCCAGTACGCGCCCCGCTCGCCCGCGAGGAGCCGCCGGAACAGCGCCAGCGCGTCGGCCCGCCCGAAACCCCGGATCCCGCCCCGGTAGGTCCGCCGGATCACGAAGTTGGCGCCCTCGCCCCGCCCGATCTCCTCGTCCAGCACCCGCCCGACGATCCCGGCGTACTCCGCGTCACCGACGTCGAAGCCGCCGCCCTCGACCCGGACGTCGTGCACGGGGAGCTGTTCCATGGCGGCGGCGAGGGGGATCTCGTACCGCTCCTCGGGGGTGAGCGCCAGCAGCGGGGTGCCGTCGTCGCGGACGTCGAAGCCGCGCTCGCGGATCTGCCGGAAGGGGATCAGCGCCAGGCAGTCGTCGGGGAGGCCGGCGAGCCGGTCGTACTCCGCCACCGGCCCGCGCAGCAGTTCCACCGTCTCCTGGTCATGGCCAGGGGTGCGGCGCCGCAGCAGGGCGAAGGGGCGGGGGTCGTCGAGCAGAGCGGGCAGGAGGCTGGCCACGGGTCGGTCCATCGGTCGTCGTGTTCCCTCGGTGAAGGAGAGACGGACCCGGAGCCGGAAACACCGAAGGCCGCCTCTCGGGCGGCCTTCGCGAAGTCTGAGTACGCGCAGTCAGCGGGCCGCCGGAGGAGCGGTCCACCACCAGTTCTGGGTCGAGTGCGCGAACATGCCACGCACCCTACCGCATGCCCACGCTGCGTATCCGTCGTCTCATTTTCTGGTCACCGGCCGGAGGGCCCGACATCACCCCGTAATGTTGAGGTCGTGACCGTGAACGCTAAGACCAGCGCGAGCGCTGGCAACACCTGGCGAGACCTGCCCGCGGCGCAGCAGCCCGAGTACCCCGACACCGAGGCTCTGCGCGCAGTCGTTGCGGAGCTGGAGTCGTATCCGCCGCTCGTCTTCGCGGGCGAGTGCGACCAGCTGCGCGCCCGGATGGCGGCCGTCGCCAAGGGAGAGGCGTTCCTCCTCCAGGGCGGCGACTGCGCCGAGGCGTTCGACGGGGTCTCGGCCGACCACATCCGCAACAAGCTCAAGACGCTGCTCCAGATGGGCGCCGTCCTCACCTACGCCGCGTCCGTGCCGGTCGTGAAGGTCGGCCGGATCGCGGGCCAGTACTCCAAGCCGCGCTCCAAGCCGACCGAGACCCGCGACGGCGTGACGCTGCCGACGTACCGGGGCGACTCGGTCAACGGCTTCGACTTCACCGAAGAGGCCCGCATCCCGGACCCCGAGCGGCTGAAGCGGATGTACCACGCGTCCGCCTCCACGCTGAACCTGGTGCGCGCCTTCACCACCGGCGGCTACGCCGACCTGCGCCAGGTGCACGCCTGGAACCAGGACTTCGTGAAGTCGTCCCCGTCCGGCCAGCGCTACGAGCAGCTCGCCCGGGAGATCGACAACGCGCTGAACTTCATGCGGGCCTGCGGCACCGACCCGGAGGAGTTCAAGACCGTCGAGTTCTACGCCTCCCACGAGGCGCTGCTGCTCGACTACGAGTCCGCCCTGACCCGCGTGGACTCCCGTACGGGCCAGCTGTACGACGTCTCCGGGCACATGGTGTGGATCGGTGAGCGCACCCGGCAGATGGACCACGCGCACATCGAGTTCGCCTCGAAGATCCGCAACCCGATCGGCATCAAGCTCGGCCCGTCGACCACGGCCGAGGAGGCGCTGCAGTACATCGAGCGCCTCGACCCCGAGCGCGAGCCCGGCCGGCTGACCTTCATCGTCCGGATGGGTGCGGACAAGATCCGCGACAAGCTCCCGGAGCTGGTGGAGAAGGTCACCGCGTCCGGTGCCTCGGTCGCCTGGGTGACCGACCCGATGCACGGCAACACCTTCGAGGCCGCCTCCGGCCACAAGACGCGCCGCTTCGACGACGTGCTCGACGAGGTCAAGGGCTTCTTCGAGGTCCACAAGGAGCTGGGCACCCACCCCGGCGGCATCCACGTGGAGCTGACCGGCGACGACGTCACCGAGTGCGTGGGCGGCGGCGACGAGATCTTCGTCGACGACCTGCACCAGCGCTACGAGACGGCCTGCGACCCGCGGCTCAACCGCAGCCAGTCGCTGGACCTGGCGTTCCTGGTGGCGGAGATGTACCGGGACCAGTAGGGAAGCCGCTTCGCGGAAGTAAATGGGGCGCGGGTCACATACGATCCGCGCCCCCTTCGCTTTTGCGGTACCTGAGGGATGGGTAAGGTTAGGTTTGCCTCACCGGCACGGCCGGTAGGGCGCGACCATGACCCCGCCCGGGAGGTGAACCGCGTGTTCGTCTGCTCTTGCTTCGGTGTGACCGAGGAACAGGTGAGGGCCCACGCGGACGCCGGCGCCTGCACGCCCCGGCAGATCGCCTCCGCCTGCAAGGCCGGCACCGACTGCGGCGGCTGTGTCCGACGCATCCAGGCGCTGCTCGGCCGCGGCGCCTGCCCCCGCCGGCAGCTGATCGACCAGGGTGCGCCGACCCCGCTGACGGCGGAGCTTCCGGACGCCGCCTGAGCCGTCCCGGTGCCTTCCCGGTACCTTCCCGGCTCTCGGCGGAGCCTTCTCAGTGGGTCGAGAAGCCGCCGGTGCCCGGTCCTGACGCGTCCGGCTGGGACTGCTCGATCACCGTCGACAGGTACAGCGACTCGCCCAGCTTCTCGATCAGTTCGAGCTGGGTGTCCAGGTAGTCGATGTGGTGCTCCTCGTCGGCGAGGATCGCCTCGAAGACGTTCGCGGACGTGACGTCGTTCTTGCTCCGCATCACCGCGATGCCCCGGCGCAGCCGGTCGATGGCCTCGACCTCGATCTCCCGGTCCGCCTGGAACATCTCGGTGACCGTCTGCCCGACCCGGACGTGGAAGAGCCGCTGGTAGTTCGGCAGACCGTCCAGGAGCAGGATGCGGTCGGTGAGGACCTCCGCGTGGCGCATCTCGTCGAAGGACTCGCGTCGCGTGTACTCGGCGAGCTTCGTCCAGCCCTTGTGGTCCTGCAGCTTCGAATGCAGGAAGTACTGATTGATCGCGGTCAGCTCGGCGGTCAGCTGCTCGTTGAGGAATTCGATGACCTCGGGGTCGCCCTGCATCGCAGAGGCTCCTTCCATACGAAAACTGGCAGGTTGCGCCGCATGATTGCATTGGTTCCGAAGATCGTCCAGTAAGTCTGCACTTAGTAAGTAAGTCCTGGCTTAGTGAATTTTGTGGTTTATTGCCGGAATTCAAGACTGACTTTAAATGGGCCCGTTCTCGGACAACGGCCCCGGTCTGTCAGGATGGAGACATGGGTCAGCCGGTGGGACGCGAGTCGGGAGAAGGTGCTTCGAGAGGGGCGGCACAGCCCGATCTCCCGCCGGGGCAGCGGCTCCAGCGCGGCTGGCCGGTCACGCACTACGGGCCGGTCCCCAAGTTCCGGCCCGAGCGCTGGGAGTTCCGGGTCTTCGGCGCCACCGCCGACGGCGAGAAGCACTGCTGGAACCACGAGGAGTTCACCGCCCTGCCGTACACCACGGTCGTGGGCGACCTGCACTGCGTGACGAAGTTCAGCATGCTCGGCGCCGAGTGGGGCGGCGTCCCCGCCCGCACGGTCCTCGACATCGCCCCGCCCGCCCCCTCCGTCACCCATGTGATGGTGTGGGCGGAGTACGGCTTCAGCTCCAACCTGCGCCTGTCCGACTTCGCGGCCGAGCGCACCCTCTTCGCCACCCACAAGGACGGCGAACTGCTCACCGCCGAGCACGGCTTCCCGCTCCGGCTGGTCGTGCCGCACCTGTACGCCTGGAAGGGCCCCAAATGGGTCCGCGGCGTCGAGTACATGACCGCCGACCGCCGCGGCTTCTGGGAGGAGCGCGGCTACCACAACATCGGCGACCCGTGGCGCGAGCAGCGCTACTCCTACCAGGAGGAGCCGGGGGAGGGGCCGGAGCTGTAGGGGCCCCGGCGGTAGGGGCCCCGGTTGCGGGGGCCCGGACGGAGGGCCTCAGCCGTCCCGGAGCTTCTTCAGGCGCTCCACGTCCGCCGCGTGCCCCTCCTTGCCGCCGGGCGTCTCGATGACCAGCGGTACGCCCGCGGTCGCCGGGTGCGCCATCAGTTCGCGGAACGGGTCCTCGCCGATGTGACCGGCGCCGATGTTGGCGTGCCGGTCCTTGTGGGCGCCGGCCACGTCCTTGGAGTCGTTGGCGTGGATCAGCTTCAGCCGGCCCTCGCCGACGGTGTCCACCAGCAGGTCCAGGGTCTGCCGCATGCCGTCCGGGCCGGCCAGGTCGTGCCCGGCGGCGAAGACGTGGCAGGTGTCCAGGCAGACGCCCAGCTTCGGGTGGGCGTCCAGCGCCTCGAAGTACGGCCCGAAGTCCCAGGTCCGGGCGCACAGCGAGGCGCCCTGCCCGGCGGTCGACTCCAGCAGCAGGTACGGGTCGTCGTCGTGGGTCAGCTCGTCCAGGAGCGGCAGCAGGCGCTCCCGTACCTGCGCCAGCGCCACCGCCCGCTCCCGGCCGCCGGTGGCGCTGCCGGTGTGCACCACCACGCCGAGGGCGCCGATCTCCCGGCCCCGGCGCAGCGAGTGCCGCAGCGACTCGACCGACTTCTCCGCGGTCGCCTCGGTGTGCGAGCCGAAGTTGATCAGGTACGGGGCGTGGACGTAGGCGGGGATCGACTCCGCCGCGCAGGCCGCGCGGAACGCCTCGTCCTGCTTCGGGTTGCCGACGGGGGTGGCCCAGCCGCGCGGGTTGGCGACGAAGACCTGGACGGCCTCGGCCTTCAGGTCACGGGCGTAGGGCAGGCCCACGGAGTGCAGGCCGCCGGCGACGGGGACGTGGGCGCCGACGGGGTTGCGGCGGGCGGGCGGGGGCGAAGGTGGTGTGCTCATGTCCTGGTCCAGGATGCCAGGCCGGCTCGGGGTCGCCGTCAGTGGATCTTCAGTGGACGGTCGCGCGGCCGGTCGCGCGACCGGTCGGTGCAGCGGTCAGCGGATCGTCAGGGTGATCTTCGAACCCTTCGGTGCCGTGTCGCCGCCCTCGACGGACTGGCTCTTGACGGTGTCGCCGAACAGGCCGAGCAGCCCGCGGTCCTCCTCGACCTCGAAACCGGCGTCCTCCAGCTCCTGCCGCGCGTCGTCGACGTCGTCACCGACCACGTCCGGGACCTCGATCCGCTCCGGGCCCTTGGAGACCGTCAGCGTCACCGTGTCGCCCTCGGCGACCCGCTCGCCGTCGCCGGGCGACTGCCGCGCGACCTGGCCCGCGTCGTAGTCGTCGGAGTTCACCCGCTCCGTGGCGACCTCCACCTTCAGGCCGGCGTCCGCCAGTTCGGCGCGCGCGTCCGCCAGGTCGTCGCCGGTGACGTCCGGGACGTCCACCGCCCTGCCCTTGCTGACGGTGAGGGCGACGGCCGATCCGGCGCGCACCGTGGTGCCCGCCCCGGGCTCGGTGGAGATCACGAAGCCCTCGGGGACGTCGTCGCTGAAGGCGCGGGTGACCATGCCGGGCTCCAGCCCGTCCTCCTTCAGCACCGACTTGGCCCGGTCCAGGCGGTAGCCCTCCACATCGGCCAGCTCCACCGTCTTCGGCCCGTCGGAGACGGTGAACGACACGGAGTCGTTGTTCCGGATACGGGTGCCCGCCGCCGGGTCGGTGCTGATGACCGCGCCGCGCTCCACCGTGTCGCTGTACGCGTGCTCGATGTCGCCGACGTCCAGGCCGGACTGCTCCAGCCGGGCCTTGGCCTGTGCCTCGGTCTTCTCCAGCAGCGGCGGGACCTCGGTGAACTGGCCCGAGTTGATGTACCAGACGCCCGCGCCGACGCCGAGCGCCAGCAGGACGGCGACGACGATCGCCAGCGGGCCGCGTCGCAGGCCGGGGCCGCGCCGGGGCGGGGGCGGCGGCGGGTCCAGTCTGCTGGTGCGGTCGTAGCCGTCCGCGGCAGGTGCCTCCTCCTCGTTCACCGGCAGCGGACGGATCATGGTCAGCGCGCGCGGGATCACGCTCGTACGGTCGTCCGCGTTGTCGTGCGCGCCGGACAGCGCCTGCGGCGGTACGGCGTCCAGCTGGTCGGCGGTGAGCGCCGCGCGTGCCTCGCGGGCCCGCGCGAGCAGCGCCACCGCGTCGTGCGGGCGGATCTCGGGGTTGCGCGCGGTCGCCGTGGCGACCAGGTCGTCCAGCTCGTACGCCAGGTCCGGCACGGCGGCGGACGGCGGCGGCACGTCCTCGTTGAGGTGCTGGTAGAGCACCTGGGCGGGGGAGTCCCCCTGGTGCGGCTTGGCGCCGGTCAGCATCTCGTACAGGACCACACCGCACGCGTAGACGTCGACGCGCGGGTCGGCGGTGCCGTGCTCGATCTGCTCGGGCGCCAGGTAGGAGACGGTGCCCAGGACGGCGCCGGTGGTGCTGGTGACCGTGTTGACGGCGCGGACCAGGCCGAAGTCGGCGACCTTGACCCGGCCGTCGTCCCCGATCAGCACGTTCTCCGGCTTCATGTCGCGGTGCACGAACCCCGCGCGGTGCGCGGCGCCGAGCGCGGCCAGTATCGGCTCCAGGATGTCCAGGGCGGCCCGGGGCCGCAGCGCCCCGCGCTCGCGCAGCACGTCCCGCAGGGTGCAGCCGGAGACGTACTCCATCGCCAGGTAGACGTAGCCCCCGTCGGTGCCCTGGTCGAAGACCTGGACGACGTTGGGGTGGGCGAGCCGGGCGACCGACTTGGCCTCGCGGATGAACCGCTCGACGAACGTGCCGTCGGCCGCCAGCGTCGGGTGCATCACCTTCAGCGCGAGCACACGGTCCAGGCGGGTGTCCACGGCCCGGTAGACCGTGGCCATCCCGCCGACCGCGATCCGCGCGTCGACGCGGTACCGGCCGTCGAGCTCCTGCCCGACCAGAGGGTCCTGAAGGGTCGTGTCCACGCAGGTGAGTGTACGAGCCGTCGCTGACAGACGGCTGTGTACGAGCGCCCAGCGGGTGCTGCCGCGACCGTCCTGTGACGCACCCCACGCGGCGACCGGCCGGGCGGCCGCCGCCGCGCCCCGGGTCGGAACGCGGGCGGCTTCGGGTCGGAACGCGGGCGGCTTCGGGTCGGAACGCGGGCCGCTCCGGATCAGAACGCGGGCCGCTCCGGGTCCAGGGCGGCCATGCCGGACGTCGGGGAGGACGCCTCGGCGAAGTGCCGGCGCGGGATGCGTCCCGCCCGGCGGGCCAGCCGGCCGGCCTCCACCGCGTGCCGCATCGCCTCCGCCATGAGGACCGGCTCCTGCGCCCGGGTCACCGCCGAGGCGAGCATCACACCCGCGCAGCCCAGCTCCATCGCCAGCGCCGCGTCCGACGCCGTACCGGCCCCGGCGTCCAGGATCACCGGTACGCGCGCGTGCTCGACGATCAGCTGGAAGTTGTGCGGGTTGCGGATGCCGAGCCCGGAACCGATCGGCGAGCCCAGCGGCATGACCGCCGCGCAGCCGACGTCCTCCAGCTTCCGCGCCAGTACCGGGTCGTCGTTGGTGTACGGCAGCACCGTGAAGCCGTCGTCGACCAGGGTCTCGGCCGCGTCCAGCAGCTCGACCGGGTCCGGCAGCAGGGTGCGCTCGTCGGCGATGACCTCCAGCTTGACCAGGTCGGTGCCGAGGGCCTCGCGCGCCAGGCGGGCGGTCAGTACGGCCTCCCCGGCGGTGAAGCAGCCCGCCGTGTTGGGCAGCACCCGGATGCCGAGCCTCTCCAGCACCGACAGCACCGACCCGTGCACGGAGGGGTTCACGCGCCGCATGGCGACCGTCGTCAGGTCGGTCCCGGACGCCACCAGGGAGCGCTCCAGCACGTCCAGGCTGGGCGCCCCGCCGGTGCCCATGATCAGGCGGGACGTGAAGGACGTACCGCCGAGGACGAAGGGATCGTCGGCCATGGTTCTCAGCCTCCTTGCACGGCGGTGAGTACTTCGACGCGGTCGCCGTCGGACAGCGCGGTGTCCGACCACCGCGCGCGTGGGACGACGGTTTCGTTGAGGGCGGCGGCCACCCCGGACGGCGCCTCCGTGAGGGTCCGTACGAGGGTGTCGAGCGCCGTCCCGGGGGCCACCTGGCGCGGCTCCCCGTTGACCGAGATGCTGATGCTCATGCGGGCTGCTCCGTGGGTGCGGGGGCGGGCGCCTGGACGGGCGCCTGGACGGGCGCCTGGACGGGCGCCTGGGTGGTGCCGAACCGGCCGGGGGTGAACGGGCGGGCCTCCTCGGGCAGCTCGCCGGTGGTCAGGACGTGCGCCATGACGTCGCCGGTGACCGGGGTGAGCAGCACGCCGTTGCGGAAGTGCCCGGTGGCCAGCAGCAGGCCGGCCAGGGCGGTCGGGCCGAGCAGCGGCGCGTTGTCCGGGGAGCCGGGGCGCAGTCCCGCGAGGGTCTCCGTCAGGGGCAGCTCGGTGATGCCCGGGACCAGCTCGTGGGCGTCGCGCAGCAGCTCGTAGACGCCGCCGGCGGTGACGGTCGTGTCCCAGCCCAGCTCCTCGCTGGTCGCGCCGACGACGAGCTCGCCGCTGACGCGGGGCACCAGGTAGAGCGGGTTGCCGCGCACCACCGCGCGGACGGTGCGCTGGAGCAGGGGCGGCCGTCCCGGCGGCATCGTCAGCCGCAGCACCTGGCCCTTCACGGGCCGCACCGGCGGCAGCACCCCCTCCGGCACGCCCGCCAGACGGCCGCTGAGGCTGCCCGCGGCCAGGACGACCTGCCCGGCCGCCAGGGCGGTGCCGTCGGCCGTCACGACGCCCGTGGCGCGGTCCCCGGCGACGGTGAGCCGCTCGGCCGTGGTCCGGTGGAAGCGCACGCCCGCCCGTTCGCAGGCGGTCAGCAGCGCCGCGGCCAGCCGCCGGGGGTCGATCTGGTGGTCGCCGTCCACCCGGAGCCCCCCGCGCACGCCCGGCGCGAGCATCGGCTCCAGGCGCCGGCAGTCACGCCCCGACAGCCACTCGGACTCCAGCCCCGACTGCCGCTGGAAGGCGTGCAGCTCCCGCAGGTGCGCCCGGTCGTCGGAGTCGAGCGCGACGGCGAGGGTGCCGCAGCGGCGGTGGCCGAGGTCGTGCCCGGTGGCCTCGGACAGCTCCGCGGCGAAGGCGGGGTAGCGGCGGACCGAGGCGAGGTTCAGGGAGAGCAGGGTCTGCTCGCCATAGTGCAGTTCGGTGACGGCGGCCAGCATCCCGGCCGCCACCCGGGCGGCCCCGCCGCCCGGCGCCGGGTCCACCACCGCCGTGACCAGCCCGCGCTGCGCGGCCCGCCACGCGGTGACCAGGCCGATGATCCCGCCCCCGACGATCAGGACGTCGGGGGTCCCCAACCTGTTCGACATGGGTGCTGAACCCCTCCCTTCGCCGGCATGACCCGGATCAGGTTCGTACGGTCGGAGGCCGCCAGCCTCCCTCTCAGCCCGGTGCGTCCGGGCTCCCGCGAGTGCCTTACGTTGGCCACCCTAACTGTTCGATGTCCGCCTCTGTAAGGGAGTGTCCGCCGGTGGCACGTTCGCTTGACGGTCTCGTGTTCGCCCCGGTCGCCGACCAGGCACCCGGCCAGGTCGGCACCCGTACCCGCTTCGCCTACCACGAGCAGGACGGCGCCGTCTGGGCCGAGTACGCCGGCGGCGACGTGGTCCGCGGGCACCTGGTGGGGACGCGCGAGGGGGACCGGCTCGACTTCCGGTACGTGCAGCTCAGGACGGACGGCTCCACGGCCGGCGGGCACTGCGTGTCGCATGTCGTCGGCCTGCCGGACGGGCGCGTGCGGCTGGAGGAGAGCTGGGAGTGGGAGTCGGCGGAGGGCAGCGGGACCAGCGTGGTGGAACAGGTCCGGTGACGGCGAGGGCCGGCGTGCGGCGGGTACGGCAGGCGCCGGCGTGCGACAGGTGTGCGGCAAGTGTGGAGCAGGTCACTGAACGTGCCCCCTGACCGACAGTGAGTCAGGTGTCTAAGGTGATCAGGTGAGCGAGCAGACGCAGGAGCGAGGCGGCTCCGCGCGGCGCGTGGTCGTCGTGGGCGCGGGCATGGCCGGCGTGCAGACGGCGGTCGCCCTGCGCGAACGGGGCTTCACCGGCACCGTCACACTGATCGGCGCCGAACCGCACCAGCCGTACGACCGGCCCCCGCTGTCCAAGGCCGTCCTGCTGGGCACCGCCGAGGGCTCCGCCTTCGACGTCGACTTCGAGGCGCTCGGCATCGAGCTGCGGCTCGGGCAGGAGGCGCTGGGCGTCCGCCCCGGCGCGCACCTGCTGGACACCTCCGCGGGGCCGGTGCCGTACGACTCCCTGGTCCTGGCGACCGGCGCCGAGCCGCTGCGGCTGCCCGGCGCCGAGGGCGTCCCCGGCGTTCATCTGCTGCGCACCCTGGACGACGCCGAGCGGCTGCGTCCGGTGCTCGCCCGGCAGCACGACATCGTGGTCGTCGGCGCGGGCTGGATCGGCGCCGAGTTCGCCACCGCCGCGCGGGAGGCCGGGTGCGCGGTGACCGTCGTGGAGGCCGCCGGCCGGCCGCTCGCCGGGGCGCTGCCCGCCGAGGTCGCCGCCCCGATGGCCGACTGGTACGCCGACGCGGGAGCGGTGCTGCGCACCCACGCGCGCGTGGAGCGCGTCGAACCGGGCGCCGTGGTCCTCGACGACGGCACGCGCGTGCCCGCCGGCGCGGTCGTCGTCGGCATCGGCGCCCGGCCCGCCACCGCCTGGCTGGCCGGCTCCGGGATCGCGCTCGGCCCCCACGGCGAGGTCCTGGCCGACGACCGCCTGCGCACCACCGTCCCCGACGTCCACGCTGTCGGCGACTGCGCCTCCTTCCCCTCCGGCCGGTACGGGGAGCGGCTGCTCGTGCACCACTGGGACAACGCCCTCCAGGGGCCGCGCACGGTGGCCGCCGACATCATCGGCGCCGCCACGGGGGAGCCGGCGCCGGTGTACGACCCGGTGCCGTACTTCTGGTCCGAGCAGTTCGGCCGCTTCGTCCAGTACGCCGGGCACCATCCGGCCGGCGACACCCTGGTCCGGCGCGGCGACCCCGCCGGACCCGCCTGGACCGTCTGCTGGCTGCGCGCCGACCGCCTCGTCGCGCTGCTGGCGGTGGGCCGGCCCCGGGACCTGGCCCAGGGGCGTCGGCTGATCGAGTCGGGCGCGGCGCTGGACGCCCGGCTCCTGGCGGACCCGGCCAGGCCGCTGAAGTCGGCGGTGGCGTGACGGGGGAGCGGGGTCGCGGGGCGAGGGATCACGGGGCGCGGTCCCGGCTCGTCCGCGCTGGTCGGAGGGGTCCGGCTTCCGCGTGTCAGTGGCAGATGGCAGGCTTGAGGGGTGACCGAGATTGACGCAAAGATCGATGCTCTCGTCCCTGCCTGGCTCACCCTTCCCGACATCGCCGAGATGCTCGACGTCGAGGTGACCCGGGTGCGGCAGCTGGTCAAGGACGGCCAGCTCATCGCCGTACGCCGCGGTGAGAACCGCGCGCTGCACGTTCCCGCGGCCTTCATCGACGGCGACAAGGTCGTCAAGGGCCTGTCCGGGACGCTGACGCTGCTGCGGGACGACGGCTTCACGGACGAGGAGATGCTGGAGTGGCTCTTCACGCCGGACGACAGCCTGCCCGGCACGCCGGCGCAGGCACTCAGTGAGAATCGCGGCACGGAGGTGAAGCGCCGCGCCCAGGCGCTGGCCGTCTGACCTGCCCGCCCGGCCCCGTCCGGCGTGCGCGTGCGGGCGTCCCGCACGCCGTCGGGCGGGGCCGACCCGGCGGGGCCGCCCCACCCGAACGGGGCCGCTCACCCTCCATCACCCACACGGGGCCCATCACCCACACGGGATCCATCACCCACACGGGATCCATCACCCACACGGGGGGACGCACCACCCATGCCCGAAACCGCCGCCACCACCGCCCGAGCCCGCCTCGCCGACGCCCGCCTCTACCTCTGCACGGACGCCCGCAAGCGCCAGGGCGACCTGCCGGAGTTCCTGGACGCGGTGCTGGCCGGCGGCGTCGACATCGTGCAGCTGCGGGACAAGGGCATGGAGGCGGCGGAGGAGCTGGAGCACCTCTCCGTGTTCGCCGAGGCCTGCGCCCGGCACGGCAAGCTCCTCGCGGTCAACGACCGGGCGGACGTCGCCCACGCCGCCCGCGCCGACGTACTCCACCTCGGCCAGGGCGACCTCCCGGTGCCCGCCGCCCGCGCGATCCTCGGGGACGAGGTCCTCATCGGCCGCTCCACCCACGCCGAGTCCGAGGCCGCCGCCGCTGCCGCGCAGGACGGCGTGGACTACTTCTGCACCGGCCCCTGCTGGCCCACCCCCACCAAGCCCGGCCGCCACGCCCCCGGCCTGGACCTGGTCCGGTACGCCGCCTCCCTCCGCACCGACCGCCCCTGGTTCGCCATCGGCGGCATCGACCTGGGCAACCTGGACCAGGTCCTCGACGCGGGCGCCCGCCGGGCCGTCGTCGTCCGCGCGCTCACCGAGGCCGACGACCCGGGCGCGGCGGCGGCCGAGTTCGCCGAGCGGCTCAGGAGTGCCGGGAGCGCCGCCGATGTCCAAGGGATGGACAAGTAACCGACAATAGGGACATTTTTTCGACTCCGGTTGGGTGACCGGGGGCCCCTGGTTAACCTGCCGGTATGGCCCTCGGAACGGCATCCACCAGGACTGATCACGCGCGCACCGTTCGCGACATGCTCGCGACCGGAAAGACGACGTACTCGTTCGAGTTCTGGGCGCCCAAGACGGAGAAGGGCGAGCGCAACCTCTGGAACGCGCTCCGCAGGGTCGAGGCGGTGGCCCCCAGCTTCGTCTCCGTGACCTACGGCGCCGGCGGCTCCACCCGCGCCGGCACGGTGCGGGCGACCGAGCGGATCGCCTCGGACACCACGCTCACCCCGGTCGCGCACCTCACCGCCGTCAACCACTCCGTCGCCGAACTGCGCAACATCATCGGGCAGTACGCCGACGCCGGCATCCGCAACATCCTCGCCGTGCGCGGCGATCCGCCCGGCGACCCGATGGGCGACTGGGTGCCGCACCCCAAGGGCCTGACCTACGCCGCCGAACTCGTCGAACTCATCAAGGAGTCGGGCGACTTCTGCGTGGGCGTCGCCGCCTTCCCGGAGATGCACCCGCGCTCCGCCGACTGGGACGAGGACGTGACGCGCTTCGTCGACAAGTGCCGGGTCGGCGCCGACTACGCGATCACGCAGATGTTCTTCCACCCCGAGTCCTATCTGAGACTGCGTGACAAGGTCGTCGCGGCGGGCTGCGAGACCCCCGTCATCCCCGAGGTCATGCCGGTGACCAGCGTGAAGATGCTGGAGAGGCTGCCGAAGCTCAGCAACGCCGCGTTCCCCGATGATCTGAAAGAACGGATCCTCACAGCAAAGGACGATCCGACCGCTGTACGCTCCATTGGCATCGAGTTCGCCACGGAGTTCTGCGCGCGGCTGCTGGCCGAAGGTGTGCCCGGGTTGCACTTCATCACGCTCAACAACTCCACGGCGACGCTGGAAATCTACGAGAACCTGGGCCTGCACCGCTCACCGCGGGCCTAGACCGGCCGCACGTACATACGACACACTGCGTAGCGGTCACTGGGAGAGGGGCGTACATGGGCTGGGCGGTCCTCTACATCGCGTTCGGCATCGTCGCGCTGTGGCTGCTCGGTGAGGTGCTGCTGCAGTACAAGGCGCGCCTGCGCTGGCGGCTGCTGGCCTTCGCCGGATTCCTCGGCGTCGTGCTCGGCGTGCTGATCCCGTCGGTCGTCGTCATCGCGCTCGGCGCCATCGCCTTCGCGATCGGCCAGACCTACGTCACCCTGTCGTTCCGCCGCGGCTTCGCGGAGGGATGGGCCGTCCAGGCCCCGGCGGGCCTCGTCGGCAGCAAGCGCCGCCGCCCCGATCCGGACCGCCGGGAACCGGAGTCGGAGGCCTCGGGCCCGGAGGCGGCCGAGCCGGGTCCCGGCGACGAGCACCCGCCCGCCGGCCCCGCCGGCGCCTCCTCCCTCCAGGACACCGCCGCGTACGGCTACCCGGGCGACGACCAGGACGACGTGTTCGCCTCCGGGCGACCCACCGACACCCCGGCCGAGGGCACCCCCGTCTACCAGCCGCTGCCGATGCCCGACGACACCGGCACCTACGGCACCTACGACACGGCGGGCTACGGCGGCCAGGACCAGCAGCAGGCACCGGCCGCGCAGACCGCGGACGGCTCCTACTCCTACGACTACTCCGGCTACGGCCAGCAGCAGTCCTACGGCTACGACACCACCGGCCAGGAGCAGTACGCCGCCTACTCCGACCCGTACATCGGCACCCACACCTACGGCGGGACCGGGTACGACACCGGCTACGACACCACCGGACAGCAGCAGGGGTACACCCCGCAGGGCTACGGGCAGCAGGACCAGTACGGCACCGGCGGCTACGGCGAGACCCCGGCCGGCGGGGTGTGGGTCCCGCAGCAGCGCAGCACCGACGACGCGTACGGCGGCGACCTCCCGCCGGAGCAGCCCTACCCCTACCAGGGGGACGGGCAGCACGGGTCACACGGGCAGCCGCAGGGCGGCCAGGGGTACGACGAGCAGCAGTACCGGTACTGACCCGGGGCCCGGCCCCGCCCCGGCGGCCCGGACGACCGGCCCGCCTCACTGCGAGCCGCGGAACTCCGGCCCCTCCACGATCAGCCCCGCGACCAGCGCGCCCGACATCCCCGCGTGCGGCAGCCCGCCGCCCGGATGGGACCAGCCGCCCACGGTGAACAGGCCGCCCACGCGCGTGGTGTTCGACGGGTGCAGCAGCCGCCCGCCGGCCGCGGCCAGGGCCGGCGCCGGAACCGCTCCGCCCTCGGCGCCGGTCGCCTCCGCGACGTCCGCCGGGGTGCGCGTCTCGTGCCAGAGCAGGCGGTCGCGCAGACCGGGGACCGCGCGCTCGGCGACGGCCATCAACTGCTCGGCCCGTTCACCGTGGTCCGCCCCGTCCGCCGCCGGCACCACCGCCGTGAGGACGGCCGCCTCGTGCTCCGCGTCCGGTGCCAGCGCCGGGTCGTCCGGCCGCAGCACCGTCACCGTCGGCCGCGCGGTCGTGCCGGGGGCGTCGCCGAACAGGGCGGCCAACTCGGCGTCCCGGTCCGGCGCGTGCACCACCGTGCGGTGTGCGACGCCCTCGGGCCGGCCGCCGCGCAGCGCCAGCAGCACCGTCAGCCGGCTCGCCCCGCCGCGCCGCGCCGGGACCTCGCCGGCCTCGCGTATCCCCGCGCCCCCGGTGAGACGGTCCAGCACGCCGGGCGCGACACCGGCGACCACGAAGTCGGCCTCCGCCACCGTGCCGTCCGCCAGCTCCACGCCCGCCGCCCGGCCGTCCTTCTCGGTGACCGCCGCGACCTCGGTGCCGAAGCGGAACTCCACCCTGCGGGCCAGGCACCGCTCGTACACCGCCCGCGCCAGCTCGCGCAGCCCGCCGCGGACGTACCAGACGCCGAAGGCATGCTCCATGTACGGCAGCACCGCGGCGCTCGCCGGAGCCGTACGGGGATCAAGGCCGTGGGCCAGGGCGTGGCTCTCCAGAAGCGCGGCCAGCCGGGGGTCGCGCAGCTCCCAGGCGCCGACCTCGGCGAGCGTGCCGGCCCGGCGGGTGCGCAGCAGCCGCTTGTGCGGGACGGCCGGGTAGGGCTCGCGCTCGCCCAGCACCCGCCAGTCGGGCCACAGCGGCTCCTCCAGCAGCGGCCGGCGCGTCCGGTCCCAGGCCTCGCGGGCCCGCACCAGGAAGTCGCCCCAGCGCTGGCCGGCGCCCGCGCCGAGCGCCGCGTCCAGCGCGCCGACGACGCCCGCGCGTGAGGCGTTGGGCAGCGCCACCTCGGTGCCGTCCGCGAAGACGTGCCGGGACGACGGATCGACCTGGACCGTCTCGACGCACCGCTCCAGCGGCTCCTTGCCGGTCTTGACGAAGAGGTCCCGCCAGACCGCGGGCAGCGGCAGCAGACCGGGACCGGTGTCGAAGGAGAAACCGTCCCGCTCGAAACGGCGCACCGCCCCGCCGTACGTCCCGGTGCGCTCGTACACCGTCACCCGGTGGCCCGCGACGGCCAGCCGGGCCGACGCCGCCAGCGCGCCCATCCCGGCGCCGATCACCGCAATCCGTGCCATGCCAGGGACTTTATCCGCCACCGCTGACAATCCCGTCGGGAGGGCCCTGACCTGCGGTCTTCCATGACGTACCGGGCCGGGGGAGTACCGGAGCGGACGCGGTGCGCACCAGACGCGGGCGGACAGGCGTGGGGAGGGGTGCGCAGGGCTGAGTATCCGTACCTAGGCGGACAGTTGAGTACCCGCACGGATGGGGGCCGACCTGCGGAAACGAGAGAGTGAGGGCACGGAGAGGGGCACGGCCGCAACACCGGCGACACGGGGCGCCGGAGCGGCGGCCGGGCCCACGATCCGCTCCTTCCGCCGGCCGAGTCCGGCGGGAGCGAGGCACGGGGGAACCCGGAGGACGGCCGTACGGGGGAGCGTGAGGCGGTCCGCCGGGGGAACGTACGGGGGACGTACGGGGGAGCAACAGGGAGCGCCGGTCCGGCGGTGGCCCGCGGGGGACGCGGCCACAACGGACCGGCGCTCTCCCGTGTGTCCGTCCGCCCGCCCGCCCCGGACCGGTCACCGTCGTGCCCCCGGGCACCACCCGACGCGAACTCCCGCACGAACTCCTGATCGAGGCAAAAGTCCAGGTCGGAACGGATTGTCAGTGCCATACCCCACGATGGGTACTCACGGCACCCGTGCCGTCACACAGACGACAGGAGGTTCGTCATGGCCAACCCCTCCGCGGCCGCCGCCCGCCGGCGCCGCGCCACCGGCCCTGCCCCCTCACTGACCGGCCCGGCGAGCGATGTGCACCCCGTGCTGCGCCGGGCCACGGCCCCGCCCGCCGCCCTCGACCTCCTCGCCCGGGCCCACGCCGGACTGGACGAGGCCACCGCCCTCGAAAGCCCCAACGAGCGGTACGCGCGGGCCCACCTCGCCGCCCTGCGTACCGCGGCCGCCGTGCTCGCGGCCCGGGGCCGCCCGGAACCCACGCCCAGGGCCCGGGCCCGGATCCGCAGCGCCTGGGAGGTGCTGCCCGAGATCGCGCCCGAGCTGACCGAGTGGAGCGCGCTGTTCGCCTCGGGGGCCCGGCGCCGCGCCCGGGCCGAGGCGGGCATCAAGGGCGCGGCGAGCAGCCGGGACGCCGACGACCTCGTGCGCGACGTGGCGATGTTCCTGCGCCTGGTGGAGCGGATGCTGGTCCTCCAGCCGGTCCTCCCGCAGCCCCGTGCCGACGGCGACCGGGCGGAGAGCGGCGGGCCCCCCGGCCCCGGTGACCCCCGGGACGGCGCTCCGGAGCCCCCGGGGTGCGGCCTGCCGGACGCGGGGTGACCCTCGGATCCCGCCCCGATCCCGGATCTGATCCAGGGCCTGATCCCGGGCCTGATCCCGGGCCGTTCGCCCCCGGTGGCACGTGGCACCACCGGAGTGACCGGGCAGGGCGGAGGAGGTCATGGGGAGGCAATAGGGTGGGAGACGCCTGAAGTCTCCCCCCTTCCCCACCGGGCAGAGGGGAGGCAGCCCGTTCGCTCCGCCGCGCAGAGGCGGTGCCGCGCCGAGGAGTCAACTGCCGTGTCGGACCCGTCGCGCCCCCGCGCCTCCCTCCGTACCGCCGTGGTCTGGGAGGTTCTCAGGGACGCCCTCGACCGCCGCGTCAAGGCCACGGGACGGCCGGCGCTGGACGTCCTCGACACCGGGGGCGGCAGCGGCAACTTCGCCGTGCCCCTGGCCCGTCTCGGCCACCACGTCACCGTCGTCGACCCCAGCCCCAACGCCCTGTTCGCCCTGGAGCGCCGGGCCGCCGAGGCGGGCGTCGACGACCGGGTGCGGGGCGTGCAGGGCGACGCCCACGGCCTCTTCGACGTGGCCGAGCGCGCCGGGTACGACGCCGTGCTCTGCCACGGCGTCCTGGAGTACGTCGACGACCCGGCCGAGGGCGTCCGCAACGCGGTGGCCGCCCTGCGCCCCGAGGGCGTCCTCAGCCTGCTCGCCGCCGGTCTGGGCGGCGCGGTCCTCGCCCGCGCCCTCGCCGGGCACTTCACCGAGGCCCGGCAGGCCCTCGGCGATCCGGACGGCCGCTGGGGCGCCGGCGACCCCGTCCCGCGCCGCTTCACCGCCGAGCAGCTCACCGCCCTGGTCGAGGGCGCGGGCCTTACCGTCGGCGCCGTCCACGGGGTGCGGGTCTTCGCCGACCTCGTCCCCGGCGTCCTGGTGGACACCGAGCCCGGGGCCCTGGACGCGCTGCTGAAGCTGGAGGCCGCCGCGGCCGAACTCCCGGCCTTCCACTCCGTGGCCACCCAGCTCCACGTGCTCGGTGAGACCCGGGGGACCGACGGGACCTGAAGGGTCTGAGCCACCTGGCGGGATATGGCCCTGATCAGCTACTTGCGTGCACATGGAGTACGCCACAGGCCCCCCGAACGGGGGCCCGGCGCCGTATGATCGAGGGAGACCGTCCGGCATGACGGACCGGCTGCCGGGGAATGGAAATCCTGCGGGCCGGGACGCCCATGGCGGAAACCGGTTGGCCAATTGGCGTAGAGGGGCGGGTTTCACGGGGGCGATTCCCTGCCTATCCTGAAGGGACCCCCCGGGTCGCCCCGGCGACTGCACGATGAGGAGGACGCCGTGCCGCTCTCGGAGCACGAGCAGCGCATGCTCGAGCAGATGGAGCGAGCGCTGTACGCCGAAGATCCCAAGTTCGCGACAGCGCTCGAGGGAAGCGGGCTGCGTACGTACACCCGGCGACGGGTCTACCAGGCGGTCGCGGGCTTTCTCGTAGGTATCGCACTCCTCATGGCCGGAATGGTCGCCAAGCAGGTCTGGCTCAGCGTGGTGGGGTTCCTCGTCATGCTGGGCTGCGCGGTCCTCGCGGTGACCGGCTGGCGCAAGGCCCCCAAGCCGGGCGAGCAGCCCGCCGCCGGAGCCGCGCCCCAGGCACGCCGCCAGGGACGGCCGAAGCGCTCGATGATGGACCGCATCGAAGAGCGCTGGCAGCGCCGCCGCGACGAGCAGGGCGGGCACTGACCGCGCTGACCGGACCGGGCCGACGGCCCGGACGGCATGATCGACGACATGAGTGAGGGGGGGGGCCCCCCCCCCCGGGCGCCCCCCCCCCGGGCCCGGCCCCCCGAACTAGTGATGGCCCCCCG